>JANNWZ010000164.1:0-53029 GCA_031409295.1 Mariniblastus sp.
GCTACACCCCGAAACTGGCCGACAGAAAATTGACGCTAACCGAAACAAATGGTCGTATCAATCTAGCTGACATTGCCAACATCGTACCGACCTCAACTAATTCCTGCAATCGGGATTCAACGATTTCTCCGGTCCAAGAATCAACAGGAAAATCCTGAATTAGCCGGAAAAATCGTGATGATTCTACCTTCAAAATTTTATGGTCGACCCAGCATTACCGCTTTGAGTCGCTCAAATTCGTGCGGATTGGCAAAATCAACTATGATTTGGCCGTTTTGACGCATTCCGTATTTGATTTTCACCTTCGTGCCAAGCGCCTGTTTGAATTCCTGTTGTAGGGACTCGATTTGGGCGTCGATGGTTCGCCGTTTTCTGGTGACTCCAATTGCTCCACCGGCCATCGCTTCTTCGGAAGCGATCAATTCGCCGACGGCCCCCTCGACTGCGCGAACACTCATTCCTTCGCGCATAATTTGTTCCGCGAATTCGATCTGGATCTTTTCGTCTCCCAACGGCAAAAGTGCTTTGGCATGACCAGCCGTGAGTTGACCGCTGCTGACCCAATCCTGAATTACAGCCGGCAATTCCAACAATCGCATCAAGTTCGCAATCGTGGAACGATCAATTTTCAAACGCTCCGCTAGAGTCTCTTGCCGACATTGATGTTGGTCAATGTACCGGCGAAAACACATCGCTTTTTCAATGGCATTTAAATCCTTGCGTTGTAAGTTCTCGACGATTGCCAATTCCGAAACCAGTCGATCGTCGGCCTCGCGGATGCGCGCGGGGATCGATTGCCAATTAGCTTTTATTGCGGCTCGTAAACGACGTTCGCCACTGATCAATTGGTAACGACCGTCAACGATGCGTACCAAGATGGGTTGCAATATGTCGTGCTCTTTCAGGCTCTCGGCCAACGAGGCAATTTCCGACTCACTGAAGACACGGCGAGGCTGAAACGGATTGTCTTCGATTTCATACACACTCAAATGCACGATCTGCCCCTCTTCGGGAGTGGCCAACACGGCCTGCAGCCCCGGTTCCGAATCGTAGTCTTCGGCCAAGGCCAGGTTGTTTCGCACAGCTTCTCCGCTGGAGTTCAAGAGGGCCTCCAATCCGCGTCCCAATCGTTTCTTTCTAGTCACGTTCCAACACCTCCATACAAAGTTCAATATAGGCTCGACTGCCCCTGGAACGGGGCGCGTATTCGATCACGCTCACGCCATGACTCGGCGCTTCGGCGACATACACGTCACGGGGAACAACCGTATCAAAGACAATCTCTCCGAAAAATTCACGCACCTCCTGATCCACTTCCGAAGTCAATTCAAGTGAATCGTCGTACATGGTTAACACGATCCCGCCAAAAGAAAGTTGGCCCGGCCGTTGCTGCATGATGCCACGAATCACGTCGATCATTTGGGTCAATCCCTCCATCGCGAAATACTCGCATTGAATTGGCATCAGCACCTCATTCGAGGCGGCCAGCGCGGTTTGCGTTAACTGGCCTAGCGAGGGAGGACAATCGATCAAAACGAAATCGTAGGGCAGGGTACTGGCCGATAGATGTTCCACCAACAACTCGCTTTCGGTCGAAGCCGCGGTTGCTAGCATGTCAATATCCCGGAACGAATGACTTCCAGGCAATAAGAATAGGTTATCGAAGTTGGTTTTTAGAATGCTCTGTGACAATGGCAGGTCGACAATCAACGGATGGCGATTAACGGATTTACAACCTAGGCCCGAGGTCGCGTTGCACTGGGGATCCATGTCCAGAAGCAGAGTTTTTTTGCCGCTGGCGGCGAGCGCAAAAGCGAGATTGATGGCGGTTGTCGTTTTCCCGACCCCCCCTTTTTGGTTCGCGATGCAAAGCGTTCGGCTCACGTTCCGTCCTTGGTCTCTGGCTTGTTGCTGCGAAAAATCCTGAAAAGGCAAATCGTTTGACTTGGCGACAAACAACGGGCCTATTCCCTCGGCAACGGGTCAAGTTAACATCAACGACGACGTTGGGAAACGTCAGTTTTTTCGATTTGAACCCATAGCGGACATAAGTAGTTTCACATGAAACTGTCGCAATGGCATAACCAAAACTTATAGATAACTGCTTTGGGCAAGTCCCATCGCGGTTTGCCGGTCGTTGAGGACAATGATCAACAGCAACCAAGAGCAGCAGCTACTCGAATGGATTAATCACCAAACCACTGAGTAATTTTGGATAGAAATAGGTACTTTTGGCGGGCATTCGTTCGCCGCGTTCGCTAATTTCCTTGACATGCTGGACCGTCGCTGGCATTACCAGACACGCGAGCTCGAAATGCTGTCCGCTACCCTCTTGACCAGTCGCGTCCCGACCAGCCGAATCCCCTTGGACTAGTGCGGTGGTTACTTCCGCGACCGAGTGGACATACTTCGGCGTCGGTAGCTGCCCAAATCCAAGCAATTGAGAAATCACCAAGTGATGCAATAAAGCGACTCCCAGACTGCGCCATTCGTCGCTTTGGGTCGATGCGACGTCGGCCATCAGGGACTCGCCAGCCAAGGTCAACCGAGCCAAAACCCAGGTGTTATCGAGCCGACAATAAAAGCCCATTGTTGATTGCTCATCTTCAAACGCGATCTGTTCCCAGACTTCTTCGGCGGAACCGGGCCCGGTTCCGGCGATTTCACAATCGAAGGCCAAGCCGAGTTTGGCAATGAATTCCTCCGAGCCGATCGCCGAGATGCCTCGAAACAACCGATGAGTCGGCAGGATCGCCATCCCAGGATCTTGCATACCGACGCACATCATCAGGACGTAATCCACCGGATGCTCTCCCTCGGCAACGGTGATATGTTCGCTTTCCCGGACCGCCTTCTGAATGTTGCAGGCTGTCTCGTAGCGGTGATGGCCATCGGCGATATAGATCGGTTTGGGGCCCATCAGAGTCGCGACCGCCGCGATCGCAACCGGATCTTTAACGATCCACATCTTGTGCTCTACCCCATTATCATCCGTCGCTTGGGAGGGTGTTTGGTCTTCAATTGCGTTTTCCAAAATCGTTTGGGCTTCGTTATTTGGATCGGGAAAGATGCCAAAAATCTGACTGAGATTGGCTCGGCAAGCCAGGTTTAGTTTGAAACGGTCTTCTTTGGCTTTGGCATGCGTTTCTTCATGAGGGTAAATCTTTCCGGTTCCAAAGGGCTCCAATCGGACCCGCGCCATAAATCCCCGGCGTTCAAAGTTCCGACCTTCATGCGTAAACGTCTGATGGTAGACATAGATAACGCCTTCGTTTTCGCGTTTTAGGATGCCGTCGCGACGCCAAAATTTGTAGAGTTGGGCCGCGCGATCATATACCGTTTCCTCACCGACCAGGTCGTCACCGCGATTCAAGATCAAGCGAACTACGTTGAACTCATTGCGATCATAGAGGGCATCCTGCATCTGCCGATCGATCACGTCGTAAGGAGGAGCGACAACCGAAGTAAGAGAACCGACTTGCGATAAGTCGTAGCGAAGCCCGCGGAATGCCTGGATGTTTGCCATCGATCATGAACCTGATTGTGAAATGCAATTTTCATCAATGAGGTGCCTTTATCCCGCAGGCTACTTCATAAGTCAAAGGGGGAGTGCTAGCAAAATCATGTGCCGGCGAGCGAGTTGTTTCACGGGAATTGAACGGCACCCGAAGGAACATCGATCCATAGAATGGATTTTAGCAAATGGAACTAACTGAGCAGCCCATGTTACGAAACGTCCCTGGATAAGTTCGTAAAAAAACGCAGCCCATTTGGGCTGCGTTTCAATCATTCGAATTTGCGAAACAAGAGCAGGCTTGTCCGCGACTCAAGATTGCGAACCGTTAATAACGGTAGTGTTCAGGCTTGTATGGGCCATTAACGGGAACACCAATATATTCGGCTTGTTCTTTGGAGAGTACGGTCAGCTTCACGCCTAATTGGCCGAGATGCAGACGAGCCACTTTCTCATCAAGAATTTTTGGCAAGACATAAACTTTGTTGTCGGAATACTTCTCGCCGGATAAGGTCGGTTTGTTGTTAGCGTTCAGTGCCAAGTCGACTTGAGCGATCGTTTGGTTTGTGAACGACGCTGACATGACGAAACTTGGGTGTCCCGTGGCACATCCCAGATTTAATAAACGTCCCTCAGCCAAAATCAAAATGCTATGGCCGTCCTTGAAGGTGTACATGTCGTATTGGGGCTTGATATTGGTTCGGGTAGCAACGGCTTCCAATTCAGCCATATCGATTTCGTTGTCGAAATGGCCAATGTTTCCAACAATCGCTTTGTCTTTCATCTTGGCCATATGCTGGGCCGTAATGATGTTGAAGTTGCCAGTGGTCGTAATGAAGATGTCGGCGTAAGGCAACGTCTCTTCCAGAGTCGTGACTTGGTAGCCTTCCATCGCTGCTTGCAACGCACAAATCGGATCAATCTCAGTGACGATCACGCGGCAGCCTTGCCCAGCCAACGATTGAACACAGCCTTTACCTACGTCGCCGTAGCCGCAAACCACAGCCACTTTGCCAGCCATCATTACGTCCGTGGCACGATTGAGCCCGTCGATCAACGAATGGCGGCAGCCATACAAGTTGTCGAACTTGCTTTTTGTACAGGAGTCATTCACGTTAATCGCAGGAAACAACAAAGTGCCGGCCTTGGCCATTTCAACCAGTCGGTGCACGCCCGTAGTGGTTTCTTCGGACACACCATGACAATCGGCGGCCACTTTCGTCCAGCGGTTAGGCGTTTGTTCAAAACAAAACGCGAGGAGCTTTAGGACTTCTTTGAATTCGGTATTTTTCGTAGTTTCGGGACCGGGTACGAATCCAGCTTTCTCAAACTCGACCCCTTTGTGAATCAGCATGGTGGCATCGCCGCCATCGTCGACGATTTGGGTTGGGCCCATTCCGTCGCCGAAATCGAGAGCTTTCTCGGTACAAGCCCAATACTCCAACAGAGATTCGTTTTTCCATGCGAACACGGGAACGCCAGCTGGAGCGTCGATCGTTCCGTGTTTTCCCACGACCACAGCAGCAGCCGCATGGTCTTGGGTCGAAAAAATATTGCAGGAAACCCAGCGTACTTCAGCACCAAGTTCGACCAAAGTTTCGATGAGGACAGCGGTTTGTACCGTCATGTGCAGCGATCCCATGATACGCTGGCCAGATAACGGTTTTTGTTTGCCAAATTCTGCCCGGAGGGCCATCAAACCGGGCATTTCCTGCTCGGCGAGGTCCAGTTCTTTGCGGCCCCATTCGGCAAGCGAAAGATCCGCGACCTTGAAGTCGATTCCGTTCTTTTGGTCAGGCGTAAACACATATTGATCGGCGATGGTCATACTCATTTGTTTCTCTCAAATAAAGGATTGAATGCTGGGTGTTTGATACGCTGGTTGGGTCGAATCGTTCAACCTACCGATGAACCGGATCAATACAATCAGCAACATTAGAGGGGCAAGTCGATCCACAGTGGGCCAAAAACTATTGCTCGACCCTACAAGGCAATTATCGATTTGTTCCGGGTTTAACCGTATCACATGATAATTAACAACGAAGTTTTCCGACAGGGGCAAAAATCGGCAATGGTAAAACGATCTTGATTTGCCGTCCCTCACCAACTCGGGCGGCCCTGACGGAAATAGGACCCAAAATCGTTGGCGGCGCGAACAATAAGCCGGCAAAAATTTCGATTGCAAAAGTCCATTATTGCCTAGATTCATTGGAATTTGAGCTTAAAATACCCAACTCTTGGCTATCGAAAAGGGATTGGCCGCATCAAATCGGGGCTACCGCCAACCCGTGTTTCGGACAAAAGACCGGACCTTCTCTCCGTCTTTTCGACCCGGTTGCGACTCGACACCACTGGCCACATCCACGCCCTGCGCGCCGGTCATTCGGATCGCCATGGACACATTTTCTGGATTTAACCCGCCGGCTAAAATAAACGGAACGCTAAAAATCAATTGGTTAAGGCTCCGCCAATCAAGGGATTGTCCGGTTCCGCCGAATTCACCAGCCGTCGCCGCGTCCAGCAAAATGCCGTCAATTCCCATCGACTCCCAGGCTCGAATTTCGTTCTGAACCCGCTCCATTTCGGAACTTTTTTGACCGCCGTCGATCGCATCTGAGAAAAGTCGCGCTCTGACCGCTCGAATCATCTGGCAGTCAGGTTGAAGTTCTCGGATCAATTTCCGCGAACTCTCTACGGATTCTCGTGATTCATCGCCATGGAACTGTACTGCATCGAGAACAAACGCGCCCACTGCCTCATGCAATTCAGAATCGGTGGGATTAACGAACACGCCGACTTTCCAGACTTTCTTGTTGGTTTGAGCATTAAACTGATCAACTCGAAGACAGACCGACTCGGCGTCAGCCGACTTGATGAACCTGGAACTTTTGGTGTAAAAATTGAGGCCGACTGCATCGGCTCCGTTTTGACACGCCATCAATGCGTCGGATGGGGTTGTAATTCCGCAAATTTTGATTTGAAATAGCGTTGTCATACAATCGTCGTCACCCGGATCGTAAAATAGTCGGTTGCGGCGATTGTATTCTCCTGTGGGGTTTTTGGCAGGACACTGCGCCTACTCCGTTTTTTCTCCATTGTATACCGACTCGTGATACAACTTACCAATAACATTCAAGGCCCGCTTGAGGCCGAAAATTCGCGGCCGTTATTCGATGCTCGCCATCTACCGGTCTTGATTTCCGGAATCGCTGGCGTCCCCGGTTACAACGCGTTTTTTCATTTCAGACGTAGGTACGGGGACCAAGTAATCGGTCAACGAACCGTCCGCAATTGGCCACTTCAAGCCCCTGGAATTATTGCTTGCGATGTCGAGGACACGCCGTCGTTTCGCCGATTATTGCTGGAAAACAATGTCCGAACGATCCTGAATTGCGGTGGAAGCTGTGCGCTTAAATCGTGCGAGCTCGATCCGCAAATGGCTGAACGGGTCAACGTCGTTACCGTTCAAAAGATTCTGGATGCGATTCGTGGCACCGACATTCGTTTGGTCCATTTATCAATTGACCTGGTCTTTTCTGGTATCGGAACAGGCAACTATGTGGAGTCGGATACACCGGATCCCGTGACAATTTATGGGAAAACCATGGTTGCCGCTGAAAATTTGGTTCTTGATCAACGACCGGACGCTTGTATCTTGCGAATTTCTTTGCCGATGGGGATCAGCTTCAATGGACACGCTGGGGCGATTGACTGGATCCAAAACCGGTTTGCCAAAAATAAGCCGGCGACTTTGTATTTCGACGAAATCCGTACGCCGACCTACGTTGAGTGTTTAAACGAAGTTCTGGAAGAAGTTGTCGTGCGCGAATTGAGTGGAATTTATCATGCGGGTGGGCCTCGAAAATTGTCCTTGTTTCAGATCGCCCAAATTGTAAATAGAATTGGCGGCTATGATCCCAATTTACTACATGGTTGCCCGCGAATTGACGCGGGACCGATTCCGCCAAGGGCTGGAAATGTGACTATGAACTCGGAAAAACTCGCCGGTGTATTGGGACGAAGCCCGTTTCAGTGCTGGCCTTTGCTCCCGGACCACCTGCCCGATAGTTCCGCTTGGCATTTCCAGCGTGAAACACTGGCAGGAAGTTCAGAGTTGATAGGTTCACATTTGTATCGACGCCCCCAATAGTACCCCGAAAAGTTGTGAATTTTCGTAGTCCAAATCCCAAAGGTTATCCGCCTCAAACTACTTTTTCGTGATAATTGACGCCATTGCAATGAAATTAATGTCGTTTTCCAAGATCTGGGCCTTGTCGCAGATTGAATGAAATTCTATCTGTGGATAAACTTGTAAAAATGCAATTCGTGGCTTAATTATGAACCGATGGCCAAATTCGTATTGACGATCGGTGCCAACAGAGTGGAGCAGGGAAATGACAGAAAATTTTAGTTGGAGCGCTGGTGCCGGTCGCTGGCTGGGAATTCCTATTCGACTACATCTTTTTCTATTGCTTTTTGTTGCGGCGATTTTTGCATTCGAATTGAATTTGGGCAGCGGCGGAGACCAGAGGATTGGTTCTGGAACGGGAATCATCACCGTCGGCATTCTGTTGGCAAGTATCACCATTCATGAATTGGCCCACTTGCTGGTCATCTCGCGGTTGGGTGGAAAAGTCGATGCCATAGTTTTCATGCCTTGGGGGGGCAATTCTGATTTTGTGCTTCCCGATTCCCCGCGAGTGCAGGGCGCCGTGTTTGCCGCCGGTCCGCTGGTCAACGGAATTATTTTTGCGATCGGAGCAATGCTGTTGGTTCAATCCGGGAATACCGAACTTAACCAGCTGATAAATCCGTTTCGCCCGCACGAATTCAATTTTACGGAATGGCAATTTTCGTTTATTCGAATAGTGACTTGGATCAATTTCCAACTCTTTATCGTGAATTTGATTCCCTGTTTTCCGTTTGACGGTGCCCAGTTGGTGCGCACCGTAATTCGATCGATCAACGATGACGTCTCGAAAACCAGAATTGAATCAGCCGTAATGGTGATGGGACATGCTGTTGCGTTCGCGGTAATTGGACTTGCACTGTTGATTCGCGATTACAATTGGGGGCCGATTCATTGGTCTTGGATTTTGCTGTTGTTGAGCGGCATTGTGATGATTTTTTCAGCTCGATTTTCCTTCCATGAACAAACCAAAATCCAGCAAGACGAATGGAAAGATCAAATAGACTCAGAATTCGATTCTTACTATGACGAGAATTCTCACCCCAGCTTCGACTTCAAAGACGACCGCGAGAACCTGGTTTACTCACAATGGCTGACAGAGAAACGCAAAGAAAGGATACAACAGGAGTTGCATTCGGAAGAAGAGGACTATCGTCTGGCCGATGAAATCCTGAAAAGGCTACATGGCGATGGTTTGGACAGCTTGTCCGATGGCGATCGTCTGATATTGGACCGTGTAAGTGCCAGAATCCGTTGGCGACGCCAACAGGGAGTGGAAGGCCGGGGATAATCGACTCGCGTCGGATCCGGTTACCGCCAACCTATTCGATGTTTGGCGATTAGTCGTCTAGATCCGTGCCCAGACGGCGGCGACGTTTGCGTCTTTGTTGTCGAAACAAACTATAATCCTGCTCGAGAAACCAGGTTCCTCCCAGCACGCGATAGAAGACCAGCATCACAATTGATCCACTGGCCCCCACAGCAAATCCCTCAACGCTGATCGGCAACGCGTTGCCTCCATTAAATGATTGCAGGATCGTGCAACCGATCATGGCACCGGCGATTGCCATGAGCACGGTCGCCACAGCCCCACCACCGTCCTTGCCAGGCACCACAACCAAAGCGACTAAACCGAGCACCGTACCGAAACCCACCCAGGTCAGGATGTAGTTTAGATATTCGGAAAGTTGTCCAAAATCCATCGGGAACTCCTGATAGTTAGCGTTTCGATTGGCAACCAACAAATCACCACGGCGAACCACGGCTTGGCGCCGCAAATAAATTTTCGACTGAGCGGTGTCCGGAGCACGTGGTTCTAACAAATCTCCTTTGTTAACTTCAATATCAATCCGCGGACGGTTTCGAGAAAAAAAGACCATTTCCCAAGCGGACCCGCCCGCAATTTGGTTCGGCGGTCGAGAACGGAATGATCACGTCCTGGCGAGCATGATGTTTCGCGATTTGCTAACGAACCCGATTCGTCGTACAATCCGGGGACGTACCCGCAGTTTGTTATTGGGAGGTTCTGATGGCCGCTCGAATTTTCTTTTCCGCGAAGTCAACCTTGAGTCATTTGCGACAACAATGGCGTCGTGTAAACGATCGACTTTCTCCGCAATTCGAGCGTTGGCGGACCAAACCGGGTAGTTTGGTTTTTGTTTTCGTGGCGTGGTCGATTTCGGGTTCGGTATATTCTCAAAACATTAATGTCTCGACCCCCTTTCATTCATTTAATGATAGTTTTTTTGAGAGCTTTGGAGTCAATTTTGGATTTAACATTCCGGGAGGATCCGGAAACGGCTCGCGAGTGGTGGGACTTTCCCCGTTTGGTCAACTAACACCCAACCTGGTTTTTGCGCAACAAGGGGCCGGAGTCATCCCTCAATTTGGTGGTTATAATCCGAACGCTGGCGGCCAATTGAATTTTAGTGGAAATGGTTTTTCGCTGGGTTTGAATTTCGCGCAGGGAAACACGCGTTCCAGCGTTTCCAATGTGCCGAGCATGACGGTTCAAAACGGCTTTGGTGGTGATATGTTCAGTGGACAAGTTCGTCCATTTGTAACCGGTGTCATTCCCATCATAGGAGCCAACGCGAACTTGCTTCCTCCGCCAATCGACAACGCAGTTACGCGGGCCATCAACAGCGGCCAGCTGGATTTATCGTCCCGGACTTCATCGCCCGAGGTCGAGCTGCCGCAATCTGGCGACGTTTTGTATCACAACGCCACGAGTTCAGCGACACATGGGGATTCGAGCGTCGCCGCGATAAAAGCTGAAAGAAAAAAAGTTTTGGCAGCGCGCGAACGCGAATTGGCTGAGTTACTAGCCGCCGCAGACCGTCTGGTCGCGGAACAGGAGTATGTTCTTGCGCGAGCGAAGTTTCGCGCTGCTCTGAGAATTACCGACGATGCGACTACCAAAAAAGTAATCAACGCAAAAATCGCAGCAACTCGTGGAAAATAGGACGCTTGCCGGCTGACTTCACGTTGATTGTTGGACTCAAGGATACCGCAGTTTGGCCACGTATTCCTGCCATCGGACTTGAAAACGATCCATATCTTCCCGGCCCAAAATTTGTTGCAACGTCTGATACCCCGACGGATCAGTGGCAACGTTTTTCACAAACTCGTGATAAAACGGCACGAGTATTTGTTGTTCCTGTAAGAAGTAACATAAGTATCGAGCTTGAGCGTAATTCGTCGACTCACCGTCGTAGAACTCACGGTTGGTAGTCGCACACAGGGTTTCAAATTGGGGTAACCGATTGTCTTCGATTGCCAGTTGTAAGCCGCGCAAGCGCCAGTTCGTACTGCCCATGATATGGCCGTCTTCATCGCGGCTCTGCTCGTAAAGCGATGCCAGGCCTTCATTGAACCACGCCGGACATTCGGGAAAATTGCTGGCCATAAAAGGATGCACAATTTCATGAACCAAGGTTCCACCGCCGGTTGAGATATTCATCACCAAGGCTCGGTTGGCAGGTGAGTAGTATCCAAAGGGCGTATGCGGTTGGCTACCGAATAGCAACTGATTGTGGTGTTCATAACTCGCTTTGTCTTTGAACAACCAGATGTCGATGATGTGCGACGGGTCTTTCGAAAAATAATCCAATTTCAATCGCTCAATTGCCCAGCGGACGGTTTCTGTTGCCGACCGTTGGACATCGACCAAAGCCTGATCGCTGATGACTACGAATGGTTTTTCGATCAACACATGAAATTCGCCGGCGGGCAAACGGCCCTGTAGTTCCTTGAGATGCGCAGCAAAATCTTTTTCTGGATCTTCGACCGAGACGGCGGCGGGTTCAGAAGTTTGGCGATCCGTAAATTGAGGCGCGCCCAGTTGGAACGGATTCGCTCCCACAATACTCAGGCACAACGCCACGGCGAAAAACAAAATAGCCACTGCCAAAATACGGTTTTGATTTTTGAAATGCATAGTGCTTTTTTAGCTCGTCAGGTCTTGCAACACGCGTTCCACCAGCAAGTTTTTTGAACCGCGTTTCGCAATCACGCGCAGTTTGAGTTCTCAAGCCGTCGTTTGTGTTTATGTGAACCTAATTAAGACGAATTTCAAGTCGGAAATGTTCCGTGCCTTTACGAAATTTGCAATTTGCTTTTGACAGCTAGGCAGTACTTGGCAAATAGCAACTTTAGGTCGAATTGAACGGTCCAAGTTTTGCCAGACAACTTTGGCGCCCGCCGGAATGAACAAAAGAAGTGCAAAAAATAAGCGATAAAAAGGCATTTTGGCGGATTCTGCTGATGGATTCCCACCCACGGGTACTTTGGGGCAATCCAACGTTGCGGTAAAATTTTCGTTGATTCAAGATAGTCGATTTAATCCGTTTTGATTCGCTCGCTTCCCTGGATTAACGAAGAGGCATTTATGAAACGCTTGATGGGAATTTTGGCATTGTCGTTGGTTTTGGTTTCGTCTCAAACGGTGTTGGGTGATGTGACCTGGAATGGTGATACTTCCGGCGGGCCAACTTTCAACCGACCGTCCGGTTTGGCGACTTTATCGGGTACGGCTACTGCAGTGCTTTTTTTCCTCCAGCCATTTTACGTTGATTTGACCGCCCAATACGTATTTGAGATCGACTCAACGACGCCGTTGACTCATACCGACCAATACGCTTTGGTGTATGCCAATTCCTTTAGTTCCGTCAGCCCCTTAAACAACTTGATCGCCGGCGACGATGACTACCCCGGCGGCTACACGATTTTATCGGGATCTTCGGCATCGGCGGGTGAGGGATCACGAATCGCTTTGGGCGAAACAAGTAACTTTGGAGGTGCGGCGACGGGTTTATTGTTAACCGCCGGGATCCAGTACTTCGCTGTGGTGGCTGGATTTGGAAACGCCGACTTTGGAACGTATCGAGCCGCGTTGGGAGATGGGCCTGGTGGCGGTACTGTCACATTGGGGTCGATTCCCGAGCCTTCCGCAGTGGCGATATTGGCGAGTTTTGTATTGGCGGGCCTGAGTCGTCGCGGACGCAAAACGATCGGCTCACGAACTCTAGCTTGACCCGAATACCACTTTTCAATGCCACCGATTGGATAATTGTTACGATTAATCGGCTTGGTACTGTTCGGGGCTGTATGGTTGCTGTCGTATTCCGATATAACGGCAACGATCAATCTTGAATTCCAAAATTTGACCATTCGCCTTGTCTTGTCTGGCATTTATCCTGTAGGTTCGTGACACAATATCGGGCCAACTGGATTGGGATGCGTGGATATTACTATTTGTTTTAGCACTCTATTAAGTTACTCACTTGAAGCGTTACGCGATAACCGCTGTGAAGTTTGCGATTTCAATCGCGATCTTGACGTATTTATTCAACCAGGCAGCCGCCACGAACCAGTTTTCCTCGTTGCTGACGAGTCAAAAAAATTGGCTTTGGTTGGCATTTGCGATTTTTAGTTGTCTGTTGGCTCATTTGATCGGGTTTTGGCGCTGGCAGCTGCTCGTGCGAACCATCAATCTGCCTTTTAGTTTCACCGATTCGATGCGGATCGGGTTCATTGGGATGTTCTTTAATCTGATTGCCTTTGGGGTGATCGGTGGGGACGCCCTGCGAGCTTTTTATGTGGCGCGAGAATTCAAGAACCGAAAATCTGAAGCGATCGCCTCGGTCATCGCCGACCGCATGATTGGAATTCTAACGATGTTCATTATCGCATCGTTTGCCTTTCTGATTTTGGACACGAATTCAATGGAGTCCATTCATCCGAAGAAACTCGCCGGAGTGCAGTGGATTTGTTATTTCGTAATGACGATGACTGGGGTTGGAATCGCTGCCTTGGCGGCCATGTTCTTTACCCCACGGTTACACAAGCGCGCCTGGTTTAAAAAGTTGCTTGCCATTCCGA
This sequence comes from Mariniblastus sp., assembly GCA_031409295.1. GTDB lineage: Bacteria > Planctomycetota > Planctomycetia > Pirellulales > Pirellulaceae > Mariniblastus. Next base: position 13,587 of record JANNWZ010000164.1, read on the forward strand.
CGATGGGACCGATTCTCCAAAAAATCCTGGCGGTCATTTCTGTTTATCGCAATCGACCGATGGCGGTGTTGGTGGGATTTCTATTGAGTTTTTTGGTCAACTTGTGTTTTGCCGTTTCGATTTACTTTGTCGCCGCTGGTTTGGTGAATGACTTTCCGAATCTACCGAACCATTTTGTGATCGAACCCATTGCGATGGTCTCAAATGCCGTCCCTTTACCCGGTGGCTTGGGGGGCATGGAGTTCGTGCTGGACTTCTTGTATCAGGCTTTTGGTAGCGATCATGGGATTATCGTGGCATTCGCGTTTCGATTTTGTTTGCTGCTGGTGTCGGCGATCGGCGCCTTTGTCTGGTTCCTAAATCGCCGACAAGTCGACGGTCTAATGCCAGTTCAAGAAGGCTAGCGGCATCAATTCGAAGTCCTCACTGACTTGCGTATTTGGGAACGTCCGCAACGCAAGGTGATTGCATTTTGAGAAAACGACTTACATTGCCGTCAACCGCACGGTATCATTTCGCAAGGCAAGGCGGTATTGATTTCAGGAGATCTAAATGAATTCCATTTTCAATCGACAAAAACGCCGTTGTATTGCGACCGAATGCCTGCCGGTTCTGTTATTTGTCATGTCAACATGGGTGAGTAATTCACTTGTTGCTTTCCCGGGCATTCGCCAGGATTTTTCGCCTAGCGATCAAGTACGGGAAGAAAAAATCAGACCCTTTGGCGATTTTCGCCGCGATCTCAAGGCGTTCATGAAGAATTCCAAACGGGATTCTGAGCCCGAAATCAAAAGTGCCGCGGTCTTGAATTTATGCCAATTGCATGAGACGCTCGTTGCCGATCCTCGGTTTCAAACCCATGAAGCCTGGCAAGGATTGCGGATCGTCGCGGCCAATCGCTTAAAAGAAATCGCCAAGCAAATTGATCATGGGCAATTGCGTCACAAAAGAAATTCAAAATCCGCGTCGGCCAACAAACTGCCCGGAGACGAACTCACGGATGCGGGTTCGCGCGATAATTCCGGCTCATTTCGGGATTTGGAATCATCGGGTTCTGATTCCTCGGCGGAAGCCTATCGCATGGCCAGCCTGTCCTACAATTCGATGGGAAGTTTCAGCGGCGGTCCGGCGATGCTATTCAATTATGCCGGTGGGCACTTCGGCCCAGATCATGGACCGGAGCTGGTAGCGTTGATTGAGAATACGATCAATCCGAATTCTTGGCGGCGTCACGGCGGAACGGGAGCAATTGAGTATTTCGAACCGTTACGTGTTTTGGTCATCACTGCTTCCGCAGAAGTTCAGCAAAAAAACGAAGAGCTGCTGTCGAAACTTCGTTTCGCCAGCCAATGAATTTCACCTGAACCTGGTTCCGGCCAATGGTTAACGTCGGCAGAAATCTGCTAATCAATCCCACAACACTTCGTGGCGACCGGTGGAGTCGGCCGCGGCTCTGGGCATCCCGCCGGTGTTGAATCCCATCGTAATGTTGCCGACTTTATCAATGGCAATAATTCCACCGTCGCCGGCCGTCAATCGATTCTTCAAATTATCATCGACGGCTGCTTGGAGCGTTGCACCTTTGTATTTTATTTGTGCGGCAATATCATAAGCGATCGAAAATCGAATGTACTGTTCGCCAATGCCGGTCCCGGAAACAGCGCACGTTTGATTGTCGGCGTACGTTCCGGCGCCAACGATGGGACTGTCTCCAACCCGGCCGAATTGTTTGTGAGTGATGCCGCCAGTTGAAGTCGCAGCGGCCAGGTTTCCTTTGGAATCCAGCGCTACGCAACCGACGGTTCCAACATCCCACCGGGGATTACACAAGCGAATCGAATCTGCCGCGCCGAGGCTCGGTTGGGTCTTCAGAAACAACTCCCAGGATGCTTTGGCTTCCGGAGTATCAAAATAGGATGGCTCGACCCAGTCGACTTGTTTCAATTTGCCAAAATCTTCAGCACCCTTCCCAGACAACAATACATGTGGCGTATCGGTCATCACCAATCGAGCCAACCGGATCGGATTCTTGATATGTGAAACGCCAGCGACAGCACCGCAACTGAGCGTCGCTCCATCCATGATTGAGGCATCGAGCTCATGACTACCGGCCGCATTGTAGACGGCCCCTTTGCCAGCGTTAAATTGCGGATCGTCTTCCAAAAACTTCACGACCCCTTCAACGGCATCCAACGAGGTACCGCCGGTTTTCAAAATGTCGACGCCGATTTTCAAAGCCTGTTCCATCGAAGCGCGGCGCTTGGCATTGGAGGCCGCGTCAAATTCGCTAGGACTGCGGCCGGCGCCGCCGTGGATGGCTATGGCGTACTTCATGGGGATTGGATCGGTAGGAGGTTGGTCGGTGGCTAGGACGGAATGAGAACAACAAAGAATAATTGTTGACAAAATCAAAAACAAGGCGCTCCTCAGTTCAAACAACGAACAGCGGTGGATGTCCGTGACGCGGAATTGACTTTTCATGGAAGATTGTCTTTAAGAATTGGAAATGACCCGGCAATCGGGAGTGAGTAAAAAATCAAAGCAAATCTTGGCAACTTACTTCGTACGCTGTTCAGTTACCAAAGGCATACAAAGACTCGAACGTGCGGATGTAAATAATGCCACCAGCAATCGCCGGCGACGCGGTGGCCTCCTCCGCCAAATTTGTCTTGGACAACAACTCAAACTTGCGACCGGCTTTAACGACAAAGACTTCGCCATCTCGTCCCACGATAAAGATCTTGCCATCTGCGGCCACCGGAGTTGACCGGTGGTTTCCGGCAAATAATCGTTGTTGATAAATGACTTCACCCGTCGTCCCATCGACGCATATGAGTACGCCTTTTTCGTCAGCGAGGTAAACCAGACCTTCATAAATCAAGGGAGACGCAACATCGGGTGTACCATGATCCATTTTCCAAAGAAAGGATTCTGGTTTGCCAGTCACGTCGCCTGAAAGGTCTGGTTGTAAGGCAAGTACAGGCCCCCGCTTGGCAGTGGGAATGATAATCATTCCTGGGACACACGTCGGCGATGAAACGAATCGGAGATAGGGATTATAGTTCGGGCCTTTAATGTTAATCCCTCCGCAGCGCCACAATTCCGCACCATCGGTGAGCGAATGGCCGATCACATAGTCCGCCCCATGCGTAATCAAATATTCACGATCCTGGTCCCGATAAATGGTGGGAGATGCATAGGAATGCGTATTCTCAGAGACACCGTCAGTCAGACGTTGGTGGTACCAGATCTGCTCGCCCGTGGCGGCATCCAGCGCAATTACATGGCCTTGCGAGGTCGTTACTTGATCTCCCATGTCGCCGTGCATCAGCGATAAATAGAGACGCCCCTTGTCCAAAATCGGTGACGAGGTCATCCCGAATTGGATATTGAACTTCCCGTATTCGGCCTGCAGATCTTTCTTCCAAATCAGTTTCCCCTCGATTGAGAAGCAGTGCAGAAAACCGTTTCCCATCATCGCCCAAACATGAACCCCATCGGTGCTAGGCGACGGGCTGGCGGAATTAGCACTATCCCGCGAGTTCTGATTCGCTCCGGTCAATTGTTGTTTCCATTTTTCCTTTCCATCCACACCGATACAAATGAGAAACATCTCGGCGCCGTCCTCGGTACCGTTCGTCGACGTAAGAAAGATTCGATCCTCCCAGACGACTGGACTGGAGCCTGCGGGACCAGGCAACGGAACCCGCCAGCGCTGTCCATTTTCGATCGATAACTCGGATGGCAGCGACGTTTCACGGCTAACACTATCCAGACGCGCGCCGCGCCATTGAGGCCAATTGTCACCCAGAACCGGCACAGTCGTTGCAATCGCAATCACAGAAATAACTAATGCGAAGGAAGCAACTCGATCTCCAGAATTCATGGCAATCTCACGCTAACACAGATGATAATTCGAAACCGTACACCCGACGGCCGATGCGATGACTCGCCTCAGCCCGCATTAGTTTACCAGAAAATTCCGATTGAATCGGGGTCTGGCCGGGCGTCAAGCCGCGATTGTCAAAAAAGGGGGTCAGATTACGATTAGGAAAGCAGAATAGCGCCGTTCTATGTCGGGCAATCGGTTAAAATCCGAACGCGAAGTGAATAAGCAATACGTTCTTGTGGGCGACCCTGTCTGTTCATGAACCAGAAAAAATTGAATTGAAAATGAAACGCTCGATCACTTCTGTACCCCAAATCTACCGCAATGTCCGACGTTGGACGGAGATCGTTTCGATCTTAAGCAAGTACGGATTGGCGGACTGGTTAAGCCGATTCAATTTCGACTATGTCACGGATTTGTTGAAATCATCGGAAGGCCAAGCCCAATCGCAGCTTACTCAACCACAACGCGTAAGGTTGGCGTTTACTGAACTGGGGCCCACATTTATCAAGTTTGGCCAGTTACTCAGTACACGCCCGGACTTGATCGGCTCCGAATTGGCGGATGAACTCTCCAAACTGCAATCCGATGCTCCGGCAGATGATTTCGATTCGGTGAAGTCGACAATCGAATCGGAACAGGGGCGGTCGCTGGAAGAGTTGTTTTTGAAATTCGATCCGGTCCCGATCGCTTCGGCCTCGATCGGCCAAGTTCATCGCGCAGTATTGAGAATTTCCACGAAAGTACCTTCCAATGGAAAATCCAGGACTTCCTTTTCCGCATTGCCGGTTCATGATCTCGATCCACCTTCGGGCAGCCTATTGAGCTTCGATGCGAGCGAGATTGAATCGCCAGAGGTGGTCGTAAAAGTTCGCCACAAAGGCATCGAGCGAGTGGTGGAGACAGATTTAGACATCATGGCCGGTTTGGCGCAACTCGCGGAACGATTGGAAGATTTTCGCAACTATCAGCCCGTCGCGACCGTGCGCGAAATGTCGCGAACCATGCGACATGAGTTGGATTTTGTTCGCGAACAGCGAAACCTCACGCAATTTCGCACGCTCTTTGACCATGATCCAACCGTCGTAATTCCTCAACCGATTGCCGAATTGAGCACGTCTCGAATGCTGACGATGCAATGCGTCGAAGGAACCTCCGTGCGCGAATTGCGGCTGCACCCTTGGCCCGGCGTAGACCCGTCTGAGATGGCTCGTCGAGGCGCGGATCTTTACCTGAAAATGATCTTCAATCATGGGTTCTATCATGCCGATCCGCACCCGGGCAACATGGTGATCACGCGCGATGGAACGATCGGACTCTTGGACTTTGGCATGGTTGGCCGGATCAGTGAACGATTGCGCGAAGATATCGAGGCGATGTTGGTTGCGATCGTCAATCAAGACGTCTGGTTACTGACGACATTGATCAAGCGAGTCGGAAACTGTCCACTCGACCTCAATGAATCCGCTTTTTCCAACGACGTGGCAGATTTCGTGGGGCAATATTCCACACAGGTAGTTTCGCATTTCGACATGAGCGGCGCGTTGAATGATTTCGTCAATCTGGTTCGACGTTACAAAATCACTTTGCCCAGCGAAGCCTCCTTGTTGATAAAGGTACTCGTAACTTTGGAAGGAACCGGACAGTTGCTCAATCCGACTTTCAGTCTGATGGAAATTATGAAACCGTTCCAACGCATGTTGGTCCTGAAGCGCCTTTCGCCCGCTCGACAATTGCGCAAAATGCGTCGGTTCTATATGGAAGTCGAACAATTGGCCGACACTTTGCCCCAACGATTGTCGAGTATCCTGGAACAAGTCCAGACCGGACGATTCGACGTGCACCTCGAACATCGCCGTTTAGGCCCCACGGCCAACCGTTTGGTAATGGGCTTGATGACCAGCGCCTTGTTTTTAGGCTCATCACTAATGCTCAGTTTTCAGGTGAAGCCAGTTTTTTTTCCAGGTTCCGGCCCGCTCGGAATTCAAGATGTTTCGGTGCTCGGCCTGATCGGAGTAATCACCAGTTTACTGATGGGACTACGGCTAACTTGGGCAGTTCATACGTCCGGAAATCTGGATCAACGCGAATAGAATCGACCGCTGATTTTTCGAACCGGGTGGCGCGGACTGGATTTTATCCCACAAATTAGTTCGACCGTTGGAAAATGGAAGACGTCTGACCTCCGCGAGAGGACGAAACTAAGCGGCTTTACGAACCGGATTCGAAACCAGGCCGACTTCCATTTGGCGAGAGGATGTGATTTCCTGAATCAATTTTTCGACTTGCTCGTTCAGTATATCCAGATCCAGCAAGACCTTTTCTTGCCGTTCATCCAAACGCTCGACAATATCATCGTCCGCGCCAAATTCGTCGAGTTGATCCCGAGAGGCGATCCTGGCAAGGGGTTTGTTGGTCATCGGCTGGTGTGAAATAAGAGACTTGGAACTAGAACGGGTGACTAGCGAATAGATCGGATCAATCCAATCCAGGTCGCCCCTGGCCGTGGAAATTGAGGATCAAACAGGATAGAGACAATGTAGGATGCCAGTTAGGCTCGGCTCAAGTTTTGTGATTTTTTGACAAAACTTCGCAAAAATCAAGGTGTGCCCCTAGGATGACCACCGATCTGATTAATACTGGCCATCGACTTAACTTTTTGTGAAACTCAAATTTGGTTTCATATGGCTATGGACAGAACTTGAAAAAGTTCGGTAGAATCTTGGGTTTCGTCACCTCTCCCTGATTTTTAGAAAGGAACATTGTGAAAATGCTGGTTCGCTTGGAGGAAAAATGGTAAAGCTGTTAGTCCGTGACAAAGAGTCCATTCAGGAAGCCGTTCGCCGGTTCCGAAAGCTTGTCGAACGCAGCGGCATCAAAAAAGAGATGCGTCGACGTGAATTTTACGAAAAACCAAGTGAAACCAATCGTCGCGCACGGCTAAGAGCAGAACGAAGATCCCATCGGAATCGCATGCTGGCCAAGAAGTAAACTTGTCCAGGACTCGAGAGCATTTTTCGCAAGTTTCATTCAATCAATTAAAAAAACGGCTGGATTTCTATCCGCCGTTTTTTTGTTGCTTGAACTCAGGTCGGCCGCCGCATCGCGGCCTTGAACTCATTGCGTTTGCCATAACCTGAATCATCCGATCCCAGGCTCAAATCTCTCGATCACGGCAATTGGTTGCTGACTGATTGAGTAACGACCGGCCGGATCGAAAATTTCGGCTGACGAGGCCCCACTTTCGTTTCTTGTGGGTGTTGTTCGGTATTCGCCGCCGCAGGCAACGCCGCACTGGAGCGCAAGGCCGCCTGTTTTTCAAAGTGTTGATACAACACCTCGCTCTGACGTTGGGTCAACAGTCCACATTCGACCAGCAATTTCTGTAGTGGAGGACAGCTCAACTGTTGTTCGTGCAGCATGCGATCGGCATCGACGCAATCGATCAACTCTTCTTCAATCGCGATTTGCACGAACGGCTGGAGCGGATTTGCTTCTGCCAAATCGAGCACTCGAGCCACTTGCTTGATCGTCATGAAGTTCTTGCGGATCGCCAGTGTCGCCAGCGACATGGTGGCTTCTTGCTGAATTTTAACCAATCCGCAAAATTGCTCAGGGCTAATGATGCGTTGTTCGACAAGATAAATTCCAAACTTGAGACTCATAAGACATTGCCTTGATGTAAACCACAGCGATCATCGATAAACGCCTGATCTGTTCTGTCGACCAAACTGCCAGCACTTGTCGAGTCGACTGCTTCCAGCACTTTCATCCGTAACGACACGAACAATCGGTACCCGTTTCAGCATGTGCATCCCATCTTGGCGACTCTCTCGCGGACATCCCTGATTCAGAAACCCATCTGCCTAGAGTTTCGAATCTGAGGTTTTTAACGTTGAACCTGGATAAGCGGGCGACCAAATTGGCAAATTTTTTGGCGCCGGTCACACCGTCGACCTAACTGTAAACTACCGTTCTGAGGTGGTTATTCGCGCTCCTGCTCGAAAGAGACTTCGGCGATCAACCTAATTCACGTTCAGAATAGAGGAACCAAAGATGTCCCGCTCACAACGCAAACAAAATTATGTTGACTCGCACGTTCAAGGCGCACTGTTGCGACGAATTTGCCTCCACTGGGTAGTATTTTTCGTAGTCGCCGCCGTGGCAATTATCTTTCTACAAGCGCTAATGGGCGACCCGGCCCAAACTATCGCCCAACGAATCCGCTTTGAGACCAAAGAATTCATGTTCATGGGAATGGTGATGGTCTCGTTGTTTCCGGCATTCATGCTCGACACGATCCGATTTTCGAATCGATTTGTCGGTCCGATCGCTCGTTTACGACGTTTTTTGCGCGACCTTCAAAAGGGAAACACCGAGCATTGTTCCTTCCGTGACAACGACTTTTGGAACGATATGGCGACGGAGTTCAACTATGTGGCCGACCTGGTGGCCGCTCAAAAATTGGAAATCGAAGACTTGAAAATGAAGTTGCATGAGTCGCGCGTAACCGTCTAGCCTATTGGATTTTAGTACTTCCGAATTCGCTAAGTGCTCGATCCATTAATTTGATTCCAGTCCATCGATCTCACACCGCCGACGATATCCATGAAATTTCAAAATAAGAGAATTCCGTTGAAACGACTTCGTCGTGGTGCGGCTGTCGTGGAATTTGCCGTTTGTCTGCCAGTCATTCTGCTGATCGTGTTTGGCTCGATCGAAGCTGCCAACCTGTTGTTTTTGCGACAAGCCCTCATTCAGTCCTCCTACGAAGCCGCCAAAGTAGCGGTCAAAAATACTGGTACCAACAGCGTTGCCACCACCGCCGCACAACAAGTTGCCGCTGGTCGCCGCATCGCCAATTTGACGATTACTTTTCAGCCCGCTGACGTCTCTTCAGCCGCCAAAGGGGATTTCGTTCGCGTCACCATTGCCGCCCCAGGCAATGCCAACAGCGTGATTCCGTTTGGCCCGTTCAAGGACCGGATCGTGTCGGCGCAAGCAGTGATGGTCAAAGAATAGAGACAATAGAGCCCAAGCGTTTAGATCGGGCTCGACCAATCGAGCCGAAATCGTTTTTTTCCGTGCACCATTTTTCGAGTATTCCTATGCCGAGTCAAAATTTGAACCCGAGAAAAAATCTGGGCAGGCTGAACAAATCTGACCGAACTGGTGCAATGCTTCCGCTGATTGCCGTCGTGATTGTGATTCTCTTTGTTGCAGCGGTTCTGTCGATCGATATCGCCTGCATTCATGTAACCCGCAGTGAATTGCGAACCGCAACCGACGCCGCTGCCCGAGCCGCCGTCGAAGCACTCGGCAGAACGCAAAACCAAGCGGCTGCCACGGACGCCGCGGTGGCAATTGCCAAGGAGAACTTTGTCGCTGGACTGGGGCTCGATCTCGATAGAAATCGAATTCGGTTTGGAACTTCGGCCCAGAATCCTGATGGATCGTTTTCGTTCACCGAAGGAGCCGGCGGTCGAGGCGTTCCGATCAACGCCGTACGGGTCACGGGGGAGCGAACCGCGACATCGCCCAATGGTCCAGTTGGATTGTTGTTCGGACCGATGTTCGGGGTGACCCATTTTGAACCTATTCAGTCGGCCGTCGCAACTCGCACCGACCGGGATATCGCGTTAGTGTTGGACGTATCGGGATCGATGAATGATTTCGGTCGGTTTCCAGCCTTAAAAAATGCCTTGAATTTCTTTTTGTTGGATCTGGAAAACTCGCCGCAAGATGAACGAGTCTCACTAACGGTTTACAGTACCAATGCGCGCAAATTGGTTAACTTGACGAGTGATTTGACGCTGATTCGAGCGGCTTTCGCACGAGAGACACCCAATGGCTTTACGGCGATTGGCGAAGGACTGCGCGTGGGTCTCGATTCGATTCTTAATGATCCACAAGCCCGAAGTTTTGCGTTGAAATCAACCATCGTGATGACGGACGGAAATCATAACCGCGGCGTAAATCCCAGGGTTGTCGCAGCCGAATGCGCGCGGAAAAATGTCGAAGTAAACACGATCACTTTTAGCGATGGAGCAAATCCAGCGCTAATGCAAGAAGTGGCCCGCATTGGAAATGGTACGCATTTACATGCCAATACCAATCAGGAATTGATCGACGTATTCCAAGCGATTGCAAGGCAGTTGCAAGTCCTACTGATCGAGTAGTACCACCTCAGACTTCGACTTATTCATCCCCACTCGGACTCGTTGAAGTCCCTCAGAGAATTGACCAATGAAATTTTCCCGCTTCTTTCACGCTCAAGCGAAAACTCCCCGACAACTTCCGCTGGGTCGACCGTCGCGTCGCGGCGCGTTGACGGTTGAAGTCGCCATCTGTCTGCCAATACTGATTACATTCCTGTTCGCATGTTACGAGATCGCCCATGCAAATATGCTAATGCACGCGACCGAAAGTGCCGCGTATGAGGCAGCTCGGATTGGTATCGTACCCGGAGCGAAACCGGATAAGATTCGTAATGCAGCCGCATTTGTTTTGAACTCGGTTGGGGTTCGGAATTTTACTTTGACCATGACGCCCGATCCAATCACCACCAAAACAAATTCCGTGAAGATCGTGATTTTGGTGCCGTTCCGTGGCAACACTTCGGTTTCGCAAATGTTTGTTCGCGATCCGACGTTTCGCGGTCAGTGTGAGCTGACTCGGGAAACTCTCTAGGCACCCCGAATCGGTATTCCTGCGCAACCGGAAATCCTGGGCAGGTGAGCCGGCTCTGGGCTCACGATTGGTCAAATCGACGGCTTGGTCTTCAATTCCGTTTTTCCATCGCTTGTCGCAATACTGTCGAATTAAAGTGTGGTTCGGGCACAAGATTCTGCACCGAATCGGATTTTCCGATCACGACGATGCCGGATTCCGTTACCGTGAATCCCCGCGCCCGATCGGCTTCATGATTAATTCCAATTTCAACGCCCGGTGGAATCACCACATTCTTGTCAATAATCGCCCGATTAATGCGGGCATGACGCCCGACTTCAACCCGATCAAACAAGATCGAATCTGAGACGGAGGCAAAACTATTGATTCGTACTTGAGGCCCGACGACGCAACGTTCGACTCTTCCGCCGGAAACTATCGAGCCGGGACAGACAATACTATCGGTAGCCATACCCACGCGGTCGCGTTCTTCAGTACTGCCGAAAACGAATTTGGGCGGTGGAAAGCCATCCTGGAAAGTGCGAATTGGCCATTCCGTGTCATACATGTTGAGCATCGGATCGACGCCAATCAAATCCATGTTAGCTTCGTAGTAGGCATCAATCGTACCGACATCGCGCCAGTAGGCCTCGGTTTTGCGATTCTCATCCACAAAAGGAAAAGCAAACACGCGACAACTATCAATAATCGACGGAATAATATTTTTGCCGAAATCGTGGGAACTGTTGGCTGTGTTCGCGTCTTTGATTAATTGCTCAAACAGAAATCGAGTCGTAAACACGTACACGCCCATGCTGGCGAGACAGCGATCCTTTTGGCCTGGAATTGTTTTCGGATTGGCTGGCTTCTCTTCAAAGCCTCTCAGTCGTTGGTCACCATCGACTTCCATCACGCCAAATTGGCGGGCTTCTTCGATGGATACTGGCAATGCAGCAACCGTCAAATCCGCATTCATTTGATTGTGAAACTCAATCATGGTCCCGTAATTCATCTTATAGATGTGATCACCGGCCAAGATCAAAACGCAATCGGGACGCTCGTTTTCCAACGTATAAATATTCTGATAAACGGCGTCGGCGGTTCCTTGGTACCAATGCTCGTCAATTCGCTGTTGCGGAGGCACAATGCTGATGAACTCACCTAACTCGCTGCAAAAATATTTTCGCCAACCGTTATTGATGTGCCGGTCGAGACTGATGGCTTTGTATTGGGTTAACAAAAGCAGTTTTCGCAAGCCACTGTTCAAACAATTGGAAAGTGCAAAATCGACGATACGATAACCGCCACCAAACGGCACTGCGGGCTTGGCCCGATCCCTCGTCAATGGCTCCAGCCGAGACCCTTTACCGCCTGCGAGAATAACCGCCATAACTTTCTTCACAGTACCATTCCTTCCACCGATGATTTTGCCCGTCGTCGCCGGATTGTAGTTGAACCCAGAAATTGATCCCAGTCCAATCAAAAATCGATTTTTCCAACCGAGACTAGATCGCTGGGGCTGCTGGCGAAAACGTCTTCGCATCTTCGGACGTTGTCCCAATGGAAGGAACAACCTTTGGCCCTACGCCAACTTTAAGGGGGAATCCAGTTGTGCTGTTAAATCCGATTGACTCGCGTTGTCCTTGATTGCCAAGCTTCGCTTTGCCGAACAATCCATTGTATATTGGCCAATTTTTCGTTTCATTCAAGAATGCGAAAATTTAGCGGATTGGAAAACTCGGCCCAATCCACTAAGATATACGGTATTGGCCCAGCGACCTACGGGTTAAACTTGCCTGCCAGACTACTTGATTTATGACGATGTTTATGGCTTGTTTTCGATTTACAATTCGATTTTTGCTGCTGGCATTGACGAGTCAATTCGGTTGGCCCGTATTCGCCGATGAGGTGATCCTCGACAACCAGACCAATTCGCAATTGATGGTCGGTGATTTCAATTGCTCGACCTGCGAAGAGCAGGTCACAACCTCGATTTCATTGTTTGGGCACAATAATCATACCCGGTTGACGGCAGGTCAATTGTGGCAATTTTTCAACAACCAAGGCGTCGATTCCCTGGACAAATTGACTCTTTGTTTGGATGTCGGCGAGCTCGATAGTCAATCTAAATTCGATGTTCAATCGATTCAATTACGAATTGAAGATCCATTGGCCTCCGGCAATTTTCTTACGAATGTAAGTTTGGGCAACAACACTTTAGTCGTACCGGGGTCCAGAACTTCTTCCTCGAAGCCAGAAGCAAAACTTGAAATCCTGTTGGATTACGATTTCATGCGGCGTTTTTCCGCAGATAGTTCCGAATTGATCACGCTCGATTTTTCGTCGAGTGGAGATTTAGCTTCCGAAGCATCCATCTCCATCGAAGGCAACGGAAATGTGTTCACCAAGTACAATTTGTTATTGTTGTTCGGATTTATCAGTTTTTGGTTTATCGTCTTCTCGGTCCTCAACCGCGTCACGAAACCGCTTTCCGAAAATCCAGAGCCATTGAAAACTAATCCGGTAATGTTGGCCAGCCAACCCAACCCTGCCAATTCGTCGAACGAAGCCATTGGTTTGAAGAAACACTCTGCCGACCGCGATTCGATGATTCGGATTGAGCGCATCCGCGGCGTTTGATCACGATTGATTGCGTTGTCGGCGCATCTCATACATCATCAACGAAGCCGTTACCGAAACGTTGAGGCTGTCTCCAATACCCAGCATTGGCAATTTGACTCCTTCACCCTCACCGGTTCGCCACAATTCGCTCAATCCTTTGGCTTCATTTCCAAATACGATAGCGACCCGACCGGTCAAGTCGGTGCCATACAGCGTTTTTTCGGCCTCCGGTGTAGCCACCAAAATCCGGAAATCATGGGCTAACAGCCACGCTCGAATTTCGCTTGAACTGGCAACTGCAATTGGGACCGAAAATACCGTCGCCACGCTCGATCGAATCGCATTGGGATGAAAAATGTCGGTCAGAGCATCGGCAATCAACAGTCCCTCAACGCCACTTCCGTCGGCACTGCGAGCAATCGCGCCGAGATTTCCTGGTTTCTCGATAGATTCGAGGATCACAAACAAGGAGTGTTTGCCCGGTCGTAGTCGCGCCAAAGTGGTTGCGGGTCGTTCGGCAACTGCGATGACTTCCACATTCCGATCCCCATAAGCCAGTTTCGCAAACAGTGGCCCGGAAAGTCCGATTGATCTGGTCTCGGAAGTGCCGGATTGCTGGGCCAACAACCTTTCGAGATTCAATTTTCTTTCCGGCGTCAGTTGCTCTTCGTCAACAAAGACCTCCACAAAGCTCACCCCCGCCTCAATGGCCCGGCTGAATTCACGTAAGCCAAACACGATAATCAACTGGTGCTTTTGACGCCCCCGCGCGGAATGCAGTGATAACGCCTGTTTGTATCGGGGATTATTGGGGCTGGTGATGGATTCCATGAAGATTTTTGGGGGCTTGGTAGAGCTCAAGTCAGGAGATGTAATCAGCCGGGGTTGGCCGGACTTATGAATCCGAAATGAATCGAAAGCAATGTCCACTGGCAAGTCGTTTTTGCTCAATGGTCTTCAATTCTAGAACAAAAGAACTCGATTTCCCATGAGATAAATTAAAATGCCGATGAGCCAGACGACTTAAATCCTGTTGATCGATTCCCGGAGAATGACAACTCAACACCAACATGCGCAGGTTCCGAGCAGCGATCGAGGCCAAACCGGCCAACAGTCCATCGATCTGTTCCGAAAACTTCCAGAGTTCATTCTTCGGTCCGCGGCCAAACGAGGGGGGATCGGCAATTAACACATCATACTTCGAGCCGCGTTGGAACTCTCGATTTACGAACTTGACCGCGTCTTCCACGATCCAGCGAATCGGATGCTGTTGAAGTCCGGTTCGTTCAGCGTTGGTTCGGGCCCATTTCATTACATTCTGCGCTGCGTCGACATGAACAACGGAGACTCCGCGCGATGCCAATGACATGGTAGTGCCGCCGGTGTAGCCAAATAAATTCAGCGCCATCAGTCCAGTCAGATCACCGGGCAACGACTCGATCCACTCCCAGTTAGTCGCTTGTTCGGGGAAAATTCCCAGCTGCCCCGCCGGTGTTGGTTTTAACAAGAATAATTTAGCACCGTGCTGCACCTGCCACTGCAGTGGGGGCGAGCCGGTCCAGGCCCCTCGTGAGCCATCAATTTGGTACCGGAGGTCGCTGATCGGAGGCACGGGATCCGCGTGGTTTGCGCGAAATTTGGATTCGGAGCTGCGAGTTCGTCCCCTCTGGCCAACGGACGGTGTTTGCCGCCGCACCACGATTCCTCCAAACGACTCCCATTTTTCACCGCCGCCGAAATCTAGCAGTTGGTACTGGTCGGAATCGAACATCGTTTAATCCCAAATCCACAGCTTGGGATGCGTTTGTTGCAATCGAAATACTCCGTCTGGAGTGACTTTGGTTTTTCGCAGTACGACACAATGCAAATTTTGCAATCCATAGAGCTGGCGCAATCCTCGATCGGAAATCGGTGTGTTTTCGAGATCCAGTACTTCGCATAAATTCAGCCCGGGCAACTCGGGAAGATGGTCGTCGGTGATTCCTTCGCCACGTTGATCGATGATTTTTCGTCCTTGGAACCTCTGGTCGTAACTCTGCCAATTGCCGCGTCGCGCGAGCCTCAGGACCAGATTCCATAACGGGCGTTGGTACCATGAAAGCCTCGCATGAGGATCTCTCGCCAATCGATGGCCTTTTAATACGAGTAGAATATAACCAACGGTGAAACAAAACATAACTGAGACCAATCCGATGCTGGCGATAGGCGGCATTCGAATCAGCGCAACCAACGAAAGTAGCGTCACGATAAATGCAATTGCCACATGGGATCCATATTCCAAATACCGAAATGGAATTGTCTCAGACAAAGTTTCAACGATCCAAAGTTGAAATCCGGCCAAGCCGGTTTTGATTTCGCCGAGAGGTTGGGTCGCTTTTTCAAATTTGGGAGCCAAGAAACCGCAAGCCGGACATCGTCCTTGGGGTCCGGTGACCTCACCGCATTTCGTGCAGCGCACCCGTTTATCGGTAGCCAATTGGCGCTTCGACCCCGGCGTTTCGTCCCCAAAAACCAACGCCGAGAGATCGGCTTTGCCCCGTTTCGTTGGCGGCAAGAGATTGAGCTCATCCTTTTTCGCTTCAGCGGTTGCGGGAGTCCTGGGGCTTTTTCCGCTTGACTGTTGCGAAGTAGTCGTGCCCGATTTACTCACAACCGGCGGCAACGACTTTGCCCCCAAGCTAGATTTTGCTGAATTGGATTGTGGCGCTTTCGGTTTGGAATGCAAACTCGGGTCCTTGACGGCGGGTGCGCGTTTCTTTGCAGAATAATTGTCGAAAGGCACCTCGGTCGGTTGATGACATTGGCTACATTCGACCTGCTCACCGATTCTAGAATCTGGCACAATCATGCGATGACCGCAAGGTTCGCCGAAACCAAGTGCTGGATTAAAAACCAGGTTCTGGCACTGAAATTCGATCATCATTTTCGTTTTTGTTCCCTGGGGAAACCCGTACCCGCAAAATTCTGACAAGCGTCGTTCCGGGCATAATTGAAGAAGCTAGATCATGCTTCGGTTCGGTGAGTTGTCGAAAGTCCAAGCAATTGTTTCGATAAAAATGCGATAGCCAGACCTGCGTAAGTCATTATTACCGGGAGAACTTGGCTCCGACCGACCGATTGTACTTGCGGACGGAATTGTGTCTCTGAAAAGTATTATAATTGGGAACTGGGTTGTACACCGGAACGGAATTGTATCGGGGAACCGAATTGTATTGTTCGACGGAATTATAATTGGGAGACAAACTGTAGCTTGGCACCGGATTGAATCGAGAAACCGGTTGATAGCCGGGAACCGTGTTGTAGTGCGGCCACGTTCCATAATTCGAAATCGAATTGTATTGTCGCGGCGAATTGTAAGCGGGTGGACCCAACTTTTGAATTGCTGGATTTCGGTAGTCTGAAGCGCTATCCACGGCGTTGGGAAACCCAAACTGGGCCGCATTGCCAACACTTTGACCCACACAAATCGAGTTGATTAGCAAAACTGCCGAAACGACGCCGGGCAACAGGCGTCCAATCAATCTTGGAAATCGACACATTAGTTGCTCATCTTGCATTGGCCCAATCCAGCCATAAATGAAGATCCAGGCCCAATTTTATCATCGCCTTAGGAATCCACAGACAGATTAGTCTGGTAAGAAACAACAAACAACGGCAAATTACCCGACTAGGACTCGAACCTAGAATGTCTGAACCAAAATCAGATGTGTTACCATTACACCATCGGGCAAGGTTGCCTGCTTCACATTTTTTACCAAAAAGTTGCTGTTTGAAAAATAGGGTTTCAAAAAAAAACGCATTACCCCGGGAAAACGACCTGAACCGAGAATTCGGCGAGCAACCAAGCTCGCGAGTTCGACAGCCCACGTCCACTTATTTGTGTTTGACGACCGCGAACGCCAGCTGCTCCAATTCCATCGCTAAATCGACCCCAATTACGCTAATGTTTTTGGGGACAGTTAGCGTAACAGGTGCGAAATTGAGGATTCCGCTGATTCCAGCGGCAACCGATTTGTCGACGCAAGATTTTACAGCTTTGGTCGGAACAGCCAAAATCACCAATCGGATCTTTTCCTGTTTGACGACGTCGTCCAAGCATTCAATGTCTAAGACTGTCAGGCCTTCAAAGACTTTTCCAATAATTGCCGTGTCCACATCAAACGCCGCCACGACACGAAACCCCTGTTTGTCAAATCCTCGGTAGCCCAAGAGGGCTTGTCCCAGGTTGCCGCAACCGATCAGGCCGACCGGCCATAAACGGTCAGTTCCCAAAATCCAGCGAATCCTTTGGATCAACTCTTCGCAGTGGTATCCGACTCCCGGATGACCAAACTGCCCAAAACAGGCAAAATCTTTTCGAACCTGGGCATCGGTAATACCGAGTCTTTGGCCAAGTTTAGTTGAACTGATCGTCGGCTTTCCAATACGCACCAGTTGCTGAAGTTCGCGCAGGTACAGGCTCAAGCGATTCACGACCGCTTTGGGAACGTCGGGGCGCGCGGCGTGGTGGTCTGAATTCATAGATTGGCTCGAGGGCAAATACAATTGCATTTTAGCCACTTGGCTGAGTTTGAGTACCCAGAAGAAATGACCCAGGAACAATTGTCATAACCGTCAAAATCGGCGCACGCTTTCAAAGTTTCTTATTCAAAACTGCTTATCTATTCATCCAACTCTTCCTGACTGGCCGATTTTTACATGGTCGGGAGGACTCTTTCGAAGACGGGCCGGGAATGTCTGTCAGTCCACTACCGGACGACTCACTGCACACAGTTGTCAGAGTCGTCGGTGGAAGAAAACAAAGATGGCATGGTGAATGTTTCACCAGACCAGATGCCGCCTCCAAGGTTAGAAACGTCAGTTTTTGGGAGATGTTACGATGAAATTGGTACGAAGCATGCTGACCTCCGCTGCATTTGCTGCGGCTGTATTGTCAGCTGGATTTAGTTTTGCCCAATGTTGTGGTGGCGCAAGCTACGATGCCGTTGGTGCAGCTGCCCCCGCAACCGGAAACGGTTGCGGTTACACCGTTATGAAAACAGTCACACAAACCGTCAACGAGCAACAACAAGTTACTCGGTACCGAACGGTTTATCAAAACGTTTCCGAACAAGTTCAAGTTCCCGTAACTCGAACCGTTCGCGAAACCGCTTACCGCACAGAAACCTATAATGTTTCCCGACCGGTTCGCGAACAAAGCTTCAGAACTGTGAACTACTCGGTCAAAGTTCCTGTAACGGAACAACAACAACGTACGATCAACTACGTTGTCAAAACTCCAGTGACCGAACAACACAGCAAAGAAGTTACAACTTACGTACGTCGTCACGTTACAGAACAAAAGCAACGAACTGTGAACTACAACGTTCGTCGCCCAGTAACTGAAACAACGATGCGAACTGTCAGCAAGACAATCCGAGTTCCTTACACCGAAACCAAAACGATCAACGTTCGTGGTGGCCACTTCGAAACAGTTTCCGATGTGATCCCAGGTCGTTCGTACAGCAAACGAGTTCGTACACGTGGTACATGGTCATGCGATCCTTGCACCGGTTGCCGAACATTCTGCCCAGGATCTTGCAGCACCATTTGCTGCCAAACTCCTGATCGCACCGTTTGCCGCAAAGTTTGGGTTCCGACTTGCGAAACTCGTGACGTTTGCGTAACGAAATGCCGTTGCGAAACAGTTTGCGAACAAGTTCCTTGCACCACGACTCGTATTGTTTGCGAACCATGCAGCAAAGTTGTTAACTACTGCGAAACTCGTGTTGTCTGCGAGCCATGCACAAAAACGGTTAACTACTGCACCACACGAATCGTTTGCGAAAACCGATCACGAGTTGAAAACTGCTGCGTAACACGAATGGTTTGCGAAACACGAACCAAACAAGTTCCAGTTTGCACAACTCGAATCGTTTGCGAAGCACGCACACGTCAAGTTCCTTACACAATTTGTAACCAAGTAACGGAAATGAAATGTGTGACCAAATGCCGACGAGTTTGCTCGCAAGTTCCTTACACTGTAACGATCTGCGTTCCTCGTTGCGTCGAAGTTCAAGTTCCAGTTGTTGTTAATCCAGCTCCATCCGCTTGCTGCGGTTGCGAAACAGCCGACAATGGTTGTGGTTGCGGTGCTGCTGACAACGGTTGTGGTTGCGGCGGAAACGCTTGCTGCGACAACGGTGGACGCTTGTTCAACGGTCAAGTTCGTAGCCGTCTGCGTGGCATGTTGTCGCGAGTTCGTGGCCTGTTTCATGGTTGCGGATGTGGCAACAACTTCGGCGGATCTGATTGCGGTTGCGATTCAGGCTGCGGTGCAGGTGTTGCTGCTCCCAGCTGCGGTTGCAACTAGTTAGGTTTCTAAACCAGGACAAAATTCTGGTCTCATATAAAGGGTGGCTCGATCAACTTGATCGAGCCACCTTTTTTCGTTGCTGGATACTGCTTTCGTCAAAACAGACGCATCACCTGGCCTTGAAATCGCCAACAGATTGTCGCAGCTGGAGCAAAGGCAGCGGCAGTCCTTCAATAGGATCAAAAACAACTTGGCTTGTTCAATCCAACTCGTTATTCGAACGTAATGTCCAGCAAAAACCACCCAACGGCTGAGTCTAAAAACGTGTCCCAGGGTGAATCGAAATTCGCAACTTCCAGCTCTTGCATCATGAAACACTGTACCCTCACGAGCGGTCGCTCGTTAACTCGATGCAGAGTCGTCCTTTTTCATTGTTGGGAGTAAATAACGACGAAGAAATTTCTGTCGTCAGCAAAGCAGTCAAGGAAAATGAACTGAATTGGCGATCCTGGATTGATGGAAATGTCGGACCGATCGTCAAGAATTTCGAAATCCGCAGTTTCCCAACTATCTTCCTGGTCGATCACACGGGTGTCATTCGTTACAAAAATCTTCGCGGTGCGAAACTTGATCACGCGATTGAATTGCTGGTTGCCGAAGCCGAGCAGAGTGGTGCTAAAGGTGGAATTGTAGTGGCGGCGCCCAAATTGCGACGATTTGTTGATAAAACTGGCAAACACAAGACCATGGCAAAATTCGAATCGTTCGCCGATGGTAAAGTCACGCTGGTGAAATCATCAGGTGAAAAATCAGTTATCCCACTCGATTCGCTTAGTCAAAAAGACCGTGACTATCTTGAGGACGGTGGGTATCTGGAAGAAACCACCAACACGTCGGTGGCCGCCACAGGTGATGCGAGCGAAAGCCGAGTTTTCACGGACAAGACTGGCAAGCACAAAGTATCGGCAACTTTTGTCAAGCTCGACGGCAACAACGTGACGCTGCTCAAAGAGGACGGTTCCAACGTCGATCTACCGCTGGACAAGTTGTGCGAAGAGGACCAAGCCTACGTCAAGAAAGCAGCTGAAGAAGAAAAAGTTGCCGACGAAGAGTAATAGGCTGAGTCCACGATTGGCCGAGGACATTGGTACGACTTTTCAATCATTCCTAGAATAATAGTTCCAACCATGGAACCAGCTGCAAACTGATTTGCCCCTGGACGGCGAGTTTGTCTGATCAACTCATTCGAGACTAACCGGCCCCGACATCATGTCGGGGCCTTCTTTTTGAGCTACTTTAAGGGATCTTCGAGTAAAGCATTTCCTTGTTTCAGTTTGGCTTTATTTTGGCATTCCTTTGATCTTGCGAATACAGATGGATAATTCCCGACCGAATGCAAATGCGCGAAGCGGCGACAACTGCGGTCAAGCCGTTATCCGATTCCCAGAAATGAATCGGAAAAAAGCTGCGTACCCGAAGCCTTTAAGCTAACGCTTCCCAGGCACCGATCAACAGGCTTGCAGCGCGATCGATTTCATCTTGTGACGTGTACCAACCGACGCTGAACCGAATTGTGCCTGCCATCCGGGCTTCGCTGCAACCCATGGCCGCCAAAGTCGCTGACGAAACTGCACCATCACTGTGGCACGCCGAACCCAGTGACGCGCAGACTTCTGGCAATCGCTGCAGTAAGTCGTAACCGTTGATGCGGGGAAACGCGACGCTGAGTGTATTGGGTAACCGCGGTGCATTGCCACCATTAATGATCAAACCAGGAATTTCGTCCAGCAATCGCTGCTGTAATCGATCGCGCAAGCCGGTCATATGGACAGCGGATTCATCGAGACACTTCCGGACCAAATTGGTGGCTTGTCCCAATCCGACAATATAAGGCGTGTTTTGCGTACCACCACGCAAACCATTTTCGTGGGCCGCACCGTGCAATAACGGCTCCAAAGTGACCCCGTTTCGCACAAACAGCACGCCAATTCCTTTGGGAGCGTACAGCTTGTGACCCGCCAGACTTAACAGGTCAACATCCAATTCATCGACAATCGTGGCGATCTTGCCGACGGATTGAGAAGCATCGGTGTGAAACAAGATGTTTCGACTATGGCAGATTTCAGCGATTTTTCGAATTGGTTGAATGGTCCCAATCTCATTGTTGGCATGCATGACGCTGACCAATCGAGTATTGGGTCGCAACGCGCCTTCAACCGACGAAGGACGAACATAGCCGTTTTCATCGCAGGGCACGACCGTCAACTCGTATCCCATTTTTTCCAGAAACTTGGCCGGCAACATCACCGCGGCGTGTTCGATTGCCGACACCACCAGATGTCCGCGCGAAGTGGGGCGACCACTAAACATCACCCCTTTAAGTGCCAGATTATTGCTCTCCGTACCACAACTTGTAAATACGATTTCATCGGGATCACAACCCAACAGTCCGGCTACTTTCGCACGGCCATCTTGAATCGCCTCTTTGGCTGCACGCCCCATGGTATGCACGCTTGATGGATTGCCGAAATGCCCATGCAAGAACGGCAGCATCGCTTCCACCACACTCGGCGCAATCGGAGTGGTGGCGTTAAAGTCCAAATAGATTTGACGCACGGGTCGGTCTCGTTGATTGAAAGTTCGAATTGTAAGCGCGATAGTCTAAGTGATCTGACAGATTTACAAAATCTAACATTTCATCGTTTTTCGTTTCTTGCCGACGCATCCCATCGACACGATTTTTGCAATGTATTCCGTCGCCAAAGGTACTTTGCAAGCGGTATTGCCCACGTTGACGTCCACTTTGCCAATTGCTTTTGCCGTCTCTTGGGCTTTTTTCAACAACTTCGGTACATAGGACCCAACGCTGATCACGAAATTATTCATCGTATAGCGCACCCGATTGGGTGCCTGTTGGATCGTCGATTCGACTTGTTTCAGCAACGATTCAATTTCAGCGTGATCCAACTCTTCGTCGGGCGACATCGCCAACACGCCGGAATAGGTACACCAACCGCAGGCCGCCACCGACTCCTGTTTGGATTTCATCCACTTCAGTGCCAATTCACGGGCAAACGGACTCTCGCATGTCACAGCAGGTACTGCGAATTCCGAAATCATGTGCCAACCGGCTTGTTTGGCCCAACGGTCGAGAAGAGTCTTTTTCATATGCGCGCCGTTGGCAACCATTCCGGCCAGGTACATCGCATCGACTACACCGGATTCGAACAGCTCCTCGGCGACTGCCTGATTGCCTTTTATTTTTTTGGCAATGGGCTTCATATCGCCTACTTTGACGCCCCATACTTTGTCCGGTGGGGCACCATGATTCAAGAATGTTTTCCGCGTTTGGGCACTACCTTTGCTTTTCAATTCGGTCATTATCTCCGCAGCCGTGGTCATCAAGGTTCCTCCTGCCGCCTTCGCGAAGCGGCCCAGATTTGTAGAATGGTGAGTTCATTTGAGCTGAGACTCCCCCCAGTTTAGGGGACTCGGGCTCTGGTTTCCACCTCCCCATCCGGAAAGCCCGTATGAGTTTGCCGCAACAAATCCTGCATCATACGTTCGAGAACGGTTTGACTTTGGTCGCCGAACCGATGCCTTGGCTGGAATCCGCAGCGTTCTCGATCGCTGTTCCGGCAGGATGCCGGTTTGATCCGCTGCCACGTCTGGGAACAGCAAATTTTGTATGCGAAATGGTGCAACGGGGCTGTGGCAATCTGAACAGTCGTGATTTCATTGAATCTCTCGAATCGTTAGGCGTTGATTTCAGTTCCAGTGTTTCGACCTACAACACAAATTACGGCGGAGCCATGCCAGCGGGGCAGTTGAACGCGGCACTGGCGATCTACGCCGATCTCTTACGGCGCCCCCACTTTCCCGCGAACCAGTTGGAAGACGGTCGGCTAGTTTGTGTTCAAGAAATCAAATCTCTGGAAGACGATCTATCCCATCGCGCGATTCTGGAATTGCGCAGGCGATTTTATGGAGACCCCGACGGTCGACATTCGGAAGGCGTCCTGGAGACCATTGCGTCGATCGACCTGGAAGATTTGCAGGACTTTTATCGACGGCAATATCGTCCGAATGGAATGATCATCGCCTGTGCCGGAAAATTGAATTGGGACGAGTTGAAAGCGAATGTCGACCGGCTGTTCAGTGACTGGTCGCCACAGCCAGTCGAGGACGTTATCACCGTTGAGCCACAACATGGGGTCCATCATATTCAGCACGACAGCGAACAGACTCATATCGCCGTGGCCTTTACCGGTGTGGCTTATTCTCACGCCGACTATTACCTGAACCGAGGAGCAATCGGCGTGCTCAGCGGCGGGATGAGTTCCCGCTTGTTCAACGAAATCCGGGAAAAACGCGGACTTTGTTACACCGTTTACGCCTCGTGTCATTCCTTAAAAGACCGCGGATCAGTGATTTGTTACAGCGGAACGAGCACGCCTCGCGCCCAGGAGACTCTCGATGTCCTGCTCGAACAATTGACAGATTTAGCGCAAGGCATTCATGAAGATGAATTGCGGCGATTGAAGATCCAGATTCGCAGCAGTCTGATCTCGCAACAGGAGTCCTGCCGTTCCCGCGCCAGTTCCATCGCCGGCGACTGGTTTCATCTGGGACGAGTCCGAACTCTCGATCAGGTGAACGAGTGTATCAATAGTTTAACCGTCGAAACGATCAACCAGTACTTGGTCGAAAACCCACCCCAAAATTTTGACGTTGTCACACTCGGCGCGCAACCTCTGGAGATTAAATAGGATGGAATATCGGGAACACCAACTGGCCAATGGATTGCGAATTTTGGCGGAAGTGAATGACCGCGCTTACACGTCGGCGTTCGGATTTTTTGTACGGGCCGGAGCGCGAGATGAATCGGCGGAAATCAGCGGCGTCAGTCACTTTCTCGAACATATGGTCTTTAAGGGAACACCCCGTCGGACTGCCGAAGAAGTCAACCTGTTGCTCGACGAAATTGGCTCCAACAGCAACGCCCGGACCAGCGAAGAAAGCACGATTTACCATGCTTCGGTGTTGCCCGAGTTTCAATCCGATGTGGTTGAGTTGTTGAGCGACTTGATGCGTCCATCGCTGCGAGTCGAAGACTTCGAGATGGAAAAACAAGTCATCATTGAAGAAATCAAGATGTACGCCGATCAACCTCCCTATGGAGGCTATGAACGAATCATGGAAGAATTTTTTGGAACCCACCCACTGGGACTTTCAGTTTTGGGAACGGAAGCTTCCGTGGGCGGCATGTCTGCGGCCCAGATGATGCAGTATTTTGAAACGTTGTACAGCCCGTCCAACATGGCTTTGGCGGCGGCTGGAAAAATTGATTTTGACAGATTGGTCGAAGAAACGGAAAAATGCTGCGGACACTGGCCTCGATTGTCAACGCAGCGCATCATGAGCAAGCCCGAGTATCGCCGTGGCTTTGTGACCATGCCGGAGCCGAATTCGACGCAACAATACATTTTGCAACTCGCTCCTGGCCCCTCCGCAAACGACGAACTGCGTTTCGCCGCGCGAGTGATGTCGGCCGTAATTGGAGACGACGGCGGCAGTCGGATGTATTGGGACTTCCTGGATAACGGATTGGCTGATTCGGCTGGCATGGGGGGTTACGAGTATGACGAGTGTGGAGCGATCATGACCTTCATTTGTTGCGAGCCAGATGAAGCCCAAGCGAATCTTCAACGGCTGCTGAAACTTCAACAGACGGTTCGCGAAACGGGAATCACCCAAAAAGAACTTGATCTGGCCAAACGCAAGATCGCTTCGGCAATTGTGCTGGGCAGTGAACGGACGGAAAACCGCATGTTCTCCGTCGGAACACAGTGGCTCACGCAGCGACCATTTCGAACCGTGGCCGAAGTCGCGTCGGACTACGAAGCAGTGACTTTAGAGCAAATTCATGAGGCAATACGGCAATATTCACTTGAAGAAACCATGACCGTTGTCGTCGGGCCGTGCGAGGATTTGCGAGCGGCGGATTGAGGTCAGCGGGCCTGTCCGGCGTTTTGACCCCGGGCTGGTTTCCAAACTCCACGCGGTTATTCCGGTTTCCGACAATTTCCTCAGTTGAACCCTACTACCCTTTTGTGCGACAATGTAAGGAATCAGCATCGCTTCGCAACAGTTATTTTCGGTTACTAAATCAAATTCATGTCGCAGACACCAATTACCGTGACAGGACGCCCTAAAAGATCAATCCCGGAAGGCACCTGGATTCAATGCGTGGGATGCAAATCCCCCATTTTCAATAAAGAAGCTGAAAAACGACTTCGAGTTTGTCCTACTTGCGACTATCACATGTACGTTTCCGCCAACCAGCGGATTGAACAAGTTCTTGACGATGGGACGTTTGAAGAATGGGACGGAAATTTATGGTCCGCCGACCCGCTCGGTTTTAAAGATAGCCGGACCTACCCCGATCGAATGATTGAGGAACGCAAGAAGACTGGCCTAAGCGATGCCGCGATCACGGGCACTGGCATGATTCGAGCCCGCCGTGTTGCGATCGGAATCACGGATTCCCAGTTCAGTATGGGCAGTATGGGATCCGTCGTCGGCGAGCGGCTGACCCGTTTGATTGAACGGGCGACTCAAGAAGAATTGCCACTGATTATTATCAGCGGTTCGGGTGGCGGCGCGCGGATGCATGAGGGAATTTTTTCACTGATGCAAATGGCCAAAGTTTCCGCGGCGCTTTCCCGTTACGACCAAAGTGGCGGCCTGTTTATTTCGGTGCTGACGAATCCCACGATGGGTGGAGTTGCCGCGAGTTTTGCCTCGCTAGGCGACGTGGTGTTTGCTGAACCCAAAGCATTGATTGGTTTCGCGGGGCCTCGTACGATCAAGGCTACCATTCGAATCGAGTTACCCGAGGGGTTCCAGACCAGCGAATTTTTGCTCAAACACGGATTTATTGACCGCATCGTTTCCCGCTCAAAACTAAAATCGGAAATCGCTCGCACGATTGACTATTGCGGTAAGTGAACCACACGACATGAGTTTCCTCGACAAACTTTTCGGCCGTTCCAAAAGCTCTTCCGACAAAGCAAAATTCGGTCCGAACCCGATTCGGCTCGATGTTTCGGCACGCTTTCGTTTGGATCGACATGCGTTTACCGGTACGATGTCCCGATTTCATGTGGCCAAAGAAATCGGCACCAACAAGTACTTCGGGATCAAATTTCTCGACGCGGAAAAATCCGCCTATTTCAATGCCCGTTTCAAAGGCTTGAATAAACCCCATGAGGGCGAAATCGCCATGCGGATCGTGCATCCCCAAATCGTCAAGACGCACGAATATGGCTTTACCACGACCAACGAAGAGTACATTTTAATGGAGTATATTGACGGTCCGGGGTTGGACACCGTCATTCGGCTGCGCGATGCCAGCGTGTTTCCCGATCGCCTGGTTTTGATTCGACAAATGGCCGAAACCATTCAGGCCGTCCATGATCATGGCTTCATCCATCGCGATGTTTGTCCGCGGAACTTCATTTGTAATCGGGACCATTCCTGGTTGAAGATGATTGACTTTGGCTTGACTGTTCCGAACGAACCACCGTATCGGATGCCAGGCAATCGAACCGGGACTCCACAATATATGGCACCCGAAATCGTCCGACGTCGCGATACGAGTCCGACCCTGGATGTGTTTTCGTTTGGTGTGACGGCCTATCGCTTGCTCACGTTTGAGCATCCCTGGAGTTCGACCGACACGACCGGTAAAGCGGCTTTGATTCATGACACTGAAAAGCCAACTTCAATTCTCAAACATCGTCCTGATTTGGATCCACGGCTAGCCGACGCGATTCATAAATGCTTGATCGCTGATCCCGAGAAACGGATGGCTAGTTGTAAGTCTTTTTTGGCATCGATAACCGGCGTCAAGTCGGAAGAAGCTTGAAAACACCAGTCTCGAAACAAAAAATTTTAAATCTGGCATTCGTCGTTGTGGCAATTGAGCAAGTTTTCAAATTCATTGACATTCTTGAAACTTTTTGCTTGCAATTGCCAAAAAAATTCGCATCCTAGAGTGCTGAACGATTCTAAATTTAACCAACAGGAACGACTAAATGACAAAAATCTCCAAACCGGATGCCAACCCGATCGTGGCCGCATTGTTGACGTGGTTCGTTTTTGGAATCGGCCATATTGTAATTAACGGTCAAACCAATAAATGGCTGTGGACTTTTATTGCGACCATCATCGGGAGTTTTTTGTGCGTGTTGCCCGGAGTCGTTATTGGGATTCTTAGCGTCATCGACTCCTACCAGACGGCTGAGAGGCTGCAAAAAGGCGAAACGATTGACGAAAATGAATATTCCAACGTCGTGTTGTTTAAGATTTGCAAAATCCTGGACAAAAATGCAACCTGCAAATTTGCTTGAGAAATTTGATGATGGATATCTCTTGCTTTTCTTAATCGATCCCGGTGCCACCAAATTTCCTGGTGGCATTTTTCTTGCGCACCCTCGGCGGGATTTCTAAATCAAGACTTGCCGGCCCGGCGTTGTTGCTGGGCTTGTTTTTTTCCTTCACGCAATAGAAATTTGTCTTTTACGGCGAACAAGCAAAATTCCTGTCGATTGAACGCCAATTGACGTGTTTTTACGACGCTAAATCCCAACTGTCGAACGCGATTCATGATCGCCGGCACTTCCTCGACCAATTTCCAATCCGGAAGTTTCATGGTCAGGATCATTCCTTTGATGTCCACACTTTCATGGCTGACAATTTCGGTAACGGTGTCCAACGTGTAGTTCGGCACGATGTTCAGATCAGCGAATAACCATTTGACATCGGTCAAATCGCGTTTGCGAACTTCGTTTCCCCGGCGTCGGATATGGATAAAATTCTTGTTCGCCAATAGCTCCGGTTCCATTTCCGCCGGATCAATTCCAATAACGTTGGCCCCTCGTTCCAGCAACAATTGGCAACATCCACCCGGTGAACTTCCAATTTCGGCACACCAATCCCCCGCTTGAATTTCGATCCCGGACCAAGCCAATGCCTCGGCCGCTTTGAAATAGGCGCGACTTACGGTTTCCACGGTCGTATCAATCAAGGGAACACCCCCGGGCCAGCGTCCCGGAATCGTCGTCGCGTAGTGATAGCCAAACCACCATTGATCCGGCTCAACCAACACGATGTCGAGCACTTTATCATCGGGTCGAGCGATTTCGTTGATGCTCATCGCCCGTTTGGATTGTTCGAATTGCTTGCCAAACAGGGCACCAATTTCTGTGGCCAATACGGTAGGTCCCGGTTCAAATCCTTTATGACCGGGAACTCGACCGTCTCGTTCCCAAACGTGCAAATGGCGAAAATCATCCGGCCCCAAACCCTTGGTCAGCGGAGCGTTCAACCTGGTTGCATGAAGAATTTCGTCAATCAACAATTTTGCGTCCGCACCCGTCGTCCGTCCCAACGACCATCCATAGGTTCGTGCGAGTGTCGACCGCAACGTAAATTTCTCCGGCCAATTCACACCAGCATCCAGCTTAAAGGTCAAAAAACCAGGCCGCGAGAACGCCAATCGAAGTTCTGGATTCCCATCAGTTATTTCCTTCTTGGCTGCGGTTTCGGCCCCATGTTGGCACACGACGTAAATAAAACGGGGGGAATCAGTGGAAGAATCAGCGGTCATGCGTGTTTTGCGTAAAAGGGTGATTAAATTTCCCAACTGGCGGGAACCCTGCATTCTATCAGTTTTTTAATAATTGTCCCGAGTTTAAATTGGGCAGTTTGTTCATTTAATATCGTTTGATTGATCTAGGAGGTTGCCGGATGATGGGATAAACTGATCGAAAATCGCTGGGAAAACGAGTCTCAGCTCCAACAGGAAACGAATTCTGTCAATCACGCAAACCCAACGAAATCCCTTTTCGTTGACGAGCCACGGTCAGAACATCGCAGGGAGGACTCCTATGGCTGAACCTATC
Source organism: Mariniblastus sp. (assembly GCA_031409295.1). Taxonomy (GTDB): domain Bacteria; phylum Planctomycetota; class Planctomycetia; order Pirellulales; family Pirellulaceae; genus Mariniblastus. Next base: position 43,030 of record JANNWZ010000164.1, read on the forward strand.
AAATTCATTCACGCTGCTGATTTTCATCTGGATCAATCGATCAGGGGCCTCTCGGAAATCCCGAACCACCTTACCGACGCGTTGGCCAATGCTCCCTATTTGGCGGCCCAAAAAGTATTCGATATCGCGATCGGCGAGCGCGTCGATTTCCTGCTACTGGCGGGAGATTTGTTCGATTCGGATTCTGGCAATGCTCGCGCTGCAGCTTTTCTATTAAATCAATTTCAACGATTGGCTGAAAAAGAGATTCGCGTTTACTGGTGCGCGGGCGAAACGGACCATCCCGATCGCTGGCCCGGATCGATTGAACTCCCGGAAACGGTCGTGACTTTTTCGTCCAGTTTGGTCGAACAAATCGAGCATCGCCGGGAGGGGAAATTAGTGGCGCGGATTATGGCCAGCGGATTCGATTCGAAACGCCGCACGGCTGAAAACTATGGTGCACCGGACAATGAAGTTTTCAATATCGCGTTGGGACATGGCGAGTTTGAGCCCAATTCGTTGACCGGAAACAACATTCGTTATTGGGCACTGGGTGGCCGCCACAAATCTTCGAAACTCGAAAAAACCGAAACGACCGTCGCTTATCCGGGCACGCCACAAGGGCGTACGCCCCAGGAATCTGGCGCCCATGGATTCAACGTTTGCCGCCTCGACTCCGGCGGAAAACTGCGAGTCCAAACCGTGGAATCGGATCGCGTTCGCTGGCTGCCACAAAAAGTCGCGATCAGCGAGCAAGTCAAAATCCAGGAATTGAAAAACGAACTCGGCGAACGGGCTCTGAAAATCATGACCGACACGACCGACCAAGTGATTTTGTGCGATTGGCAGTTCACCACCAATGGCGATTTCAATCCTCGCATTCGCAGTCGGGAATGGAAAAGTGAATTATTGAAATGGTTGCGCGATGAGTTCGGTCGCTCCGATCGCGGGCTGTGGTCGGTGGCCTTGACCGTAGATTCGCCTCAAAACTTGCCCCTCGAGTGGTACGACGAGGACACCATTCTAGGCGAGTACATGCGCGCGACAGGACGCTACCAAAGCGATGACTCCTTGAAACTTAACTTCCATGAATACATGCCCAAATCGGTGGATGGAAGTTTGACTCAGGGCTTGAATCAAATGTCGGAATTGACGCGTGTCGAAATATTGCGGCGGGCAGCCATGGTCGGCATCGAGTATTTAGCCAAACACAAAGAGTTCGCCGAATCTGCGAGTGAAGACTAACGCCGGTGTAAAGCCGGAGTAACGCAACAGCTGAGCGATAACAAATTGATTTACGGTGGGCACTGCTGCTCGACCTGCACCCCCTTACAAGGAGTCGAACCGTGAAAATCACGGATATTCAAGTTGATGGATTTGGCGTCTGGAAAGGACTCACTGTTGAGTCCGCGTCCGACGAAATAACGGTTTTTTTCGGCGAAAACGAAGCCGGCAAAACGACTTTGATGCAATTCATTCGCTCGATGATGTTCGGCTTTTCGAGCGATCGCTTGGGCAAGTACACGCCACCCATCTATGGCGGTTTGGCCGGTGGTTCACTCGACGTGACGACGCCAACCGGAGTTTTCGAGATCCAACGGCATGTTGATCCCAGTCGACATTCCGATCCGATTGGCGATCTCGCCGTTACCGATTCACACGATGGTTCCGTCCACGGTCGCGCGCATCTGAGCAGCCTGTTGTCGGATATTGACGAATCGATATTCAACAACGTATTTGCCATTGGCTTGCGCGAGATTCAAGAGTTAGGAGCTCTCAACGGAACCGCTGCCGCCGAACATCTGTACCGGTTGACGAGCGGCCTGGACCGCGTTTCACTCATCGATGTGATGAAAGACTTGCGCACGCGACGCGAAAAAATCTGGGGCTCGAACAAGAAAACACTTTCGCGATTGGAAGAGTTGTCTGAACGCCGGCAAAAACTGTTGCGGGAAATTGACGAACTCAAACAACGCTCCAAGCGCTGGTCACGGCTGGCCGCCGAATCAACCGACTTGGGCAATCAACTGAAGGATATCGAAAAAGATCTGGTCGTGAAGGAACGAGAATCTCGGTTGGTCGAGATTGCCATGCAAATCAGTGACCGTTGGAATTCCCGTCGCCACTTGATCGATCAAGTAAACTCGTATGGTGTGCTGCCTGATGAACGAGATATCTCGATCAGAAAACTGGATGATTTCAATACCAAAATTGCGCAAACTCGCGAACGTGTCGAACAGATCAAGGTTCAGCGTCGGGAGATCAAAAAGGAAGCAATCGCGTTGCCGATCAATCGGACCCTGTGGGCTCAAAAAACCCGTGTCGAAGCCATCACCGAACATCTGCCCTGGATCGAGTCGTTGCAACGACAGTCGGATCGACTGAAATCCGAAGTCGACGGTTTGGAAAATAGTTTGATTGGCGAAGTGGATGGGCTGGGTACGCAGCTGAAAATCAAAGCCAAAGACGTCCGCGATCTCAGCGGTCGAGGCTTGCTGGCACTCGAATCGACGGGGCGCAAATTTGAAGAGCAACAGGAACGCCTGAGAAAGTTTCAACAAGAACACGAAAAAGTCGAATTCGATTTGCTGCAACATCAGGATCGCCTAGGCAATTCGATCTCGGAACGTGGCACTACCGATACGTTGGAAGACGTCGGTCGATACGTGAATCGCCTGCGCCGTCGAATCGAACTGGAAGAGAAAATTGAAAAACTAAATCAGACTCGTCATGATCTCGAACGGGATATCGACGGGATCGTGAATGAACAAGTGCTACCCGTCGGAAAGCTCTCCGTGATCGGGATTGTTTTCATATTGGGAATTATTTTTCTGGGCTTCGGACTAATCGGCGTACTGACGCAAGGTGCGATTCTGGGATGGGTTGAAGAAACCAGCCAGCAAATCGGTATCCTATTCATGTTTATGGGAGCAATCGCGGGCTTCATCTCAATGGGACTAAAATACCATTGGGAACGAATGGCCAAGGATGAACTGGACGATTTTCGGCACCAAATGGATATCATCCGTCAACAACTCAAACGATCCAAAACGGAACGCGACGAAGTTGAACGACAACTGCCTTCGTCCATTACACAGTACGACCTGGAATTGAAGGACGCGGAAAGCCGATTGGCGATGATGGAGGAGTTGGTGCCACTGGAGAATCGAGTTCAAGCGACTCGTTCAACCTCCGAAGACATGCGCCGCCGCATGGGCGCTCAGGAGCGGGAAGTTTCCATTGCGGAAGATCAATGGAAGGCTAGTTTGCGAACGGCTGGCCTCCCCGAAGTTCTATTGCCCCATCAATTAAAAGAAATCACCCAGCGCAGCGAGCGAATCTCCGCCTTCAATTTGCGTTTGGACCAACTGAAGTCGGAAAAAATTGAGCGGGACAAGGAACTTTCTTCGTTGCAAGTCCGGATCGATGCACTCCTGCTGGAATCTGGAATCTCCTTCCAAAACAATAATCTACTCGATCGGCTGAACCATATTACTCGCTTGATTCACGAGCAACGATCGTTTGTCAACGCGCGTCGAGAGTTTGTTGCCAAATACAAAGCACTGCGTACGCGATTGGGGAAAGCCAAACGCGACTACGAAAAATTGCTTGGGCAGAAACAACGTCTGTTAGCCATTGTCGGCGCTGAAACTGAAGACATGTATCGCGGTTTTTCCACGAAGCATCGCGAACTGAAAAAACTGGTCGAAAAGCGTGAAAATCTAACCGAGCAAATCACGGCGGCACTCGGTAAAAACTTCGAAGAAAAACATCTTCGAACCCTGCTTGATTCGTACGGTACCAGCGGCTTGGAAAAACGTTGGGAACAGGTTCAAGCGGAAATTGAGCGAGTCAAACAACACCAGACGAAACTACACCAGCAGCGCGGCGAGTTCATCCAGGAAGTCAAAATGTTGGGAGAGGACTCGCGACTCGATGTCGTAAACCTCGAACTCAATGCCGTAGAAAATGAGATTGAGAACCAGCAGAAAGAATGGCAAGTGCTGGCCGCCAGTACGCAAATGCTGGAGTTGATCCGCGAGACCTACGAATCGAAACGCCAACCCGAAACCTTGAAAGAGGCCTCGACCTATCTAAACCGCTTGACTGAAGGCAAGTATCCGCGGATCTGGACTCGGTTGGTCGGCGAAGAGCTGTTGGTTGACAACGAACAGGAAGAAACCATTCCGGTCGATAAACTCAGCCGCGGGACACGGGAAGCCGTGTATCTAAGTTTGCGAATGGCCTTGGTTGGCGCTTACGCCCGTCGCGGCGCTTTGATCCCAATGGTGCTGGACGATGTGCTAGTCAATTTCGATGGTCATCGCGCCCAGTGTGCCGCGCAATTGCTGGTTGATTTTGCCCGCAATGGCTATCAAATCCTGATGTTCACCTGCCATGCCCACATGCGCGATCTGTTTCATTCACTTGGTGCGGATGTCCGCATTCTGCCGCATCATCGAGATGTGGTGGAGTCCCAAGCGGTTCCCTTGATCTATGCAGGTGCGACTCCGGCCGCACCCCGCTTGAATGTCGTGGAACTACCGGCACAAATGCCATCGGCTCGTACAATTCCTGTCGAGTATGTGATGGCCGGCCCGAGCATCAGCCTGGAAACCGATGAATATGATCCTGAGTTGGAATATGAATTGTCGGCTGTTGTATCCGACCAACGCGAGGAACATCGTTTACGGCATGAATTAGTTTACATTTCGCCAAATCACGTGAATCCGATTGATATCTCCGGTAACGAAGACATTTGGTGGGAAGCTAATTCCCCGGTGCGCTCGTAGCTTCGAAGATTTCCTTCAAGCAAACCCGTTCCGCAACCAGGTGAACACCAGTTTGTGGCGTGTTCCAACTAGGAATTGCGAAATTTGGTCATCTGAACTTCGTTGCCTTTTTCATTGAATTTCACTTCATCCATAAACGTCTGGATCAACACCAATCCCCGACCCGTACCTTCGCGGAAACTTTCTGGATCCGCGGCGGGCGGAATCGTCGAAGTGTCAAACCCGGAACCTTGGTCGCGGATGGTGAACTTGACGGCTTCCGGAGTTACCAGCGCACGAAAATAGACCGTTCGATCGCAATAGGGTTTTTGTTGGCTCCGCTCCTCAAAAAACCGGCGGCTGACAAAGGCGACGTCTTCGCGTTTGATTGCTAAATTTCCGCGGACCATCGCATTGTTAATTGCTTGTTCCAACGCCACACCCATTTGTAACTGTCCGTTCTGGTTGAACAACTCGTGTCCTAAGGTGATTTGCTGGATCATATCGATCAGCGGCGCGATAATTGAAAGATCGTTTTTTAGCTCGAATTCGAAGTCGGTTTTCGTTGCGCAATTAACCAATTTTTTGTAACGGGCTTCCGATTCCGACATCATGAGTACGTGCATCACGGTTTGCACGAGGCTCTGAGCCAAATCGGATTTCGGGACAAAGCTGGCGGCACCGCTGGCGAGTGCCTGCGCCGCAATATTTTCGCTACCATGAGCAGTCATCAAGACGACCGGCAAGCCGGGATATTTATCCGCGATCGCGTTGACCAGCTCCAATCCATCCAGGTCCGGCATTTGCAAATCGGTGACGACGATATCAGGCAGCGAGACCCCGATTTTCAGTAGCGCTTCGTTACCATTCTGGGCATAGCAGACTTCCATGTTGGGAACCGATTCAAGCAGCCCCCCGGCCAGCCGTCGATCAACAGCTGTATCATCCACAACGAGGACCATTGGCATGGGTGTATCTCCGATTTCTAGACAACGATTAAACTGCCAGTCCCATAGTTTTAGAGAATTTCGCGGCGGTTAACCACTATGCGATCGAACTTCTTGCCAAAAATTCGATTCCCCGCCACAGACATTTGCTTGATCCCTTAATCCCGTACACACAGGAGACGGCCCCTCGGATTTTCCAACGCAGTCCGAAATAAACTAGTTTTCACGTGAACGGAAGCCCGGTCAATCCGCAATTCGTATACTTGCGACAACTAAGCTGCTTACCAAACAAATTGAACTTAACAAAAATTGAGTTAGCGTTTCCGCAAGAATGACAATAAATCCTGGCGTAAATGTGAAGCGTTTTCTTGAAAAGATTGTGTTGTCTCTTTTTTTGCAGAATTTTTCTACAGCGTACATACTTTTTTCCCTTCGAGAGCAATCTTTATTAACTCAGAACAGCACTTCTCAGGACCCATTCGCATTGGTAGTGCGAGGGAATCGATAATTAGTTGCTTGGATCCGACACTCGCGCTCAACAATCTACGAATTGGCGAAAGTGACTCGTTCGGGTAGACCAATGAAATTCGGTCTGCGTCGAACGCGACGGCGTAGGCACACATTTGGAATCGGTCGGCGCGGCTCTCGATACCAAATTCGTTCTTGTACTTACCATCCAACACCCAACGCTTTCCCGCTCGTTCGACGATGGCGTCAGCAGTCATCCATCGCTGGGTATCACCGTGTTTGGATGGGTCGTCCCAAACTCGCGTGCAGGAATTTCGTGGCGCGAGTTTCCAGCCTGTCTCGCTTGCGGACTCGCTGAGCATGCGCCGTAAACCACCCTCCCAGATCGCCGGCATTGACAAAGTGAATGCTTTACCGCCCATGATTGATTCGGAATCGAGGACCGCGCCAACCAGGATGAGGCGAGCCAATTGCAAGGCTTCCCGATAGCCCGGTGGTTCTGCAGACTGCGCCGCGATGGCGGCGGTGACTGAGTCGCTGATGTCTCGTCGGACGGTAGCCCACTGTTCGCGAAGCATTGCCATTTTGCGACGATCTTCGGCCTTGCCATCGGCGAACAGGCTCGGCAGGCGATCAAGGGCCAAAGCTAAAACGATGTTGAACATCGTATCGAAAGTTCTTTGTCGCTGGAGTTGCGGTACTCGCGGCAGCCGATATAGTTCTTGCCCAAGCTTCGACACTACAATTCGCCCGCGAATCGCAACATCGCGGGCCGCAACAACGACGTAGCCTTTCCGCAAATGTTGCCGGGTTACCTGCTCCATCGCGTACAAAAACAACCGTGCGATGCAGAGATGCCAGTCGTCGTGATCCGATTTGACGGCGGCAACGCCGGACTCTGGCAACCAATTCGAAAGCTGTGGAAATCTGCCAAGATACGCGAGCCAGTCCAAAATCACGATGTTGGGAATCTTTGATCGAATGACTAGTCGGCGACCGCTGGGAAGTAAGACCAAACCGACTCGTGTTGTCCCGCGAATGGCAACCTCGTCGCCGATGACACTGAATTCAATGAAACGACGTTCCGCAAGCGTGCCGAGCATCGCGATGTCTTCGCCGACGGTGACGCGTGACCCGATCCAAGGTTCGGTAGAACCGCCCCCCGCTTCAAAGCAGATGATCGGATCAAGCTTTCGATTCGCCATCGTATAGTATTCCGGATGCAACCGAGGTTGTCCTGTTAACACACTCGAGCAGCAAGTCTTCAACCTGTCGAAGCAAGTCCGGAGCTGCCTGCCCGAATTGCATCGTGAGCAACTCACGGACATAGGGTAAAACGCTGAAGCGGACAATCTGCCGCAAGCGACGCTCGTTCAAAGGAATATCAAGCATTGGTGAGGTCACGTCGTCTTCGCCGCGACGCTGAAGCATGAAGAGGGCGTGCCCAATGTGCTGTTCAGGCGGAATGCCGTGCTCGACCAGAACATCGTTGACTCGCGAAAGTGACTCCGCCTTAAAACCGATCGGATTGTTTCCCGGCCGTTTCAGCCAGCGAGCAAGCGTGTCTGTCTGCGAATGGAGATTCAACCAAAGAAACCGTCGTCGGAGTGCTAAGTCCAAACGGCCAATCGAACGGTCGGCGCTGTTCATCGTGCCGATGATGAATAGATTGCTCGGAAAGACGAAGCTGCGACCGGACAACAACCGCACCGTCGTCCCTCGATATTCGAGCAACTGCAATAACTCCCCGAGTACCGCTGCCGTATCGCAGCGGTTGATCTCGTCCAACACCAGCACGTGCCGCGACCCTGGTGCGCAGTCTTTCAATCTCTGCACCCATTCGAGAAAGAAGCCGGCGCGTGGCTCAAAATTGAGGACGCCGTCTTTGGATGTTGGCTTCAGTCCCTCAAAGAAGTCCTCGTAAGTCCAGTTCGCGTGCATGTAGAGGACGTCCGACGTTCCTTGGGGGTGACGACCTCGTTGACGAACGAAGTACCGAGCGAATTGACGTGCAACGAAAGTCTTCGAAGTTCCGGGCGGCCCGACGAGAATTGCCTGTTGTCGCGCCGACAACGCGTCCTCCAAGTCGTCCAGAAATGATTCAGGAAGTGCGGTGAGTTCAGCAAGTTCCTTGATTGTTTCAGGAGCATCTTCGTCAACATCCGCAGAAGAGCCGTCAATGATCTCGGCCTTCGTAGCCTTTGGGACGGTAGCACTCCAGCACCCCGTCAATGCCGCCTCAAAGATGGTCCAAACCCATGTGAAGTACTCGCCGACCTCGTCAACGAATGTTGCCGCATGGTCCACCAAATTCGAAAGTGGGAACTCGCGAACAATGGCGATGTCCGTGAGCGACCCATCAAGACCAAACTGAGCTTTTGCAGGCTGAGAAAGTGATTCGGCAAACTGCGAAGGCATGAGCTGAACCTCGTTGCCACCGGAATAGAGGCGAATCAGTGTGCCCGCAGGCGCCGACCGAATGTAGTCGGCGACTGCAGGTCGATTCGCTTCGACAACCTTGACCAATCGGTCAAGGTACTCATTGCAATAATTCCCCATTGCGAAACCGTAACCCCAAACTCGTTCGCGCCCGCGAAAATGCACGAACAGTTGGACTGACTTCGTCTTGCTTTCTGCCGCTGGATCGTAGAACGCATACCAATAGTGATCGTGGTAGCCGCCCTTTCCGTAGTCGTTCTTCTTCAGGACTGAGAGGTGTCGTTTTCCTCCGGCAACTGCCGGACTCAACCTTTGGATGTACTTGGATCGAAGTTGGTCAACAATCTGCTGGCTAGGATCTCGAAGGACGGTTTCATAGCGGCGTTTATTCTGTTTATGCCAAGCAGCGTCTGTTTCGTGTTCGGGCAAGTCCAGAATGAATTGGACCGTGTCCGTTGTGTACGTCCCAGTGACCGGTTCATCGGATTCGTCGTCGTCGAGTGCCGTCTCTGACGGTCCATTGTCAACGTCTTGCGGTGCCGCATCATTCGGCAACTCCGAAGCAAGGCGTTCCTCCTTAACGTTGTCATCGGTTTTAATCGCTTCGAGCAATTTCTCCCGCTCGAAGGAACTCAACTCAACGCGCGAATAGTAGGGAGCAAAACTCGGCGCTTCCGGCGAACTCTTGAGTTGGTGATCCTCCGGGGAAACGAGAATAGTCCTTCGGCCCGTAACAACGTCGCATGGGACGCCAGCTAAGGCAGCGGCCGCAATGTCCTCTGGAACTGCCCACGCATGAAAAACGCCTTGTTCCAAATCCCAATGAAGAAAGAGATATGCAACCGGTGCTTTGTCCGCGAGCGAATGCAATTCCTCTGAAACTGAAGGAAGTAGGTTGGACCAGAATTGATCGGCAACTCGTGAGTTACGCAGCCCGATGAATCCACCATTCCAATTAAACAGCGAATGACGCACATGCTGCGGTTGATTGCCGGACTGCGCGAGCCTCGCGCAAGCCAAAGCCGTCATACACCGCCCGGCATTTCTTCGCCGTCGATCGTCAATCGTGATGCTGGTTGCAACCGACAATGGTTGAACGAGGCTATGCTGGATTGCGGCTGCGAAATCGGAGTGCGTCATGGGAACAATTAGAACTTCGGAATAGTAAAAGGAAATTGGGTTGAAAACTGGCGAAAGCGCAGCGCACGTAATTGTTGACCTTGTCCGCGATGAACCAGAACTTGGGGTCACAACACAATTTAGTAGCAACGACATAGGTTACGAGACCCTTCGTAGTCGTTGTCGCCAGTTTTGTCAGTGCGTTGCCTGCCAAAGCACACCCACTGGCAGTTGATCGAACTTTAATAGGCCAGGCAGGACTTGAACCCGCGA
>JANNWZ010000165.1:0-1557 GCA_031409295.1 Mariniblastus sp.
CAGTGCCTGGATATTGTGGAGGACGAAGAATCGTGGCTGCGTTTTTATGCGTCGCGGGACGAGCGTGAATCATGGGCCGACGAGACTGGATTAAAGCTCCCGCCGAAAGAGCTAGCCCCCTATATTAGAATCTTGCCAAAACATGAATTTTGAACCGCCGCAAAAAACGCCAATGCGCCGAAAGCGCTCCGCACGCCAATTCAAACGCATCTTGTATGCTGAAACTATTTCGATTCCAGCGACCAGGCTGTTAACCAACTCTGGCCCGCGCGTTTCATTTTAAATTCACTCAGCAGGCGCCGTTGCATATCTGGTAAGTGACCGGCGCCATAAAAGATCGCCAAATTCTTCTTGCCACTGTTAATTTCCCGTTGCAAAACTTCCATGCATTTGGCATTGCGATGATCGATAATCGTCGAGCCTTCACTGCCTTCGAACATGACCAAACCGGCTTCCATTTCCTGCATTTGACGCGCAAAGGCTCGCCGCATTTTGATTTCCTTGTCTTTGGAAAACATCGCCATCAACAGGCCAAAACTACTATCGCTTTTGCCGGCCGATTGCATCGCCATGCTTTGACCAATTGCTTTCAGCGCATAGCCGGAAACACTTTCTTCATTCTTTTTCATGCTCTCGACAAACTCTTCGGGACTCATATCGGCATGAACAAAATTTCCTTTGGTATAGTCGATATGATCAAGTTGAAACTCCAATCCCAACACGGACTGCATACCAACCTGCAAGGCAGCGACGGGATTCAACCCCACGCCCGCTTCGCCTCGTCCCCCTTTGGGAATCACCGTTCCCTCGGGAGCGACCAATTCGAACAATAGTCCTTCGTATCGCTCAAAGCATTTATTCAGGTCTTCGTAATAGTCTTTCTCGCCGATGTGGACGACACCGATCAAATCAACGGTGACTCGTTCGCCGGCTTCATTGATCAATTCATACCGCGTGGTTGAGGTTTCCAAAGCGACGGGTTTGCCGGCCGCGTTCTTGCGAATTCGCATGAATTGCTCGGATTCGTTTTTCTTCCGAGTTTTTGGCGGAGCATCCGCTTCCTGGCCCGTTGCCACAGTCAACGCCCCAGTCTCCGGCACATGTTTTTCTGCCACGGACTCCGGTGCATCAAGCTTGGGGGAAGACGATCCATCGGTAGACTGGCCCGAGCATTTTGGCAAACCAAAAATTGTCAGACCAACGATGGAAACAAAAACACAATACCGAAAAATTGATGCCATTATTTTTTACCAACATCTGGAAACGACTTGACTACTAACAACTTACATTTCGGAACAAGTATAGAGCGTCACAGGCCAATCGGCAAACCATAGCGCTGGAACTTCGCCCGAAATGCTCCAGCCGCGACCGCCGCAGGCTGCCGAATCCCGCGCGTCGCAACTACTTCGAAGAAGCGACAATGCGGCGAATTGTCGGTCGGTCATTCAATTCAATCAACGAATTTCGATGGGACGATTAACGGTTACGTGACTGCCAGCGGAAACAAATACCGACGCTGGACGTTTCGATAGGGGTTTGATAAATGCACGGCCGAAC
>JANNWZ010000166.1:0-8673 GCA_031409295.1 Mariniblastus sp.
GTCGATCCTCTCGCGCGCACGCTGGAGATTCGAGGGCTCGCGCAGGAGCGGCCGGCGGTCATCCTGCTCGCGGTGGCGGAGGGCCGTCACCCCGTTCCCGGTTGCGAAGACTTGGTCCTGGATCTCGACGCGTTTGACGTAGACCATTCCGTGTTCAACTATCAAATCGTTGGCGGCAATACAGGCGGGGCGTTTTCGATCAATGCCAATACCGGTGAAATTTTCATAGCCACCGGGCTCAATTTTGATTTGCTTAATAATTATGTACTTAATGTCAGCGCAACCGATGGAGCGGGCGGAGTTGGATTGGCTGATATCACAATCTCGTTGGTTGATATCTTGCGCAGTTCAATTTCCGGGACGATTTATGAAGACGTCAACGGTGACGGGGCAGTACAGGGCGACGGTGGCGTTTCCGGTGTGACGGTAATCCTGTACCGCGATCAGGGCAATGGTATTGTTGACAGCGGCGACAGTCTGGTATCGACGACGACCACAAATATCAACGGCGGATACGTTTTTTCGGGGTTAAGCAGCGGCAATTTTTATGTGGTCGTCGATTCTCATTCGATCGCGCCGACGGCCGGGTTCAACGCGGGATTTAGTATTGGAGATGTCTGGGCTGAACAGACTTTTGCCGGTACCGGCGGATTGAGTTGGAACGAAACTACGACCAGCTACGCGACGCTAAGTTCACCGGGCGCGTTGTTTGGTGGATTGCGGGGAACCCGATCCGACGACGCAACGAATCCAAGTCTCGCCGAACACATCAGTTTTGTCGCCGTAAATGGCGGCAACTCGGTGAGTTCCACCGATTTCGGATTTAGCTTCAATGTCGTCACGAATCTCTTAGCAGGCGACGGACAAGACGACGATTTCTTGGCGAATCGTACGGTGCAAGGTTCGTTACGACAGTTTATCCAAAATTCGAATGCGATCGCCGGCAGAAACGCCATGCATTTTGTTCCCGTGGTCAATGCCAATCGCACCTCGGTCCTGGGAGATTGGTGGAACCTCAGCGTTTCAGCAGCGTTGCCAGAGATTACCGATGCCCTGACGAGCATTGATGGAAGAGCGTATGCAACCGACGGCATAACGTTGCGCAATGACAACCGCAATTGGTTGGGCTCGACCAGCGTCGTTGGCGTTGGAAATGATGGAATCGCTGTCAGCGGCGATGAATATAGTCTGACTGGTTTGGACGCGCCGGAATTCGAAATAACCGGCGATGGTACGGTCGATCGAGGGTTGCTGATCAAGGCCAGTGATGTTGGAATCCGCCACCTGGCGATTAGCGGTTTCGGAAGCGTCAGTCAGGATCAAGGCAATATTGTCATCGATGGAACAGCGGGGTCGATTTCCGGCGTCGCCGTTGAGGACAATGTGATCGGTATCTCGGCCGAAGGATTTGTTGGTCCGTTAACCCGTGCACTACAAACCAGAAACATCACCGTGCTCCAGGCTGACAATGGCTTGATTCGACACAACCTGATTGGATTTGCAAGCCAATCCGGAATTGAGCTCCGTGGCGATAGCGGCTCGAGTGATGGTGCCAACGGCTGGACAATTACTCAAAATGAAATTCGCGACAACGGACTAAACGCATTGACGGGTGACGGGATCAGCGTGACTTTGGGGTCAAGCGGGTCTTTGATTTCGAAAAACCTGATTATTGGCAATTCCGGCATTGGAATTGACACTTGGAAATCCGCTGGGCAACATCAAATTGTCAATAACACGATTTCGGGTAATGGTCATCGCAACGTGGAGTTGGGTGGGCTGCGGTTGTTCGGCAATCAGTCGACAGTTACTGGAAACCTGGTAGCAAACAATGTAGGCCCTGGCATCCATGTCGTGGGTGACAACTTCAGCAATGGAGGAATTTCCGCGTCCGTTGGAAATCTGATTTCCAAAAACTCGATCCATCACAACTCTGGAATCTCGATTGACTTGGGATCTGCGAGTGGATCGCTCATGCAGTTGAATCAAGGCGATGGGGTAACTGAAAACGGCGTCGGAAATGATGTCGGAGCAGGCAATCAGGGCCTGGATTATCCTGAATTGACTGATGCCTATTTGGCGAACGACGGCTTGCATATCCGCGGTACAATCGCCCGCGGTGTAGGAATCAATCGTGTCGAGTTCTATTTGTCTGCAGCTGACATTGGCGATCAATGGAACGGTCACAGCTACGGTGAGGGTCAACACTATTTAGGCGCGAAAACGATCGCTGACTTCCTGCATTTCAATGCCTCATCAGGCGAGTTTGAGGCCTTGCTTCTGAGGCCTTTGACAGGTTGGCCCAATGGATTGGCCACCGGTGAAATTTCGATGATCGCCATTGATCAGCAGCTGCGAGGCACCTCGGAATTCAGCCGCAATTTGCAAGTTGGACTTCCCCCCGCCGATCCAGTTGTCGTAGTGCCGCCCCCAGTTTTGGTTGGGCCCATACCAGTCTCACCCGCCGACACAAACGACGGAACTAAGACTGACACCGACAAAGAAGATAAAAACGATGTTCAAACTGACATCACGTCGCCACCGGTGACCACGAGCTTCGTCGGACCGGATTCCACTTCAACGATCAAAGACGTGGTAACCCAACAAGCTCAACAGAACAAACTGTTGGCGGATACGATCAGCAATGATGCAACCGAGATTCAGAACTTGGTGAATCAAGTCGACGTCGTCGAAGAAGCTCCTGGCAACTATGCTTTTTCCGAAATCGTGCGGCCCAGCGAAGTTTTGTTTCAGTTAGCGACCGGTGGTATTACGGATCGAATCGTCGCTGTTTCGACACTTGATGCAACCGTCCTCGTGGGCTTGTTTTGGGAAGAGTTGGACACCGCCAATCGAGAATTCTTGATGGAGCAAATGCAAATCGGCGTCCCGACGATTGCGGCGTCGACGGCCAGTTTATTGACGGTTGGATACTTGGCCTGGATTATTCGGGGTGGTGTTATTTTGACTACTTTTATGTCGTCGCTGCCGACCTGGAAAGCATTGGATATTTTGCCCATGATCGAATCAGCTAACCTGCGCGAAGAAAACGACGAATCCATCGAGCAAATCGTGGACAACTAATTCGAATCCAATCGCGACAAACCCTTACGTACATTCAAACTATTACACGAAGAATTTTCATGCGCTGGATTACCACAAAAATCCGATTGACGATCGGCCTGGTCGGAATCATGTTACTGGTGTTCATGGCTGCCACGGCGTTGCAGTTGGTGCCATCGACGGAACAAAAAGAATATCAATCGCGCGCGGCGTATTGCGAATCGCTGGCGATTACCGGGTCGTTGTTAATTCAGAATCGCGAATTCAAAATTCTGGAAACTATCATCGACCAGGCAGTCAAGCGGAATCACAGTTTGCGTTCGATCGCCATTCGGACAGCAGCGGGTCGTATTCACCAGGGAACTGACAGCCACGAACTGTTTTGGAACGAAACCGAATCGGTCAACCGTCAATCAATTTCACTGTTCGAAGGGGATCGAACTTGGGGAACGATTGAATTTACATTTAACCCGGCGCTCGAACTTAAATATGGCCTGTCGCCCTGGTCTCGATTGGCAATTTTTTTGGGGGCCGGCAGTTTCCTGTTATTCATGTTCTATCTCGGACGAATGTTGACTCAACTAAGTCCTTCCAAGACCGTTCCGCGCCGCGTTCGCAGTGCTTTGGACAACTTGACTGAAGGACTATTGGTGCTGGATCGCAGCGGACGCATCGTGCTGGCTAATAAAGTGTTTGGCCAAGCGACGGGCGCCGACACAGAAGCGTTGGTTGGCCAGCGTCCGGAAACAAGTTTCGCGTGGCAAGATTCACAGGGCAGGCCGCTGGAGTCGTTTCCTTGGAAAATCAGCAGTGCAACCGGCGAACAAGTCATGGATTGCATGATGTCATTGCAGGTCACAAATCCGACCGGTGTCGAGTCAAAGATCGCGTTCAAGGTCAATTGCGCGCCAGTCATGGCAGAATCGACACAGGGCAACGGTGTCTTGGTTAGTTTCGAAAACGTCACTGAGCTCGAAAATAGTAAGTTGGCTGCCGAGGATGCCAATCGTGCCAAATCCGACTTTTTGGCCAATATGAGTCACGAAATCCGCACTCCCATGAATGCGATTCTGGGCTTTACTGATTGGTTGCAGCGCGGACTGGCGAACAATAAAGCCGAAGAGCATGAGTATTTGTCGACGATCCATTCCAGCGGTACCCATTTGATGGAGTTGATCAATGACATCCTGGATTTGTCCAAGATCGAAGCCAACAAAATGGAAATTGCCAAAGACTATCACTCGCCGTTCAAAATTATCGACGACGTCACCAGGATTTTGCGCGTCCGGGCGGAAGACAAAGGGATCGAACTGCGATTGGAATTCGATAATGACTTACCGACGCGAATTGAAACCGACGATGTCCGTTTGAGACAAGTTGTGACGAATTTGGTGGGCAATGCAATTAAGTTTACTGCGGAAGGAATGGTCAGGATCTCAGCCAAATTGATTGAGATCGACCAACGTCCGATGTTGCGAATTGCGATCAGTGACTCCGGCATCGGCATGACTCCGGAACAACTCGGAAAGATCTTTCAACCGTTCGTGCAGGCCGACTCGAGTGTGACCCGAAAATTCGGTGGTACTGGATTGGGACTTACGATCAGCAAACGCATCGTGAAATCCCTGGGTGGAGAAATTGAAGTCCGGAGTGAAGCCAACGTCGGCAGCGTATTTTCGTTCGTGATCGAAGTTGGTGACATCAGCCAGGAACCGCGGATCGGCTTTGAACAATTCAAACAAGCAACTCGAAATCTTCCGCGTGCTTCTCAGAAAATCAGTCAGTTACCGCCCTGCGATATTCTGGTTGTGGACGACGGTCAAGCCAATCGCCGACTAATCAAACTGATTTTGGAAAAAGCGGGCTGTCGCGTGCAAGAAGCTGAAGATGGCCAAATTGGTTTCGAGAAAGCCAGTGCTGGAAATTTTGCGATCGTGTTGATGGACATGCAAATGCCCGTCCTGGACGGATACGAGGCGACACGGAAGTTGCGTGAGTTTGGCTATCAAAGACCGATTATCGCCTTGACCGCCAATGCGATGACCGGCGATCAGCTGAAATGCGAGCAAGCGGGTTGCAATGGATTTTTGGCCAAGCCGGTTGAAATCGACAAACTATTGCTTACCATCGCGTCGTTTTTGCCCAATTGCGAAATTGCGCCCGAACCACATTTAAACGTTGACCCAGCGTCGGATGCGCGCAGCACCCGTCCCTCCCCGGTGTTTCGAGTGATATTCCAACAAAGACTCTTGCAATTTCAAACGGCTTGGGAGTTGGGCAATGACCAGGAAATGATCGAATTCGCACATGGATTTCGGCAGGAATCCTATGAGCACGGTTATCCCCAAATCGGTGATGCCGCGACGCGATTGATTATTGCCTGTGAGTCCCATGAATTGTCTGCGATGAACTCTGCACTGGGGGAATTACTCGTTGTCGCTCGCAGTGTAGTGATGGCGACAGATTGGTTTGACCAAGTTAGTGCCCCTCGCGACAATCGAAATCGAGAGGTCGACACCGACCAATCTGACGCTCGACATAACGCCAGCGAGGGATTGGAAGTATCGCGCACCGAGAGTCCCGTTTTCCAGTCTGATTCGGGCTCGAGTTGCAATCGTATTATGTCAGACTTGCCCATGGATGAGCCAGAGTTTCGCGAAATTGTGATTGATTTTGTGCCGCAACTCGAATTGAAACTCGACGAGATGAAGTCGGCGGTTGCCGTCGGCGATTTCGACGAATTGGCGCGATTGGCCCATTGGCTGAAAGGGGCTGGCGGAACTTGCGGATTCCGTGAATTCTACGATCCGTCGTTAAAATTGGAACAAGCGGCAAAACAGCGCAATCAATTGTCTTCAAAGAAATGTCTGGCGGTATTATTGGATTTGTCAGGACGAATTGCCATCGTTTGAGCCCTACCGCGAATTGTTGGTACGCGCGATCGTTAGTCTCTTCCCAATCGGGCGATCAAACCAACAATGCGCCCGTAAAGAATAAATTTCAACCCGTCTTGTTTAAATCGTATGGCAAAGTTTCCGGAAGGTTAAACGCCTCGGAAGCGTTTCGCGAAATATCGAGATAACTGGATTGCTGCGATATGGAATTTACAATGTCGACGATAACTACTGGCTCCACCGGGTTGACATTACTACCGAGTGCCGAACCAGTGTTCGCTGCGGCCGCAATGGCTGGCGTGCGTCCTCCGTTGAAAACGGTGGATATGCGTCAAATCCATTCGGAAGTGCGAAATTGCAAAGTCATGATCCTGGATGACGAAGAACTGGTCACTCGCGTCGTGCGGCGTTTTCTGGCGACCGATGGATACTCCAATTTTGTAACGTTGACGGATCCCCGAGAAGCGATTGAGACGATCCGTAAGGAAAATCCCGACGTGGTATTGCTGGACATCATGATGCCGCATATCACCGGGTTGGAACTATTGAAAGTTCGTCACGATACCGGTGAGTTTCAACATATCCCGTTCATTATCCTGAGTGCCAATTCGGAAAGCCAAATCAAGCGCGAGGCTCTGAAGTTGGGCGCGACTGACTTCCTTAGTAAACCGGTCGACCCTAATGATTTGGTGTTGCGGGTTCAAAACGCATTAACGGTAAAGCGACATCACGATCATTTGGCCAATTACGCCTACGAGCTAGAGCAACAAGTTCGTGAACGCACGGCCCTGATTGAACGATCACGAGAACAAATTATTCATTGCTTGGCACGGGCCGCGGAATATCGCGATAACGAAACGGGCGAACATGTCATTCGTGTTGGCAAGTATTCGGCGGTGATTGCCCAACAACTGGGTTTCTGTCCCGAGTATTGTCGCGAAATTGAACTGGCGTCCCAGTTGCATGATGTGGGAAAAATCGGCATCCCCGATTCAGTTCTGTTGAATCCGGGCAAGCTAAGTGTCGAAGAGTTTGAAGTCATGAAGACTCACTGCCAACTGGGCACCGAAATTATGGAGCCACTTTCGGACAACGAAGGAGAACGTGTCCGGCGCCACGCCGTGATGGGGGGGTTCATTATGGATGGTGTCGATTCACCTATGCTGGAATTGGCGGTGATAATTGCGCGGACTCATCATGAAAAATGGGACGGCACAGGGTATCCGCTCAGACTCAAAGGGGATTCTATTCCCATCGAGGGTCGAATTGTTTGCGTGGCGGATGTGTTTGATGCGTTGTGCAGCGAACGGCCATATAAACCAAAGTTTTCTCTGAAAAAATGCCTGGAGATCATGATCTCCGAACGAGGGACCCGGTTTGACCCCATAGTCCTCGACGCATTCTTTGAACGATTGAGCGAAATTGAAGATATTCGGCACCGATTTGGTGGCGGGCTGGCAATCGCGGAATGATATCGTTAAACAGGGGTTGTTTATCCGATCTCCATTTCTTTCCGCTATGCCAAACCGACCCGCACAAGTCACTGAGGATCGTGAATTGCACGTTTTGATTGGCGGCGTTCCCGAACATTTCAATTTGCCTTGGTATCAAGCGATCGAACAATCTGCGTTTGATCCATTGGGTCTGCAGGTGACCTTCAAGACGTTCGATAGCGGCACCGGCGCAATGACTAGCGCAATCAAAAACCGCGAGATCGATCTGGCATTGCTGTTGACCGAGGGTTGCCTAGCGGATCAGCTAAACGGCAGCCCGTTGCGGATTGTGAAAACGTTTGTGCAGTCTCCCCTGATCTGGGGTATTCATGTCGGTACCCGGAGCGACATCAAATCACTGGAACAAATCCAGGGGCAGCGGTATGCGATCAGTCGGTATGGATCCGGATCGCACTTGATGGCGATTGTCGATGCAGCCGAACGAGGTTGGCCGATTGAACAAATGAAATTCGTCAAAGTCAACGACCTGATCGGTGCCCGGAAGGCTTTGGCTGCAGGCACAGCCGACGTGTTTTTCTGGGAAAAATATACAACTCAACCGTTTGTGGAACAGCGTGAGTTTAGACGCCTCGGTACGCGCAGTGCGTTTTGGCCAGCGTTTGTCGTAGCCGCCCATGAAGAATTCCTGGAACAACATGGAGGCGCTTTGCGCAAGATTTTAGAAGTTATCAATCGATATTGCGCTGCCCTGATGGAAGATCGTAATAGCATCCCCTTGATTGCCAAACGATATGGACTGGCGGTCAATCAAGTCGCCGAGTGGTTCCAGCAAACCATGTGGAGTGTCGATTTCGACAAACCGCTTAATGAATTGCAAATCGCCCATGAGTATCTGGAGCGTCTTGGATTGGTACCGGAATCGGAAATCACATTGTCTGAGTTGTGGTGGGAGGTTTGAAAGCTGTCAGCTTTTAATTTGGTCTCCGTTGGCAACTCGCAATCAGCGCATAACGGAAATTGAGATCTTTATAGACACTTCTCGCCGAACGCCACCAAAGTGGATGTTCGTTTTCATTAATCCCGCAGGCTTGCCCATTGGTAGCTACACAACTTTGATCGACAATCCGTGGCTTGGCCTGGGCTGTCAAAAATTTGAGGTTGCGGACAATTCAGCTTGCGCAATTTTTGCTCCCCTCGCCCCTGGAATTCGGACGAATTCGGATCGCCACTTCATCCAGCTTTCTCCAAATTCCAGGGGCGAG
>JANNWZ010000167.1:0-31628 GCA_031409295.1 Mariniblastus sp.
TCTTTTGCTCCACAGCCAACTGATCGCGCATTTCGGTTTCGGCTTCTTCCTGTTTATTCGTGCGCTCTTTGCGATAGCTTTCCAGCAAGCGCTCCAATTTGACCAACGAACGTGGCTGCAACCGGCGATTTCGCAAATTGACGAACGCCGAATTTCCCGCCAGAACTTCAATTGAATTTTGAAGTAACGACAAATTATCCAAGGATTGTCCCAGGCCCGTTTCCTGAGCCAAAGCGACTTCCGAAACAAAATCCGTATCGGTGATGAAAACCACATCCAGCGGTCGTGCACTCGAACCGGTGATTCGAGCAGCCACGATATGGTCTTCGGAGTCCAATGTGGATTGCGGGAACGGTTCGAGGACCACCAGGTCATTGGCAGTAATCGGACTGCTGGCAGCCTGTTTTCGAATCGACATTTTGCCGGTTCGTGGGTCGATCATCCGAGCCTCTTGTTGGGGCGTTTTGGTCAATCGCTCCCATGGTGTAATTCCGGAATCGACTCCCAAGCGAACCAGGGGCTGGAATTCGAATTTACTATCCGCTGATTTTCGCACCGAGCCGGGATAGATCAGTAATAGCTCCTTCAAGCCACTGGAAATGATACTGTCCTGGTTGAAGGCCAGCTGATTGCCGCGATTCCGAACGAAGACAAACGCCCGGTCAACGGGACCATAGTATTGCACCAATTGTCCCTCCACATATTCTGGCCAGAATCCTTTGAAACTTGGATGTGGATTGTCAAGATTCCAAGCTGCCGCGCCGTTGTCCCACTCGACCCCAATTGCTTTCAACAAGCGTGCGGCCGTACCATTGTCCGCCTTAGGCTGATCCGAGCTTGATAGAACTTCCCGGTAGGGCGACTGCGGCGAAAGTCGAGGTTGTCGCGGCGCATTGAGCACACCGATTTGGGTCGGGTGTTGGTACGTCCAGCGAAAGGGCAGGGGATCGGCCAGGATAATTGTCGGATTTCCGGCTTCGACGAATTTCACCAATGCGTCCATCGCAAGATCATCGAGTGAACTTGGATCAGCGACCAGCAAAACGTCGGGCGCTTTTTTGGGTTGGATGATTTCCGGTTCTTTGGCAGGCAGGGGATTTGTCGGGTCGTTGGGTGGGACGGGAACTTCCGATTTCACGTACGACAAAAGCTCGGTCTGCGTAATGTTTACGATCTTGAACTGTTTTTTTAGTTCCTGAAGCGTATTTTCATAGGCCCACGGGACACGGCGGCCTTGAAATACGGGTCCACCAAAAAACGTATCGGTATCGACGATACCGACGGTGATTTGTTGTTTCTTGTCCACCGTAAAAGCGATCGAACGACTGAGTTCGTACTCGATCGACGACTCGTTATCGACGAAAGGAATTGTCACATCCCCCAGCGACGTTGAAATCGTGGCACCTAAATAAACGTCTTGCTCGACGGTTCGCCCACCCACTTCAGAACGATCCGACAACGGCTCGATACCAGCCGTTTGCGCCTCCAATGCTTCATCGGAGTTTGGTTTCACTTCCGTAATTCGGACTTCCATATTGCCGCCACCGGACTCGCCGAATTGTCGCAATAAACCCACGAACTGATTTTTCGTGTTGACGAATTTGCGTGGGACATCGCTGCTGACAAACGCCTGCACGGTAACGGAACGATCGTTCTCCTGAACCTTTTTCAAGGTCTCAAGAGTAGCCGGATCCAGCGTATACAGTTTTTCGTGTGTTAGATCGGCGCGGGTCCACAAACTAGAAAGCGCGGTATTACAGAGATAACCCAGCGCCAGCAAACCGACTGCCATGGAGACAGCTCGCAAAAAATACTGCGGTCCAAGACTAAGATGTTGTCCTCGGCTCCAGTGGCGACGACTGATCACAATCAAATTTAGATACAACATGAAAACCGTCAAAGCCAAAAAATACATCACGCTCGACAACGGAATCAAGCCGATCGTAAAATCCCGCAGGTTCCAATCAAAGCCCAATCGCTCCAATCCGACAACACCCCGCGCATACTGTCCAATCAAAACCGGAACCGAACAAAACAAGGCACCTAAAACGAACGCGACCGTTGCACTTCCAGTCAACGACGAAGCAAACATACCAATTGAAAGTAGCGACAAACCCGCCAACCAATATCCCAAATACGTAGTTGCAATGACGCCCAGATCGGGTTCGCCGACATACATCAACACGATCAACTGCGACAAAGAAAAGAACAATGCCACGGAATAGACGGCTGCGACAGCGAGAAATTTCCCCAACAAAATATCCAGGTCGGACGCCGGCAGCGTAAACAATATCGAATCCGTCCCTTGGCGTTTTTCGTCGGCCCAGGTGGACATCGTAATTGCTGGAATAATAAACAGCAGCAACATCGGAAACCAACGACTGAGCTGGTCCAGATTGGCAAGATTATCCGCAAAGAACTGCGGACTGAACGCCATCACACTACAAACAGTCACGAAGACGACGATGAACAGATATCCGAGCGGCCCCGAAAAATACTGCTTGACGTTGCGCCAAAATACTGCGGAAACAACGTGCCATCGAAACATGTTGTCAATTCTCCGAAGGGGTTGAGGGTTGAACAAAAAACTCCATTGAATGGGCCGTAGCTCAGCGTCGAATCACAAACCAGACTCTCGCCGGTAGGACATCAGGCCACCACAAAATTCGTCAAGCTATGAAACTTCAACTCCATTTCGTGACGCTTGCCCATATTGCCGGTCGGATCATCAAAGACAATTTTGCCTTGATCGATCAAAATCACACGATCGCACAAGATCTCGACCTCTTGCAAAATATGAGTTGAAAGCAAGACCGTCTTCGTCTCACCCAATTCCCTAATCAATTGCCGAATTCCGACTAATTGATTGGGATCCAAACCGCTGGTTGGTTCGTCCAGAATCAACACGTCCGGGTCGTGCAACAAGGCCTGAGCCATACCAACCCGTTGGCGAAATCCCCGCGAGAGCTTACTGATCGGCTTATGGAAGACTTCCTGAAGATTGCATTTTTCGACGACAAAATCCATTCGATCAGATCGCTGGACCGCAGAAAGACCCCGCGCTCGAGCGAGGTATCCGAGCGCACTCTTGGGAGTCATTTCATCGTACAAAGGTCCGTTTTCAGGCAGATAACCGATGCACTTGCTCCCCGCGATTCGATCGGTTTGCATGTCATGCCCGCCGATGGAAACCGATCCACGGGTCGGCGCCAGAAAACCAGTCAACAATTTCATCGTGGTCGACTTGCCGGCACCATTAGGACCCAAAAAGGCACAAATTTGTTTGCGCGGTACCGTAAATTCAATATTATTAACTGCCGCGAAAGATCCGTAAAATTTACACAAACCGTTGGCCACGATCATCGGTTGCTCAGTTGACCGGCCGGAAGAATTATTTTTTGTCATCGTTTTCTGGCTCAAAAAACTCACCTCTGGGAATCGTTTGAAGGAATTCGGAACGGTCGCTGTCCGGCAACCAATTTTGTTGGTACCGCATCAGGTAGAGTCGACCATGTCTAAATTCATGGACAAAGTGCAACCCACTGACAACCTGGATCGACTTGAGCAAACTCCAAAAAAGTTATCCAGACACTGCCGGAATTCCGTCCGTTCGACCTGTAATAAATCTGTTAACACTAGCAGGCCTATTTGGCGCCGCAAGTTAAAACTCTTGGCATGCAATTTTAATAAATGATTCCAAAAATGCCAAGGGTAGGGCGGGTCAACCATCCCTTAGGAGCCCTTCCAAAAAATCTGCAGACATATGTCGAAAAACCCGATATCAACCAATAATTCAACTTGGAATTGACGCAAAGGTCATTTGCGCCGGAAACTCGCGCCGACGCTGCCGCAAATTTCGACAGCTCTCATTCTACAGTTCTTTAAGCATGAGAGCACCTTGCGCCACCGGCTCGAAGCCGAGCTTCTTGAACACACCTAATGAAGGAGCATCCGATTGTCGAACTTGCACTTCGACGCGTCCAATTCCCTGTTGCATCAAATGCCGCAGCGCTTCGCCGACCAGGAACGTCGCCATCCCGCCTCTCCGCAACTCCGCGTTGACACTTAAGTCATACATCCCACGACATGACCCACCAAATTGTGATGCCAACGGCTGCATATCCCAAAATGAAACCGATCCCACAAATTCCCGTTTTGTTTTATGGAATACTGTGAACCGATCTCGTTCTGCCAAACTGAAGGTACAACTTTCCCACCACGTGGTTTCCAACGGATCAGCGATCGCCTTGATTTGAAACTGTCGACGTAGCGTCATCTGATCGCGGTCAACTTGAGCGCGAAAGCCGACCAAATTGCGTTCCAACAAAAGCACTTGATCGGCAACTTGAAAACCGAATTCCGTCAACGCAGCGCTGGCAGCATGGTCCGCGTCCATGACCCCAGGAATTCGACTTCCGCCATACAGCCCCTGATAAAATGGAGCGTTTGGGAAATTCCCACCGACATGGGCAATCGTTGAACCGGCCTGCTTCAAATACTCAATCCCATGTTCCAGCAAACCCCGGCCGACCTCGGCCGCACGATCGCCTGGGACCATTTTCAACTGAGAAACAATGCCAACCGAGCGATCAAGATCGCTGAGCGTGGCGTTGGGAGCGAAGCCGGCATGAACAAACCCCAATGGAACGGGTGGTGCCGATCCCATGCCAGATTCTTCGAATGCCAAAATCAATCCGGTACGCTCAAAATAGGGCTTGGAAAATATCTGTTGATCAAACAGATCACGCGTCACCGCCGAAAACAACCCGCGAAAGGGGGGCTGCTGTCGCCAAATATCAACCAGATGGGGCGTATCCGTGTTCAGGAAAGGGCGGTATCGAATCACCGGTTATCAGTCAGTTAGCTGGCCAGGACGGGGAAATAAGACTTGGCAGATACCCCGCTATTCTAAATGATTTCGATAATCTCGGCTATCACGCCGCCGTTTTTTGTTTTTTTGTCTGCCGCACTGGTTTTTCTTTCCAACGTCGGTGAACCCACCAAAATTGCTCGGGAGCCAATGCAATCGCCGCTCCCAATCGGTCGTTGTACCACTGCGTCAATACCGTGACGTCGCGCATTTCCGGAGGCATCTCCAACGGATCAGCGACTCCGGTACAACCTATTTCAAAATGCAACGGTTGATCGGTGTGCCGACAATAGCTGACCATCATCGGTGCGTTACCCGACAGCGTGAAGAGCGCAACGGCTTTGTGGCAGGCAGCGGGCCGACCCAAAAACTCTACCCAGCAACCTTTCGTGCCAGCATGTTGATCACCCAGCAATGTCAAAATTCCTCCACTATCAAGGACTTCTTGGATGGCGGTCGCACTGCCGTCCTTGGGCAAAATGAACTGCCCATTATGAGCTCTAAAAGCATTGATGAATTTATCGAGGTACGGATTGTCCAGCGTCCGCGCCACGGTGTAACTGGGCATACCCAATAGTCCAGTGACATAGCCCCCCATCTCAAAATTTCCAAAATGACCTGAGACCGCGACCAACGGCCGGTAATCGATCAAGTAGTTCGTCATCTGGACTTTGTCGCGAATGAAGACGTACTTCCGCCAATTCGAGTCGTGAATCTTGCGCGGCGCTTGAGCTATTTCGCAGCCCATCAAGCACAGGTGATACCACATCTCACGGGTCATCTCGCGAATTTTGTGCGGTGTAATATCCGGATAAACGCCACGTAGATTTTCTTCGATGACTCGCTGGCGAAACTTGATGACATCCGCTAACAACCACGCTAACCCACGACAAAACTGGGCGCACATTTCCATCGGCATGATTTGCAACATGCAAATCACGATTTTCAATACAAGAAGTTCGGCGAGTTTCTTCATCAGCTCTCCATGCCGGGGCGACCAGTTCGCCATGATTCTCCCAAGATTTGTTGTTTTCGAACAGACAAATTTATGCCGATTTTTCGGCGACTTGACGAACCAACTGTCGAGATCGCAGAAATTTCTGCCACCACCCATCGGCCAGAGTCAAAACCAATTGCAGGCCAAACCAAATCGCGATCAAGACCAAGAACCAACTCGCCAATTCATTAATCGCCGCCGCGGCCGCGAACCAAGTTGTCCCAACGAACAAGTGGCGAATTTGGAATTGATATCGATGCGACTCGCGGGCCGCCAAACCATATTGGTTGGGATCAACAACGGCGGCGTGCCAGACTGCCCCAACGTGCCCGGTAAACGCAGCCAAAATGACCAGCGGTACGATCGATGAAATCGGTGGAATGACCGGCCAATTGATTAGCGCAATTGAATACGGAGCCGCGCAATAGCCTGTAAGACTTCCCAAGATCGATACAGCATTGCGCGATTTAAGCGCAAATCCGAGTGTGGCATCCACAATGATCACCATCATCGCCGCTGTTAGACTGACCACCGCGCTCCAAGCGAAACCAATTACCGCGAGGGAGACGGTCACGAATGCAGCATTGAACCACTCACGCCAATGAAAAACAAAAAATCCCAAATAGAATTGCCGTATGATCAATTGCGAATAAGCGACTACCAGGTAAAGGCTGCCGGCAACCGCGATCCCAAACCATGCTTTGCCATACGCCTCGGCCAGTGTATCGCCAGTTGGACGAACTTTTCGCCCGGCCGCGAAACGGGGTTTGAAGTAGGTTTTCCCCCCAAACCGCTCGCCAACGGAACGAGAATCAGGAAGGTCGGCATGTTCGGCATGGCCAGGACGCTCGAATTCATTCACGCGAACTCGCTCCAAAATCTAATGGTCCATACCGGCGTCACACATTCCGAAAGCGCCATCGATCGTAACGATAGACGATGGTGCTGATTAAAGCATAGCTGGACACCGTCATCAACAAGATAACGACAAGGTCAAGTCCAAGGCTCACCATGGAAAATTCTCGAGCCTCATTTTCCAAAACAGGGTACGGCCAGTTATAGACGTCGCGTTGAAAGAAAATCACCGGCAGGTCGATCACTTGGCGAGTCAAGTAGATCCAGGGCCAACCATGGCGACTTTCCCCACGCGGTAAATCGGAACTGGAATTCGTCACGCAGTCGCAGTTGAATAACATCAACACCCCCGCAACCAAACTTGCCAGCGTTAAGGCAACTAGTTGGTGGCGATCCGATCGGGGCCGCGAGATTGCTGGCGGCCCAGTAAGGAGGGCACTCCGATCACGCAAACTGAGCGCTATCGTTCGTTTTCGTGGGCCGTCGGCCTTGGACTTAAGATTAGTCTTTGGATTGGATTTGCGATTCGACATCGTTCAATTTTTTTCTAACTTGGAACGGCGTGCTATGAGCACTGGATCTTTCGCCAACGGCAGTTGGACCGCCAAACCTGTTTCCGCAGCTTGATAAATTGCCAAAATAATTTCCACGCTGCGGCGCCCCTCGGCGCCAGCAATCGCCGGAGCGGTTCCGTTGTTCAACGCCGCGACAAAATCACGAATCTGAGCAGCATGCGCACTGTGACCAATCGCCGAGGGATCAGCGGCGCCACCACCGGTTGCCGATTTGGTCTGCAATTTCGTGGCAATTTTTTTGTCGGCCGCGGTCATGTTGGAAAACATCCAGGACGTGATGCCTTCCTCCTCAATCACTGCCGAGCCCTGACTTCCATGGATTTCAATCTTCTTCAACATTCCAGGAAATGCCGCCGTTGTCGCGACAATCACACCAAGTGCACCGTTAACGAATTTCAGCGACGCGGTCGCGACATCTTCGACCTCGATTCGATCGTGAGCTAATGTCGCAACATGCGCGGTCAATTCGGCAACCGGCCCCATCAGCCAGGTCAACAAATCAACACTGTGAATGGCTTGATTCATCAACGCCCCACCACCATCCAGCGACCAAGTTCCGCGCCATTGTCCACTGTCATAATATGCTTGCGTGCGAAACCATTTGACCATGACGTCCGCCACGGTCAATCGCCCGAACTTGCCCGCATCGATCGCTTGCTTCAAAGTCAAATTAGCCGCATGGAATCGGGAGGGAAAGATCGTCGTCAGCCGTAAATCGTGATCGCGGCAGATTTGAATAATCTTATCGCAACGCTGCAGCGTAATTTCCAATGGCTTTTCGACAATCACATGTTTGCCCGCCTTTGCCGCCGCGATCGCCGGTTCCAGATGAGCCCCGCTGGGTGTGCAAATGGAAACAATGTCGATTTTTGGATCGGCCAACATTTCATCCAGTGTTCGAAACGCGATCCCGCCAAACGTCTCTGCCAGCTGCCGCGACGATGATTCTCGCGAACTCACGCAGCCGATAAATTTGGCACCGTGTACTTCGGCAATGGCCTGACAATGAAACTTGGAAATCATGCCGCAACCAACAATTCCAAATCCGTAAGACATTTCGAAGATTCCCAATTCAACCAAAAAACCAAAACCGATGGGTGCCGGAGTAAATCTCGGTCAGCCTGCCAAAACCAGGTCACCGATGGCTTAACACCTGGACGGTAAACCAAAACATGCTGAATGCGTTCAATCCCAAATGTAACACGATACAGGACAGAATACTGCCAGTTTGCCGATACAAAAAACCTAACACCAAACCCAACACAAACAACGGAATGGGTGCCGCCCCCTGTCCAAGATGAACCGATGCGAAAATCGTCGCACTGACAATGATCGGCATCCAACTTGTTCGCGCAGGGGACAATGCAACGGGTACCAGTCGCTCAGCTTGTTGACGGTTGGGACGACCAGTGGACAACCAGCCGCTCGCGGCCGATGGCGATCGATACGAATTCGGGTCGTCGGCCGATGGCACGCCAATGCCGGAAATCTCTAAATCTGAATCTGAATTGGAAATCTCGGGTGCAATCACCGTAACCGATTCATCTCCATTCCAACCCCCAACGATCAATTGATCGAGCGACACTGACCGGAGGTCTGCCAGCCGTTGCAACCACGCCTGCAAAACACCTCGAAAAAAAATCTCTTCGCACAAGGGGGCGACAATCACCGCAGCCAGCCAGGTACAACCGATCGTCAACAGTGAACGGCTGTCGCTTAGTACATCCAGTGTCGAATGATTGTATTTTACCAGCCATGTCAACAACCACTGCAACACCAAAATCGCCGGCACCACCATGACAAATGCAATGCCGCCCAAGCGAATATCCGGACCGATGAACGATCGTTGCCATCCAAAAACATCCAGTCGCAAATAGCGAACATAAATCAACAACATTCCGGCAGTCGTCGAGAGCAACTGTCCCAGCGCAACGATTCCGGTCATCTGGCCCAATGCTGCAGCTCCTGCGGCTGGCAAGTCGGTTGGGTCAATTTGCAACCACCAAATGGCCAACAGCGTGGAGCCGAATTGTCCAGCGATCCAAGTGAAAAACATGATGGTCACATCGACCAAACCGAACGGCGTTTCGAAAGTCGGACGAACCGGCAAAATGACCTGAAATTCCCGCAGTCTGGTGATCGTTCGCAACCAGAAATACAGTCCTGCCAATCCCAAGCCCGTCAACGATGTAATAAACAATAATCCGAGCATGACGGAATGGGGTTAAGTTCAGATTGGCCGGACAAAATATTTGGATGTCACCCTAAGTCGATTCAAGGCGATTTTCCATGATCGCTGTTCGTGCTCCCCACAGATACAGATAGCCAGAATGTAGCGTCGATACGACCGACAGCCAAACGGATCCGATCACGGACCATTCCAACCAGACTGGCAAAACGACGGTGGCCGAACCCGCCTTAATCGCCAGCGCCACCAGGCACGAACCAACGGCAACGCACTGAAAAACCATTTTCAGTTTTCCAGCCATTTTTGCTGAAAAATCTCCTCCAGCTCCTTCGATCAACGATCGCAATACCGTCACCAACAATTCTCTGCCGACCACCACCACAGCCATCCAGCCAGTAATCTGTGCGAACCAGGGGAACAAGTCCTGCATTTCGACCGCCAACAAAATATAGGCACCGCAAATCAGGATTTTATCGCAAAAGGGATCCAGAATCCGGCCCAACTGGGTGACTTGATTGAATTTTCTGGCGTACCAACCATCAATCCAATCCGTACCCGCAGCCACGACAAACAAGGTCAAGGCCAGCCAATAATAATGGAGCGGGATCAGTACAAACAAGGCACATGAAAGCATCAACCGGGCCGCTGAGATCTTATTCGGAACATTAAAAATGTTCGCATTCGAGGTGGAACCGGTTGAGGAAGATAACATGTCGTAATCGGGAAGGAAATCGAAACAGGTCAAACGCTACAAACTCAAGTCGTTTTGGAATCATCGCCGTTATCTTCAATCATCGCAACGGTAATTACATTGCCATTGATGCGAATGATTCGGACTTGCAACCCCGCATCCACAAAGGAGCCGTCGCTGATCACATCGACGGAACAACCGCCGAACTTCGCACGCCCCGCCGGACGCAACAGCGATTCCGCATGCCCCCAATCACCAACCGAAACCGTCGGATGCGGACGCGGAACTGGTTTTCCTAAACCATCCTTGGCCTGGATATTGCCACTGGCGACGTTGGTTTGTGGCGCTAAAACCATGCGATTCAAAATCGGGATTGAGCCCAATTGTCGTGAAATTATCGCCGCCACAACCAAGAACACACAACCACTGGATAACACCATCAATGTTGTTGTCAGCGATTGATTCCACTGATCGGCAGTTTGGGGAAACGCAAAATTCTGACTCGCCAATAAAATGCTGGCAAACAGCAAGATAATTCCCGTCAATCCCGAAACCCCAAAACCTGGGATTACAAAAATCTCCATCAACAAAAACGCCACCCCCGCCGCAAACAATAATACTTCCAACCAGCCTGCCGTTCCGCCGAGAAACCGACTCCAGAAAAACAGCGTGGCACACAACCCGGCAATCAACCCGCCGGCCCCCATTCCAGGCGCATTGAGCTCGAGATACAAGGCAATCAAACCGATCACCACCAGCAACCCCGTGATGAAAGGATTGTTAAAAAAATGGACGAGACTGTCGGTCGACGAATGTTTGAAGATCCTCAACTGTTGGAGGTCGACGCCGAGCTCGGCTGCCAACTGCTCGCGGTTTTCGGCAAAATGTTGGGCAATCCCCAATTCCTTGGCACGTTGTCCACTCAGCGTAAGAAATCGTTCCGGCCCGCTTTCAGGAATCAATTGCCAGGGTTCGCCTGGTTTATTTTCTTCATTGGTTCGCACTGGTTTGAATTCGAACGAGCCATCGTCGTTTACTTTTCGATAGACCAGTACATCTTTGTCAACCATCGCTTCGGCCAAGTCAGCCGATCTCCCTTTGGATTCGGCTAGATCACGGGCGTCGCGCGACAGATACGACTCGATTTTAGGTTCGATCAGCCGCCAGGTAAATGATTCCGCGTCGAAACCAATTTCACCGATATCGCCGAATTTTGCATTTGGATTGATCAGAACTTCGTCACAACCCAACGATACTAAGGCTCCGCCGCTAATCGCCTCGTTATCGATCAAGGCTACGGTATAGGCCCATTTGCAATCGCGCAAAGCCCTCGCCATTTGCAAGCTCTCGATTTTCAGGCCACCTGGGCTGTCGATTTCGATAATCAACAAATCAGCTCCCTGCTGTTTGGCACGCTCCAACCGGTTGTTGAAATAGCGAGTCAATTCCATGGTGATCTCACCATGAAACTCGATCAAAACCGGCTTTTGAAACTCCGTGGGCCGCGCGCGACGCGCGTCCGGTACATTTTCCTGATAAGCCGACGCGGCAGATAATGGGCTGCGAAGTATGCCGAGTAGGGCTATCCAAAACAAACAACCGATTCGAATTTGAAATTGAATTTGCTGTTTCATGCGGACGCCATTACCTCGGCCTTTTCGAAAAGTTTGAATTGTGAATGTGAAACTTGATGAGCTAGCATCTTAATGCATCGGCGGCAGACCGCGAAGTCACAAATCGAGGTTCCCGGTATTCGGTTTTTGGATTCTAATCCTTTAACGATTTGGCACCAAAGATGCAAAAAAGTAATTAATAAACGTGACGATTGAGAGAATTTTCGCGTTTTGGCTCGGTTTGGGTTCCACAGTCCAGGTCCAAACCATGTAAAAATTACCAGATTTTGTAACTTCGCTTTATCGGACCTGAGAATTGAATCGCAGGTCAATCCACAATCGAACAGAATTCTGTTGGTGCGAACAACAGGACTCATCCAATCCAGGGAGGGATCGGAATGAACAAAACGAATCGTTTTGCGTTTGCCATTGCTGGCATCTTTGCGAGGCCGCAGATTGTCGCGGGCCTTTTTTTCTTGATGATAACGGTGCTGCCGCCCTCTGGCGTCGCGGCTCAAGATCAGACTTCAGTTCGGATGTACTTCTTTACCAATCACGGTTGCGCTCCGTGTCGCCAAGTCGAACCAGGTATTCAAGCCTTGACCAATGCGGGCTATCCCGTCACGACGATTATTCTCGACGAACAGCCTGATTGGGCGCAGCAGTTTTCTGTCGATCGGACCCCAACTGTAATCTTGGTAGCCGATAACAAGATTGTTGGACGCCATGCCGGGTTGATCGACCGCGAGACGTTAAAACAGTGGTTTGCTGCCGTGGGCGTTCCAACAGGTAACCAATCGGCCAATTCAACTGGGTTGACGGAAGTTCCGATCAAATTACCGTCTGCGGACGTTACTTCGACTCCGCCGAGCGGACGCTCGACATTGCATCAGGGAACACGACAACCCGCTAGCGCTGCCGAACAACGGGCCTTGAATGCAACGGTCCGGTTAAAAGTCGAAGACCCGGAGGGAATTTCCTATGCTACCGGCACGGTCGTGCATTGCCACGATGGTGAATGGCTGGTCATGACTTGCGGGCATGTGTTTCGCGAATCAAAAGGCCAAGGCAAAATTACTGCCGATTTTGGTTTTGCCGACGGAAAGGAGAATTCAGCTCCCGGACAGTTGATTTCTTACGATGCCGATGCCCGCGACATCGCTTTGATCGCGGTCCAAGCAGGTCAACCGATTGAACCGGTCTTGCTCGCCAAAAAAACCGATGTCATCGATCGCGGCGATGCGATCTTTAGTATTGGTTGCGACCAAGGGGACATGCCGACAATTCGGAATTCACAAATCAAAAATCGCGCTACTTATGATGGAGCGATCAAATACGACATCTTTGGACGACCGGTTAACGGCCGAAGTGGCGGGGGGCTGTTTAATACCGCCGGCGAGCTGATCGGCGTTTGCAATGCCGCTGCAGTAGAAGAAGATGAAGGAATTTTTACGGCTTTGGAAACCGTCCATTGGCAAATCGCTCAAGCGAATCTCGAAACTCTGTTTGAGCCGTCCGCGAATTCGGTTGGTCCAGTTGTCGAACCGACAGATATCGCCAGTGTGATTGCCAACGAAACGGTCTCGGATGATATCTTTCATTCTCGTTCAAATGAAAATCGCGGGATGGTTGACATCCGTCCATCGCAAAAACAGGGGTCTAGCAATAGCACGTTGGATGCACTTGCAGCCACCAGTCGTCCGAAGCCTCCAACTCCCGTCGGTTGGGAAATGTCGTCAGCTCCCGAATCCACGACTGGAAACTACGACAGTGAGGTAATCATCATTGTGCGTTCCAAATCCGATCCGCAGCGAACCGAAGCCATCACAATTAGTCATCCTAGCGGTCAATTGCTGGAATATTTGGAAACAATGCAAAACTCAGAATCTCAGCCCCGACTACTCGACGTGGCGGAACTTCGGAAAAACATGCCCACAACCGACCCCCAAGCGATCAATTTGACTCGCTGAAATTCGACGTTTAATGGTTGGAAAACAATGGGCGCCGATAAATCATCGTCGCGCCCGGAAAGCCGTTCCCGCAAAAAATTTTGGCAATATTCCGAGAAAAAAAAATTTTTCCGAAACCCGCCAGCAGGTCGATTGTTTAAGACACACATAGCACCTGTATCAATGGCGTCGGGGACAGGTTCATTTTCGAGCAATTTTGCTTCCCAATCTAAATTTGACGACTTTCGGCTAACTGCCAGGAGAAAAAAATGATTTTGAAATTTCTGCCTCGACTGACCTTGTTTTCGTTGATCGTGATTTTTTCCTCCGTCCAGATGGCGATCGCCCAACCGGGTGGCGGGCGCGGCGGTTTTGGTGGTGGAGGCGGTTTTTTTGGCGGCGGCTCTGGACTCGGCCTGCTCGGCGACGAAAAAGTGCAACAAGAACTTGAACTTGTCCCGGATCAAATTGAAGCGATCCAGGATTTGCAACAGGAAATGCGAACCGCCATGGGTGAGATGTTCGGCGGCATGCGAGACACGATGCGCGACCTGAGTGAAGAGGAACGCACCAAAGCCATGGAAGAAATGCGTGAGAAACTAGCCACGAGTATGAAAGAATTCGACCAAAAAGCGAACGCAGAATTACTGCCCCACCAAGTTTCCCGCTTGAAACAATTGGTTGCGCAATCCCAAAACCGACGTGGGGGTGGAGTCTCGGGCGGTCAAATTCCTGATTCCATGGTGGAGGAATTGGGGATTACTGAGGAGCAATTGACAGCGATGAAAGAAAAAGCCGAGAAAGTTCGCGCTGATTTAACCGAAAAAATAAATAAGCTGAGAACTCAAGCCGAGGACGAAATCCTGTCGGTCCTCGACGCAGCCCAACGTGAAAAATATAAAGAAATGGTCGGCGAAGCATTCGAATTCAGCAATGGTGGTGGATTCGGCGGCGGAATGGGTGGCGGTCGTGGTCAAGGTGGTGGTCGCGGTCAAGGTGGCCCTGGCGGCGGTAACGGTGCCGGCGGCGGTAGCGGTGCCGGTGGCGATCAACGTCCCCAAGGCGAACGCGATTTCTAAATTCCATTCTGCTGATTCGATAGCCCGTTCACTATGACAGGCGATCCGAATCAAGAATGGCCCGGGCGCTGACTCGCTGACTTCCGAATTTTATGACGGCATTGGATGATTCCAGTGCCGTTTTTTTTTGAATACTCTTTTCAGTCCAATGGTGGCAAAAATCATCTGGAACGAGTCCGAAAAAAGTTGGTCCTGGCTGTCAAAATGGTGTCGTTTCCCCCAATAATTCCAACTCTTGGGAATGGTTCGCAATCATTCGGTGTCCAAGGTTTTCTTTTCCGATACATCGTGCGAAATTGTTCCGATCTTTGTTTCCAAAAGTCGTCGCCATACGACGTCCAGCGAATTCAGAGCATCCCTGAGTCCGATTGCCTGCCAATTTCCCTGAGGATCGCGAGCCGCGATCTGCAGTCGGGCAAGTTTCGCCAAAGCATCATGGACCTCAAAATCTACTTCGATCTGGCTGACTTCCATTAAAAATTTTTCGGCTAGTTCATCCAGCCGGCTCTCGGTTGCATTGGTCGATGCCAACTCAGGGTGTTTCCAAAGCAACGTATAGGCCAATATTGCCTCGGAAACCTCTTGCTCTTCCGCTTCATTCAAAATGCGATAAATCACACTTAAGTTGTTATCCAAATTCTTTACATACAAGCTTTTGGTCAACGCATATTGATAATTTGATTTCGTCCGAAAATAGCTTAGCACGGATTTGACGACGTACCCGACGACGACTCCTAGGAAGATCGTCCAACCTACCACTGCGTTAAAGGAGAATGCAACCGTCAAAACCACGGCGCTGCGAAAGAGCTTGTAAAACGTGATGATGGCTCCGGAAATCGTCGGAAACAGAATCCGGGCTTTGTCGAAATGGGTCAAACGGACTCGCGAACCGGGCAGCAAGATTTCAACATCCGTTTCCGGAATATTCTTGAAAGCCTTGAAATAGACGCGATTGGCATCGAAGGACTGATCTCCCTTGGGCTTTGATTTACCCGTCGGTGGCGTTTTGATTCGAAACAACAGTATCAATCGTTGAAACTCCGGCAGCTGAAAATACTCCTGGCGAAATAGATTTCGCAAACGGCGGCGAACACTTGAAACCGTGCGGTAGCCTCGGACAAAAATCTCCAACCGGTCAAACAAATTAAAATCGACATCCAGGCGCATTCCAAACTGGGTTCCGATCGTAACAATCCGTTGCAACTCCTCAGCGTTTAGCCTTTTGTAATGCGCACTAAACAGCACTTCGCCAATTCGATCGATCAAACTTTCGGTCAATGCTCGACGTTGTTTTTGGTCAATTGACTGCAGATCTACCAATTCGCTATCGGGGTCGAGATGCGCATAGATCTCTTCAACTTGAAGCAAAACGCCAAGATGCTCGACATGAAAGATTGCCTGCAGATGCTCGCACAATTGGTCATACTGGGGCCGTTCGGATGGCGAGATCTGAAAGACTTCCGACAATTTGCTGCGCAGGTCGCTACATCGGAGCGGAATGAAAGTCGCGCGATCGGATAATTGCCTCGAAATCGGACCGCGTTCAATCCCTGAAATCGACGGAATCGATTCAACGTAGGCAGGGTCACCGGGGTTGTGTTTGCGGATCGAATTCGTGGAGCCGACTGTCAACGTTGACACCCTCAAGATGGAGGCCCAAAGCCGGTTCTTCGGCACGGCGCGGTCCGGAAATGGAAAACACTTTCGGACCGAAAACGGCGCCGCTGATTATGTGTCGTCTCGCTCGCAAAACCGTCAAAATAACGGACCAATTAGGCACGGCACCGTCACCACGACGGCAAGCCGTTGATTAGACTTCCGCAGCGCTCTTGCCCGGGCTGACCACGCGACCCATATAATACCCGCACTTTGGACAAACCACATGGGTCGGCAACGTGTTGCTGCATTTCGGACAACTGGTCAACTGGCGCGCGGTTAGAGCGTCGTGGGCACGGCGACTACCGGTGCGGGCATTGGATTGTTTACGCTTGGGAACAGCCATGATTTAACCTAAATGTCTCTGTCTAATGCCTAGTTTTTTGGGTAGCTCAAGATCTTAATGGGTTCCGATGTTTTCCTCAACCGCTGAAAAGCCGGTTTTCGAGGATTTTTTCTCAAAATTAGGCCGAATTCGACCCCGTTGGCACA
Source organism: Mariniblastus sp. (assembly GCA_031409295.1). GTDB lineage: Bacteria > Planctomycetota > Planctomycetia > Pirellulales > Pirellulaceae > Mariniblastus. The sequence goes on from JANNWZ010000167.1 coordinate 16,966, forward strand.
TCTTCCGGTCCCTTAGTGCTAGCGGCAGCACTTTGTTTTGTCAAACTTTTCCGATTAGTCAAAGTTTACCAATTGAGGGGACGATACCAGATGTGTCAGTCTCGTTCTGGCTCGTTCGGCGATTTGCCAAGCAGTCAAAATAGGGACAGAACCGGGGGGTTCGACGGCAAGCCGAATTGCTTGCCAAAACGTGTTCGTGGCTCGGTGCGAGCCACGAAGCGTTTTTTCGAACACCTTGCAGGATGATAGCCCGATGAGCTTCAACCCCTCGAAACTGACACTCCAATCAACCCCAGACTCGATTGAGTTGGAGAGAATACCAAGTCTGCGATTTGGTTTTTCGGCGTTCAAATCAGCCCGAATATCGCGCAGCTGGCTGTCCCGTTTTATCGCGCCCGGTTGGCTGGCCCTTCCCTTGGCCGCTTTGATGGTCAGTGGATGCACGCGTTCCGTGCCGACCTACCTCAATGAAACAGGGTCGCTGAACCACTATCTCGATAAGGCGACCAAAATCGACTATCCGGATGTGGAAGTACCGTCGCTCGACGAGGTAACACAGAGCCATGGCCCCATGACAGTCATCGATCCTGATTTTCAAACCTACGAAGACCTGACACTCGAAGACGCCGTTTCCTATTCATTGCAAAACGCCAAAGTCCTGCGCGGTTATGGCACACCCAGCCTTCAAGGAACTCGCGTTTCACCAGGCCAGGACAACTTGATCAATGGACCGGCCGCTGCGGGCACGATCTACAATGTCGCGGTCCGTGAAACCGAGCCCGGCTTCATCGGAACGCCCGGGCAGCTCTCCAACCCAGGCGGGATCACAACTAATACTGGTCTCGACGGCAACCAGGGGGTTGAAGCCGCTTTGGCCGACTTCGATGCCCAGTTTACGACGGGGCTGAATTTCACGAAAACCGATGAACCGCGGAACACGATCCCCACCAGCCCGATCTCGCCGTTGGTGTTCCAACAGGACCAAGCGCAATGGCAATCGGAAGTCGCCAAGAAATCGGCCAACGGCACCCAGATCTTTTTCCGAAATGTCAATACTTATCAAGCCAACTCCAATCCACTTTCTTCCACCGGCGGTTTGCAAGTTCTCGACAGTTGGTATCGGGCTTCCTTTGAAGCCGAAGTTCGCCAACCGTTATTACGCGGTCGAGGTGCGTTTATCAATCGGATGCCGGTAGTGATTTCCCGCATTGGAACGGATCAAGAATTGGCTAACCTCGAGGCCCAACTACAGAACTTCGTTACCAACATTGAAATTCGATATTGGGATTTGTACTGTGCCTATCGCAATCTGGACGCGGCAAAAACCGGTCGGGACGCGTCGTTGCAAACTTGGCGAATCGTGAAAGACCAATTTGAGGAAGGTGCCGATGTCAACATTCAACAAGTTGCCCAAGCCAGTGAGCAGTATCACTTCTTCGACGCTCAGGTGATCGACGCCTACAACTCGCTCTTGAACGCGGAAGGCCAATTGCGATTTCTGATGGGATGGTCCTCGACCGATAGCCGAGTGCTTCGCCCGAGTGACGAACCAGTAATGGCTCCCTTGGAATTTTCCTGGTGCGAATCGTTGTGTGAATCGCTGTCCTATCGACCCGAATTGCGACAAGAGCGTTGGGAAATCAAGAAAAAAGAGTTGGCACTGGCCTATTCGAAAAATGGTCTGCTACCTGAACTTAATGCCACGGCACTCTATCGTTGGTTGGGTCTGGGCAACAAATATGGCACATCAGGAAACAGCCTGCCATTTCCCAGTGCTACCAGCGGTGCACTCAACGAACTTTACGGTGGCGACTACCAGGAATTACAGTTCGGCGTCGACTTCCGCATGCCGATCGGGTTCCGGCGCGAACTGGCCAACGTCCGCAACGCACAACTCAAGCTGGCTCGCGAAATCGGACGTATGGAAGACATGGAACTCGATATCTCGAAAGAGCTCTCCGAAGCCTTTCGGGCCTTGGCTGCCAACCAGTTGATCATGCAAGCTTCCTTCAATCGTTGGAAGGACACTACGATCGAAAAGGACCATTTTGACGAGTTGAAAGATGCCGGTGTCGCAACGCTCGACGTCGCCCTGGACGCACAACGCCGCCAGTCGCAAGCCGAAATCGCTTTTTACACAGCGATGTGCGAATACAACAAAGTGATTGCCTTGATCCATCGACGCAAAGGAACCATTCTGTCCTATTGCGGGGTTGAAATGAGTGAAGGCCCGTGGGCTGGCAAAGCCTACCTCGATGCCAATGAACATGCACGTCGCCGATCGGCCAGCCGCGAGTTAAATTACGGTTGGACGCGTCCTCAGGTCATCAGCCGCGGTGAAGATCATCCTTCCGCCGATAACATTGGCATTTCACCTCAAGGCAGGGCAGTTCCTACCAACTCGACCTATCCAACCAGCCCATCGGTCAATGGCATGATGGACGACTCCTTGAATATCCCAATGGAAGCGGACATTTACAATCAACCCGCCGGTTCACAGTCTCTCGGAAGTCCTTCAAACGGGAACTCACCGGCTCCAAATAAAGCTCTTGCCCCAACGCCAGCGGCGCGAAAAACCACACAGATTTATCGCGACACCAACATTCAACCGAGCTCGTATACGGAACCCGTGGCGAATTCCGAACAATTACGGGATTCGCGGGAGAGTCAATCGCCAATCAAGAACGCCGCAACCGAGACGCGCATTCCAGCGCTTCGCGAGCCCGCTCGTGACACTGCCTCGCCACCGACGCAACGGTTAAGAGCGTCGACTCCGCTATCTGACTCGACGACTCAAACTCAGTCCCGAACTCTGGACGACTCGGCCTCCGCCGTCACAACCAACCAAACGTCAGTTCCCAGTACTCCTCGAGCTAGTCACATGAATTGGGAACGAATGGGAATGTCACGGCCCACCAATCCAGGCAACGGCTCCGTCGCACGCATCAAAACCAATCAATAGTCTAAACACTAAACACTGAACACTGAACATTTGCCCGCTCAGGTCTCCCATGAAACTCTCGCTCCCATTAATCAGTTCCGCCGTCATCCTCTCCATGTTTGGCGGATGCAGTATGTGCTGCGGTCCTTACGATTACGACTATCCAACTTTCGGCGGCAAACACGAACGTGTCGACCGAGCCTATGGCCGTTTGGGATCAGTATTCTCGGATCCGCAGGCCGGCTATGGTGGTGATTCGGCCGATTCGAATCGGGAACTTCCGGAATCGCCGAGTAAGCCCAACTCGGAAAAAAACGGCGATGGTGAAACAGACGCTGACATCGAAGAATTCAAAAAAGAATTGGAATCGATTTCACCAAAGTCCAAGTCCGACTTGAACTTGGACAACGATCTCGAGGAGCTGCCTGAACCACCGAATGCCGCCAAAGGTCCAACCGCCCAACGTATGCCGCGCCCGCGATCTCAATGGCAATGGCGTTAAGCTTCGGATGTTGCTGCTTTGACCGCATGTCGGAACCCTTCCGACAGCAATTGCATTTGTTCGATCGTCAATTGTTCAGTTCGAGCATCCGGGCCATAGCCCTGCGAATTCAACACCGCGTCAACCTGGGGTTTCGTCAGCTGTTCCTTAAACGCGGCCACCGCGACACTGCGCATGAACTTGCGGCGGTGAAAGAACATCGAACGAACAAAACTCAGGAAAAAATCCAGGTCCGGAATCGCGTCACGACGTTCTTGTCGATGGACAATATGAATAATTGCCGATTCGACTTTGGGTCGCGGCCAGAACACCTTGGGCGACATCACGCGCACCAGTTCGACATCGCAAAGAGATTGAATCCAAATGCTCAGCGCACCATAATCCTTGGAACCGGGCGAGGCCATCATGCGATCGGCCAACTCTTTTTGGATGGTCACGGTCAATGTCGACGGGTACAAATCGGATCGCAGTAAATTCGAAATAATGGGTGTCGCGACGTTGTAGGGCAGGTTCGCGGCAACCTTAAACACACGATTGGGACCCGCCGCCAGATGCCGCCGGACCGCGTCATAGACGTTGGGATGAATGTGGTTCTTATTTCTCAACGCATCCTGCTTAAGCATTTCAATGTTGTCGAACCGCTCCAATTCCTCGCGCGCCATCTGATGCAGATACTGGTCAATTTCAACGGTGATTACCGCAGCCGCATCCACCGCCAACAGCCCGGTCAAAGAACCCATACCGGTTCCAACCTCTAGGACAACGTCATTTTCATTGACCTTGGCCGATCGAGCAAGCAAGTGCAGCAGATTCAAATCGATCAGAAAGTTCTGCCCATGTCGCTTGTTGGGATTCAAGCCGACTTCTTCAAATCGTCGAGAAAGATAGGAGACCGTTTGCCGATTGGGGGTGGACATGGAGTGGTACAGTTTTCAGAGGTTCAGTGTTTAAGGGTTAAGCTGTTGTTGAACATATTTGGCTAACAAATCCGTTTCAATATTGACCAGGTCATCGGGCCGACGATTTCCCAGCGTGGTAACGCTCAGTGTATGCGGGATAAGTGCCACACTAAAACGTGTTGTTTCAACCTGCACCAACGTCAAGCTGACTCCATCGACCGCGACCGAGCCCTTGGACGCCATTTGTCGAGTCAACGATTCAGGCACTTCAAACCAGAACTCGGCCCATTGGCCATCGTCGTTTCGAGATATGACAACACCGACGGCATCGATATGACCGGTCACATAGTGCCCACCCATCCGCTGTCCGACCTGCAAAGATCGTTCAAGATTGACTTCGCTGCCCGAGCCGAGTTTCCCCAGATTCGTCCGACTGAGGGTTTCCGTTCCGGCTTGGAATGTCAGCACGGCTTCTTCGATCTTGACAACCGTCAAACAACATCCGTTGATGGCAATGCTGTCTCCCAGCGCAGCATCCACGAAAATCCTGCTTGCCCGAATCGCGATATCGTAGCCGCTCCCAACTCGAGAAACGGTTTCCACAATTCCCTTTTCTTCGACCAATCCAGTAAACAAGTTATCCTCGGAATTGACGGAAAAAAACGTAACCGTCGGTGAATGCGTATTCGCCGTCGAAAAGAGCACATGAATCGCAGCGAAAAAACGCGTAACATTGGCAATGAACGATGCTGTTATCAAGCCCATCCATTGTAATCCAATCTCCCCGCTTTGGTCAGGACAGGTACATCGAAATCCAAATTGCGGCCGATACCCCTTCAAAAAAATGGGTTCTGACGCGACAATAGGTCGCCCAAACAATCCCGACACTCGTTCCAAAAATAGAGAAAAATTATGGAAAGCATCGTTCAAATCAAAGGTCGTCAAATCCTCGATAGCCGAGGCAATCCCACCGTTGAGGTCGATGTTACGTTGGCCGATGGTTCGTTTGGGACCGCCGCAGTTCCCAGTGGCGCCAGCACCGGTGCCCATGAAGCCTGGGAAATGCGAGACGGCGACAAATCCCGGTTCATGGGAAAAGGGGTCACTAAGGCGGTCGACAATATTAACGGTCCGCTGTACGAGGCCTTGATTGGCATGCCCGCCACGGATCAGGGACTGGTCGATCGAACCATGATTGAACTCGACGGCACCGACAACAAATCCAACCTCGGCGCAAACTCGATTTTGGGAATTTCATTGGCCACTGCCAAGGCCGCGGCGCAGTTCAATAATCAACCGCTGTTCCGATATTTCGGTGGCGCTGCTGCCACCTTGCTCCCGGCGCCAATGATGAACATTGTCAACGGTGGTCAACATGCGGATAACTCGGTCGACGTGCAGGAATTCATGGTGATGCCGCTGGGCTTCGACAGTTTCAGCGAGGCCTTGCGCTGCGGTTGCGAGATCTTTCATCACTTGAAAAAAGTGTTGCAGGAAAAGAAATTGAATACCGCCGTCGGCGACGAAGGGGGCTTTGCTCCCGATCTCGGCAGCAACGTCGAAGCGCTGGACCTAATCATGCGCGCGATTAAAAAATCCGGCTATCGACCTGGCGAACAAGTCCAAATTGCACTCGATGTGGCAGCCACCGAATTTTATGACAGCTCCCAACGCGTCTATCAAATTGATGGCCGAAAATTGGATTCCGGCGCGATGGTTGATTTTCTGGCCGACTGGGTTGATAAATACCCGATTTGCTCGATCGAAGATGGTTGCAGCGAAGACGATTGGGATGGCTGGAAAATGTTAACCGAGCGCTGCGGTGATCGGGTGCAATTGGTCGGTGACGACTTGTTCGTGACTAACACGACTCGGTTGCAACGCGGGATCACGGAGGGAATTGCCAACAGCATTCTGATCAAGGTTAATCAAATCGGCACGCTGACGGAAACGATCCAGGCGATTCAGTTGGCCCATCGAAGTGGTTTCACCAGCATTGCCAGTCACCGTAGCGGCGAGACTGAGGATTCCACCATTGCTGATCTGGCCGTCGGATTATGTACCGGCCAAATCAAGACGGGTTCGGCCTCCCGCAGTGATCGCATGGCCAAATATAACCAACTGCTGCGAATTGAAGAGCTGCTGGGGGATGGAGCGATCTATGCCGGACCGTTGTTCAAGAAACGTGCGACCCAACTCTCGACCATTTAGAATTTAAACTTTGAAATCTGGATCGAACAACAGCCAAAATTTTTTGCCTGTCGATCCGAGTATTGGTATAATCGAGCCGGATGATTGACAACAGTTACTCACTGCAGGGAATCGCAACATGATCTATTGGCTAACCGAAAGCTCTCTAGTCCCCTTGGTCATTGGTTCGTTCATCGTGAGTACGTTCCTGGGATTGGCTATTTCGTTTCGCGACCGAATCATGTTTTATCTGGCTTTGCTGGTGGCCATGTTGACCGCGGGCACGACAGTGACTGAAATGTTGATTGTCACCGACCGCGAAGCGGTTACCGAAGTTATCCAAATCCTGGCCCAAGCGGTAGAAAAAAACGACGTCGCGGAAGTTCTCGCACACGTTAGTGACAAACAGGGAGACGCCAAAGACCGCATCCGCAAGGAAATGCCAAATTACCACTTTAGCAGTTGCCGAATCGTCGGAATCAATGGTTTTTCCAGTACAGACAATGGTGGGTCGAAGACTTCGGAAATTGATTTTGTAGTTTTCGCCTACGGATCGAGCCGACAACACGAAGGGCAAGTCCATCGCCGAATAAATCTTAAATTTGAACGGGAACCCGATGGTCAGTGGAAATTGCTTGATTATGAACATAGCGAACCTCGGGGTGGCATGCACCTCTAATCAACGCGCACTGAGTCGGAATTGATCGACCAATTCTGGGAGGGTTCAGCCACTTTGTTTTCAGTGCGGCGAACGGTTATACTTGGGCGGTTTAATTTTTTGTTGTCCGCCCTGGTTCATTTTGAGTCGAATTATGCCTGAAGCCCACGCTCTGGATTTGACTGAGTTCATTCGCGATATTCCCGATTTCCCCAAACCGGGAATCCTGTTCAAGGATATCACACCGCTATTGTTGAACCACGCAGCTTTCGAGGCGACAATCGACCGATTCACCGATGAGTTCCGGGGCAAAGGCATCGATGTAATCGCCGCCGCCGAGGCGCGGGGGTTTCTATTCGCTGCTCCATTAGCATTGCGTTTGGGTGTCGGCATGGTCCCGATACGCAAACCGGGAAAACTCCCCTTCCAAAAACACTCATACAGCTACGAATTGGAGTACGGCACCGACACTTTGGAAATGCATATTGACGGCATTGAACCCGGTCAAAATGTACTCGTCGTTGATGATCTGCTAGCCACTGGCGGAACGGTCCAAGCCTGTTGCGAGATGATCGAGTCTTGCCAGGCCACGATCGCGGCGTGTGCATTCTTGATCGAATTGAAATTCCTCAACGGCGGCGCCCGGTTGAAGAAATACAAAACGTTTAGCTTGATCGAGTACAGCTAAACAGTGAACTTAAAGCGCGTCGCGAAACGGTCCTGGTGGATGCCCCACTTTGCTTAATTCATTAATTTGTGCAGGTAGAGCACGAGCCCTAGGGATTCGCGGCGCCGAACGGCTAGCTGCCCAAACGGCCAGCAAGTTGCCCAGACCTAACCCAAGGGGCTAGAATTATTCAACTCTGGGATTGCACATTGCTAGCCAATAGTCGGCAAGAGTAGGCCACCTCATCAATTCCCAAACCGATGAATCGTTACAAAAATTCTAATCCAAATCCGTGGATCGAAAATTACTTGCGGAGTTCGTCGGTCGGCGGCGCGGTTTGGAAAATACTATTTGAGGACGACTCGGCTCCACTTCTTCTGTCGTTTGGTCAAACCGATACTCGGGTTGGACCGGTACCTCGGATGCACTCGGTTCCGAGCGGAACGACGCAACCGTGGGGCGCGCGGACACGCTTCCCGCAGATTGGCGATTGACAATTTCCAACTCACCCAGGTACTTCCGTTTGACCTGCTCGTGATTGACAATTTCGTCAGTAGAACCGCTACATAGAATGCGACCTTCGTCGACAACATACGTCCGGTCGCTGATTTGCAAAATCTCGCGGGCGGCATGGTCCGTGACGAGAACCGCAATTCCTTTGGCGGCCAATTGTCGGATCACTTGCTGGATACTTTGGACTGTCACCGGGTCGATCGCCGCAAACGGCTCGTCCAACATGATGATTTTTGGATCGGCGATTAAACAGCGAGCAATCTCCAGTCGCCGTCGTTCGCCGCCCGACAAATTATCCGCCAACGATTTGCGTACGTGAGCGATATTGAATTGCTCAAGCAATTCCTCGCACCGCGTTTGTTGTTGTTGGCGTGTGAACGAGAGTAACTGCATCATCCCGATCAAATTCGCTTGCACGGTCAGTTTGGTAAATAGTGACGTATGCTGCGGCAGATAGCCCATTCCTTGACGACTGCGCAAATACAACGGCCAATGGGTAACGTCGGTTCCTTGCAAAAAGACTTCGCCCTTTTCCGGCTTGACCAATCCGCAAATGATCTTGAAACACGTCGACTTACCGGCCCCATTGGGACCCAGTAACCCCACGATTTCGCCAGCCTGAACATCCAGGGTAATGCCATCGACAACTCGTCGTCGCTGATAAGTTTTCACCAATCCATGCACGGCCAAAATCGACATCCGTTCCTCCTTGCTCGTAAAACGAAAACTACCGCCACCGCTGCTGTCCACGGCGTTTCGCCGCGTCCGCCCTACAATCAACGAATGAAATCCATGCGGCCGAAATTTGGAAAATACTTGATCGGCTTGTTCAACGTATGTGGCCAATAAACGACCAAAGCCCGTCCGATTAACAGATCGCGTTCGAGGTAGTTATTGCCCTCCCAAATTCGTCCGTCCGCACTCTGCGGGCTATTGTCACCCATCGGCAAAAACTGATCCTTGTCTCGTGTCGCGCCGGCTTGCAATTGAAACATCGGACTCGGCTGCCCCTTTTTCGTTTCGAAAAACTTGACGGCTGAGGAAGATCCCCATTCGGCTGGCCGTTGCTGCAAATCCAATACATAGTCGACGGGGTAGCCAGCCTCATTGGAAAGGTAATCACTGTTCCGATCACCGCGAACCGATGTGTAATAAATGTCTCGCATTACCTTGAGTCGGGTAATTCGAACATCCAAATTTTCGGCAGCCACACCGACTGGTTCAGCGTCGCCGGGATCGAGCACGCTATATTTTGGAATCACAATCCCGTCGCGTTGATACTCGGCTGCGTCAAACTTGACCAATCGGTTATTAACCCACAAATGAATTCGATCATCCGCATTGACAAATTCCACGCGATATTTTCCGTTCCCTTTTAGATTGGTCGCCGCAGTCGGAGCCGCAACAACTTCCCCGGCTTCTGACTGAAACCGAACGGTGGGATCACTGCATGTGAGCGTAGCAATTCCAGTCGCCACATCAATCTGGCAAACAAAATGAGCTCCCCCTTCGACGACGTCCAACAGTAAATTGCCGGAAGCCGAATCTATTTCTGCCCAACATTCAAGGCCGATGTCACCGACCCAATGTAAGCCGTAGTCTTTACTACCCCCGGAATCAATCGCGTCATTATAGGAGTAATGATCACCGATCAATCGGCCCGCTGGCAATTCAGGTTGACGAAACCGTGCCGGCAAGTCCCCCGCTTTGATGGTGGGCCATTCGTTTTTATAAGGTCGAAAATGTCGGTATCTGAGCCAACTCGGCTGATCGGTTTTCTGCGAAACGAACCCAGGCTTACCGTCAATTTCAATTTGCTCCCATTTTTTTCCGCCGGAAAATTCCTGCCAGCGACTGGGCCATTCGACTTTTTTAAGTTTCGTTCCAATGAAGTCGGTGTCGTCCACCTCTTGCAAGACATTCCGCAACTTTTGCGGCGGCTTGCGAGAAATCTCTCGCGACCATTTTCCATCAGCGCCGCGAGTCATCAAATAAATATCGCCATTTTCAATCAAAATATTGTCACCCGGCAGTCCAATCAATCGCTTGATGTAGTTTTGCTTGCTGTTGTTGGGATACTTGAAGACAATTACGTCGTACCGCTGCGGTTCGCAAAAATCATACACGAATTTGTTTACCAATAGTCGATCACCACTATTGGTCACATCGTCACCAACCGGATTCAGCGGAATCTCGTTCTCGTATTGGCAGATCGGACAAAACGTCGATCTTACTCTGACCTCTACTTCTTTACCCTTTGTCGAACTCTCCAGACTCGCGCCGGCGCGATGACGAAAACCACAATTCTCGCATGCCAATTCTTTATGTTCACCCTGAAGAGACGGAGCCATCGAACCCGTTGGAATAATAAACGCCTCGGCTTCAAATGCGCGAAACATCAAAGCCAGCATTACCGCGACAATGATCGATTCGATTGTCTCACGAGTCCCAAAATCACGAAAAAAACCATAGACTCCGCCAGTTGATTCGTCTGCCATATAGGATTCTTTGACGGCAGGACGTTGGGGACGATCGTCTTGAGGGAATGACCGACGCGTTTTTGTTTTGGACATGGGTGGGTCGTCAATCGCTTGACTTCGAGGTTCGGAATAAATGGGGTTCGCTAAATTCGCCTTGGGATAGTGAATTGTAAGCGATTTGGCCGAGTTTACCTACGTCTTATTTTGTCAGTCTCTTGGGCTGCGGACCGTTCCGATCAACGACTTTCGCGAAATTCCGCCATTCCGCCAATGCCGGCTGTCGATCGAAACCGGCACATTGTCTCCCAACAAAAGATATCGACCGGTTTCAGCCGATAGCGATTGACCGGCTGAAGTCTCATCAAAGTAATAAATATCGCGCCATAGTCGAATCTGTTCAAGACGAACGATGCCCAGCGCTGCGCCGATTTCCAACACCGGAGCAATGGCCGGCTGATAGACTGGGTCCAACGATTCTGCCAAGACCTCAGCACCATTGATCCGCACCATCAATTGGGCATCAAACGAAGAAAACTCGATCGCGCGCAACGGGAAAACGTGTGAGGGTAATGCAATCGTTCTGAATTGCACAGGATTTTCAGCGGAACTGTTGGTCGCGACCCATAGTTGGCGGCCAGCAGTATCCTGATCGTCCTGTTTCGTCGCAGCGAGTTTGTTGGTCGCGACACATAGTTGGCGGCCAGCAGTATCAATCCGAAATTCAAAGCAGTCCGATCCACGGTGGAAACGCCAGCCCAATTGAGCGTTCGCGGCAACATCGCATTTCAATTCCAGAAAAATATCATCCATCGGATTCAAGTTTCGCCCCAACGCCGAGTTAAACGCGTCGATGTCTTCGATCGGAAACTCGTCGTCGCGACTGCCATGGTGTGCACAGCATCGCCAATGGTGATAGACCAACCATTCCCATCCCGTTTCGCGGACCTCGGTTGGTTGCGCCGGTCGAATCTCAGTTGTGGTGGTAATGACATGGTTTTCCGAATTGGGGACTGCCTTGGCGAGCTCGTACTTCCATACGTCTTGATCGGTGCTCCAGTTCGAATTGACGGTGCTTGGACGCCAGCGATTGAGCACGGAACTGGTGGGTTGATAGCGTGAATCAAAGATCGGTATTCTCACCGCGATTTGGATTGGCCAGGGCTTTCGCAACAAGTGCTGGCCCGCAAACAAGTCACCACCACGAAATTGGAGCACTTCCATAGGCAACCCAACCACTCGCTTAACGCCAATTGTCGAACCACCGGGAACCTGAAACGCTGTAATATCCCACCGAGCGAGGTCCTTTATCGGATGAATATCCAATCGTTGGGCCGGGCGAAAAACAGCTCGCTCGGATCCGTTCTGCCGACAGCCACAATTCGGACAAACCAATTTAGTCCCCTGGTTGTCCGCCGGCGAGACGTCCAAAGGAAATGCATATCGACAGTCCACACAAGCAATTTCCCAATGGTCGGGCAACAGGGCAGGTGCCATCGATGCCCCGATCACGATCCCCTCGATCGGTTGCGAATCGCGACAACCGAGCAAACAGGCCAACACCAGCCAGGTTACCCGGGCCAAATTCCAATTCAACCGAACAGGTAAAATTTGAAAATGACACATCGAATTCGTTCGTTTTCTTTCGCTGGAATTATGCACGTCGATTTCCTAAAACCTGATCGGACGGTCTCGGTATCGACTACCAAGAACCACCACTGACGATTATCATTTCAAACAGCGAATGCTCCGTCAAACCACTCCGCCAATCGCGCTCCAACTCCCATTTCGTACTGAGACCTAGATGGCCGCAACCAAAATTATCGAACACCCGCTGGTCGCCTGCCACTTGACGGTGCTGAGAAACAAGAACACCACGCCACCCATGTTCCGACAATCGATCAATCGTCTGGCAACGTTGCTCGCCTATTCCGCGACTGCCGGACTCCAAACCGTTGACGTAGCCGTGGAAACGCCATTGCAAATGACGGTTGGCAAACAGCTCCTCCATCGTATTGGGCTGGTACCCATTTTGCGAGCCGGAATCGGGATGGTCGAACCGATGCTGGATCTGATTCCGAATTCCGAAGTTTGGCATTTGGGTTTTTACCGCGACGAAGAAACAGCTTTGCCGGTACACTATTATAGTAAGCTTCCTCGTCGATTTCCGGTTGATGTCGCGTTTGTGTTGGATCCGATGCTGGCCACGGGTGGTTCCGCCGAAATGGCCTGTCAATCGCTAGTCGAATGGGGAGTTCCGAGCATCAAGATGTTGTCCATCATTTCGACGCCCGAAGGCGTCGCCCGATTGCAAGCAGAATTTCCCGCCGTGGAAATCCACACTTGCGTGATCGATGAGGGACTCAATGAACATAAGTTTATTGTTCCGGGCCTTGGTGATGCCGGAGATCGTATTTTCAATACGCGGGGCTGAGGTTGGTCTGCGCAACTCGTTGTTCGTCGCAAACCTGGCTTCAACTGAAATGGAATCATCCTCACTTAAATTGCTATCCCGGCCTGGATTCCCATGAACGCTCAAGTCTTTGGCTGTCCAAGTTGCCATCAGCAATTCCAGGTCCTGCCGGATCATGCCGGCCAGTTTGTCCAGTGCCCAGCGTGTGCACAAATTGTCGAGGTTCCGCTCACGGCTTTTCAACCGATAGCGAACGCTCCTTCCACGCCACCGCCATTGACAAGTCCGATCCCCCATATTTTTCGGTGCCTGCATTGCCAAGGACAATTTGGCGTGACAGCAGATATGATGGGAACGCACGTCGGTTGCCCGCATTGCCGCCAAGCTGTATTGATTCAAGCCGAAACTGTTGTTCCAGCGCCGGCAAACGTTCCAATCACGATCGAAATTCCGTCAGTCGGTTCTCGCAACTTGGCTCCGGAGCCAGGTCCGGAAAATGTCCCGGTGATCGATTCGAAAACAACTCCAGTCAAACCGCGGAAAAGCAAACGAGACAAATCGTCAGGATTTCAACCTCCGGAAATCCAACGTCATTCCCAAGTCAGATCATCCGACCTGGCACCTCCGACAAAGACCTCGGACCTGACACCACCGACGAAGACAAATATCGTTGAACCCATCGTTGTTACCAGTCCAACCAACAAACTGCCACCAACGGACCACCCATCTCCGGCCAACCAGCCCAGCGCTGAAGTTACCGAAATCAGGCCTCAAAAGACACTTGCTGTAGATTCCACCACCGAATCGCCACGGCAAGAAACCGTTGACGGTCCGCCTCAACCCGATTCGATCGCCCACCTGTTGCCCCCTCGGTTTGATGTTGAAGATCCCGCGACACTACGAATTCGAGACCAACTCGGCTTCAAAATCTCGCTACCAGACGGGAAAGGCGGAACCCAACAAATCGATCAACGCATTTTGCGAGTCGACCATGGCGGAGAAAAAATTGCTTTGATCGCACTTTCGCCGCAACAGAAACTACGCCGCCGCATAATCTCTAATTTCATTGCCATCATCGTGGGCATCGCAATTTTGGCGCTGGCGTTTCGGCTGCTGATCTAAATTCGTGTTTCGCGTGGTTGGGCCATCCGTTTCGAATCACGCATTATTTTTTGCGCCGACGACGACGTACACCCAACACAATCGCCCCAACTGTGCCGATCAACGGCGCGGACGGTTCGGGCACCGCGACAAGGAATCGGACGTTGTCGATATGTACCGCCCCGGCCGCATTGCCGACTTGACGAAAGACCAAAGCCAGCCGCGCTTCCACGGCACCCGCGGGCGCTGTCGAGGTCAACTGGCCATTGAGCCAAACATTGTTCACGGAGTTTCCATCCGCC
>JANNWZ010000168.1:0-4011 GCA_031409295.1 Mariniblastus sp.
TTCCGCTCGTCAAAGATTTAACGTTCTCCGTCCCTAAAGGAGCAATTGTCGGAATTTTCGGGCCCAACGGTGCGGTTAAAACAACGCTCTTACGCATGATTACCGGTCAGGAAAAACCGGATGCTGGAACGATCGAAGTCGGTAAGACCGTCGAACTGGGGTATGTCGATCAATCACGCGACAGCTTGAACGACGCGCTCACGGTCTACCAGGAAATCTCGGAAGGGAATGAAACCCTCGAGATGGGCAAGCGAAAACTCAATGCCCGCGCCTACGTGAATCGATTTAATTTTCGTGGTTCCGATCAGGAGAAAAAGGTCGGCGTGTTATCCGGCGGCGAAAGAAATCGCGTACACCTTGCCAAACTCCTCCGTCGCGGTTCGAATGTGCTGTTGCTGGACGAGCCCACCAATGACCTCGACGTGGATACACTACGAGCATTGGAAGAAGCAATTTTGAACTATGCCGGTTGTGTTGTGGTAACCAGCCACGATCGCTGGTTTCTCGATCGTATTGCCACCCATATTTTGGCGTTTGAAGGCGATGGTTACGTGCATTGGTGCGAAGGCAACTATCAAACCTATGAACAACAACGCAAAGAGCGACTCGGTTTGAGCGATGATGCACCGCGACGATTTAGATATAAGAAATTGAAGGTTTGATTTCGTGTTTCCGCTAAGGGTTGCGATTTCCGGCGTCGTGGGATTGCGATTCGATCAAAAAAACTCGGCTCGATCGAAAACAGCCCGCATCATCACACTGAAACAGCGACCAGTTTTACTGCAGTTATCATTTAACAACATTAGGCTAATTTTATGACGATTTTACGAAGTGGCGCAACCGACAAGTACTCAGCCAATTGGAGCTCAGCGTTTGGCGACTCCAAAAAACCAGTCGGCAAAAAGAAGACATCAGTCAAGAAGAAAGCCGCCGGCAAATCGAAAAAGAAAACCGCCAAGAAGTAACACGCTGATTGAAAGGCGGTTCCAGTCGTATATGAACGGGTCTTGCCATCAACTTCATGCCCGGTTTTTAGCGGCATTGCTGGAACATTCGCCCGACGCAATTGTCTTGGTGGATTCCGCTGGCATTGTCGGCATTTGGAATTGCAGTGCCGAGCGATTGTTTTTGGTCTCGGCGACTGAAGCTGTCGGACAGCCGTTCGCTGAGTTGATATCGGTGGAAGATCGACATCCCGTATTCTGGGCGAAGGAATCGGGATCTGACCAGGCGACGGCTCTTGGCGATGCCCCATCGTTGGTGCCGTTTCGGGAAACGAAATTCGTTCGACGGGATGGCAGTGAGTTAATCGCAGAGGTTTCTGGTTCGAGTTTCCTGATTGAGAACAAATCTTGGCGCTATTGGCAAATTCGCGACGCAGAACCGGGAAGGCAGCGCGAGTCGAAGCTACAACGGGCTGCCACAACCGATGACTTGAGTCAGTTGTTGAACCGACGAGGATTTCAACAGCAGCTCGAAGCAAATCTGCATCGGAATTTGGTCGTGGCGATTCTGGATGTTGATTGGTTCAAAAAAATCAATGACCAGTACGGACATGAAACCGGCGACCAGGCAATTCAATTTGTCGGACGCGTGTTGCGAGATGAATTTCCGCAGGCGGTATGTCTCGCGCGATTGGGCGGCGATGAATTTGGAATCGTATTGGTTGCGGATGCCAATTCGGACGCTGCCACCAACGTCGCGGCAAGTTTCGAAAAATTGCGGACCCGGTTCGAGAACGAACCGTTCGGTCACGAGCAGCGTGGATTGACGGTTAGCCTGGGCGTGGTTATTTCCAGTCGGCCTGATGTTTCGGCTCGGGAACTGTTGGCGACGGCCGATCGGGCGTTGTATCAATCTAAAAACAGCGGACGCAACCGGGTAAGTATCTTGGCGACTTAACACGGGTTACACCCAGAGGTCATCCAAAAAAAAACGCTGGCCGTCCAATGGACAACCAGCGTTTTCGTGTTTCCTGGCTCTGGGATAGCAAGCTATCCCAGAGCACAGACCAAGCTCAGTCGTGAGCACCTATCGAAACGGTTGACCCAGAAACCAGTATTTCGACAGGCTAAATATGCTCTTTCCCCAGGAGGGAGGGTGGTATTGAATTCCCGCGTTTCCAACACCGCCGACTGAACTTCAAAAAATTCGTTGTGACTCCTGCTTCAATTTCACTCGCGAGATTTGTTACTTTTGTAACCACCCAACTCGCAAGTTCTGTTTGACGGGAAATACAAATAGAACAACTCGCTGATCCTGGCAACATCAATCCAAAAGATTTTTGGAATTTATCTTGAATCCAAATTCCGCAGTGCCCGATCGTAATCGCGATCGGTAAAAATTACATGGTTTGGTGCTTTCCAAGCGAGTCCGCGTCCGTATTTGACCCGTGCAGAGGCATTTTTATCGATAGTCGTTGATATCGAAAATCATCGGATTGTCCGAATTGGGCGAAAGCTCGGCACACATCGACGAATGATCGTACAGCCACGCTTGGCATACATCGCGATCAGAAATCGTCCAATTGTTTTCGCCAATTAAGGCAAACGGCCGTTCGCCGCAGCCGGTAATCAGCACAGCATCGCCAGGTTTGGCCTGTGTCAAAACCCATTCAATAGCTCGAAAGCGGTTTGGAATCAATCGCGCCTTTCCGGGTTGATCGAATCCATCAAGCATTTGATGCGCCGGCTCATGATCAACCGTCTGATCAACCGTCGATTTAGTAATAATTGCGTGGTCTGCCGATCGTTCCACGACTTCACCCAATTGGCGGCGTTCGAGCTCGGATTGTTGTTCACAAGTGGAAAAAATACACCAGACTTTCCCTCGACTGACTTGTTTTAGCGAACGGATTGCGGTTGCCAACTGAAACGGACTGCGCGCCGCATCAATCCAGACTCCAAAATCCTGACCACATTCCACACGCTCCAGTCGACCGGGAATACTGCGTACCGCAGTCAGTCCGCTAACGATGGTGCTCAGTTCCAACCCCAACACCAACCCGACTGCCGTCGCCGCCAGGCAATTATAGACATGCTGATCACCGACGATCGACGATCGAACAGGTATCGATTCGCAACCCGCCTGGATAATAAACGTCTGCTCACTGGAAGACCGTTCAATTACTTTCCCGGTGATCTGGGCGTCCTGTTTCATCCCAAACGTCAATACCGGTGTGGACATTTGTTCCAGTAGAAAATGCGTCGTGGGATCGTCGGCATTGAGGATCGACATGCCGTTGGGCTTCAAGTGTTTCAACATCCGCCATTGGGCACGGCGATAATTTTCAGTCGATCCATGAAAATCGAGATGGTCGCGCCTGATATTAGTGATTACGGAAACATCGAAACTCACGCCATCGATCGCCCGTTGAGCCAGTGAGACACTCGAGACTTCAACCACGGCGTGATCGCAGTCAGCCATCGCCATTTGCGAGAGCTGGTCCGCCAACCAGGGCGCTGTCATTTGTTTGGTCGGGACCGATTGACGACTCTGCCCCAAATCAACTTCGATCGAGCTGGCTAAACCCGAGCGTTTGCCCGCAGCCTCCAGCACTCCCCGGATCAAGTGGCTGGTTACCGTTTTTCCATCGGACCCCGAGACGCCGATCGTGGTGAGTCGTTGGCTGGGAGCACCGGCGAGTGCTTGACAGATCTTCCCGTAGGCAGCTCGACTGTCGGGGACAATGCACTGCGGCCGTTCAATCGTCAACAATCGTTCGGTAACAACCGCAGTCGCACCACGAATAATTGCATCGTGGGCAAATTCGTGCCCGTCCGCATCGGGTCCAACAATGGCCACAAACACATCATTCGATTCGCAGTCATCCCATTGACCGCAACACGATTGCACAAAAATCTCTTCCGCACCAAAAAATTTAGCTTTCGGAAGAATCTCAGATAAACGAATCCCTTGACGGGTTGTAAGTAGCGGAATCACAAGGCCTCCTTGCCCGGCGAATGCCTAAAAAATACCTGCGAAACACCCACTTCAAACTTTGGCTTCCTG
>JANNWZ010000169.1:0-62208 GCA_031409295.1 Mariniblastus sp.
GCCCCGGCGATGCCAACTTTAAAAGCGTTCGAATGCGTCATAGCGCACAGCGTCATGTAACCGCCATAGCTCCAGCCCCAAATGCCAATTCGATTTCCGTCCACCCAGGGTTGCTGTTTCATCCATTTGATTCCAGTATCAATGTCAGCCAGCTCATTCGTGGCCAACTGTTTGTGGATCGGCCAGGCGTTTTTGGTACTGCGGTAACTGGCTGAGCGGTTGTCCAGGATCAAAACGACGTACCCTTGTTGGGCCAACATTTGGTGCCACAAATAGTTGGCGCCATCAAATCGGTTTCGCACTCGCGGTGTTTGAGGGCCACCATAGACATGCAATAAGACTGGAAATTGCGTAGCCGGGCTAAAGTCTGCGGGTTTGAACAGTATTGCGTCAAGTTGCGTTCCATCATCGGCCTGGATTGTTATCAACTCAGGCGCGATGATTTCCATCTCGTCAAGCCGATCGTCCGAACCCACGTTCAGGCGATGGAGCAATTCGCCGGTATTGAGGCAAACACGAGATTCGGCGGGCCGGGCGGCGGTACTAAATTGATCGAGAAACAAAGAATAATCGTGACTGAACTCGACTTGGTGTGTGCCCTTTTCCTGAGTCAGTTTCGTCACCTGGGTGGAAGTCAAGTCGATTCGGTAGCAATGCAGGTCGACGCCGTTTTCCGAACCGGTGAAATAGGCGAATTGTTGTTGTGGATCGACCCCCAATAATTGGCGAACTTCCCAGTCGTCGGTTGTTAATGTTGCCAACAAGTCTCCGTTCAAATTGTATTTATAAATTCGATTGAAACCATCTCGGGGGCTGAGCCATAGGAATTCCGTGGGTGAAACAAAGGCCGGGTCACCGGGTGACATGATCCAAGCCGGCGTCTCATCGCGAAACAACACTTTCAGTGCCGAAGCGACACGATCGGTCGCCACCAAATCCAACCACGTCTGTTCGCGATTCTGAACTTGAGTCAACAACAAATTGCCATTGCCTGACCAAGTGACTCGTGAAATCAGAAAATCGTCGGTTCCATAGGAAGTCAAATCAACCCATTGCACTTTTTCGGATTGGTCCGCGTCGACAATTCCCAATTTGACGGTTGGTAGCGGATCGCCAGCTTTCGGATAATTGGTTGTTTCCAACTTGCCCAGAATCGGCAAATGATCCATCACCGCAAATGGAATCACCGGTGATTCGTCAAGCGCCAGGAACGCCAGTTGATTACCGACGGGATTCCACCAAAATCCCTTAAAATTCCCCCGGCCATACAGTTCTTCCTGATAGACCCAATCCAGTTTGCCGATCAAATTATGTTCATCGGTGGCTGCGACAATCTGTTCGGTGCGGGACGCTAAATCAAGCACGTGAAGCCCATCGCTGCTGACGTAAGCGAGTTTGGTCTCGTCGTAATTGAAATCAAACAGCTCTCCCGGAGCCAGACATTTGGCTTGGGGGTTGGCATTCTCCAGCCGAGCGGATGGTTGCGGTTCCCGGCGTCCAAGTTCCGATAAAGCCTCGGGTCCCGATCCCTGCTCAACAAAATAGACAAACGACCGTTGCGAATTGGAAACCACCACATATTTTCCATTTTCGGCGACTAGCGGATTGGTGGTGGCCAATTCAACGGCAACGTTATTTGTGACCGCCGATGCAACCAGGGCTTGCTGCAGTTGTTGGGAATCATAGGGCTGAACCGGGCATTCCACAAAGGAAGCGGTGCGGGGGTCGATCAAAGTCTCCGAGGCGTTGATTTCGATCTTCAACAGGTTGGTCTTACCCAACCAGGTTGGTGCGGTCGGAAGGCTGGACAAAAATGAACTCGAACCATCGATCATTCGCAAATCGATTCTTTCACGCGGATCGATAAATGCAGCCGCTTCCACATCCAGTTCCACCGGTTCGGGCAATCTCCAAACTGGATACTCGGCGCCTTTTTCCAACTTTTCGTCGAAGAAATTCCAACAGACAAAACCGTCATCTGATTCTGATTCCAGCAGGTAGCTCGATAGGCGTCCCAAGGGTTGGTCAGTTTGAATTACGTAGGAACCGTATTCGATCGACCGTTGGACCAGTTTTCTAGTTACTTCGGCGCGAATCAAATGATGACGCTGGAACGGAAATGGCTGACGTACGAAATCGCTGATGGTATCGATTTCAACGTCGGTAATTTTCGGGCTGATGATGCGTTTGATTTTCACGCCGTGCATTTTGAGCCGGTTGGCGACCCGTGAAAACTCTTTCGGAATAATATAGGCATAAGGTAGCGGAGAGGCCTTGGTTGAAACGTAGTTGGCAACAAAGTCGCACTCGAAGTCCTGAGGCAGATCGCCTTGGTATCCCTTGATTGTGAATTTTTTTGCGAACGCCGTGGGTTTGGCTGCCAGTGAAACTTCGATCCGCGAAGGTTGTGCCGCCGCGAGTTGGACCAAGTCCGAATCGACGTCATTTAACAAATCGTGAATTGCCACTACGTTTTGGGTCGCATAGTCCAGGATGGCTGAGACAAAATCTTTGGTCGCAAAAATTCGATCCCGATAATTGAGATAGGAGTAATCTTCCGAAAGTATTGCCAGCCGGCCCCGCAAGCCGACGTATTCCGTGCTGTATCGCGGCTCATGCCCAAACGACACCCATTGCGTGTGTTCGGAATCGAAGTTGCCGTAATAAAAAGTATTCAAACCTTGTTTCGCCAGTTGATTGGTAATGGCGGGCATCATTCGTTGACGCAAGAACTCGCGAATCGGTAACGCCGTAGCAGGATTGTGTGGAATATCGTAGGTCAACGAATATTGGTGTTTGGAACCGTTGGTGGTATGACAGTCGACGAAAACATGCGGATTGATTCGGTCAATCAGCGCCACCAGAGCCCGCGCTTCAGGTGTCTCCAATTTGCCGAAATCTCGATTCAAGTCCAACTCTTGCGCATTTTCTCGTCGACCCATTCCGTTGGCAGGCCCCAATTGGCCAGGTCGATTCAGTAGTCCCATGCGATCATTAGCATCCGCGTTATAGTTGGGGACAAATACAATCACATTCTGGTCCAACCAGGGGTGATCCGGGTTGTGCGTCAATTCTCGCAGTAGCATCAACAAGGCCTCTTTGCCCGTGCATTCGCCGCTATGGATATTTCCCAATAACAAGACGATATTGCGATGGTCCTGTTCTCCCAGTTCGTAAAATTCATTGGCCACGAAAACGCCAACCATCTCACGCCCTTCAACTGTTTTGCCAAATTCAAATTTGGTCACGTGACGGGCCTGTTCGTCGCAGTCATCGATGAATTTCCGCACCTCGGAAGATTTACTGGTGGACAGATAGTCGCTGATTTCTGCCACCGTCAACGGCAGCTCGTTGGCGGCGGGGGCTGGTTTTTGTGCGTTTGACAGGGTTGAAGAAAAATTCATAATTGCTAAAACGCAGATAGAAATTCTGAGGACGAAGGAATCAAGGGCGGTTTTCATGGAAACAGTCTGCAATGGATGTTGGCAGGTGATCAGATCTAATTTATTGTCCCAACCCCGATAGACCAAGATGAATGGAAAAAATTGGATCGTGACAGGAAGTATTCTAGCCGGAATCGCCGTGGCCATGGGTGCCTTGGCGGCTCATGGATTGGAATCCTGGCTGGCCCAACATTTTCCGGTTGACGCCCAAAAGCGAATTGAGAATTGGAAAACAGCGGCGAACTATCAGATGTATCATGCGATCGGAATCGTCATGGTTGGAATTGTCGGTAGCTGCACCAATTTGAACCGCTTGCTGAATGGTTCCGCGGGGGCCATGTTGGCCGGAATTGGCCTGTTTTCTGGCATGCTGTATGCTTGGGTCCTGACCGATATAGGCTGGCTGGTGATGTTTGTTCCGCTGGGCGGAGTCAGTTTCATTCTCGGGTGGTTCGGCCTGGCATGGGGAGTGGCGGCTGGTGTGACGGAAACCGGAAAAAGCTGCCCCTAAACCAGTCGCGAACGAGCTTGCAATCCTCTATCAACCTGAATTTGAATCATGCAAATCGGCTATTGTGGCAATGTTCATCCCGGCCGAAACCTGCAAGAGGTGCAGGACAATTTGACTCTTCATAGCCTGTCGATCAAAAAAATAGTGCGGCCCAATGCGGCCATGGGAATCGGTTTGTGGTTAAGTGCCACGACGGCACAAGAACTTGCCAATGATCGTCGTCTAGATGACTTTCGAAAATGGCTTGACGATGCCGGGCTGGTACCGTTCACATTCAACGGATTTCCTTACGGCGATTTTCACCAACCGATTGTTAAACACAATGTCTATCGACCGACCTGGGCGGACGATTCCAGGCTGCAGTTTACGGTTAGGTTGGCGGAGATTCAGAGTCATCTGTTGCCACGGCCCGAGTACGGTACGATTTCGACATTGCCGCTTGGGTGGCCCGACCCGGGAGGAAAGGATGTCGCTCGCAATTTTCTCGACGCGTGTGCCAGTAACTTGAGAAATTGTGCGAATCAACTATGCCGAATCCGGGAGCAAACCGGACACAATACTGTGATTTGTATCGAGCCGGAACCAGGTTGTGTGCTGGATTCTGCAGAAGATATCGTCGATTTTTTTGAAAAATTTCTTTGGACTGGAAACGCGGTTCAGGACGAAATTACCGGGCAACACATCGGTGTCTGTCACGATATCTGTCATTCCGCCGTGATGTTTGAAAACCAACGTCGCGCAATTGAATTGTATCACCGTGCTGGTATCCGGATCGGGAAGGTCCAGGTCTCGTCGGCGATTCGCATTAATTTCGATGAGTTATCGCCGTCGGCGAAGCAATTGGCACTTGAGCAGCTGGGCGATTTTGCCGAACGTCGATACTTGCATCAAACGACGGTCAAGGTGGGTACGGAAATCAGTTTTTTTGAAGACCTGCCTTTGGCGATACAGCAGTGGCCGTCGGCTGCCGAGATTCGGGGTCAATGGCGGGTCCATTTTCACGTGCCAATTTATGCCGATCGATTGGGTATGATCGACACGACACAAGTCGAAATTGTCAACTGTTTGGACGCACTTGCAGAATTTCAGTGTCCGGTCGATCATTTCGAAATCGAAACCTACGCTTGGAATGTGTTACCGGTGTGTTGGCAAGTCGCCACGTTGGCCGACGGTATCGCGCGGGAATGGAATTGGTTTGAAAGCCTGTGCAAGGCATCCAGGGTACGCGAAGATTGAATTAAGCTTTGGGGTTGGCGATCCGGTTGGTTACATTTTTTCGTTTGTAACAGCCACCACATCGACATTGCTGATCAGATCAACATTTTCTAGAAAATAGACTTTCCTTTTTCCGCAAACCCTGCCGATAACTTGGGTGTCGAGGGGGCAACCGACTTCATCCACCGGATTGCTACAGATCGACAAACGCCAGCGGATGGCAAGTAGCGACAACGGAAGGTCAGTAGATCCACAATTCCAACCTGAACCAGAACTCCATCAGGCGTCGTTATGTTGAATCAAACCGCTCCCCATTTCCTGTTACTGACACAAACCCAATCCAACCCCGATCCGGACTCTCACGGCGGCGTTTGGAGATTCGTGCTCGAGCAATTGGGCTCGTCAAATCGAGTTGAAGTAGCGGAAGACGAACCGGGCATTTGGGGGGAGCGGTTACAACTTTTGGCGGTTGTGCGGGGGCTTGAGGCCCTGGAGCAGCCATCGCGGGTCACGTTGATTACACCCAGCCGATTTGTCGGTAATGGCATCCGTCGCGGGCTGGCGATGTGGCGCGAAAACGGTTGGCAATGGGAACATTTTGGCGAAATGGCGCCGATCAAGCATTGCGATCTCTGGAAACGTATTGACCAAGCATTGCAGTTTCATCAAGTCAATTGCCGAATTTGGGATTTTGACGAGCCCCATGTGCGCCACGCCAGGCCGAGTTTACGAAATCGAATCTCCTTTGGGGAGATTCAAAACGCGCGTGAGAATTCGATCAGTGAACAGGCAACTGCCGCAATTGCGCCACCTGCGCCCCTGAGTCTCGCACCCAGACCCATTCCGCCACGTCGCGGTACGCTGCGAGAGGATTTATTGTCGTTGCGTGTCAAACCGATCGGCCACGGGCGCGCCTTTGGACTTTGTCCGAGCTAAATTCGGCTGGGAGCACTCTTCCCGCTGTGGACTCCGCCGCCCAAACGACTTAACCTAAAGAACATCCATGCCCGAAGTAAAGACGAGTTTTACACCCCTGATTCGAAACGCAAAACCAGGCCCCTTCATGAAGATCGAACAGGACGCAAATCGAATCCAGCCGTTGTTGTCCGACCTGGACATTCATTTGTTTAACGAAGGCAATCATTACGACATCTACGAGCGTCTCGGGGCGCATGTTCGTAGTGTCGACGGCGTGACGGGTGTAAATTTTGCCGTTTGGGCGCCTAATGCGCGTGCCGTAAGCGTCGTGGGAAACTTCAACGATTGGAACGGCCGTCAAAATATGCTACGGCCGAACGGCCGCAGCGGAGTTTGGGAGTTGTTCATTCCAGCGATCGGCTATGGCGAGCTGTATAAATTTCTGGTGACCGATATCCATGGCCAACAAATTTTGAAAGCCGACCCGTTTGGTTTCTATGGCGAACTGCCACCCAAAAACGCCTCGGTGGTTTACGACCTGAGCGCCTATCAATGGAACGATCAGCAATGGATGGAACAACGAGGAAATGGCAACCCCACCGAGCTGCCGATTTCTGTTTACGAACTGCATCTCGGCAGTTGGCGTCAGGATAGCCAACGGCAAAATGGCTGGATGAATTATCGCGAGATCGCTCATCAGATCGTCGAGTATTGCCAGCAACTTGGTTTCACTCATCTGGAGTTAATGCCAGTCTCCGAGCATCCCTACACAGGAAGTTGGGGTTATCAAACGGTCGGCTATTTTGCCGCGACGTCGCGATATGGTACGCCCGACGATTTCATGTACTTCGTCGATTATTGCCATCAACACGGGATCGGCGTGATTATCGATTGGGTTCCCGCACATTTTCCCAAAGATGGTTATGGATTGGCCAAGTTCGATGGGACCGCGTTGTATGAACATGCTGATCCTCGGCAAGGCGAACATCCGGATTGGAACACACTGATTTTCAATTACGATCGCAACGAGGTGCGCAATTTCCTGATTTCCAACGCCATGTTCTGGTTAAAGAAATATCATATCGATGGCTTGCGTGTCGACGCAGTTGCTTCGATGTTGTATCTCGATTACAGTCGCTCGGAAGGGCAGTGGATTCCCAATAAATATGGCGGGCGCGAAAACCTGGGGGCGATCGAATTTCTGAAGACGATGAATGTCAAGGTTCACGAAGCCTTTCCTGGTGTGATGACGATCGCCGAGGAATCAACCGCTTGGGCCGGAGTTTCACGTCCTACCAGTGCAGGTGGGTTGGGGTTCAGTTTGAAGTGGAATATGGGCTGGATGAACGACACACTGCGCTATTTCCAAAAAAATCCCGTCCATCGCAAATACCATCACGATGAACTGACGTTCAGTTTGATTTATGCGTTCACCGAAAATTTCATGCTGCCGTTTTCACACGATGAGATCGTGCATGGTAAAGGTAGTTTGGTCGACCAGATGCCCGGAGACCTATGGCAGAAATTTGCCAATTTGCGATTGCTCTATGCCTATATGTGGACCCATCCGGGCAAGAAACTCATGTTCATGGGCTGTGAGTGGGGCCAATGGAATGAATGGAATTGCGACTCCGCGCTACAGTGGGACTTGCTGCAATGGGATTCACATCGCGGATTACAGAAACTGGTCACCGATCTGAATGCAATCTATCGACAGGAACCAGCACTGCATGAGCTGGATTTTGACGGTGCCGGATTCGAATGGATTGATTGCCAGAGCCGGGAAGCCAGTGTGTTGGGCTACATTCGTCGAGCGAAGGATCCAAAAAACTTTGTCGTTGTTTGTGCGAACTTTACGCCGGCCGTCCGCAAAGATTATCGACTCGGTGTGCCGGAACCGGGGAAATATCGGGAGATATTTAACAGCGATTCGCAATACTACGCCGGTACCAATGTAGGCAATGGCATGGGATTGGATTCCGAACCCATCTCCGCACAAGGTCGCCCCCAATCGATTCGTTTGTCGCTGCCTCCGATGGGTGTGACGGTGTTCAAAAAAATTGAATCCTCAGTCCCCTAAGACCGATTGGCGAGCCAAAGCCGCCGCACCCATTGCGCCGGCATCGTCACTCAAATTCGCTTTTACGATTTTGAATACGTCTCTTAGCGATGGCAGCACGCGCCGGCGCGCAATTTTCTCAATTTGGGGTAGCATCCGCTCGGACATCGCCTCGATCAATCCGCCGCCGAACACAATCACGTCCGGTGCCAACAAGTGGACAACCGTCACCACCGAAAGAGCCAAGTACCCGCATGTGTGATCGATGATTTCGGCGATTGCGGTATCGCCGTTATTGACTGAATCGGCTAATGTGCCACTGCGTATATCGGCCACATCCGTCCCGACTTTTTCCATCAAATAGGGCGCCTGGCCACGAAAACAAGCTTGCGCAGCCGCGCCGGCGATCGATAACCGAGAGGCCATCCCTTCGAGCGAACCAACATTACCAGCACCATCTAACGGGCCCGCCGGGACGAGCGGTATGTGCCCGATTTCCATGCATGTGCAATTCGCTCCACGAAGTATTTTGCCTTCGTAGACACAGCCCCCGCCGATTCCTGTGCCGGGAAAAATTCCGACGACACACCGAGCACCCTTTCCGGCACCGAATTTGTATTCCCCAAATACACCCGCGTCGACATCGTTAGCGACGGTCACGGGGATTTTGAACTCCGCTTCAATCGAATCGGCAATCGGTACGTTCTCCCAACCGAGATTCGGAGCCGTTCGAATCAGCCGTTTATTCAAATCCAATGGGCCAGGGCAGCCGATCCCTAATCCCTTGACCATGTCGAGTGTAATTTTCGCATCTTCGAGTGCTTCCCGAATCAACTGATTGATTCGTTTCAAACCCAGTTCCATTCCTTCATGGCCTTTGGATTTTTTACGAGCTCGGCCGATCGGTTCGAACTGATCATTGAAGACCACCGCCAAGATCTTGGTTCCGCCCAAGTCGACGCCGATCCAATACGGGGTTGCGCTAGTCATTAGTCATAGTCCCTAAAACTCTGTATCAGTTGATTACGGGAGGATTGCTGTCGGCCGGGCGAGCCAGGTCGATGTTTGGCTCAAACATAAATCGCTGTACTCGATGGTTGTAGGAATCCAGAATGTGAAATGCCTGCAGGCTGTCGCGACACATGGCCCAAGGTTGATGGAGCTGTCCCGGGTCTCGCCCCGCTCCACCCCAGACTGCCAGCGATTCGCCGTCGGGAGTGAAGGCCTGAACGCGATGGTTTCCAAACTCGCACACAAAAACCGTGCCTGTTTCGCCCAGCCAGATTTGATAAGGATAACTCAATTTCCCCGGTGCGGAACCCTGCTCCCCCCAGACGCGCAGCAGTTTCGGTTTTTCGCCGGCCACATCGAAGATTTGCACCCGATGATTGCTGGCGTCGGCAACCCACAGGTGATCCTGTTTGTCGATCGCCATGCTTTGTGGGCGCAGAAACTGGCCCGGCTCGGTGCCGTGCTCTCCCCATTGAGTCAGATATTCACCGGTCGATGAGAATTTTTGAATTCGATCGTAGTCACCGTATTCCGACACATAATAATTGTCTTTCGAATCTTGCACGACGTCGGTCAAGAATCCAAACTCGCCTGGTCCCCGCCCATTGACTCCTCCGATTCCGCGTTCAGGAACCAACTCACCTTCATAGGTGTAAAATAAAACGCGAAAATAATGTGTGTCGCAGACCATCAGCAGCCCATCGTGACTGATCGACAGTCCACAGGGCTTTCCTTGGAGACAAATTGGTGTCCGCCAAGATCGCAAGAAGTTTCCATCGCGATCAAAGACCTGAATTCGACTGGTTGTGTCGACGATGTAAATCCGATCAAACTCGTCGATCGTGATCGCCCGTGGCTTGATAAATCGGCCCTGATCCAATCCCTGTCGGCCCCAAACCAAGACGTCCGAACCGGGCGGGCTGGGCTCGCTGGTGCAGGCACTAAAACTAATCAAGATGAAAATCAACCAAACCTTACCGGCCTCACGGCACCCGCGGATCGTCGGTCTTTTTTTCAAATACGATCTCATGGTTATCGGTCGGGGCGAAATGGGCCTGGATGGCTTCGATTGTCTAACTGCGACGCGCCGAATCGCACGAGCTGAGCTACTTGACCGGTGCCATTTCGCCGCGATATAGTTAAATTTGTTAGCTCGCGCAAAAGCGTTTGGTCGCTTGAATTGCACTTACGCACAACTGCCCACGAATCATTCATGACCGCAATCCACCTCGATCTTCAAAATTCCGAAGATGTGCGAGATGTCATCCATCAAGCGGTTGCGGCGCTATCGGCTGGGAAAATTATCGCTCTTCCAACAGAAACTGTCTATGGTCTGGCGGTAAGTGCTTTGGTTCCCGAGGCGGTCGAACGCCTGCTGGCCATTAAAGGTCGCAATCCAGAAAAACCGCTTGCCTTCGCGATTCAAAGCTTGGATGCGGCGATCGATTATGTCCCCGACATGTCGTCAGTCGCGCGGCGATTTGCCCGGCGGTGTTGGCCCGGCCCCGTGACATTGGTGTTGGACGCCACTCATCCCGACAGTGTCATCAATCGACTTGACCCCGCCGTTCGCGCCGCCTGCGTGCCCCACGGTACAGTTGGATTGCGAGTACCGGCGCATGACAAGACGTTGCAAATTATGCAGCTCTGTGCCGGTCCGATTTTGTTGACTAGCGCCAACCTTACCGGCCAGCCGGAATCAACCACCGCTCAACAAGTCATGGACTCGGTTGGCGACAAGATCGACTTGATACTGGACGATGGACCGTGCCGAATTGGTCAAGCCTCGTCGGTCGTGCGGGTGCAAGGCAGCGATTTCAAACTGTTGCGCGAGGGGATCGTCGACGAGGCCACATTGCAGCGATTGTCCGGGTTTATTGCCTTGGTGGTTTGCACTGGCAACACCTGCCGTAGTCCGATGGGTGAAGCATTATTACGAGGACGAATCGCCGATTCGCTCGGTTGTCAACCCGCTGATTTGGAAAAAAAAGGTCTGAACATTATGTCGGCTGGAATTGCGGCGTCGCCCGGTTCGCCGCCAGCCCCGCAAGCCAACGCAATCATGCAGGAAATGGGCTTGGATATTTCACAGCACGTCAGCCAGCCGATCACAGGTCGCTTGGCCCAGTACGCGGATGTGATTTTGACAATGACCAGCGGTCATCGACAAGCGTTGGTTTCGCATTGGCCGACACTCGAGAGTCGTACGTTCACCATTCGTTGTGATGGTGGCGATATTTCGGATCCAATTGGTTCGCCGGTCGAGGTGTATCGCAAATGTGCCAACCAAATCAATGAACAATTGGCCCATTGGGTTCGCAATTTCGATTTTTCCCAATTCCACGACAAGTGAATTCAATGAAAATTGCGATCGGATCGGACCATCGGGGAATTGAACAACGTAAGATCATTGCCGATGCCGTGATCGCGGCGGGTCATACGCCGATTGATTATGGGTCTTGTTCGACCGAATCGGTCGATTACCCGGATGTCGCGGCAGAAGTTGCCGGCCAGGTCGCCGGCGGTGCAGCAGATTTTGGTGTGTTAATTTGTGGAACCGGCATTGGGGTCTCTATTGCCGCCAACAAAGTTGCTGGGATTCGCGCAGCGGTTTGTTGTGATCTCGAGATGGCTCGCCTCAGTCGACAACATAACAACGCAAACGTCTTATGTTTGAGTGGGGAACGATTTACGCCTGCCGAGTTCGGCGAGATAGTCACCGTTTGGCTGGCGACTGCATTCGAAGGGGGGCGCCATGCCCGCCGAGTCGAAAAAATTGCGGCCTTGGAAAAAAGATAATTGGTGGGTCGTCCTGTCGGCGAACGGTTTGGTTTTCCGATACAAAACGCTTGGCTTACCGGGAACAACACACGGGTTTACAGAAAATAGAGCAATTTTTATTTTTCCCCCTGTTCTTAAACCGCGAAATTGAATACCTTATTGAGACTCCGCAAGCGAAACGGAGATTCTTTACGCCACGTTGTCGAAACACGACAGCAATAATGCGTTTGAACCGAACGCGTCTCTCACAAACGGGCTTGATGTTGCTCATTATTTGTACGGGACTCTGCAAGCTGATTTGTTAATAAATCAGCGGCTAGGTTTTAAGAATTCGGTAAGCACCGAAAGGGGACCTTGATGGTCACCAAATCACGTTTGAACGTAGTTTGACGCTGATTCCCGCACGTACAAAAAACTGAACAACCTATTACCACTGGTAACACCCATGTCCCATGATGTGTCCCTGTCTGTCTCCACAGACTTCGATTCCCAAGATTCCAATCCCCACGATCAATCTCTTTCCCCCGTAAGTGACCTGTTGTCAGAGTCAAGACCTATGAACCAAAAAATCCCGTTTGAAGTCGTCAATAGCAATGAAACCGTTGAAGTTGCAGAAACCCCGGTGGCTGAGGTCACTCTGGAAGTCCCGGAAATCATGGAAGGCGGATTGGACGTCGATCAAACTGAATTGGTCGACAACGCCGTGGTGACGATGGAAATCGGCGATGACGCCGAAGCTTTGACCGCCATTGAAGCGCCGGCCAAAAAGTTGAAACCGAAAAAATTGAAAGTGGTTAGTGTCGTTGAGAGTACACATGAGACCTCGGCTTTTGAGGAATTCAATCTGATTCCAGCAGTTGTAGCGGCGATCGAAGCGGCCGGTTATTTCATTCCAACACCGATTCAAACCGAAACGATTCCGCACGTGTTGCAAGGGGACGATATTATTGGACAAGCCGAAACGGGTTCGGGAAAAACCGCCGCGTTCGCGTGTCCGCTATTGTCCAAACTGGACATGAACATCAACGCACCACAAGTCCTGGTTCTGACGCCGACTCGTGAATTGGCCATTCAGGTAACGGTTGCGTTTCAAAAATATGGAGCCAACATTCCTGGCTTTCGCGCGGTTACAATCTATGGCGGACAGAGTTACGAAACCCAATTCAACGCGATCCGACGCGGCGTTCAAGTGGTTGTTGGAACTCCCGGTCGGGTGATGGACCATCTTCGGCAGGGGACGCTTGATCTTTCAAATTTGACGACCTTTGTCCTCGATGAAGGGGATGAAATGTTGCGGATGGGGTTCATTGACGACGTCGAGTGGATTTTGGAGCAACTTCCTGCAAAACGTCAGATCCTGTTGTTCTCCGCTACGATGCCAGCACCCATTCAACGGATCGCGCAAAAACATTTGAAGAAACCAGTCACCATCGCCATCAAGAGCGACACTGCGACTGCGGACTCGATCAAACAAACATGCGTTTTGATTCAACCCCGAGCCAAACTCGATACGCTGGCTCAGATTCTGGAAAGCGAGGAAACCGATGGCGTGATCGTGTTTGTAAAGACTCGCAATGCCACAGTTCAGGTCGCCGATCAGCTCAGTCAACGCGGTTTTTCGGCTGCACCGCTGAACGGCGAGATTCCGCAAAATCAACGAGAACGGACGATTACTCATTTAAAGTCGGGCCGCTTGAATGTGCTCGTTGCTACCGACGTGGCCGCGCGAGGATTGGATGTGCAACGAGTTAGTCATGTTGTCAATTATGATTTTCCGCACGATACCGAAGCCTATATTCACCGAATTGGCCGGACCGGTCGAGCCGGTCGACCCGGCTCGGCAATTTTGTTTGTTGAGCCCAAGGAACAAGGCAAATTGAAGCGACTTCAACGCGAAACCAATCAACGAATTGATGCGTTCAAACAAAAATCGTTGAAGGAAATTAACGCTCAACGTGTCGAAAAATTCAAGCAACAAATCACCGATCGCTTGGCTGATCCAGCGCAACTGTCGTTGTTCGCTGAAATTGTCCAGGAATATCAACGTGAAACAGAAACTCCGTTGGAACAGGTTTGTGCCGCTTTGGCGATGTTGGCTCAAGGCGAAACACAGTTGTTGTTGACAGAAGCCGTCAATAATCGTTCGAACTGGAAAGAGGACCGAAAAGAAGGAACCGGCCAACGGTTTGATGGTGAAATGGCCACGTTCCGCATCGAAGTTGGCCGGAACCATGGTGTCGGACCGGGAAACATTGTTGGTGCGATTACCAATGAAGCCAACCTGGACAACGCGAGTATTGGCAAAATCAAATTGTTTGATGATTTTAGCACCATCGATTTGCCGGCCAGCCTACCCAATCACATCCTTGAAGCTTTGCAA
Organism: Mariniblastus sp.; assembly: GCA_031409295.1. Classification (GTDB taxonomy): domain Bacteria; phylum Planctomycetota; class Planctomycetia; order Pirellulales; family Pirellulaceae; genus Mariniblastus. The sequence continues at coordinate 14,319 of JANNWZ010000169.1, forward strand.
AGTGTTGTCGTGTCGGGCCGTCCATTGCAGATTTCCAAAGATCGTTCGCCAAACTCCCGCATGACCAGTCCGCGCCGCAAAGGCAATGATGGAAGCACAAAATTTGCGACACGAAAACCTGCCGGTTCCGGATATTCATCTGAAAAAAGATCATTCGACAAGCCTGCGTTTGAAAAGAAATCGTACGACAAACCTGCGTTTGAAAAGAAATCGTACGACAAGCCTTCGTTTGAAAAGAAATCATACGACAAACCTGCTTTCGAAAAGAAATCGTACGATAAACCCGCTTTCGAAAAGAAAACCTACGACAAGCCAGCGTTTGAAAAAAAGTCGTACGATAAACCGGCGTTTGAAAAGAAATCCTACGATAAACCGGCCTACGAAAAGAAATCATTCGACAAACCGTTCTTCGAAAAGAAGTCTTTTGGGAAGAAGCCCTACGAAGGAAAGTCAAGCTTCGCGACGGGCGGCAGCGAATGGAAAAAACCCGCCGCTCCTGAAGCAAGTGCCGGTTCTGCTGATGCCGAAGGCTATCGCGGCAAGGGGGGCAAAAAGCCGTTTGGCAAAAAGGCCGCCACACCGTCACCGTTTCGCGGAGCCGCAGGACGCAATTCCAGCGCGCCGAAGTCTTCGCTGGCCCGCCCAGCGACCGGGCCCGGCTTTGGAAAAGAAACAACGAGCGGAGTTGACCGGGGGGCCAGCAAGTCCCCGATGCGAAAGTTCGTGAAGATCCGCACGTCCAAGTAGTTGTTGCTGACTTGAAACAGATTTTGATTTGCGAAAAAACCGGCGCGAAAGCGTTCGGTTTTTTTGTTTTACAGGACCGGTCCGTCTGACAAAAACTACCAAATCACCAAGTTGGCTGGCGGTCAGGTACTAAACCACCGGTTCGAGCAATTCGACCAATTCCCAGCCACCGCATTTGGGTGAATTGCACTCACCCATAGGCTGGCGGTTGATTTCGCAGCGAATGATGCTTAGCAAGGGCTCTGGAGCGACGATAACAACGAGCCCTACTTTAAACCTCCGACGGATGTTTTTCAGGAGTTTGGTCACGCGTTTCCGAACCACATCAATCGTTTCGCCTTGCGGGGGACGGACGGCTTCAGGATGTTCTTTCCATTGACGAAACAACGTGGGTTGAGTTTCCCGCAATTCGTTGATGCTCTTCCCGTGCCACAATCCGCAATTGAGATTAGTTAGTTTTTCATCCACCCGAACTTTGATTTTGACGTTCAGCGCGATTCGTTGAGCCGTCTGTTGTGCGGCCTGACAGGCAGCGGAATAAATGGCGTCGATTTGTAGCCCGCTTAGTTCCTCGGCGGTGTGTTGGACTTCGGCTTCGCCGGTTGGGCTAAGCGGCAAATCGAGTGAGCCCAAGATGCGACCTTGGATATCCAAATCGGTGGAGCCATCGCGGACCAACAGAAATCTTACTTTAGCAGCCGACTCGAAATTAATCATCGAAAACACTTCACCCGTGACATCAGATTGGAAATCGCCTCGGCATAATCGGGTTGCTTAAACACCGCACTACCTGCGACCAAGAGTTGAGCTCCATGCTCGGTGACGTCACCTACCGTGTCGACGTTGATTCCTCCATCAATCTCCAACAGAATTTCGGTGCCGCCCGGACAGGATCGAATCTGATGAAATTTTTCTAACACACTCGAATTGAACGACTGTCCACCAAATCCCGCGTTGACGCTCATTACCAAGGCCAAGTCGGCGTGGGAAATCGCCGCCTCAACAGCGCTAATTGGAGTCGAGGGATTGATGGCAATGCCAGCCGCGCAACCCAGTTTTTTTATCTGATCGAGAATCGGAATTGGATCGGCAACTGCTTCCGCGTGAATGGTCAAAATGTCCGCGCCGGCATCGATGAACTGAGAAATGTATTTTTCGGGATGCACCATCATCAGGTGCACATCCAATGGCAGTTCCGTGATTCTGCGTAATGCTTCGACGATCGTCAGACCATATGTGAAATTAGGAACGAACACACCATCCATCACATCCAAATGTAACGCCGCCACACCGGCATCCTCAAGCCGTTCGATCTCGTCACTCAAATGTGCGAAATCACAAAGCAGTAATGATGGCAAAATCGTCGGGGTGAGCTCTCGTAGGCTTTGGATAATTTCTTGCTTGGACATAAGGGTCTATAGAAACGATCGATGATCGAAAAACTCGGGTGTAGGTTCTGAGTCTCGTGTTAATCCGGCGAACTCCGACTATGTCGGCCATTGGTTGACTGATTCCAAAGGGCAAATTCTATCCGATGATGTCTTAGGTACTAGAAGATGGTTGGAAAAATTCACGTAAGTCGTTACTGGCTCTATGTTTACGGAAAAAAACAAGGTTTTTCTGAAAATAACGGTTCGTGGGAATACCGTATTTGGGACAGGTAGTTAACGCTTCGTCAGGGCACAGCCGGCGGCCAACCCACCGGATGTTCAGTTTGTAACGATCAAAGAATATGAGCCGGTCTTGATGTCCGAATTTATGTCTGGCGGACAGATTGGCTGTTTCCGCTCATCTTGGCACCAAAAAGGAAACTAGGTTTCCTCTGAGAGTTTTGGACCTTCCACTAAGTTACTCGTTGCTATGAATAATACTCCCCGATGGCTTTGGGTAATCCTCATTTCGTCAATTCAGCTAATGCTGCTATTGATTGCGGTGGTGATTTTGTTCGGTTGGATGGGAGACCTCACCAACACGATACTCGGTCAGCAAAGCTGTTTAGACAATCACTTGTTGAGCCAGCAAGTCATCGATTCGATTGAGACCGAGAATATTCGGGATATCCGTTCCGCCGACTCATTGGACCGAGGCAAGTTGGAGTCAATTGTCTCCCGAATCGGATTGCCGAACGATTGTTACTTGAATGTGCTGGATTTCGGCTCAGGGAAATCGCTCTTCCATTTCCCGCTCAACGAAGAAGTTCACCCCGACTCGTTTGTTGACCTGGCAATCTACTCCCTAACGGATCGATCCAATATAGGCACGCTACGAGAGAGCATTTCGAAGCAATCCAACCAACGCCATGTTAGCGGCAGCATAGCTTGGCACGACAAACAAGTCTTGATCAGTGCGCGTTACTTGCCTCAACTGAATGCCATTATCTTGATTGGTCAACAACCATCGTTGGCGAACAACGGACTGTCCGGAATGATAAAGCAATTCAAAGCGTCGGCCTTTGCGGTTACGTTGTTAATCGGTTTGATCGGAATCTGCTTGACTTTCATCATTGTCAGACGGATCGGTCAGACGATCACGAATTTGAGCGACGGATTGGAAGAGGTCGTTACGGGCAGCGCTCGGGAATTGGTACGCACCAAGAATGCTGTTATTTTCGGACTGGCGAAATTGGCCGAATCCCGCGACAACGACACCGGGGAACATCTCGATCGAATTCGGATTTACGTGACGATACTGGCGAAAGAACTGGCCCTAAGCCATGCTGAATTTGACGAAGAATTCGTTCGCAACCTTTCATTGGCGTCCTCTCTGCACGACATTGGCAAGGTCGGGATCCCCGATTCTATCTTGCTCAAGCCGGGCCGACTGACGCCTGAAGAACGTGGAATCATGGAAATTCATACACTGATCGGTGGAGAATGCCTGGATGCCATTCACGCCCGACTGGGCGAAAACGAGTTTATGAATGTCGCGCGCCAGATTGCCTATTATCATCATGAACGCTGGGATGGCACAGGATACCCCCACTCATTAAAAGAAACTGAAATCCCGCTGGTAGCGAGAATTGTGGCGGTCGCAGATGTCTACGATGCGTTGACTTCCAAACGCCCTTACAAGAAAGCCATGACCCATCTGGAAAGCAAGGAAATTATCGTGGCTGGTTCCGGCAAGCATTTTGACCCCCAAATCGTTAATGCTTTCCTGAGTCATGAAGATGAATTCGAGGAAGTTTCTGTACATCAGCAAACGATTTCTGATGAAGCCGCGACGAGCAATTTCCAACGGCTTTGTGAAGCGGCCAAGTCTTAGCTTGCAAACTCTCCCTAACCAGATACAAAGGAGTGAAAGTTTGTTTCATTTCAAGGCTGGTAGGGAGAATTGGTTGATGAAGATTCTGCTTGAGAAATACGCATTTCGGCGAAGTGTTTTTGCTTTGTTGACAGTCTGTCTGTCGTTGCAAGCCGCAGTTGCCGATGACTGGCCACATTGGCGCGGACCCAATTGGAATGACCGTTCGGGAGAAACCGGTTTGTTAACCGAATGGCCGAAGGATGGTCCCAAACAGCTGTGGGTCAATTCGGCCTCGGGATTAGGATACGCTGGATTTGCCGTGGTCGGCGAGCAGTTATTCACGTTGGGACTGGAAGACAACGCGGAATTCGCGTTGTGCCTCAATGCCACCACGGGAACCGAAATCTGGCGTCAGCCGGTAGGTGCCAAGTTTGAAAATAATTGGGGTGACGGACCGCGAAGCACACCGTCTGTCGATGGCGATTACGTATACGTAATGACCGCCGCCGGCACCCTGGCATGTTTGAAGAAGAACGATGGCAAGGAAGTTTGGAAAGTTCAAATGCAGGACTTTGGGGGCCAGGTTCCAGACTGGGGGTATTCCGAGTCGCCGTTGGTGGACGACGACCGTGTTGTATGTACACCGGGTGGACCGACTGGCACGATTCTGGCCTTGAACAAACTGACCGGAGAAAAAATTTGGCAGTCACCCGCGTTTTCCAAAACTAAGGACGGCGTGCCCGGCGAACCCGCCAAAGCCCATTACTCGTCGATGATCCCGATCCAATGGAACAACCAACGGCAATATGTTCAGTTAACAGTGTTGGCAGCGATTGGCGTTTCCCCAGAGGATGGCCATGAATTGTGGCGCTCGGATTGGGCGGGGCGGACTGCCGTGATTCCCTCACCGATTTTTGACGCCGGCCAGATTTATGTGACCAGCGGTTACAACATTGGTTCAAAACTGATTCAATTGGCAGATGATAATTCGGCGTCCGAAAAATGGTTCAGCATGGCCATGCAGAATCAACATGGAGGTGTAGTTCTCGTGGACGATTATTTCTACGGTTCCAGTGAAAAGGCCTTTGTTTGTCAAGATCGAGCAACAGGAAAAATGGTATGGGCCGAGCGAAAAATCGGGAAAGGGGCGACGAGTTATGCCGATGGCATGTTTTACCACGTCCAGGAATCAGACGGTAAAGTAATGCTTTTTTCTGCGGATAAAAAAAGTGCAAACATCAAGGGATCCTTCACCCTCTCTCCCCAAACTGAGCGACGAGCCAAGGCAGGGCGAATTTGGGTCCATCCCGTGATCGCCAATGGCAAGCTTTACTTGCGGGATCAAGAGATTGTCTATTGCTACGATATCAAGGCCCGATAATTCTCATACTGCCAACACAAACCCAAATTAGCCCATCACACGACAACATTGTGATGGGCGTATTTTTTCTACCACTCCAGCCGATCGCCGACCGCTATCGAGTTAACTCGATCTTGTACTCTTTTTGATCGGGGACTACGTTGATAAGTAACGGAGACTCGGACAAGCTCTCATAGACCTTCGGTATTGGTCTGTCTTTGAGTGTTGCCATGAATTTCAGAGCCAGCATTTGAGCAGCTTCGGATTGACCATAAGCTTCATCCGGCATCGGTCCTTCCAAAACTATCACGCGATGGGCACACGCACAAACTCCGCTCTCGGATTTTCCAGGAAGAATCAAATTGAATTTTCCTTCTGCATCGGAAACTCCTTTCGCGACGTAGTTCCCGTCTAAACCAGGATGTTGGGGTACAAATCGAACCTCGACATTAGCCAACGGCGTACCGTTGATTGTGACGATCCCACCGGCCGGAACAATATCCGGAACTCCAGGACCGAAACAACCGGTTGTCAGAACTGCACTCAAACAGCACAGGCCCACAGACAGGGCTCGGAAAATTTGCGTCATAGTTGCCATTAGTTGTTAATTTCCACAACATTTCCGTCGGCGATTTTCGATAGGTTCTGCAAATTTGCCAGACCACTGGTTGTGATTTGAGTCGAAAAATGCACAGATCCATCAGCAAAAACGAAATTGGCCCCGCCGGGATGCCCGCTGCCAAACGAACTTAGTCGCGCATCGCGAAGGGCAAACGAAGGAGTTGGACCTGAGCCCAATGGCATTATGTAATTGATCGGCTCGAAAGTTCCGGCAAGGCAATCTTGCGGTGCATTGAAGTTCGACCAGGCCCAGCCTCGAAATGTCGGCAACGCCGCCCATTCTTTGTCAAAGCTATAGCGCTCTCCCGCCAACAATACATTAGACGAGCCGTCTAAAATGGAAGCAAAATTCGTTTTGCTGTTGTAATGAAATACGCCGTCAAACGTTGCCACATTCCAAAACCAAGATCGCACTCCCGCGTTGCCAAAATAACTGTTGATTCCGAAGAAGTACGTGTTGCCGGAGGTCGTGAAAGTTGTCACGTTTGGGTCAACAAAATCGGAAGGACAAATATAGGAGGGCACGACTTGGGCGCCAATCGAAGTTGGACCAAGGCAATTCGCATATTCGCGCTGGGTGAAATCAATCTTGTCGTTGATATTTGTTTGTTCCATAAATGGCAAGACCCAAGCCAACCACGAACCAAAGCGATCACCCATCGGCGGCGGAGTAATGCCACGGGGGGCCAAGCTACTGTTGTAGGTTGAGGTAAATATTGCACCGCTCGCACTGCCAATCGGCAGGTTCAAGCCCGGTGGGAAGCGACCATTTGTCGACTCGAAATTGTGACATGCCAAGCCGATTTGTTTCAAGTTGTTGGCACATTGCGTGCGCCGTGCGGCTTCGCGAACTTGTTGTACTGCTGGCAATAACATGCCAATCAAGATGCCAATGATCGCGATTACGACCAGCAGCTCGACCAACGTGAAACCGGCCCTTTGCGGATTTCTGGAACTAAACATGGTTACCTCAGGGAGAAAAATAGGAAAGAAAAAGTCGGCAAAAAATATCGCTTGGCTGACCCGAGTCGGCAGATCTGAGCTTCAATCGAAATGGCTCGGAAGTTGGCCGGACAGCCCTCTATTGTACTTCGGGGGGCGAATCAAAACCGTTTGGTGGCGATCAAATGATTGCAATTTGTTGCCCAATATGCAAGGGCTTGCTCGACATTTTGACGTTAATAATCCTTCATCCGACCGACTTTGGCAGTAACAATCGTCTGGGTTCGTTAATTTCCGACACTGGCTTGTCGTCCCCGATTTCATCAGCCAAAATCCAGCAGTCTCAACGCGATTGGAATCTTTCGTTTTTCCTTCGAACACCCGTCTGGATTGTCATGCCTACCGATATCGAAATCGCTCGCCAAATCAAACTTCAACCGATTTCAAAAATCGCCCAACAAATCGGCATACCCGCCGAGCAATTGGTGCCCTACGGCCACTTCAAGGCCAAACTGCCACTCTCGTTGATCGACCTTGCGGCGGCCGCAAATAGTAACTTGATTTTGGTATCGGCCATTTCGCCGACTCCGGCAGGCGAAGGCAAAACCACCATGTCCATCGGTTTGGCTCAAGGATTGAATCGCATCGGCAAGCAGACCACCGTGGTTTTGCGCGAACCATCGCTCGGACCAGTCTTTGGCATTAAAGGGGGCGCCGCGGGAGGCGGTTATTCGCAAGTCCTGCCGATGGAAGACATCAATCTCCACTTTACGGGCGATTTTTCCGCGATCGAGAAAGCACACAATTTGCTCGCAGCGATCATCGACAACAACCTGCAATGCAATAAACGCTCGTTGAATATTGACCCGCGCACCGTCGCTTGGAAGCGGGTGTTTGATATGAACGACCGCGCGTTGCGACAACTGGTAATTGGGTTGGGTGGCAAAGCCAATGGTGTTCCGCGCGAATCGGGTTTCGATATCACGGCGGCGTCCGAGATCATGGCGATCTTATGTCTATCCAATGACCTGATGGATTTGAAGCAGCGGCTGGGAAATATTTTTGTCGGTTTTACTTTCGATCAAAAACCAATCTTCGCGCGAGATCTAAAAGTCAACGGGGCGATGGCAGCGTTGTTAAAAGATGCAATCCAGCCGAACCTCGTGCAAACGATGGAAGGAACTCCGGCCATCATTCATGGCGGCCCATTCGCCAACATCGCGCAGGGCACGAATTCAGTCATCGCGACGCGGATGGGGTTATCGCTGTCGGATTATGTGGTCACCGAAGCCGGATTTGGCTCCGATTTGGGAGCCGAGAAGTTCTTTGATATCAAATGTGCCGGCGCCGGGCTGTCACCCAAAATGATGGTGTTGGTCACTACCGCGCGAGCTCTTAAGTACCATGGAGGTGTGGGTCTTGATGCGCTGACGAAATCCAATCCGGATGCTGTCCGACGCGGTTTTGTAAATTTGGAAAAACATTTGGAAAACACCGCGCATTTCAATATTGAATGTGTCGTCGCAATCAACCCGTTCGCCAGTGATTCCGCCGAGGAAATCGAAGTGATCAAGTCGGGTTGCCGAGCCCTCGGATTCGAGTCGGTCGTCGCCGACGTATGGGGGCGAGGTGGAGCAGGTGCCGAGGAGTTGGCGACGGTTGTCGCAGAAAAAATCGCGCACACAACCAAAAAATTCCGTCCGTTGTATGATTGGAATTTGCCGGTAAAGGCTAAGATCGCCGCGATTTGCCAGAAAATTTATGGAGCGAGTTCGGTCGAATATTCGTCGAAAGCAAAAATGAACTTGAAGCAAATTGAGAAATTGGGTTTGACGAAGTTGCCGATTTGTATGGCGAAAACGCAAAAATCACTCTCGGATAATCCCGATTTGATTGGACGTCCCACCGGTTTTGAAATCACCGTTCGCGAAATTGAAATCGCCGCGGGGGCTGGCTTTTTGGTTCCCATCACCGGCGATATGATGCGGATGCCAGGTCTACCGACCACGCCCTCCTCAGAGAATATCGATATCGATGAACACGGTAATATTACGGGGCTGTTTTAATGGCACTTCCGAAAAACGTCTTGGGTTCCGAGTTGCAGCCTTGCTGCCTGGATCCGGTCACAGGTTTTTATCGCGATGGCTATTGCCGGACCGGGGCTAGTGATCAGGGTGTGCATATCGTTTGCGTCCTAGTGACCAAAGAATTTTTGCAATTCAGCCAAGCGGCCGGGAACGATTTGAGCACGCCAATTCCAGCGTATGAATTTCCCGGCTTGCAGCCCGGCGATCGTTGGTGCCTGTGCGTCTCCCGCTGGCAAGAAGCTTTCCAGGCCGGAGTCGCGCCGCAAGTTGTGCTGGAAGCGACCCACATGTCAGCGATCGAATTCGCCGATTTGGAGGACCTCAAACGATTTGCCGTAAAAGATTGACGTCGATTTATTTCTCGTCCAGCACTTCCACTGGTTTGAATTTCTTGCCTTCCAGCAGCGACAAACTCGCTCCACCCCCGGTGCTGATATGCGTGACTGAGTTTTCAAATCCGAGCTGAGCGATTGCAGCGGCGCTGTCTCCTCCGCCGATGATGCTGATCGCATCGCTATCGGCAATCGCCTGAGCCACTGTCTTAGTGCCTTCATCAAACGGAGGCATCTCGAACACGCCCATCGGGCCATTCCACACAACCGTTTTTGATTGGGCAATAATCTCGGCAAATTTCTGCGATGTTTTCGGACCGATATCCAGCCCTTGAAATCCATCCGGGATTCTTCCATTTTCGACCACGAGCTTGCGACAATCGGCGCTAAAACTATCGCCGCAATGCGTGTCGACCGGGAGTACCAATTTCGAGCCCGCCTTGGCAATCAACTCTTTCGCCAATTCCACTTTGTCGCGTTCGACCAAGCTATTTCCGACTTGACCGCCTTGTGCCAACGAGAAAGTATAGGCCATTGCGCCGCCAATCAAGATGTGATCGCAAATGCCAATTAGATTTTGAATGACTTTGATTTTGTCAGAAACTTTCGCTCCACCGAGGATCGCCACAAACGGACGTTCCGGATTGGCAATCACATCGCTGAGGTACTTGATTTCTTTTTCGACCAGCGAACCGACAACTTTCGGCTGGCTGCCCATAGCCAATGGCACACCGTACATCGAAGCATGTTCGCGATGGCAGGTGCCAAACGCATTGTTGCAATAGATGTCGGCGAGTTTGGCAAGTTGTTCCGAGAACTCTTTGTCGCCCGCTTCTTCACGAGCATCGAACCGCAGATTCTCCAATACGACGATCTCGCCATCCTGTAGTGCCGCCACTTTGTGTTGGGCATCGGGTCCAATCGTATCGGTTGCAAAGGCCACGGGTTGACCCAGCATTTCACTTAGCCGAACGGCTGTCGGTCGCAAACTGAATTCTGCATTCGGTGTGCCGTCCGGCCGGCCCAAATGGCTGATTAATATCAATCGCCCACCCCGTTCAATCACCGATTGAATGCTGGGCAGGGCCATTTCAATTCGCAATTCGTCGGTGATTTTTCGATTTTCGTCCAGCGGGACGTTGAAATCGACTCGCATCAAGACTTTTTTGCTTCGAACGTCGACATCATTGATTGTGAGCTTGGCCATGTTTTTTCAATTGGGTTTTCGTTACTTGAAAAGTCGCGACAGGATTCCAATTTAACGGGGTTGCTGGGGCGTTAACAGGGGCTTTGCGAATCCCCGAACGGATCATTAGTCACCGCTCGTCACAAAACGCGGGGGTTTTGTTATGCTGTTGGATCTGCCCAAATTCCGTGGCTGCCTTGGCAATTTCAGGAGTGCTTCCCCATTACGACTTTTGTTTCCCCCCAGGAATTTTGGCGGCTATCTCAGTCCTTGCCGGTTCTCGATGTTCGATCTCCCGGTGAGTTTCGACAGGGCCATCTCGAACGCGCCGTGAACCTGCCGCTCTTCACCGACGAACAACGGGCCGAAATTGGGACTGCCTATAAAAAATCGGGTCGCCAACTCGCGGTCATCAAGGGGTTGGGTTTTATTGGTGCTCGTTTGTCCGATTTGGTCGAGCAGGCAATCGGGTTGGCAAACACCAACGAAGTTCTCGTGCATTGCTGGCGCGGCGGGATGCGAAGTCAATCGTTGGCGCAAATTTTGAATCTGGCAGAACTGCGCCCTTATGTTTTGGATGGCGGTTACAAATCGTTTCGAAAATATGCCCGTAGTTTTTTTGAGCTGTCATACCAGCTACACGTAGTTAGCGGACTGACCGGTGCCGGCAAAACGAAAGTGCTGCAACTTCTGGAACAAGCGGGCGAGCAAGTGATCGATCTCGAACGCTTGGCCAATCATCGCGGTTCAGCCTTTGGCGGGATCGGTCAGGGTCCTCAACCCACGACCGAACAATTTGAAAATGACTTGTTTGTGGTACTGGAACGAATTGACCTGTCTCGGCCCGTCTGGATCGAGGACGAAGGCAATCGGATTGGTTCGGTAGTCGTGCCGTCGGCGCTGTATGAGCGATTACGGAATTCCCCCGCCGTGTGTATCGAATGTAGCCCACAACAACGGTTGGAGAATCTGCTGGCGGATTATGGAGGATTGCCTGCCGAGCAATTGATCCACGCGATTGGAAAAATCAGCAAACGGTTGGATGGACCATTGGCAAAACAAGCCGTCGCGGCCATCGAGGCGAATGATATTGCCGCTGCGATTGAAATTTCTTTGGCTTACTATGACAAGACCTATCGCGCCGCAATGGTCAAGATGCCCCGACAAACCACCGTGCCCGTCGATGTTGAATCGTTGACCGACGAACAGGTTGTGGCCAAGCTGAGCGGGATCGCCCAAGGACGATAGCTGCCTCTGGAGTCCTTTGTCAGCGGCCGAGATGCTTGGCCGCTTGTTGATTCATGATTGCTAATAACAATTGGGCTATCCCTGTTTCCTGATTCAGTTTTTTCCAAAGATGCGCCAGATGAATTATTTCCCCAAAAAAAATGCCTGGATATTAATCGTTGCGGGGCTCATTCCGGTAGACAATAGCCCCACCGCTTGCGCACAGACCACCGTCGAACTGGCAGGATCGAAATTCAAAAATGTGACTGCATTGACAGAAATGCCGGCTGATCAAATGGGTAAAGTCATGAATATCATGTCTGCTTCATTGGGTGTTGACTGCCAATTCTGTCATGACAAGACGGATTTTTCGAAGGAAAACGTGGCGCACAAAAGCGTCGGCCGGCAAATGATCGAGATGACACTTGAATTGAATAAACGGAGTTTTCGGGGGCGCTCCGAAGTAACGTGTTACACCTGCCACCGCGGTCAGCCGATTCCGTTGGCGCTCGTGCCATTTGAACCCATCTCGATATCGCAGGACGCTGACCAACCCACGACGATACCGTCAGTCGACGAAATCATTTTGAAATACATCGACGCGCTGGGCGGCCAAGCGAAACTGAATTCGATCAAAACCCGACACACTATCGCGCGCCGTATCGAACCCGATGGAAGTTCGGAAGCGGAAGAACTTTGGCAAACCGTCGGCGGAATTCACAACGTGGTTACAATTTATGGCAATGTTTCGATCCGGGAGGCGTTCGACGGCTTGGTCGCTTCGAAAACAGTAAACGCCGACCCGATTTCATTAAAAGCTGATGAAGCACTACAAATCGAACGGGAGGCTCAACTGGCGTTCGGACAGAATTTCAAATTGGCTTTCGCAAATTTGACCTATCAACGCACCGAACAAATCGCCGGTCGCCGCGTGTTGGTTCTGTCAGCGGTCAATTCGATCAAAGCAAAAGAGCGATTCTATTTTGATGAATCGTCAGGTTTTTTGGTTCGCCGAACAACGTCGGTTCCCACCGTACTTGGCGATTTTGTGTACCAGGTAGACTATCAACAATACCAGTCCTTCGATGGTGTACAAGTTCCGACGAAGTTGCATTTCATCGTGCCCAACATCACCTGGACTCGCGAGATCATTTCCGTATCCCACAACCAGCCTCAACCGTCGACCCCGAATCAATCGGATCGCCGTTGAGGGCTTGGTCTCTTATTAATCGCCGCTCAGATTGGGTTGTAACTACAACCGAACTTAACGTTTTCAGCCTTTGGACTGGTTTTTGCTAAGCACTCTCAGTACGCAAAACACTGACAGGAATAGCACCGACGCGACGGAAACACTCATGAAGATAATACCGGCAGTGGTCATCGAATTATTCCTTGTCTAATGCCGCGTAACGACCTTGCCGGTCCCAACGTTGGCCGGCAAAAAATACCATGACCCACAACAATAGGATACATCCTACAACGATACCAAACCCGGTCGCCTGCAATGGATCCTGGAGCTTTTCTAAAATTTTGAACTGCCCGGAGACGGCATTTTTTGACAACAACATCGACGACAAAATCCAGATCAAAAATACCGGTGAAATGTACTTGATGACCAGTTGAACGAACCCGGGAACAACGATGTCTGCCCCATCGTCGAGCTCGGCCTTACCGCGTTTAATACCCAGCACCCAACCGTAAATCACGCATTGTATCAGTGCCAACACCACAATAAACAACTCGCCCGACCAGAAGTCGATCGAATCGAGCCCCGCCAAACCGGCGGAGTAATAGAGGACAAACCCGGTCCCAGCAACAGTCAGTAGGAACATTATCGCCGTTGAACCGAACCGTTTGACACCCAGTCCTTCCTCAAAAAAGGCCATTACCGGCTGAAGCATTGATAAACTGGATGTGATCGCCGCCAGGAACAACATGAAGAACCATAGAAATCCAAAAAACTGCCCGCCAGGCATTTCCGCAAACACATTGGGCAACGCATTGAAGCCAAGTGAGAACGACGAAGCCGTGTACGTCGTCAGCGTCGCAGCTCCCAGAAACACAAAAGCCGCTGGAATAGTAATCATTCCCCCAAGGCAGACTTCGAAAAATTCGTTGATACTCGTGGCGGTCAGGCCGCTCAAGGCGATGTCTTCCTTGGGTTTGACATAGCTCGCATAGTTGATGATCACACCAAACCCAACGGAAAGCGTGAAAAATATTTGTCCCGCCGCAGCCAGCCAAGTCGCTGGATCCCATAACTTTGAATAGTCCGGATTCCACATAAATCCCAAACCGTTTACGACTGTTTGTTCAGGAATATCAGGATGCGGCGACAGTGTAATAACGCGGACCAGTACGCATAGAGCACAGACCGCCATTAACGGCATTGCCAAGTTACAAAACGCCTCAATTCCCTTGCTGAGCCCCCGATAGACCAGTGCAAAGTTTAGCAAAAACACGATCGCCACAAAGATCAATATCTGCGGTACCCCATTGGCAAACGAGAACACTGCGCCATCTGCGGCCTGACCTGTAAAACTTACGAAAAATTCTTTGTACACTTCCGTATTTCGGCCTTGCATCAGGTCGCCCGTCAGATAATTCCAAGCATAGCCGAGACACCAGGCTTCAATAACGATGTAATAAAAGTAAACCGTCAATGGAATCAACAACGCAAAGGCCCCGAGGTATTTTGAAAGGGGATTGCGCCACAAAACAGAAAAGATCCCGGGCGCGGAATTGAATCCTCGCCGCCCCCCGTACCGACCCATCGACCACTCGGCCCAACACAGCGGAATCCCAACCAGTAGCAAGGCTACGAAATAGGGGATCATAAATGCGCCACCGCCGTTTTCGGCAGCCTTGCCAGGAAAGCGGAGGAAATTGCCTAGCCCCACCGCAGATCCCGCGACCGCCATGATCACGCCCAAACGCGAGCCCCATTGCATGGAGTCACTAGATTTCTTAGTCACGTGCAACTCTCCTTGTTCGATCGACCGATTTTTAGGCAAACTATTATGTTGGAGACTGCCAGCATTAGGTTGACAGCTGTTTTTGGAAAAGCAAAGTTTAACCTCTGACCGAGCCGATGTCGCCCCTGAATTTATCGAAAAATAGGAAATCCAAAATCTTTCGTCGACTGGAGTTTTTATTCAGGCCGGCTTTAATTTACCGTTACTCTTTGACCAAAGGAATTTTGGCGATGACGGTATCCCCTTTTCCATGGGTATCCGCGATGCTTTGAATTGTCCATAAGTCCAGACCATTGTCGCCGTCCACGACGCTGCCGCTATAGTCTCCCCAAGACTCGCCGTCGGTCGCCCCCTGCCCTTCACCCAAACTGGTGATATCGCGCATTTTTCCTGGCGGGTCGGCTTTGCGACGAAAAACAAAACGAGGACTGATGAATGTGTTCGGGCCAGTCTCCTGAAATCCGATCAACACGTCCTCCAACTGATTGACGGCGATCGACGTTTGAATGTAACTGTTGATTGGGTCGCTGATCAAACCGGTTTGGACGATCGTGCCATCAAGTTTTACTTGGTGCCATTGCACCGCTGAACGACCGTGGCAATTGACGGCCTGCGAAAACCAGATTTGGCCATTTTGCAAAATCAGGTTCTTGGGATTGCGGTCCCCCGAAGCAGTTTTTTGATCGGTGTTTTTTTGCGGAGACTGCGGTGGATAGCCGACAAACTCCAATCCGTGAGGGGTTGATCCGACGTTCTCGCGTAATGGTTTTCCGTTTTCGTCGGTGGAGATTCGAACGATGTTAATTTCACGATTGGAAATCGACAAAAAATACAAATCATCAATCGGGTCTTGCGTCATGATTGGCAAACCCAAATTGCCGGAAAAATGATAGACCGTTGCGGGCGCACCTGCTTTTGCTTCGGCCGTCCGGAGCACAAATGACTGTTCGCGGCCACCGGGAAATGAATAGCCGATCCACTGCTTGCTGTAGCCGATCGCTCCCCCGTCGCGGGCATTTGGCGCTGGGACGGGATAGGTGTTCCAGGCACCGGTTGGATCATTCGTTTCGGAAATCGAAATATTAACTGGTTTCTGTTTCGCGTGGTCCCAAGGATTCCAAAGATCAAAACCGAATACGGAATTGTGCGCATCAAAGAAAAGTTTTGGATCGATGCCGCCGTTGAAACAGTCCTGGTTGACCCCCTGTATGAAGTGGCCCCCTTTGTCGTAAATCACCAAACCACTATTGGTTCCGTGCAACACGAATCCGCCCCCCACCGCGATCTGCGGATCGACCTGTCGATCTCCATCTTGCGAACCGTCGAACACCAGATAGCCGGCAACAATCCGAGGATTACCACCTTGTTTTCGTTCCGGCCATTGGCCGTTCTTGTTGAAAGTTTCATTGCGGATCGGCTGGACAACCTCTTCGCGCACTGGCGCTTGCGCGGCTGCCGAAATGGCTGGACCGGAAACCAGAATGGCTACAAGAATCGTTAACTTGTACGAGAAAATGCCGGAGCGAAGCAACATGAAAAAACGACCTGGAAAAAGGACTATCGTATAAACTTGATCGACCACATTGTGACCTCTGCCACGGGTGCGACCGCTGACGATTACAAACTGCAGTCTAGTCCAACTCGGAAACCGCTGCACCGGGTTGCAGACGCCAGGCCGGTAAGCAAGTGGCTGCACTTCAGACGATACCCAGCCGCTTATGCTCCACCCAAACTGGGATGTCCGCTAACCCCTGTTATGTAATATGATTGTGCCAACAACCGGATTCCAAACGGACTCAATACATGACCGAGCTGCCACACGGCTACCGTTATACCAAAATTATCGTCACTCTCGGGCCAGCGACGGAGTCGATTGAAAAGCTCTCGCAAATGATTGCGGCGGGGGTGGATATTATCCGCTTAAACATGGCTCATGCGTCGGAACAATGGGCCCGCGAATCGATAGCTCGTATTCGACAGGTTTCGGCGGAAGTCGGCCGACCTGTCGCAATCATGATGGATATCAAGGGCCCCGAGATTCGTACGGGCGATTTGGCGACTGCTGTCGAGTTAAAATTGGGCGACCGTATTCGGTTAGTGGTAAATGGAACGGTGCGGCAGCCGATTGGCGAACTCAATGTTTCGGTGAATTATCCGCATCTGCCGCGCGACATCGTCATCGGCCAGACCATACTCGTTGACAGCGGAATGATCCGCTTGAAGGCCCTCGAAAAAGATCAAATGAGTGTCTTATGCGAGGTACTCACGCCGGGGAAGTTGGGTTCGCGGCGCCATATTAATTTGCCCGGCGTCGAAGTCGATCTCCCGGCGCTGACGGAGAAAGATGTCAAGGACCTGCGAGTCGGCATCGATGCGGGAATCGATTTTGTCGCTCTCTCGTTTGTGCGGCGAGCTGCCGATGTGCATGAGTTGAAGCGTCTATTGACGGGACTTGGTTCGAAAGCACGGATCGTTGCCAAGATCGAGGAACAATCCGGCGTGAAAAACATGCGGGAGATTATCCGCGCGTCGGATGGCATTATGGTGGCCCGCGGCGACTTGGGAATCGAGATTGATTACCATCGTTTGCCTATTGTCCAAAAAGAATTGGTGGATGCCTGTTTAGCAGAAGCCAAGCCGGTAATTATCGCGACGCAGTTGTTGGAGTCGATGATTCAAGCGCCGATGCCGACGCGGGCTGAAATTTCAGATGTTTCCAATGCCATTCGCGAACAAGCCGATGCGGTAATGTTGTCCGGCGAAACGACTACTGGAGCTTATCCGCTGGAGTCGATCGAAGTCCTGAAAAACATCATCAATAGCATTCAACCCACATTGGACGGGGCGATCAACTCACGAATCGTGTTGGAGGAACCCAAAACCAAGATGCTTCGGTCGGCAGCGGTTTTGGCACAAGAATTGGGATCTTCGGGCATCGTCGTCTTCACGCGGAGCGGATACCTGGCCCAGATGTTGGGCGCGCTACGAGCGCGAAACGTGCCGATTTATGCCTTTACCGATGTCGAGACAACGTATCGACAATTGGTTTTGCCTTGGGGTGTGGAATCATTTCTCTTGGAATTTTCCGACGACCCCGAGCAGACGATTTTGGATGCGTTGGCCTGTTTGAAAGAAAAGAAGTGGTGCCAGTCCGGAACGTGGCTAGTAGTGGTGACCCATGTGGTGGCCAATCATAAAGTCATTGAGACGATGCAACTGCGACAAATTTCCTAGCGAATTAAGGGAAATATCAGTTGTCCGCAACCAGCTTCGCTCCCATACGAAGTTATCTGTTTTGGATTTGTCGGCGGTTGCAAGTGGCCGCGCAGGCCGAATTCCGCCATCGGATGTCTTTCGTTTGCCTTCTGGCGACTCTTTCCTATTGCCCGGTTTGATCGTCTAATAGAGGTAAAATGTTTTCGCTTTCCTGTTCCAATGCGCTGTCTCGAGAATCCCATGAATTGCCCACGAGCTGTTTCCGATTTGATTTTTGGCGTGGTCGTAACCTCGGTTGGGCTGTTTGGATGCGGGACGTCCAGCACGATGGCACAACACGATTTCAAAAATAACTCGATGAGAAAAATTCGTGTCGAACCAGGTCCTCAAGCGGCGCGAATCGGTTCCGCTGTTAAATGGCAACCCAACCTCGAAGCAGCGCTGGCCGAATCAAAATCGACCGGTAAACCGATTTTCTGGTACGTGCCGACCTTGCGTGGGAGTTTCATGGATCGCACGGATTCGATTGATCGTTACATGTTGGCCGGGCCGTTCTCCTGGCCGGATATCATCACCGTTTTGAACGAGAATTTTGTACCGGTCAGAGCGACTCCCAAACAAAAGCAGCAGGAGAAATTCGAGCTGCGGCCCTATGTGTTTATTGAACCTGGGTTCTTGATTCTCGATTCCAAGGGGGAATTGGTTCGCAAAGTCGATCGTTTGACGACATTGCATCCGCAGTGGTTTCGAACGCTGTTGACTGGTTTTGTCGATCAATCCAGTCCGTTGGCCGAAAAATCTCCCGAATTGACACAGCTCTGGAAGCAGTTTTCCGCCGGCGATTATGCAAACATGAAATTTTCGCTCGCTGAGAATTCAGCGTCCCGAACCGAAGAGTTATTGTTGGCTGGCATGGTGGATTTTCGATTGGGAAAACATGCAGCGGCGAAAGCCAAATGGCAAACTGCCGCCACCACCGAACCCGATTCACCGTTGGCCTGGAAAGCTGCGGCCGAGGCTGAAGGATTCGGTCCATTCGTGCGAGGATTCGAAGTTCATGGTGATCTACCAGCGGGCGCACTTTCGGCCGGCCGGAATTCCGCTGGCAGCGCCTCGCCCGCCGGAGTATATGATGCGCCAGCCCTGTGGCAACGAGGAGTCGAATTTTTGTTGGGCATGCAAAATGAAAACGGCGCCTGGACGGATTGCGATTACGATTTCGGCGGCACTGATAGTCTGCCGAATGTGCATGTGGCGGTCACATCGATCGCCGGGATGGCACTACTGAACTATCAATCGCAACTGCCTGCCGATTCGGCGTTGGCTGAGCAAGTTGAGTCCGCGATTACCCGCGCTGCAGATTTTGTAGCCAATGATGGCAACCTGAATTTGTCGGATCGCGATGAATTGTTATGGGCGTATGCCTATCGGATTCGGTTTCTCTCGCGAATGACCCAACGCGATCCGAAGTATCTCGCCAGTTTGCAGGGGGCGGTCAAGTTATTGGCAGCCTTGCAAAATGAATCGGGAGGGTGGTTTCATGAGTACGAAAATCCTTTCGTTACCGCCTCCGCGTTGCTGGCTTTCTTTGAGGCAGCGACAGTTGGCGCGCCGACCAGTACGGAGTCGATTGAAAAAGGATTGCGGTCTCTACGACATGATCGTTTCGACAACGGTGCGTTTCCCTATTCCAGCGTGCCTCAAGGTCGCGATTTGCCCACCGGAAACGATGGTCACGTCGCGCAATCGGCTGGACGAATGCCATTGTGCGAGTTGGCTTTATGGACAGGCAAGAAATCGGATGACCAGGCACTGGCCAATGCTGTCCAGCAATCGCTCGATCTAAACATCCATTTGATGCGGGCATTGAAATACGATGACCACACCTCCAACATGGCGTATGGCGGATTTTTCTTTTGGTACGATTTGCAGAGCCGCAGTGAAGCGATTTCAAAAATCAGTGATAAAATCCTAAAGGCGAAACTTTACCAAGCTCAACGCGAGTTGGTTTTGTCATTGCCGGAAATCGACGGTTGTTTTGTCGACTCACACGAGTTGGGTCGAGTTTACGGGACAGCGATGGCGTTACTTAGTTTGGCTGAGTAATGTTTATCGAGCCCATTTTTTTAGTTCATCGTGCAGCGTCGATGCGTCGTCGTCAGCAGCGGTTTGCTGCCCAAAGTATTGCCGCTCCAGTCGATCGATGGACGCCTTCAGTTCCACTTTCTTCGAGTCCGATAACCCGTTGTTGGAATAGATTTCCTGAAGTAGTGAAATGGCGGCGAATGGCGTAACTTCGCCGTTGAGTTCGCGGCGGGCGGATTGGGGCCGGCTGTTGGCGTACTTCAGTAGCCAAATCAAGAGGCCGAGAAATACCGCGAAGACAGCGATTCCAGCGGCGATCAAGCCCGTAAGTTTCGCATAATTGGTTTTGACGTATTCCGCTTCCAAAGCGATTGTCGGTTCGACGGTGGCGAGGTCCGCATCGACGTATCGTTGGTAGACGACTTCCTTCAGTTCCACCGTGGGTCGAGGAAACTCGAATTGTTTCGGCTTACTGGTCAAATCTTTTTTGGCTGCCAGCGAAACAATCCAATTCCGCTCCGACAACACAATCGGCTGGTTTTCATCGGGATCGAATTGGGTAACCGCGACGGCAATCTCTTCGGTCGAATTGACTTCGAATTCGGTGGGCTCAACCACCAGAAATTCCGATAGATCTGGCACCAATCCCTGGGCTTGGGCCTTAACTTCCAAAATCAGTCTGCCATCGTTCGACTGCCGTTCGTCCAGAATTTGGGTGACCGAAAGATTTCGATAGGGTCTGGTTTCCCGCTGAGCATCATGGGCATCGATGGGAATCGTCGCAGATTCCACCGGCAAAATCGCATAGCCGGACGTGTCCAGGAAATCGAGGTCCAATTTGACCGGCGGTAATTTATCGACTTCCGGGCCTTTTGTTTTCAACAGTAGGTAGGCGTAAGGCGTGATCCGCCAACCCGCTTCCGAGGCGGGAATCGATTTTACTTCCGGTTTTTGAAACGTCACCGAAAGGACTTCGAATCGCTCTTGATACAGTGCCCGCACCGATTCGTCAAATTTGTCCCGGTAGTCCTCCGTCGGTCGTCCGTAGTTGTACGAAAAGAACATATTGCCATTCTGGTTCTGCAAGTAGCGTCCGAAACCACCCGATTCGCGTTCAATTTCCTTGGTATGTTTCAGTTGCACGAGCACCCCGAAAGGTTGACCATTTCCGACGCGATCCGAGCCGTCGATTAGGGTTTCGAGTTTGATTTCGGTAACCAAATCCTTGTAATAATCGTGCACGCTCTTGGCTTCGGCGGCCTGTTCGTTGTCGCCAACAATTTCGAAACCGAGATCGAGATACTTGAACTTCAACTCCGGTTTCACACTGCTCAAGCGATTAAACAACAGGTTCGCAAACCGATCGGCGTGCCATTTTTGTTTGGCGGTTGGGATTTTGTCCAACAGGTTCCGAATCAAAGCCGGCTGTTTGGGATCGGCTTGATTTTTTTCTGTGATGAGCGCCAAATCACAGGCACCGAGGCTGGCATAAAACCATTGCTCAAATGGTTCGGTACTGAATTTATCTTCAGTCAATTCGCCCAAACCATCGATGTATTTTTGTGCGGCAGTTTGGAAGAGCGCTAATGCTTGAATTCGACGCGCCGAAAATTCAGAACTGTTCGCCAACTCGGCGCGGTAATTGTTTTCGTCATGCAGTAAAGCGGCTTGGGTGGCGATCAATTTCCATTCATTGGGATTGCGCTGGAGAGCATCCGCGATGATCTTAACGGCAGACTCGTAGCCTTCGATTACTTCGGCTTCAATTTCCTGTTTCTTACGTTTGGTTTTGTTGTCTTTTTGCACGTTGGCATCGCGCCACATCGTGGCCAGGTTGGCCCGCATTTGATTCGTGATGCTGGCAACCGCTTTGGGTTTCATTTGCTCCAGCGAACCAAACACGGTTTCAATCGCTTTGACTTGATAGACTTCGGCGCTGCTATGGCAGGTCGTAAAGGCTTTTGCGAGGAGCTCTTCGTCCAGTTCGTCGGCCGACAAAACCTTCAGCCGCTGCAACATCTCGGCCAGTTCCCGCAGATTGCGTTCTTGTTTGGATCTGGTTAGTGGGATACTTTCAGCTCGACTCTCAAACCCATACATGAACATATAGGAGTTCGTGCGGCTCTGGTTGGAATTCATATCATGGTTTCGAGTCCAGACTTCGATAAATTCCTGAATCAGTTTTTTGGATTGGTCTGGATGGGTTTTTGCCAAACGTTCGATAAACGGCAATGCCAAATCCTGTTCGTTGACTTTTAGATAGAGCTGTGCCTGGATCGTGTCGAACTGCGGTTTCAACGAATCATCCACAATGGCCATCCATTGCTCACAGGGCTTCACTTCCAGCAATTTTTTCGTTGGAATAGGTTGCAAAGATCCAAATCGATTGTTGTACCCATTTATATTTCCATTTTGGTCATCGAAATAGAAAATGTTGCCAAACACATCGCGGCGCATCGAGGGACTGAGCTGCGTAGAAGTGTCGTCCGCGTACGAGATTTGCGCTTCACGGAGCCAGGATTGGGCCAGCAAATTCAGCGGCTGCCGCCAGTTATTTGCTTGCTCGACGGAAACTTTAAGCAAGGCATTGACCGCCTCATTTTGTAGCTTGAGGCGTGCGAGTCTGGAATCGGGTGAATTCCCGCTGCCTTGCAAAGCCTTGGCAGTGTCGGCACCAATGGCGCCGAGCACTTCCATGCCGGCGGCTGGTTGGGCGACAAAACTCTCTTCGAGCCAACGCTGTCCAAATTCGGCGCTGACTTTGTCCGACAGCTGCACCGCGCGGGCCAGTGCCTCCTGGCGTTGTTCGGCTTCGACTCCCGTGGCGGCGAGAATCGCTTGCGTGACATGCCACGCCTGCTCCAGATCCGCCGGTTTTTTATCTTTCTCATGGATTGCCAAATAATACCGTGACAGCAAATTCAAAGCCTCATGATCGTTTTCCTGTTTGGCGGTTGCCAAATCAGGCAAAAACTCTCCCGCGGGAATTGGCAGGTCGGATTGAAAGAGAATTTTAGCCATTTGCCGCCGATCAAAGACCGGTTTTTCTTTCGCCAATTCGGCGGATATGCGATGGACCAGTTCAGTCGGGTTGTTGCCTTGGGCGATCGACTTGACGAACGCAGCGCCGAACAGCACTAACTCCGGATCCTTGATTTTGCCTGGCGCGATGGCTGCGAGTTGGAATAGATCTTCGAAAGCCATATGCTGTGTTTGCAGCTGACGCTGGTCCAACTGTGAGCCTTGCGAATTTTGCAACTCTGAATCCCCGGATCCCGTCGCCGATTGCAGGAACTGATTGTAGAGCGATTTTGCATTGGCCTCAGGCAGTAATTTTAGGAACGCCGATACTTCGCTCCATTGCCCCAAGGTGAAATCGTGTTGTAATTTTTTAGTCGCGATCTCGAAACGGATGTCGCTATAAAGAAACGCTTCGAACGGCGCTGGTGGCAAGTCGGCGTCAGGATCTTTCGCTGAATCGACGGCGGGGCTGGACCAGGTTTCCAGAATATGGGATGGCAAGCGGTTGAATTTCAGTTCCGAAAGCTTGGCTAACCGCGCTTCCATTTGCGTTTTGCGTTCGGCATCCGTTGGCGCTACGCCAGGCTTGGCCGACGCGGTTGGGGTACTTGAATCGGCGTTGACGACCATACCGTTTTGTACCACGCGATCCCTCATCTCCGGCGACATACTTTGTAGGGCACGCCCGGGCAAGACTACGGTCCGATTGGGTGATTGCATTCTAACCATGGGGACAGCGGTTTGTGCCTGGGAAGTGCTGTTCGTCAGTGCAACGGAAACAAACATCAAAACCAAAAAAAACGGGAACAAGCGTGATTGCATAAAAGCACCAGAAAGGTGTGTTGGTTCGAATCGCATGACCAAAGTAAATATCATTAATTGTAATTAGCAAAACGGAAGTTGTTGACAAAAAAAAGTAGGTCAGACAAATTGTCCGACCTACAGGTGTCTCTAAAACTAGCTGCCACCATCATCGGGAGGTGGGCCAGCACCCGCGTCGCGCGCGTCTTCGGATTTTTTCTTGCCAGGTTTTTTTGAAGGGCGACCGCTCTTCGTACCACAACCCTGTCATTGGTTGGGCAATGGCAAGCCTTGCAGCTCGCCAAGGTCCAGCCGGGCGAGTTTCACCGCAGATTCTAAATCCTTCTTGCGGGTTTCAATCAAAACTTCATCGTTCATTTCAACGGCTTGTTCTGCCAGCAACCGGTACAACTGTTGCGAGGCGGTAATCTCCGGTTCCCATTGATCGCGGGGCAAGCCTTCAAGTCTCATCAACCAAGTAATGTAATACTGCGAATTAGCCAATGCCGCGCGGGATTCTGCCAAAAGTTCCGGTGAGGCCGTTGCATCGGACGCCAATTCGTTAACCAGGATTTTTAAATCTTCGTTGGCATCCGGCAGCTGTTTATTTTCCAGTTGGCATTTGGCGCGTTCCAGCCGTACGCGACGTTGGACTGCGACTTCATCGTCGGGGAGAAGTTCGAGTGCTTTCTCAAACAACGGTTGGGCCGCGGCCCAATCTTGTTTGGCAACCAAGGCATCGGCATCGGCCAATAGCTGCGCGGCATGATCGCGGTGCATGTTGTGTTGACCTGGGCCAAGATGGTAGGCCAAAGCCCCCAATGGAATCAGAATCCAGATTACGAGAATCAATATTCGCATCGGCATCTCCTTGTGTGATGACTACCTAATGTCGAGTCGTAGAATCAATAGTCTACCTGATTTGCCAAAGTCTGGACAATCGTTTTTTTGTCAGATTGCTGGGTTTGTTGGCCATTCCATCTTGGGATCAATAAAACGGCGACTTAATTGCGTTATTCGTCGAAAGTACTTTTCTGAGGCCCGGTCGCCAGAATGTACCCCCGTAATAGAGTGCGATCGGCAACAAACCCAACACGGTCCCGCCGATGGCAATGGCCAACAACGCGTATTCGCGCAGGCCCAAGTCTTGCCACCGGCGTTCGCCGATATCCTGGGTTATTTTTGCGATTACAGCCGATGAAATGTTTTGAGCGTTGCCATTTTGAAATTCGCCGCCCAGCCGAGCGGCAACCTGCCGCAAGGTCGAAACATCCTGACGCGAGTTCTTGCCGGCAATGAATTTTCCGGTAACGGCATCACCCACACCGATTACTAACATGTCGCTAATTGAAATGGGCAATCTCGGCATCCCGGTTGCAGGCACAGTATCTCCATCCGTGATCACCAACAACACTGTACTTTTTGGTTGCCAAGGGGTCGCGATCTCGGCGGCTTTCGCGATTCCTTTGAATAGTTGGGTCTCTTTCCCTTGAAACGCATAATGCATTGGCAAATCGCTGAGCGTGTTTCTGACTACCTCCAGATCTTTCGTGTCGATCACGACCGGGATAGCTTCGTCATAAAACGCGATGACGGAAAGCTTGTATTGGCGAATCGGCACTCGATCAAAAAAGGACTCCAGTACGACTCGCGCCCGCTGCATGCGACTCTGGTCGCCCTCCGGTCCAGCGTCAACCAATCGCATGCTTGGCGATACATCCAATAGCAAGATCACGTGTCGTTGCTGCGAGGATTCGATTTGCTCGGAGTTATGGGTTTTGGGTGGGATCAACAACAACGTCGATAGTCCCCAGGCCAGCAATCCCACCGAGACCACACGTGCGACCGGTGCGAGATGTGTCCAAAACAACGGTCGACCGGTCGGGCCAAACGCCAATCGCGATAACTTGCGAATTCGCAACAGGTGAATCGACTCCGCGCCCACGGACAAGATCACCAAAGCTACGGTCACAAATTCCGCCAGGAAGTCCATTACCATGGTGTGTACCTCAATCCGAACGAACAGAGAACCAGCATTCCCAGCAGCGCCAAGCCGATGGCAGCATAGGGCTGAAAGTGATCAAGTTGTTCGGCAATCGATTGTTCGACGCGCGCTTTGGCCATGGTATCGATCCGCTGAAATACTCCCACCAGGGAATCTTCGTCACCCGGATTAAAAACTTCACCACCGGTAATGCTTGTAATCGTGACGATTTCAGGTGGCACTTCGTAGTCGGCGATATGAATCGCATAAACCGTGATCCCCTCGGCGGCGACGCGATGCGCGATTTCGGCGGCGGCATCTCCGGAAAGATCGGAACTCGAGCCGTCCGAAACCAAAATGATCATCCGGTCCCCGTCAGATTGTTCCATCAAAATTCTTCGACAAGCCAAGAGAGCCTTGCCGATCTCCGTCCCACCGAACCAGGGAGGGACGACTTCGGGCCGCATAAACGGGGGCGAACAGCGAATTGCCGAACTGTCCGTGGTCAATGGGCACCAGTGTAAAACGGAGCTGCCAAAGAAGGTCAACCCAAAGGCGTCCCCCTCGCGAAAGTCCAGAAACTGATTGATCGCTTTCATCGAAGCGTCATAGCGCGTCCCTTCCCCAAACTGGGCAGTCATGCTTCTCGAAATATCGACACAGAATTGAATGTTCGTGACGGAGCGTTTTTCGGTCGGTTTACCCAAAAGCAGTGGCCCCGCCAACATCCAAATCACAACGGCCAGTAACAACGGGGTAAGTGACTCGGCCAAGTGAATCAGGGTTTGCGTAATACTGCCACTGCCATGCACGCTGTGGTCAACGGGAATCACCACACCCCGCGAACGCCGATTCCAAATCCAGGCAATGAGCAAAATCGGGATCAAGCCGAGCCACAAGACCAGGGGATAGTTAAAAGCATTGGGCAGCCATTGCACATCTTCCAGCGAAATCTGACCGAGCAGCAATTCGCCGTAGCGGGAACTCCAATGATCTAAAGTGATTTGCATGGATGAATTTTTCGAGATTACCGAGGCAGCTGGAAGTCAAGTTAACGATAGGGTTCCAACAATTTGGCAACGTCGATCGTCGACGTTGTGGCGCCCGTTTTGGGTCGATGCAACCAAAGGTCAATCTGATCGAGAAGTTGGCCGGCTTCCGGATGGTCGCGCAATTTTTCACGGATTTGAACGGCCGATAAATGCTCCCACCGCATTTTTTGACACCAAAACGAAGACAGGACACGCTCCAGTTCCGCTTGCTGTTGCGTCGTAATTTCGCCCGACAATGCCGCATCGATCAAGGGTTGCAGGCGATCTGCAACCGTAATTGGTTTCAGTTCGCGTAACGGACGATTGGTTTTGCCCCGTCCATAAAATAGGATCATCAGGAGACCAATTGCCCAAAGCGTGCTTCCAACAATCAGCAACGGTAAATAGAAACTGCGATACCGCGAGGGTTCGGCGACGAGTGAAGTGGGCTGCACTTGTCCCGCCGGAAGCAAACTGTGAATCACAATCGGAATGGCTGGAATCGGCGGTTGATCCGTGGCATCAATTCGCTGTAAATAATCCGCCAGATTGAACTGACCTGGATCAAGACCGCGGAATTCCAGGTCATACCGGAAATCAGTGCCATGCGAATAGGTTTTTAGAATCCGCACAATGATCGATTGATCGCGATCAACGATCGGTTTCGGTTGCAATTCGGAACCTGGCACGACAATTTGCAGGATCGTTTTCTGAAAACCAACCGTCGAATGAACCTCGGGAAAGGGTGATTGAGCGTAGGTCGTTTGACCGGACCTGTGCATCAATGACATTAACACGACCACGACCAATACGACACCGTACCCGCGTTGGACACTAATGTCGGCGCGCCGATACGAACACGCGATCGCGAGTTGGCCAACGATTCGCAGGGTCTTGGCGGTAACGCTCGCTCCAGCCATCTATCGAGCTCCCTTGCCGAGGCCGCCACGGGACTTGAAAAACCATCGCAACCGATGCGCGTAAGGTCGATCCGTATCGATTACCAAGTGACTGATCTGGCAGCGTTTGAGCTGTTGCTGGATGGCTTCGTCATCCAGCCATTCACGTTTTCCATGCGTCACAAATTCGCGGCCGGTCTCCGGCTCACGAGCGCGAAAATAACCCGTTCCGGAAATCTCGCGTTCACCCGGATCGCGCAACTGCAAGACGACGACTTCATGTTGCTGGGCCGCCAATTTTAGTGCCGCGATTGCTGGCGGATCATGTAGGTCACTCAAGACCACGATCAAGGCCCGATGTTTCAGCCGCGCACATAAATGGTTCAACCGTTTGGCCAACTCGGTTTGCTGATCCAATTTGTACCGCCGCAGTTGATGCAACCACTGCATGATTTGGTCTTTGGACAAGCTGGGTTCCAGTCGAAATTCATCGCTTCCGGTAGTGATCAGGCCGACCGGACTGACTCGATCCAAACAGGCAAACGCCAGGCCTCCGGCAATCTGCAAACCCGTGGCGTATTTACTGCGTTGTTGGGAACTGACGATCATGGACGCCGAGTTGTCCATTAATAGATAACAGGGCATTTGTTTGGGTGTTTCAAATTCTTTCACAAAAACTTTGCCTGTGCGGGCGGTGACTCGCCAATCGATCGAGCGGACGGGATCGCCGTATTGATACCGACGCGATTGCACATACTCGACACCGGAGCCGAGGAAAGGCGATCGGTCGGTGCCGTAGTTGAAATTGTTGGCTAGCCGGCGGATTGCAATCATGAATTGACGCCAATTCAGCGGCTCGATCATGTCGAGTTGGCCGTGCATATCAAACCTGCTGGAACTCTTTAAGTATGGACTGCAAAATGGAATGTCCGGTATGTCCATCGGCGAGCGCTTCGTAATTCAATCGCATCCGATGCAAAATCACATCGTCAGCCAAGGCATACAGATCATCGGGCACAACATAGTCGCGTCCATGGATCAGTGCGCGTGCGCGCGAGGCTTTAATCAATGAGATTCCAGCGCGCGGACTACAACCCAATTCCAGCATCGGATGTTGGCGGGTACGATTGACGATGGCGACGATATGTTCAATGAAAGCTTCACTGACGAACACTTTCTGCACGGCTTGCATGGCTGCAATCAGTTCAGCCGAAGATCCAACGGGATCGTTTTCCAACAGATCAAACTCGGTGGTGGCGACCGCTCCTTTGCCTTCAACCCGGACGCCGAGTGTCGCATTGCGGCGGAGAATTTCTTTTTCTTCATCGGCTGTCGGATAGTTCAAGCGATGCAATAACATGAAACGGTCCAACTGGGCCTCAGGCAGTTCAAAGGTGCCTGCTTGTTCCACCGGGTTCTGAGTCGCGATCACCAGAAAGGGAGCTGGAAGTCGGAAGGTCTCACCACCGATGGTGACTTTTCGTTCTTGCATGGCTTCGAGCAAGGCGCCTTGGACCTTGGGAGCAGCGCGGTTGATTTCGTCGGCCAACAATAAATTCGTAAACACAGGGCCCTTGTGGACCCGAAATTCGTTAGTCTTTTGATCGAGAATCTCGGAACCCAAAATATCCGACGGTAGCAGGTCGATGGTGAATTGAATCCGGGCGAAATCCAAATCGATCGTTTTGGAAAGAACCGAGACCAATAATGTCTTGGCCAATCCAGGCACGCCCTGGAGTAATAAGTGCCCGCCGGTAAACAGAGCGATTAACAACCGTTCGACAACGATGTCCTGACCTACGACGACGGTTCCAACCCGTTCACGAACCGCGGCGATAAAATCGACGACTTGTTGCGTGGATTGGTGGACTGAAGCGCGTTCCGGCGAGCTAACAGAATTGATCGAATCGTGCATCGGAATATTCTAAAAAGTAAACGGAGATAGACATTCGGCAGTGGCCAGCCCGAGACTGCCATTCTAGTCGGGGAGGGAGAGGTTGCCACCTGTCAAACCAGCGAAAACTGGAATCGAAGGAGACCCGTCTCCAAAAAAAAACCACCGAGCTGAGGCTCGGTGGTTTTCAGGACCTATTTTCGGTGGCTAACAGCCATCGCAAACTAAACGTGCAACTAAAGACTAGTTATTGGACAAACCCATTTGATCTTCTTCCAATTCTTTTTGGATGATGATCCGTGGTGTCACCATCATCATCAGGTTGGACGTGGTGTGACCAATCGCCGTGTTCTTGAACAGTCGGTTGACATAGGGAATGGAGCTAAGGAATGGAATCCCAAATTCCGATCGGCCTTCCGACATCCGTTTAATACCACCCATCAACACGGTACCTCCGTCCGGCACACTGACGACCGTATTGATTGTCGTGAAGGACAAAACCGGCAATTGAATCGTAATACCCTGAGTTACGGTTTCCAGTTCATCATCACTAGTGTCATTTCGACCAGGAATGCGGTCAAGCAAGTCGTCCAGAATCGAGTTGGTACTACGTTGTGTTGTCGTCGATCCGTCAAACGTAAACGTTTGGACATCCGTGACTTGGCTAAAGAACGGCACCAAGTTCAATCGCACGAATCGTCGATCGTCGGATACCACTGCTTGTACGTCCAACGTTGTTCCGTCCGGCAAGATCGTAATAATCGGTTGATGGGCAACCGCAAAATCTCCTACCACCGGAACCACCGAAGTCACGAAAGGCCGTGAAGCACCATCTGAAACGTTTGCACTTTGGCCATTGAACATGGTGACGGTAGGCGCCTGCATGATACTGGATCGTTGATCCCCTTTGCTGGCCTGGATCAGGAAGAAGACTTCAATGTCCGACAGGATCGCAAAACCAAAACTTCCGGCCGTCGTCGGGCTTAAACCGGCGGCACCGAAAATCGGCTGGGCGGCGGTAAAGCTACCCTGCAAAAACTTGAGATCCAAATCGGACGTCGGTGTAAATGTCTGTCCATCCGCTTGGCCGCGACCGAGTACCCGGCTTCCTCCGGCCGGCCGATCGCCGGCTGCTTGGGCCGCGGTCAGACCGCTGTTATCGTTGATGTTGAAGTCAAAATCGATACCGATTTTTTCGAAGAACTCATCGTTCAGTGTCAGGAAGCGAACTTCGATAACAATCTGCACATCATTTAACTCGCGCAACTTTTTCAACAGATCCTGAATTTGGTCTTGAATTTCCTGTGTTTGAGAGACGATCAAGCTCAAATTGGCGGGGAAAGCCTGGATGGTTCCGACGCCTCCGTTTTCCAGCCACGATTCATTTTGAATGGTGTTGGAAATCAACTGAATCAAGGGCTGAAAGTCACGCAGTGTAACACCACCAAAGTGTTCGCCACCAACTTTTGCATAGGTCGGTGTTCCGGTTTGCGGACCGCCGTTACTGCCATAGCCGTTTCCGAAATTCAATCCATTGAAGGGACTGCCGGGAGCATTGACTTGTTGGGCAAGTGCCAATTGCGAGGTCGTTCCGCTCTGAACAGTACCATCATTCATGGCGTTGAACGAGCCGCGGTTTGCACCGGGTGTCATTCCAGGTTGAGAGAAGTTCATTCGCAACGGGTCAGGATTTTGGTTCATCGGCATGACCAAATCACCGATGTAGTACGTCTTGACCTTCAAATTGGCGCTGTTGGCTTCCTTGCTGGTGACTTTGATCACTTCGCTTTCGACAACAAATACCAAACCGGCTTGGCTCAAAATAACTTCCAATGCGCTCTTCAGCGAAATGGGGGATCGAATTGGAACATTTACCAACAGGTCTTTTTTGATTCCTTCGGCCGTCAGCGCAGATTCATCGAACACGATGTTTACGTTGGCTTGTTGGGCCAACTGATCAACCGCTTCGGCCAACGTGCCTCGGTATTCGCCTTGAACCTGTTCGTTTTTCAGCAGGTTGTAGATGCGAGCCTCCGATTCGGAGCTGTATTGACTGGCTTCCAGTGCTTCATTTCGTCGATTTTTGTTTTTGGAATAGTTTTCCAAATCTCCAAAATCCATCAATTGACGTTCATCCCAGGGAATCGCGGCTGCCTCTGCATTGGCCAAGGCGTCCACGAAACCATCCTGTTTCATCGCTCGGGTGGCCACGGCTCGATCGAGGTTGGCTTGGATGCGATGTTTTTCCCGCAGCAGTACGACCAACTCACTGTCAGGATCCAAATCACTGGCTTGGTTAACAATTGCGCCGGCCTCAGCAAAACGTTTTTCGTCGATCAACTGGTTATAGTCATTGACCAATTTCTGCAATTGTGTTTCGACATCCTGCCGATGTTGACGACGGCGTTCAACATCGTCGAGCGCTTGGGCATTGGCTTCGTCGTTCATGATATCGGGCAGGTTTTGCTCGATGTATTTTTGCATTTCGCTGATATCGCGATCGATGATGGCCAACAAGGGACGCTGACTTTCAGCATCGAGGTTGGACTGGGCAATTCGGCCCCGGACCATGGTCATTTTTTCCAACGCTTCGCGCGGTTTGGATTCCAGCAGACCCTCAGCTGCGGCTCGTTCTTTGAACAAGTCGGACTGGAGTTTGCTGAAGGCCGTGCGTTGATCAATCTTGATCTGGTTAATGTCGATGTCAGTTTCCTGTGAAGCCAGCGTTGCTTTCAGGATGTTATCAGCACCACCACCGGGAACCAGTCGCTCGATTTGATCTTTGACAGCTTTGCGAGCTGCGCCATCCATGCCTTCGCGGTTTTCCCAAGCTTTTTGAAAGTAGGCGACCGCGGCTGCTTGGTCATTTAGTGTCAGGGCTTTGAGGCCGGCGTTATAAAATTCCAAACCGCTATTTGGCAGACGATTGAAATCTGATGCCGTATTGTCTGCCGTGGCAGATTTTGCCGCGTTCGAGACCGCACCCACTTGAACATTTTTGGTGGTATCCTTGTTCGGATCGTAATTCGCTTGAATGACGTTGCCGGGTTCGGTTTTTGTTTTTGTTTCCGAATTGGTTGAATTCTCGAAACTCGTCGGTACCACAGCTGGATCGAACTTTTGACGATTGAGCGCATTTTGGATTTTCAATTCCAGCTGCCATGGTCGGGCCTCGTTCGTATTGAACTGAGCTTCGGGTACGTTTAGCTGTTTGGCTTGTTGTACCAAAGTCTGGGCTTCGTTCCAGCGTTCCTGATCCATTGCCAGTTGTGCTTGCGACAACAGCTTTAGAGTTTCAGTTTTTGGACTGGGTTGTGTTTTCGCGGATGTGAGCAGCGCCAGAAGTTTTTCTGGACTGCCGACGGCAGGTGTGAATTCGACGGGAAACATCTGGGCTTGTTTGATCAGCATTTCCGCAGTTTCGAGATCGCGATATTGGATCAATGCCTCGGCCTGGGTGAGCAGGAACGAAGCCGCGCCCGTGTTGTAGGCTGGATCTTTGGCTTGCACCATGTTGGCCAGTTGAGCCTGACGTTGGATCATCGACGACACCGTTTCGGGGTTATCACCGACCGCCGAGAAATCAACTTTGAGTTGTTTAGCTGTATTCAACATCACGGTCGCCGTATCGACATCGCCTTGAGCGAGCGCTTGACGGGCTTTCAACAATGCCTGTTGGGCTGCCACGACCGAGGTGTCGAGTGAATTTTCCACCGTGGGCAAGTTGCCGTTGGCAGATTGGAGTTGCCGAGCAGGGCCGAAATCCGACTCAAATGAGTTGGCGGCTGGCCGAGTGGCATTGCCCAAAGATTGACCTAATGCTGCTGTTGGCGATTGAGTCACCCCCAGAGACAAAACGATGGCCGAAGCCAGAAAACCCTGTAGTCGGAGGGAGATGATCACGCAACTCTCCTTGTA
Organism: Mariniblastus sp.; assembly: GCA_031409295.1. Lineage (GTDB taxonomy): Bacteria > Planctomycetota > Planctomycetia > Pirellulales > Pirellulaceae > Mariniblastus. The sequence continues at coordinate 47,891 of JANNWZ010000169.1, forward strand.
TTGTGACGCCATATTTGACCTTGCCTTGGAAATGGCTGCCCGCAGGGTTGCAAGGTATTCTCGCTTACGATCCCCGGAATCCGTTCCTGGAATTCTCCATTAACTGTTTGCCCCCGAAAGGTGAAAACGGGATCGATGGAGTCCACGGACAGCGCACGATTTTTTCGTGGGGGTTAATTAACCGGAGATTTTTGGTCGGTCAAGTGCAGTTTGAGGAATTCGCAAAGAAATTTTGAAGTGCTATCAAAATTAGAGATTGATGCGTTGGTAGGAGGATAGCAACCTGGGCGATTGCGGGTTGTGGATAGAAAAAGCCAAGCCCTTCCTAAGAAAGAGCTTGGCGTGATTTCGGTTTGGTTAAACAGTTACCAGAAAAATAGGGAGCGGAATTTCCGCCTAACTTCCGCCTCGTCCACCTGGGGATTCGCCACCCCCTGCACCGCGACGATTATCTTCCTGTTCCTTTTCACGTTTTTTCTGTCGTTCGGCCTTTTCACCCCCGACTTCCATCGAGTCATCGTCGCGCAACAAGGCCTGGACATATTTCGTTCTATCATCCAGGTCATTGGCGATTTGGAAAGTTCCATCGGCTTTCATGATTAGCATTTCACCAGGCAGACTAAACCGCATCTTTTCCGATCCGTTTAATGGCAATTCATCTCCACCCAGCATGTCGACCACAACGGAATCGGTCAAAATCGGAGCATGTTTATAAACGTGAACACCCCAAGTGACTGAATTCACCACATGGATGTCGGCGCTAAAATCCAAGGCTTCAGCCCGATAGGTTGTCTTCTTGGCCGGCAATACTGCGTTATATTTTTTGTTCAGTACCGTGGATACAACTTCTGCGGTGGGTTCGCCTTCGGCTAACTCAAAAGCGCCAAATTTCTTTTTTGTCACCGGAACAACTTTACCGGCGATTACCGATGACATTTCCGATTTAACGGCAACTTCGACAGGTTGGCTCCAAATGGTTGGTCGGGCAAAACGCAGTTCGTCGTGGCCGACAGGAACCTGGACCTCTTCCGATACTTCACCCTCCGCAGTTTTGCGAAACTCGGTGACGAAATAGGTGATCTTTTTTGGATCTTTGGGGTCCGGAACTTGACGCGCGAGATCCAAGCGTTTCCGTACCAACGGATCTCTCATTTGGGAGGTGATGGCGACATGTGTGTATTGCGATTCGGCTTCCCCGGCGCCCTGGCCCGCACCTGCTCCACCAAGCGGGGCTCCACCTTCTCCTTCACTCCCACCTCGTCCACCGCGACCACCGAGGCCGCCAACACCACCACCAATTTGACCCATGCCGCCGTCATCCTGGTCGCGATTTCCGCCAGCTTGGCCTGGGCCGCTACGTCCGGGACTTCCCGCGCGCAGCGCGACTGCATCTTCACCGGAAGCTTCGTTATTTGGATCGGCCAACCACAGGCGAACGCGGTATCGATAGGTTGCGCCCGGCTTGGCCTGCAAATCAAAAAACCGCATTAGTTTATAATCTTGCATAGCTTTTTTGGCTGCCAATGCCGTCTTGTATTTGATTACGTTAGAGCCCGATCGAACGATGTCAGTGCGCGTCGGTCCGCCGAATCCCGAAGCGCCCATATCGCCTAAGCCCGGAACATTTTGGTCGGTTTGAGCGGGCTTTCCATCGGCGGTGGCCGGATCGCTAAACATCGCGTCCGCATCACTGATTTCTTTCCCTTTTTCCATTTTGGGGAGCGGATCAAATTTTCTGTTTTCGATTTTTGGGTGCGTCACAAAAGGTCGGTAATCGACCTGGACAATCGGAGGGATAGGGCCTGTCAAAATGTTATCCCAGGCGTCCTCACTAATAATCTCGGGCGCGGATGTAAAGGAAGCCTGTGGCATCCGGGTCATTTTGCTCGGATAGAACGACGTTTGTTTGACCGCGACATTCTCGGAGATGTCTTGCCACTCCGCTTCCTTCCCACCCGTGACGTCGGCCCGTTGAACTTCAACATAGAGGTACTTGGGTTTGTCGCGGGTCGGATAAAAACCAATACTGGATGCAAAACTGGATTCATAGTCGGTCCACTGGTTTTTGAAATTCACCAAACCAGTTACCGACACGATGTTCATAATGAACGCCTGCTCGGTCGAATTGGAAAAACCGAAATGAGGTGGACGCAGGCCGGGAGTGGTTTGTTGGTGCAGCGGCAATACCGAGCTACCGGCATCAATAACGAGTGCTGGAGGTTCTTTTTTCTTCTTTTCATCGGCCTCTTCTCGTCCACCCCCCCGACGATCGCCAGGGGATTCACTCAAGTCACCCAAGCCACGCGGCGAACCCAAGCCACTGTCAATGGTTGGGATATTGGCTTTCGCTAGAGGAAGATCACCAAAGGGATCAACGACGGTGGTCTTGGGACTAAACAATACGGGGGCAACCATTTGAAATGCCATTAGTTCCTGGGGTTCAAGCAGGGCCGGATCGGAACGCAAGCCTAGAGTCAACGCCTTGACCGACCAGAAACCAAAGGGATACTTCGCAGCATCGACTTTGGTACTTCCTTCGGTGATTTTTGCGACAATCTTGTCATCGGCTTTGCGCACGTCGATCACACTGATCTTTTCCCAATTGGTTTCGCTGACAATATATTGGTCAGCCTGGCGCGCCAGTTCTGTTAATTGAGTCGGAGTTTTCTTGTTAAACACGGGGGCGCTGAACCCGAGCCAGAAAAATAAGCCCAATAACAGGATTGCCAACCCGAGAACGAGTTTCTCGGAATGATAAAGAAAAAACCTCTTGAGGCCTTGTTTACTTAAGTCTGGTTTTTTCATGACTGGCTTCCTGAGAATGTTTTTCGAAGAAACGAACGTTAGTTAAGTAGTGGGTCTCGCGTTCGCGGTACAGCGAACCAAAAACAGCGGATCAAAAAACCGAAAAAAATCATCCCCAAAAAAGCGATTCAATGTTTACTTTTTTGCCAACATAAACCAATTGCGGAATAGGTCGCCGGAGAATCGAGTTCGAATCGCCGCATCATTGGGAGCAACTGGATCCGAATTTTCGCCGACTGCTTTCCGCAATAAGGCCTCACGGACCGGGTTGTAAATCTTAACGATCCCATAGAATTCAACATCGACATCGTAGCTCGTACGAACATGAACCGGCGTGGCTGACAATGCTTCGCCTCCACCCATTCCTCCTCCTTCGCCCGCCGCTCCTCCTGTTCCACCGAGGTCTGCTCCCGTATTTCCCAAAGCACCACCCCGACCTCCGATGCCGCCTCGTCCTTCACCTTGGTCGCTGCCTTCTCCCGCACCGGCGCCACCACGGCCACCCATGCTCAGACCACTTCCACCACTGTTGCTGGCTCCATGTCCACCGCCGTTGAGCACGATTCCCTTGCCGGGAACATATCGATTCAATCGAACTTGATTAATCTCAAACGCAAACGGTGAATTCGCGCAGGCCGTCATGAATTCCGGAATTTTACGTTCGTCCATTCGCAAGGCGATACGAACCGGCACTCGCTTGGCAACAATCAACTCCAGATTTTCGGTGGGAATTTCCTTTGCGGTCAAAATAGCGCGCACGATTTCAGCCGGAATTGGTTTAAAATCTACCGTGACATACCGGCCATGGTAGGGACTGTAACTGGCCAGGATGTCGAAGGCTGCCCCGGTGTCCGAAGCGGCGGCGCCCGCAGTACCCGGCAGAGCATTTAGATCAACTACCGCTTCGTCGGGAACTGGGTCACCGCCTCCGCTGGCTAATCGCATATCCAGTGGCGTGAGTGCTCCTTCCTGAGTGCGCGCTTCACGGCCGAAGGCGACATGGTAGATTTTTTTGATGGCGGCCAAGTCGTTTGATTTCACATCGCCATTGATTTGGCGAATGATGGTAAACATCGCTTCCAACAACCAAAGATCCTGCTGCAACATGTAGATCTGCAACGGAGTCGGGGCTTCATCTGAAACAAAATGGTCATCTTTTCCAGCGAAGTCAGTCAATTTGCTGTGCCACAAGGCTTGATTTTTTTCGTCCCACACAACAGCGAATCGCCCCAGATCGTCCGATGTGCTGGCGGTTCCAACAGATCCTGAGCCACCCAAATCCCCCAATTCTCCACCTGGCGGGCCTAGAGTCCTTCCGCCGCCGGGCCTTCCTCCACCCGAAGGTTGGCTACTGGGAGCAGCGCCGGCAGTGGCGAATTCTGGGTCGTAATTCCATTTAGCGCGCAAGATTTCCTTGCAAATTTTGTCCATTTGTTTGGGAATTGCGACGCGATAGAGTTCTCGGTATCGCTCCAAACCATGGCCTTTGTCGTATTTTTCCGGGAACGTTTCAGGTGGATCGAATTGGGAAAACGCCGAAACGAATTCATCGTTGCCGATAATTTCGGTGGGCCATTTCAGAATCGCCTGCTGGGCTTGATGACGAATATTCCAAGCCTTAACAATTTCATCGAGTGATTTTGTCAATTCGGATTTCATGCCGACTTGGGTACTCACATTCGCATGTGCCGAAACGCCTTCTTCAGCAGTTACTTTGAGAATGGCCTCTCCGGAATTGATACTCTGCGTAATCTTCGATTGAGATTCTGCGGTCTGTTTGCCAATCGACATCGTGATTAGAAACCACGTTGCGACCATAGCGACCGAAAGTAGTCCTGAACCTAACCAAAAACGATTCTTTTTGATCCAGCCGATGAGAGGTAAAATTTTATCCACTTGTTCCGCTCCTCATCGTTCGGCGAACAATCGTCGAACCATGGCATTAAGTTGTGTTTAAGTAAATGTCGCTTCTATTGCCGTTTTACGATACGTCAGTCCGGTAAATCGAGTTGGGATTCGCCATGGCTGATCTGAACTGATTTCACTCCGATTCACTTCCCGCCGTTGCTCCCTGAAGAGCCGCCGCCGCCGCCGCAGCAGCGTCAGCTGCAACTTTTTCCGCATCCAGCCGAGCCTGTCGGGCGTCCAAGCGTTCTTGAGGGGAACGAGGAATCCAAGCCATTTGAACTACAAAGTTAAAGACGTGTACGTCTTGGGCATTCTTGGCTGCATCCCCGGTACCGGAAGCATTTCCCTGATCATTCCCTTCTCCCGCGCCACCTAACGCGCCAAAGTCAAGCCTTCCGCCGCCAGCCGGAGCGCCAGAAGCCGTGGGACTTGTGTTGGTGGGATCAAATTCAATTTTTAGAAGTTCGCGCTTCGATGCTTTAGTAATCGTCGGTTTGAAAATCCCAATATCGGCGTAACTAAAAAGTCCTTCTTGGCCATCGGAAGTCGGCAACTTGACATCCTGTTTCGTAATCAGCTTCTGAATGAATTCTTTCAACACAAAGGTCTTGTCGGACATCAGTGCTTTGACTTGATCATCGCTGTTATGGAAATGATGAGCGCGAATCTCGATTACCCAGCCCGACTTGCCTTCAAAAATGCTGGCTCCTGCCGGAGCTTCACCTTCCGCTGTCGCAACCGCAGCGACATCAGTTTGGATGGCTTCGGAACTCTTTCGCAACATTTCCTTCAGAATAGGTTCGTCTACCAAAATCATATTTTTATAGATGGGATCAATCTGTTTATCCCACACACTCAAGTCCTTGTAATAAACCGACTCGATATGATCGATGTACAACTCTTTCCGGTCCTTGAAGCCGACTTTGGCCGGGTCGACCGCAATTTGTCCGTCCGCCAGTTCCGCCTCAATGCGTTCGTCCTTGGGCAACGCTTGCCACAACGCTGAATAGATATCAATCCAAGTCGCTTTGCTCTCGGAAGCGGAGCTCAGTTCCTTGCCGATCAGATTGAAGTTGGCCAGTTTTAGTTTCAGATCGGCGTCCGTGGCGACAAAACCACCGCTCTTGGACGACTCCGTTTTGACGTTTTGCATAGCGTCTTTCCAGGTCGTACTGCCGGCATCTGTGTAGTTTTCGTTGACTTTCCACCAACCGTCGGCAATAAAATACAATCCCACAACCATGCCCAGCATTAACGCGCCTACCGAAGCCAGCACCCATGGTTTTTTTGCGCGCACAACGCGTTCGATGACGATTTCCTGAGGCAGCAAATTAGTGTTGATTTTGGCTTTTTTCAGACCCTGAATGCACAAGCCATAGCACGGCGCATAGGACAACAGGTTGTTCGTAAATGTCGGCTGCTTAATCACTTCATTGCCGTCGAGTTTCTTGAACTCGGATGATTTGGCGATGTCGATTTCTAATTGTGTATTCAAAAACTGGCGCAACCCGGGCAACTTGGCCGCATTACCGAGCAGCACAATCTCGGATATTTTCGCGGTTTTTTCCATACTTTGGAAAAACGTCAACGACCGCTGGACCTCGTTCACCAAATCGTTAAACACCGGTCGCATCGCTTTGAAGACCGCTTTGGGGTTTTCCGATTGTCGCGCATTTCGCTTGAGATGTTCCGCCTTGGTTTGCGTTAGCTTCAACTCTCGCGACAATTGCCGAGTAAAGTGATTGCCGCCGATTGGAATATTGCGCAACCATAGCTTCATCCCATTGGTCACAACTAAATCGGTGGTATCCGTTCCGATGGCCATCACGACGATCGATGCCGGGGGATTCTCGGAATCATAATCTTCGGCATTGGGCAATTCACCCAACATGTCATGACAGACCACATTGAAGACTGATAGCGGTGACAGCTGAACAATATCGATTTCGACATCGACATCGTCGAATGGCCGCAGGGCTCGGAATACAGCATCCCGCTTCATCGCGAACAATCCGACTTCGGCGTCGATCGCCCGGCCATCCACCACGGTTCCCCCAAGTTGCTGCCAGTCCCAAATCACGTCTTCGATGGGGAACGGGATTTGTTGTTTGACTTCGTATTTGACGATATCCGGCAGCGTACTGACTTCGACTGGTGGCGGTTTGAAAAATCGTGACAAACCAGCTTGCCCCGAAACGCAAATCGCCACTTTGTCACCCACCACACTGTTTCGCGACAAAAACTGTGTTAAAGCTTCCTGGATCAATTCCTCGGGGTCGGCTTCTGGCTGGCTGAGAATCTTTGGATACTCGATAAAATCAAATTTATCTGCGACGATAGTCTCGCCATCGGCGGCCAATGTGCATCGCAGTGCTTTCAGTGCACATTGGCCAATATCAATTCCCCAAACGGCGTTTGCTTTTGCCATCTTGTCTGCCTTGCCTGTCTTTAAACCTTAATTGCGGAATTCGCTACTTACCAATCTACCGAGAAATACTACTGTTTGTCAAATATTCTCCGATTATTCCTGCCCTTGGGCCTCCGCGACCGGCGGTTATGAAAGTCCCGCACACCCGATCAGCCCTGCAACCCTTACAACCCGACTGATATCGGACCGGTAGTCCTATTGACGCCACCGACTTCCAACCAGTTCCTTAAGTCCAGATTTAAATGAAAAACTACAACTGTTGTTCGGTAATCATTCCCTGTCATTCACTCGACGATTTCCCGACTCATCATCTTGGCAATGATGCCGAGAGTTTGTTGGCGGCTTGGAGCGCAGTTTGGCACCCAGCATTAATTGCTTCCAGTGGCAATCCGCCGAAATGGTTGCGCGCTGGAATCGACGAAATTGAATCCGAGCAACAACTCGTAATCGTTCCCCAGGTTGCCTGCCATGCGTTGAACGAGAAATTCTTGCAAAGCGCAAGCCGCCATGATGCGGTCGTAATTCGCCATGGTGAACACGAGTCGGATACCCGTTCGGTCCTCATTGAGCGCGCGATCAAAAGCAATGATGCGGCTCAAGCTGCAAATCAGAAAATTGATCCGCAGCTGGCCAACGACTTTCTGGCTCTGGGATTTGCCTATCTCCAAGTGCAAATCATGACACGCCAATTGCGCTATTCCAGCAACCTCAACGAGACGGCATTTAACGATCATCTTGTCACTGCTGCCATCGCGGCCGCCGCTGGTCAGCCGGATTCCGCCCGCCGTGAATTGACGGTTTGCTTCGACTTATTGTCGGACGAAAAAAACAACTATTATCCCGTGCAACCCAAACTGCTCGATCTGGTATTAGTTGCCGAGACCACTTTGGGCAAATCGCTGACGCAACAACTAGGTGTCAGTCACGCTTTCAATCTATTATTGACCGGTAATTTGGCGACACAACTTGCCGAAACAGATGCAGCCGCCATCGTGCGGATTCGCGAGCTGTTGGACCGGAAACAAGTCGCGATTGTCGGAGGTCTGCAGGCTGAACTGCCGGACCCCTTGCTGTCAACGGAAACCACGATCCGCCAACTTGCCCAAGGCCGTCAAGCAATTGCGAAAACTTTCGGCACTCAGCCGTCGGTGTTCTTTCGTCGTCGTTTTGGACTTTCGCCGTCGCTGCCGGGTTTGCTTGAACAATTTGATTTCGCCGGGGCGATCCATGCTACTTTGGATGAGGGGAAAGTTCCGACCGGTTCGAGCTCGAATATCCGTTGGACCGGGATTGATACTCAATCAATTTCCGCCGTGGGCTATTCGCCCAACAGCGCCGCGGACCCAGGCGCGTTGTTGCGCCTGGGTCTGAGCATCGGTGAACAAATCGATTCGGCTCACGTCGCAACTCTGGTATTTGCCCACTGGCCGGGTCGAGTTTGTGACTCGTTCCAGGACTTGTTGCGATGCAACGTCTATGGTTCGCTATTCGGACGGTTTATTCATTTCGAAGACTACTTTGAAACCGTCTACGATCCTGGCTTTGGCGACACGTTTAACGCCGATGATTATCGTTCGCCCTACCTCCAACAGGCGGTCACCAGTCAGCAACTGAATCCTCTGTCCAGGTTTGCCGATTATTGGAGCGCCCATTATCAACTAAGCAGTTGCCGCGCGTTGCTGGTGCAGTCGGCTTGCCTATCGCGCCAGTTGCCGAAGAGCGGTTCTTCGAGTCCAAACGATCCGACTCCCTGGTCATCATGGATCGCCGAAATCGAGATCCTGGAAACTCGACTCGACCAACAGATTGACTCCACGGATCCCGCGGGACAGCAGAATCTATTGCCAGACATCGCCGCCCTCATGCAACAGATCGAAACCGGTTGGCCGACGGCAAGTTTGACTCCGGCATCGACTCGCCATTGTGTTATCAACACGTCCAATACCAAGCGACGTCTTCGATTCTCAACCCCGGCCGCGAATTCACTGACGCGGAAAGACATCGCGCCAAACTTCCTGGCAGATTCAGGCCCACAACAGACCGATTGGATCGTCGAAGTAGCAGGAAACGGGTTCGTCGAATTTTCGACAAAACCGACGGGAACTCGCGACGCCTTGCGCGCCGAGCCGGCAGTGTTGATCGACAACCTGCTTCGCAACGAGTTTTTCGAGTTGCAAGTCGATCAGGTTACCGGTGGCATCCGAAGCGTTCAATTACATGGCGGTCGACAAAACTTGATTAGCCAACAATTGGCGGTACGTATTTCCAATCGCCGGAACACTGGCGAACGGCTGTCGACCGCGCGTTACACCACCATGGTGGTGGACGGAATTTCGACCAGTAACAGTTCGCGCCTGGCCGGTTCGATTACCACCCATGGCCGATTGGTTGATGGCGAGATAGCGGTGGCCAATTTTCAGCAATCGGTGAGTTTGTCGCGGGGTGTTCCGATAGCGGATTTGAATATCGAAATAGAATTGATCGGACCCTGGAAGTCGGATCTCAATCACTACGTATGCAATCGCTTGGCTTGGAAGGAAGAATCAGCCCAAGTCATCGCCAACGATCAGGAAGCTCGTCAATTCGTCGCGGCGGATTGGTTTCAAGCTACAAATTTTATTGCGATCGAACAGGCCGATCAGTCGGTAACTTTGTTAACCGGTGGTTTGCCATTTCACCGCCGCGTTTCTCGTCGGATGATCGATAGCCTGTTGATCGTGGGAAATGAACAACGACGTCAATTCCGCTTGGGTCTGGGCGTAGATCTGCGGTATCCCATGATGTCCGCCAGGAATTGGATGACGCCGATGGTAAATTTTGATTCGATATCGACTGGGCAACTGGCTGACGAAAGAGGCTGGTTGTTTCATTTCGATTGTAAGAATATCCTCATAACATGGTGGCAACCGGTATTTGATTCTGGTTCACAAATTTGTGGCGTGCAAATTCGTTGTCGCGAAACGGAGGGCCGCGCGGGTCAGTTGACGATTCGTTGTGTTGTGCCGATCGTCTCCGCAGCTCGAGTCAATTTGTCCGGTGTTTTTACGCGTCCACTGGATTGGGATACCGCCCTTCCCCACCAAACCACGGTAGAGTTTTCCGGTAACGAATGTTTTCAAGTCTCAATTAATTTATGATCGTAACCATCGATGGTCCGGCGGGAGCTGGCAAAAGCACGGTCACACGTCTGTTGGCCGAACAACTTGGTTTCGAGTTTCTCGACACCGGGGCGATGTATCGCGCCGTGACTTGGGCAGCGATTGCACGCGGAATTGAGTTGACCGACGCGGCGGCTTTGGCAGCCTTGGCACAATCGATTGAGGTCAAATTTGACGGCGAACAAGTCTTCGTCGACGGCCAAGACGTCACCAATGACATTCGGCATCCCAATGTTACACGGCATGTCGTTTCGATCGCCGACGCGGTGGCGGTTCGAGAGCATTTAGTCGATTTGCAGCGACAAATTGCCAACACCGGAAATTTTGTGTGCGAAGGACGCGACCAGGGAACCGTGGCGTTTCCCAATGCGTTTTGCAAAATATACTTGACCGCATCCAGTCGATATCGAGCTCAGCGGCGGGTCGAACAACTCGAAAGCGTCGGCGCGTTTGTGGATTACGATCAGATCGTTCGCGACCAAAACCTGCGCGATCAACAGGATTTGAACCGGCCTGTCGGACGATTACAAAAAGCCAGCGACGCGATCGAGTTCAATACCGACGACAAATCCATCGAAGAAGTCGTCTCGGAGCTGTTGGCAATTGTGCAATCCAAGTTGAGATTGAACAGTGTTTAGAAAGCGCTCAAGGCACCATTCCAGCGGGACTTTTTTCGATTTTGTCGGCCATCGGCAAACGAAAACACACCGCTTCTTGTGCGTTCCGCAGGAATAGCCGATCACCAATTACGACCGGATGGCTCCACGATTTCCCAGCCAACGCCTGAAAGCTGGCCAGTTCAACGGGCCCCTCCGGACTGGCCGACAAAATTACGACTTTGCCAGTTTCGGCGGCAACCAACAACAACCCACTGTCGGCCAGCAATAGGACTTGCCCTTTTCCATAACGACCACCTTTCCAGACTCGGTCCCCCGTTTCCATTTCGATGCAGGTAAAAATTGATCCATCAAAACCATAAATGTGCCCATCGAAAACAACAAAGTCATTAAAGTCGGGCTTGAGGTTTCGAGAAGTCCAGATGTCGGCCGACGTTAAGCCGGCGTTCTCAGTTTCAGAAACTCGTATCAGGCGGGTCCCCGATTGGGTCGGCAACAGGATGGAATCACCGTTGAATACGTAAGGCTGCAGCGAACGATAGCCCGGACATTTCCATTCGTAATTTAGTCGGACACGACCGTTAGTCGGATCGAAAATTTCCAATCCATTGTTGGTCAGCATCAGCACGGAATCTTGGCCGAGAATTTCGTTCAGTTGCGGTGAAGAATAACTGTGATCACCCGACGGCGCCGACCAAACAAGTTCACCCGTTGCTACATCGAATCCAAAAACTCCCTGTTCGCCACCCGCATGGACGATGACTTTCGAGCCGACCACCAAGGGCGATGATGAAAATCCCCAGGTCGGGGGAGTTCGACCCGCGAGTTCTTGCAGTTCAAGTCGCCAGACTTGAGCACCAGTGGCCGGATTGAGGCGCATCAATGTGCCGTTGGCTCCCAGCGCAAACAGGGCTGGAATAATCGTGCCGTCAATAGAAGCCAGGTTGGCCAGTGTCGGAGTGGCCCGTGGTCCTGGTCCGCCGATGGCTTCTTCAAAACGAGTTTGCACTTCGTGAACCCAAAGTTCCTTGCCGCTGTTGGCATCGTACGAGACAACCGATTCGAATTCGCCTCGTTGCTCCTGTGTAAACAATAAATCGCCGGCCACGGCGAACGACGACCAACTCGGGCCGGTCGTGATCCTCCACAACAGTTGCGGCGGTGCCGGCCAATTTCGGGAGATCAGCGACCCGCGCTGACGACCCGTTCGATCGGCTCCACGAAAACATGGCCACTCGGGTGCCAATAATGCGTGCGCCGCTTCTGCAGAAATCAACGCAACTGGATTTGGCTTGGCCGTCTTACTGGAAACCAGTGTGTCTTCGAGTGATGGCAGCCAGCGGTAACTGAGGGCCATTTTTGAATTACTCCACATGCCGTCACTGCGCAACAACGTGGAATATCCAAAACCGATCGCCGCTAATACGACTGCAATGATAGTGCGTTTGAAACTCAACATTCGACGAAACAGGATGGCCCCAATCCCAAAGGCCGCCAATCCCATCGGGAATGTCAGAATAATTGTTCCGACTCCTTGCATTGAGTTATGGACCAACCCAAAAACAGCCGCCAACGCCAGCGCGATTCCGACGACTCCGACGACCCGTTCTTGCCACCGCGCGCGGCTCAAGCAAATCCACCAAATCATCAACAATATCCCGCCAGCCGTCGGTCCCAGCATCGCCACCATCGACAATTCGTCCGCTGGTTCCTGCACAAATCGCGGCAGCACTCGAACAATCAGCATCAGGATAACGATCAAACCTGCTGGCCAAACCCGCAAGGGCAAGTATTTGTACAGGCTGGATGGCTCAAGACGTTGCTTTGGATTTTCCATTCGGTTTTCTTTCATTTCTCGCGGCGCTGACCATTCTACTGAAATGACGTAACTAATTGCAGTAATCAGCGTTTGATCAGGCGAAAAATAATATCACCAGTGTTTTTTGAATCGTCGTAGGGGTCGAATTCCGATTTGGCTTGATCATCGATCCCATCGGGCCCAATCGAGTAAACGCGGAATTCGTTTTCTGTACCGATCGAATTTGGGGCGTGTCGGGTTAAAACCCGGCGAAAGTTGCCAATCCACAATCCAAATAGCGAAGCGAACATAGCTTGCCGATTTCACAACCGTCCATCAAATGGAACGACCGGTTTGACTAAAAGATTACTACCGTTGGCCGATGTTCGCATCCTGGCAATCAATCTTGGGCGTTGTTTATCACGGAATGGTGAATTGGAAAAATCAACCTGAAATGCGACGTATCGAGGCGGAATGCGCAACTTGGAGGACTCGGGTACGTCGCCGTGACCCGAAGCTCGAACCAACAAAAGATGAATCGGGGTTTGCCAAGACGAAGATAACACGCTCCCAAATTTGTCGTAAAGTGAATATGCTCATTTCGAACAGATCAAAAAAGGATGCAAAATCTGCGTTGGTGTGGCCCCGGCTTACACTCGTGTTGTGGTGTCCCCGGCTTACAACGGCGCTCATTTTGCAGCGTTTATTTGCGACGGAGATCACGGAGATAAACGCCAGGGAACTCGGTGGACTCCCGGTGCTCGGTGGCCGTACTTGTCACATACAGTTACATAGAAATAGGCAACAAAGGAAAGAGTGTCGAAGAAAACGCTGTTGAAAACTCCGGCTTGGTAGCGACACCCAAGGTTGAAGGGTTGCTGCGGAGGGAGACAACGGCGAATTCGGACGACCTCAGCGCATGAAAAAACCCGTTGCAGATCCTGGCTGAGACCTGACAACGGGTTTTAACTATCAATTAGTAGATTGTTGATTGAACAACAAACCTCTCGGGAAGATTGGCGTCTAGCGAATCCCAGCAATAAATTGCTGTGAGTCGAAACTCCGTTCAACCTTCCGTATAAGATCATGCCCACGGATATCTCACGCTGTCACCAGCAATGAGGTTCTATTATCCTTAGAAAGGAGGTGATCCAGCCGCAGGTTCCCCTACGGCTACCTTGTTACGACTTAGTCCCAATCATCGAGTTGACCTTCGGCGCTAGCCTCCTTGCGGTTAGCATTGCGACTTCGGGCCCCCCCAACTTTCGTGGCTTGACGGGCGGTGTGTACAAGGCTCAGGAACACATTCACCGCGGTATGCTGACCCGCGATTACTAGCGATTCCGGCTTCATGCAGGCGAATTTCAGCCTGCAATCCGAACTGAGCACTACTTTATGCGGTTTGCGTACTCTCGCGAGTTAGCGTCGCTTTGTATAGTGCATTGTAGGACGTGTGCAGCCCTAGGCATAAAGGCCATGAGGACTTGACGTCATCCCCACCTTCCTCCGGTTTAACACCGGCAGTCTCTTCAGAGTCCCCGACATGACTCGCTGGCAACTGAAGATAAGGGTTTCGCTCGTTAAGGGACTTAACCCGACATCTC
>JANNWZ010000170.1:0-3136 GCA_031409295.1 Mariniblastus sp.
TAGTGCGGCCGGGTATGCTGACGATCGTCGCGAGTAATCCTCAAACTTGGGAAGATTAAATTGGTGAAATTTCTTTCGCGTGAGGCCACCGTCGCCAAACCCGGATTCAACCGCTGGCTGGTTCCCCCGGCCGCGATCTCGGTGCACATGTGCATCGGGGAAGTTTATGGTTTCAGTGTTTTCAATGTGCCGTTGACTCAAATCGGCGCGGGTTGGACGATTCCGCAAGTGGGCTGGGTCTATTCAATTGCGCTGTTCATGCTTGGTATCTCAGCGGCGGTGTTTGGGAAATGGGTCGAGCGCAGCGGGCCGCGCAAGACCATGGTGACCAGTTGCGCTTGCTTCTGTGGCGGTCTGCTCATCTCCGCGATCGCAGTGAAGCTACAATTGCTCTGGCTGCTGTACATCGGTTACGGCATCACCGGTGGGATCGGCCTCGGACTTGGATATATCTCGCCGGTATCCACGTTGATCAAGTGGTTCCCCGATCGCCCCGGCATGGCCACGGGCATGGCGATTATGGGCTTCGGTGGCGGCGCTCTGATTGGGGCGCCGTTGGGTGTGAAACTCATGGACTTTTTCAAATCGACCACGAACACCGGAGTGGCCGAGGCTTTCATCGCCATGGCATTTTTGTATGCGATTTTAATGCTGTTCGGGGCGTTCCTCGTCCGCGTACCGGCTGACGATTGGAAGCCGAACGGCTGGGAGCCCGACGAACATGTCCAACCGATGATGACCAACGCCAATGTGGCGGTCGATGTCGCTTGGAAGACCCCCCAGTTTTGGTGCCTCTGGGTGGTATTGTGCATGAACGTCAGTGCCGGCATTGGCATTCTCGGACAGGCCTCGAAAATGTGTTCCGACATGTTTGGTGTTAGCGCAGCGGTCGGCGGCGGCTTTGCGGGACTGTTAAGCCTGTTCAATATGGGTGGCCGCTTTGTCTGGTCATCCGTCTCCGACTACACCGGGCGCAAGACGGTCTATTCGATTTACTTTCTTCTCGGTGCGCTCCTGTATTGCCTGGTACCATGGACGCAAAATATCCAGAACAAAGCACTCTTTGTTGCCGTTACAGCGACGATCATCACCATGTATGGCGGCGGCTTTGCCACGATCCCGGCGTATCTGCGCGACCTGTTTGGCACATACCAAGTCGGAGCCATTCACGGACGACTCATTACCGCATGGTCCGTTGCTGCGCTGATCGGCCCCAGCCTCGTCAACTACATTTCCACCGCCAGAATTGAAGCGGGCGTGCCGAAAGCGGAAGCCTACAACTCCACCATGTTCCTGATGGCCGGATTGCTACTCGTCGGTCTCATTGCCAATCTACTGGTGCGACCGGTTGATCCGAAATACCACGTCCGCAAATCTTCGCAAGGTTAAACCGATGAGAACTATCACGCTCGTCATCGCCTGGACTGTTGTGGCGCTACCGCTGGGTTGGGGCGTCTATCAGTCGGTTCAAAAAGCGATGCCACTATTTAACACGCAATCGACGCCGATCCAAGTTGACAACGCAGCATCTTAGATAATTGACTTAGGAATTGTCCCGAAATAAGTTCCCGATTTCGAATAGTAGCGGTAAGGCGCGAGCCCTCCGGTTTGGGGCACCGGACGGCTCGCGCCATTCCGCTAAAACGGGAAGCTATTTCGGGACAGTTCCTTAAACGTTTAACGGCAAGCCGGAGGCGAACGATATTCCATTGAACGCCATGCACGGCTGATCCCTAAACCTGACATGCAAGTCGAGCATTAAATCAACCGCCCGATACGTATCGCGTCGGCGAAATCCATTCCGCCGCTCGCTTAAGCAAATTTCTGAACCCCCTGCCCGACAATTCGATAAGACCTGTGGAGTTCACGATTCAAGAAAGCTTGTTGGATTCTCGGTTGGTCCCAGAATTTGCGATGGCTGGATTGAGTACGCACATAGAAGCTTGTTTAGGTGTTCTGTTGCCGCTAATCTGGTAGTTCGTGTTTCTTAAATTGCCGCACGTTTCCAGAACGTCGGTTCGCCAACATCTCCCTTCGAGCGAATATGAATACAGCCGATCCGGGCGAACGCGACGATCCAGCAGTAATTGCCAGTTTTCAGGTGGACCTGAATTTACCAACCGCAGATGCCAGCCTGCTGGATGACGCCAGTCGGGCCGTGAAACAAGAGTATCAAGACTCTTCGCGGTGGAAACGTTTGAAATGTCGACATATCGCGCTGTTTGCCGAACAGGATCGTGGGACGATTTTTATCGTGCATGTAGGACATTTGGTCGAGTTTGATTGGACGTGGGAAGGCGCGATTGCGTTTGCACCGTCGTCGCTCATAAACCCAGCCGCGGTGCTGGCCGGGTTTGACGGCGCTGGTGATGAGTTCGATGAAGGAGTGCTCTGGTCGGGTGAAGTTGTCGAGGTCGACGAACAAAATGGCTGTCTGTTCATCAGTCTCCAACATGCTGATCGTCATCCGATGATCGGTGAGTTTTTTGTGCGACCCTTTGAGTTTCTCGCCAGTCTCAATTCGGTTTTCAATGCACCGCAATTTGCTGACATCGCCAGTCAGTTGCCCGCTCGATTGGCGGCCGCCAAAGGTGGCATCCATCCGCTGGCGATTTCTGCACCGGCCCAGGGGGAAAAGAAATCGGATTTGCAACAGCTGTGGCAGCATTCATGGAGTGTGTTGTGGGGACCGCCGGGTACGGGTAAGACATTTCATACAGGCCAACAAGTCGCAACGATTCTGTCCCAGGCATTACTCGATACAAAAAAAACGAATTCAATTCCCGAGCGGATTCTCGTGGTCTCGACTACCAATCGCGCGACCGATACGGTCGCGATTTCGATTGGCACCGCGGTTCAGGAAAAATGTCCGCAGTTACTTCAGGAACACAGACTCTTGCGAATCGGAAAAGGGGCTTCGTTTGAAGCATTCAAACTAAACTCGCTCGAAGCGATGTTGCGGAGCACTGCCCCCGGTTCATTAATCGAAATTGCGAAATTGGACCAGCAACTTAGTCGATATGAATCCGCAGAAGACCGAGCCTACACCCGCCTGCGAATGGGTGAGCTTCGAATGATGGCGGACGATCGAAGTAGTTTTCTGTTTCTCGATCCCGACACCCAAGTCGTAATTTCG
>JANNWZ010000171.1:0-3629 GCA_031409295.1 Mariniblastus sp.
CCTGCAGATTTCCTTTTGCGGCTTCGGCTTTCCCCATTTGATCGTAGATGGACGCCAGCTGGCGGTGGGTCGCCGCCAATTCGATGGCAACGTCTGGTTCCTCGCGAGTTTCGGTCGACAGCTCCAATAGCAGATTCAGTGCCTGGATTAGAAAGCCCTCCGAATCGGCGAGTTTGTCATCACTGGTCCTCATCTTGCCGAGCCGCTGAAAGATGCCTGCCAGTTGAATCCTCGCGCTCTCCGGGGCGTTGGATTGCCCAGCGGTCTGGGTGCTCAGTTCGTTTGCCGATTCCAGCAAAAGGTTGTGCAGGTCCCGGTATTCACGCCGGTAGGCCCGGCGATCTTCACCGACCGTCTGGCAGAAACGGTCGACCGTCTTCAGTAGCTCCATCTGGTTCCTGTTGGCCAGCAGGGAACTGGCCTCCGATTGGGCCGTCACTTGTTTTAGTTGCGTCGAATTCAGCCAACTGGCGACAATCCCGGTTCCCGCGACGAGGACAATGAGTGCCATCAAAGCCGTGATCCGCTGATTCCGGCCGCACCAGCGAAGGACTCGGGTTGCCCGGCTCAAGGGCCTCGCTGCGATCGGACGGCCGTCGAGATATCTCCGCAGGTCAGCCGCAAGGTCGCCAGCCGTCGAGTAGCGATCGGTGGGGGCTTGCTGAGTGCATTTGAAACAAATCGTGGCGAGATCGGCGGGGACTTTGACCGTGAACAATGGAACGGCCCCCTCGAGGATGCGGGCAATCAGGCTCGCCCGGTCGTTCTGGGGGAACGCCGGCTTTCCTTCAAGCGCCTCGTACAACGTCAGTCCCAGCGCGTAGATATCACTGCGATGGTCGGACTGCCCCCGAAACCGTTCGGGCGCGAGATAGCGAACCGTCCCTACAACATCTCCGGTCGCCGTCAATTCCGTTCCGTCGCTGGACTTGGCCAAACCAAAGTCCGCGATCCAAGCCCGGCCATCCTGGTCGATCATGATGTTGGACGGCTTGATATCGCGATGCAGGATTCCGCGCTCGTGCGCAAAATCCAGGCCCTCGGCGACCTGTAAGGCGATTTTTGCGCATGATCGTGGCGACAGATCGACATCGATTGGAGTGCGACTCAATCGCTGTTCAGAAGTGACGGGTTGCTGATCTTCTTCGGTACTGCCGATTTTCAAAACAGTTTCATCCGACTTCAAGCTCGGGCCGCGCTGCGGCACAACGGGATTGAGTTCAATCGGATTGGCCTGGGCAGCAATTACCTGCTGAAGATTGGCCCCTTCAATCAACTGCATTGCATAATAAACATATCCGGCAGCTTCGCCGGCCTCGTACACCGGCACGATATTCGTATGATGCAGACGGGCTGCAATCTCGGCTTCTCGTTGGAACCGAAGCGGTTGTGGCGCATTTGAATCACCCGCATGAAACAGCACTTTCAGCGCAACTCGCCGGCTCAACGAGTGCTGGATCGCTTCATAGACCACGCCCATTGCACCCCGACCGAGTTCGGAAATAATCTGAAAGTCCGGCAGGTTGAGCGGGATCGCGGGAGCTGCGCGCACCGTTTCTTTCGGGATGCTGGTGGACTCGAGACGAGGCTTTTCCAACGCCAACATTGCCGGTAACATCACGCGCAATTCATCAGCCAGTTCGGGATAGCGTTGATAATACGAATCCAGCTCAATCGCTTGGCCATTGCGGACGCAGCGCAAGGCGTCGTCAAGGACTGAATCGATCAATAATGAATTGTCCTGGTCAATTGATTTCATTTTGATTTTTGATTACCGATCCGATCTTTTTCAGCGCCCGGCGATACCGGGATGATACCGCCGACGCCGAAAGGCCAAGCAATTCTCCAATCTCGGCATGTTCCAGTTGCTCAAAATGTCGTAATGCCAACAACTCTCGGTCGATGGGATCCATTTCGTCCAGCGCCGCTGTCAACTGCGCAATCTCCTCGGCCCGTGAAACCTTGACGCTGGGAGTACTTTCACCACCAGCAAAACAGAAAGCCATGGCACTTGATTCCAACCCGACTTCGTGATGGAATTGCGGTTGTTCCAGTTTCGCGGTTCTCGAGTGCACACCTAAATGCCGCCGATGCGCGTGGACTAATTGTTGGAGCGTTAAAAACCTGAGCCAAATGTAGGGGGACATTTTCCTTTCTTGTTCATATTCCGGAAAACGACGCGCGGCGTCGGCAAATGCCTCTTGAATAATGTCCGAGGCATCGACCCGCGCACGAATTCGACGATCAATTCGCAGTTCAACTAGCGTGCGAAGTCGGGAACGAAACTGTTCTAACAACACGGGCAACGCCGACAGGGGCTCAGCCCGATCGATCTGTCGCCCATCCTGATTGTTCGATGGCTGTTCCATCCCGCCATTGTAACAGCCCGCCGGAACCTTATAGGTCGCTGAAATCTGAAATTTTTCCAAAATTGGTTGAGCTTGTGGCAGTCGGACTTTTTGGCTTGGCAACGGTGGCACATTGAATGTTGACAATGAAGGAAGTATCACGGAAGGGGGCGGTTCCATGATTCAACCAGATTGTCATCATCCGTCGCAACCGATCACGCGCCGGGGTCTGACACCCTGAAAATTGGCGGTTAGTTGATGTCGTCCACGCGTTCGGTCGGGTGTCGATCTGTGATTTGATCGAGAACGCCGCCGCACCAGTTCGCAAAAAACCAGTCGCAGCCAGCTGACCCCGTGAGCTTGTCAAAGTCTCCGTCGTCGTGAACCGTCAGGTTGTTCAGGCGGACAGAACCGTTTAGTCCACCACCGAATTGGAGGTGGTTGACCCGGCTGAAGTAGGACGCATCGGTGCGAGACCATTCGTCCAATATGGCGCACAGAGCCGCGATGTTTGAGTCGTGGTCCGTCCAGCCTGCAACCAGCAAATCGTCGCCTCCATTTCCAACCAGTTGATCGGACCCATCCCCTCCGATGAGGACGTCGGCTCCAGCGCCGCCGATCAGATTGTCACAGCCGTTCCCGCCAACCAGCACGTTTGGCCCGTTGCCACCCTTGAGACGATCATTGCCGTTCTCGCCAAAAAGGTAAGCTGGGGTGCAAATATTGCCTACGAGTTCAATGTCGTCGTTGCCACCCTTGCCGTATGCGATGATTTCCTGAAAAGTTGAGAACGCGAAGGTTCCGTAGTTCTGTCCGTTAATCAACACCTTGACAGCGTTTTGGCCTTGTAGCACGACGCGTATCGTGTCGCTTGCTGACGAGCCATTGATTATCAACGCCGGACCATGGCAGCCCGGACCAATCATGACCGTTGGGCCATTTGTGGAGTCATCATTCAGAATCGCGCCGGTGCCGCTGGCCGCGCCGTTTGTGTTGCCGATCGTGGTCAGGTCGGTTGCGGTCGCTGTGATTGTGAACTGCTCGTCCAACTCGACGGTCGTATCTTCGATGACCGAGACCAGGATCGTCGCCTGCGTCTGTCCGGCCGGAATCACAAAGGCGACGCCGTCCGCACTAACAAAATCGGTGCCTTCGGTCGCCGTTCCGCTGGTCGTGTTGATGGTCCCAGTGACATCGACACCGGAAACCGCCGACAAAGTGACCGTAAACGGCACCTTGCGATCATCGGCTGCGGCATTCCCTTCCAGCACGGAGTTGCTC
>JANNWZ010000172.1:0-2438 GCA_031409295.1 Mariniblastus sp.
GTCTGCGTGCCGAATGGATCCCTGAAAAGCCGGGTGAGATTTTCCGATGTCGTGCCAGATCGCGGCCAAGCGCAGGATTGAGCGAAGTTCAGCCGGTAACTCGATGTGGTCGGCAATCTGCATCGCTTCTTGGACGACTTCGTTGCTATGGCAGGCGATCGACTTCCATGGATTGAAGCTCAGGTCTTCTCCATCCTCACGATTGTCAGCTTGCGTCGATGGGTCGACGGGAGTTGCATCGCTATCGAGTACCGCAGGCACTGATTTCTTCGACTCCGGATCAAAGCCGCTTGTCGGTTCATAGCCACCACAGGCCGAATCGACAATCACCACTCGTCCGGGCAACAGGTTTTCGCGCCGCAGTTGAACCCACTGGCCGTCGATCCAGTCCCAGATCCAGGCGCGCATTCCGGCACGCATTTTTGGCTTTCGGTCGGTTTTTGTTTCTGCGCCGCACAGCCAGTCACGAGCTTTCAAAAACGGAACGCTGCATAATTCGCGACGATGGGGTTGAAGATCATCCGACGGGGCTTCGTCTGCAGCCAGCGACCGCCAAAAGACTTGTACATCTCTTTCCACGCCAGATCGAATGAAGCGACTGATATCCAAATCAGCTCCAGTCAAGTCGGGCGTGGTATCGAACAGTTCATCGAACTCATTTCGCAGCAGTAAATGGTCGGGAGTAAATGGATAGAGTGTGGCTCGTGCTTCCGCCGTCAATGATTGTTCGAAGACTTCGATCGCTTTGACGCCCACGTCGTTGAGCGTTTGAATACTATTCCAGGCACTTTCCAGTTCTTCCAGTGAGTATGGCAGGCTGGTCTTTTCGTCATGGCCTCGATCCACCACGATGACCTGACCTTCTCCACCGTATCGTGCGCAGCGTCCAAAACGCTGAACCAGACTGGGCCAAGGTGCCAGTTCCGTGATCAGGCAGGTTGCCGAAATATCGACACCTGCTTCGACAACTTGCGTGGCCACGATGATTCGGTCGACATCGGGTTTGCAGGATTCCCGCCTTAAGAATCGTTCGCGCCACAATTCCCGCTCGGCCGGTCGGAATCGACTGTGAACCAGTTCGATGCCGTCGGTTCTTCCTGCTTTTTTCAGTTCGTTAAAAGACTCAATCGCGCGATCGACGGTATTACAAACCACCAGCGTAATTTTTCCGTAGTCGCCGGGCGTTGATTCAGCATGTACTGCAAGAATACGTTTGGCGAACTCGTTGGCTTTCTTGGCTTCAATGGACTCTGTGAGGCAGGCTTTGTGGATGTCCCACAATCCACCAGTCATCTGCGGAGCAGGAATCGCACAAATGACTCTTGTCCAATCCGCATGATAGGACTCGGTATCGACGGTTTTCAGCCAGTCAGGTTGCAGGGTCGCGCTCATCCACCAAGTCACGCAAGGCCGGAGCGCTTTGTCGCGATCTTGATCGCGAAAGGCTTGAAGCTGAGCCGACGTAGCGAGTCCGACGTCCATCAATTGCACTTCGTCCATTACCCACAAGGCGTCGTGATTCAACAACCCATAGTCGACTGGCCACCTCGCTCGGCCGCTGGCGTATCCGCGATTGAGTGCGCGGGAAAGTAGCATGTCTTGCGTGCCGATCAAAATCGCGGGACGTTCCGGGTGGATGTGCCAATCGGCTTGATCAACGCCGCCCATCAGCATGTAGGCTTCGGCATCTAACTCGATTCCCGCTTGCGAGATGATCTTGTTCGCTTCTGCGTACGTCTGCTCAACCAGCGTTCGCATGGGCAAGCACCAGATGAGACGTCGGGGCCAGTTTGGATTGGCTTGCTGGACGCGATGAAAAGCCCATGTAAGTAAAACGCCGAGTGTTTTTCCCATGCCGGTGGGTATACGTATCAAGCGATTGGTACAATGCGAATCTGACGCCAGCTCGACTTGCCACTGATGCGGCAAAACACCGGGTCGCTGATTTGTTTTGGTGGTAATATTAAACCAATTTGAAAAGTCAGACATTGGCGCCCCTTCGATTCAGCGGACCGGCATATTCCGCAATTGATAAGCTACCCGGCTGATCAACAACTCGGATTGGATGTCCAAATCTTGACCGATGGCAGTAACATACCCGTTCGGCCGGACACGTGTGGTCCCAGCAAAGACTTTATCTGGCTTTTTTCAAATATTTTTCCGGGCAGCCAAATGAGGCGAACTGCAACGGACATTGCTGTCCGTGGAAGAATTTCCGGTGAACAAAGATGTCCCCCGGACGACGGGTACGTTTTTACCGCCGATTCGCCGTAGGAATTGTCCAAAAATAAAAATCGCCCTTCGCTTCGCGAAAATTCGTCTTTTCGCGGAGCGAAAGACGACAAATCGGGACGTTATTTCGGGACAATTCCCTAATAAGCGTTTTGTTTGGAGAATACGACGCTGAAAGTCCGCCAGATGATTTTCAAATCCAGCCA
>JANNWZ010000173.1:0-2018 GCA_031409295.1 Mariniblastus sp.
GCACTCATCGATTGCGATTGACCATTATCTGGCGGGACCTCGATTCTGACTCGTCGAACCTCTTTCGTAATTCATGTGGTTAACTGGTTTTGAGTATTGATTGCAGTTGTCCCCCGCGAGATGTTTTTATGAAGCGATTGCGATATGCCGATTGGCGTTTCCGCTGGTATTCACTCGGCTGGATCATGGCCGGACTGTTTTTGTTACTTGCCGGTGGCTGTTCGGATGACGGTGCGAAACAGAAACTTGAATTCGGACAACAGACGGTCGAGCGTGGACTGGAGGCCTGGAAGGCTGGTAAGAAACCGGGGGATTTGAAATCCGCCGAGGCTCCGATTGACTTCTTTGACGACGATTGGAATCAATCGGCCAAACTTATTGGTTACACGATCCAGGAGTCGTTTATTGAGCCGTCGGATGGAACGGCCCGGTGCTGTGTATTGCTCCAAGTGCAATACGGAAATAAGCCGCCTCGGCAAGTACGCTGCGCTTATCAAATCGTAGCCGAACCCGCTGTCGCCGTGGCCCGCGACCCGATGTCGTAATCAATTGAGAGGCAGATGTTGATCGCGACTGACCAGATAGAGAACTGAGATATTTGTGACTGTTTAGAACCTTACTTTTTTTGGAGAGCCGAAATGTTACACCCTTCAATCCGGCGTGCGTTCACGCTGGTCGAACTGTTGGTGGTCATCGCCATCATCGGAATCTTGATTGGCATGTTGTTGCCTGCCGTACAATCGGTACGCGATGCCGCGCGGCGAACAACTTCGTTGAACAATTTAAAACAACTGAGCTTGGCACTGCACACGGCTCACGACGCAAAGATGATCTCACCGCCGATGTATGGTAGTTATCCTGCGCGGGCACAGACTCCGCCGTTGGGCACGATTTTCTTTCACTTGTTGCCTTTCCTGGAGCAACCTGGCCTGTATGCCTTGGGGCCCGATGGATCGCGCTCGGCCCGATTGGAAGTGTTGCATGCCCCCGCCGACCCTTCTTATGATCAGGGCGTTTATACTTTGGATGTGGATGTACCTCCGTGGGCCAGTGCCAGCAATAACCAATGGGGGTTAAGTAGTTATGCCGCGAATTGGCAAGTGTTTGGCGACGAAGGAACCAATTTATCCGGCATTCAAGATGGTACTTCGAACACGATTCTGTTTAACGAAAAATATGCGGTCTCGTCCCGACCCTCAGGGTACCCGCTGAAGGGAGCCAACCTATGGGGTTACGGCGTTTTCCCTCCGACGCTGCCTTACGATTATTCCGTGACCTTGCCGGCGACTCATTTGTATGCCAATGGTTACTGGGCACGTAGCGGATTTGTGAATCGTGGCGGCCCTGTACCTACGTCCTGGGCTGGTAATACACCTTGGCTTTGCCGTTGTTTATTGCGGCCCGAATTCGGCGTGGCACCAAACGCTGCGCATCCGCTGAAATCACAAAGTCTGTCCGCGGATATCGTGCACATGGCCATGGCTGACGGCTCGGTTCGCGCCGCAAACTCCGGCGTTTCCGATCCAGCCTGGTCGGCTGGTGAAACGCCGGCCAACGGCGAAAATTTGCGTCCCGATGAATAGGTCACTCTAAATTCGGTTCGCGGGATTTATTGGAATGCTCGTGGTAGTCGTGTGTATTGGAAATAGCCCAGCGTCGAATCGCTGGACTATTTTTTTGCCCACCCGTCTGAAGGGAAGACCCCGGGTAATCCTGGGCTGTCAAAAATTTGGTATTGACAGCTGGAAATTGCGTTTACGAAAAGTTCCTTTTTTGTTCGCGGCCAAATCAAAAAAAGTCATTTACTCCCCCTCGCCCCCAAAATTCGGACGGTTGAATTCGCCACTTGATCAAAGTCACTCCGAATTTTGGGGGAGAGTCGCCGGTGCGTCAATGAGGCATCGAGCACGCGGCAGCTGCGTCCTAGTTTAGCGACGGTACGCAGCTGCTTTTTGTTTTATTTTCGTGCGCTTTGTTGGACCCTTGATTCTCACCCCACAACTGCCCTTCGGATCGGG
>JANNWZ010000174.1:0-10374 GCA_031409295.1 Mariniblastus sp.
GACGTTGACCGGTTTGTGAAATGAACCAGAGTCCCAGCGCCATCAGCAACCCGATCGGAACGACACCGTAGGCCCATGGGGACTCGCCGGATAATTGTTGTGCTACGCCGACCATCAATGCAAAGAACAAACTGATCCCAATCGCCAGATGTGTTAGCATGATGGCGGTCCAGATACTCGGATGGGGACTAAAACGTCCGAAAATTTCTCGTTGCTGATCGTTCTGACGCAGCTCCAGTTGTAAACAGGGGGACCAAAAATGTCGTTTGGAGTCCACGATCGAGATCATCGCGTGTTCGTTGGTAAACTGTCCCTGATATTCCAGGGGCATCGATTCAACCAGACGCTTGACTGAGCCAATTACTTCGAGCGGACTATTTTTGGTAGGTAGCGAAAACGTGGGACGAAATTGAGTCGTCGACATGCCGGCCTCCAACGCTGGGCGGTTGATGGGGTCTATCTATTTACCAAATCCGACGAACGCGTGGATCACGATCGTATTGTCGTCGCAGCACGGAATCAGGTTCTTCCTCGATTCGCGGGCGCCAAATCAAAGCCGCCGACACGCCAGTCATGAATCCGCCAACATGCGCCAGGTAAGCCACACCACCATTCGCATTCTCCGTCGCCATGATCGAGCCATAGCTGCTAAATAATTGCATGGCGATCCAGAGGCCCAACACCAACACCGCGGGGATGGAAATAATGGTATACAGAAAAACGGCGTTGACGCGGTTGCGCGGAAACAACACGAGATAGGCCCCCATCACGCCGGCGATTGCGCCCGATGCTCCCAGATTGGGAATGACACCCGTGGGATCAGCAAACACCTGTGCCAAACTGCCGACAATTCCAGCCAATAAATAGAACACCAGGAAGGGGATGTGCCCAAACCGATTTTCGACATTGTCGCCAAAAATGTACAGATACAACATGTTGCCCGCGAGATGCCCGAAACCGCCGTGCATGAACATCGACGTTAACAGAGTCAACCAAACAATTGGCGGCCCAGGTGATTGTGGGATCTCAACGGATTCAGTCGCGGAAATTCTGATAACTTGCGGTTCGAGCAAGTCCCGCCCGGATGTGATTTCGGCGGGAATCACACTCCAGCCGTACGTGAAATCCGGATTGGAAAGTTGGTACAGAAACACGCCAACGTTGATTGCCAACAGCAAATAGGTAACAAAAATCGGTTTGATGATCTCGCGGTCATCGTCGCTAATCGGAAAGAGCATTTCGGTTCTCAAGCCAACAAGATGTGAACCCTAGATTGGATCATATCGATCAAATGGCGAACAGCTTGCAGATTCCGCGATTACGAAGAATTAGTTGAGTGTCGACAGGGTCGGTGTCGAGTTTTGAGTTGAAGGGTGAAGGCAAGCCGCCGGATATTTGATCGGCCCCGGGAGATTGACGTTAACCTGATTGCGACCGTTCTGTTTGGAATGATAAAGCATCTGGTCAGCAATTGAGATCAGCTGTTCACGCATTTCGGCCGTGTTGTCGCAATCAACAAGTGACAGGGTCGCACCAATGCTGACGGTTACCGGGATGAGGGTCGCTTTCGCTTCGATTCGCAACGCTTCGATCGAACGACGCAGTCGCTCGGCGAGAACCTGGATGCCTTCTGCCGTTGGCTGATGCGCCATCACAATAAACTCTTCACCGCCAAACCGAGCGACAATGTCGGATTCTCGCACGGCATGGCGAAGTGTGGCCGCGACTTCTTTCAATACGAAGTCCCCTAACAAATGTCCATGTGTGTCGTTGAGTTTTTTGAATAGATCGATGTCGATCATGATGATTCCGATCCGGGTCCCTTCCCGCCGACATCGCAATATTTCTCGGTCGAGTGATTCGTCAAAGAAGCGGCGATTATAGACTTCCGTCAAAGGATCAATGAACGCTTGTTTTCGCAACAACATATTCTGATCTTCCAACTTCAGATTCGCTTGCTCAAAATGTTGTCGTTGCAGATGTGCTTCAAAAGTTGCCGCCTGATTTCGAATGGCAACTTGGGCCAACTGCTCGTTGGCTAGTACCAACAATTCGCGAGGATCAGCCATGTCCGAAACGTCGACGGAAAACATTTCGGCGACGCTGTCGATTCTCGCACGCACTTGGTCCAGCATGTCTTCGCAGGCCGCGACATCCCAGCCGAACAAACGATCTCCCAACGCCAGCAGGCGATTGCGCGCCACCGCGACATTCGTGCAACAAAAGTAATCCGAGACCGTAGCGGCCAACGTGACCGTCTTGATTAATTCAAAATGGGCGACCTCGTGTTTAGCCTCGATTTCCTGGAGTTCGAAATGGTGGCAGCGCGCAACATCGCTAAGGCATGGATCGAGTCCCCATTTCTTCAAGAGTTCCGCACCGACAATGGCATGGTTATAATCGAACTGCTCATTCTCTGCGTCGGTCAAAAAGATTTGTCCGTTTTTTTCGAAAGCCTCAAGTACGGGCAGATAGAAATCAGCGAGGGTACTGAGCAATGCCAATTGCCCCACATCGGTTAACAGTCCGGCCAGAAAGTTTTCGCAGGCCAATCCTTGGCCAGAAATTTTCCCGATCATCTCCGCGGCCGCCGCATTGGAAATGGATTGTCGCCAATATTGACGGAAATGCTTTGCCAACGGGCCTTTCGATGTCAGTGAGTCGACCAACGAGAAACACAACACGAGTGACGAAATGACATTGGTTCCCAGCAGGGGAACAGCTCGTTCGATCGACTTGATTTCGGTCCGAAACGAAAAATAGGACGAATTCGCCGATTTCAGAATTTGAATCGAAATCGCCGGGTCCATTTTGACGGCTTGCACGACGTCATCAATGCAGGAATCAGGATCTTTGGAAAGCTCCAGCAATTTTACCGCGACTCGAGGCAATGACGGTAGCAAAGTTGATGAAAGAATTTTTTCGAGCTTCACGGACAATGCCTTGCAATTGATAGATGGCGGTAATATGGCGGCTGATTTCCGACACCGGTATTCAATGGCCACCCTAGATACCGATGCGAATTAGTGATCGAAGGAGCTGGAGAGTGTTTGCCCTTGATTTCAAAAAAAAACGGATATGACGATTGAATCGACGAGGCCAGTTGCGTGTGGCGTCGGTTCACCAGAAAAATTCATCACTGGTTGAATAACCAGCACAGGTTTTTGATCACGCCGCAGATGCGCCGATCGTTTGCTGACGGTTAGAATGGCGATACAATCAAGCCCATTGGCCGGCCAACCAACCCGTGCTGAACGCGGATTGAAAGTTGAAGCCACCGATGCGGCCGTCGAGATCAAGAATTTCGCCGGCGAAGAATAGGCCTGCGGTCAGTTTGCTGCGCATGGTCTTGCTGTCCACTTCGGAAAGGCTGACGCCTCCCGAGGTGACTTCCGCTTTTTCAAAACCCAGTGTGCCGGAAATTGGAAATCGCGAGTTTTTTATATGGTCCGCAATTGAGGTCAGTGATTTTTTGGAAAGCTCTGCGTTGCGCGAGGTCGAGGCGATCCCGGCTGCTAACAGTAGTTCTTCTTGCAGTCGTCGTGGAAAAATTTCCGGTAACAGATTGCTGGTCGTCTGTTTGCCATCAACCAACTTTCGTTCAATGAGGTATGCGAATAATTGTTCCTTCGATTTCATTGGCAGGAAATCGCAAACCAGTTCCAGTGTCTTGCGGGCTGGATGCCGCGCGACCTCGCGGCTGACATCGAGTACCGCAGGACCGGAAAATCCCCAGTGCGTAAACAAGAACGAACCCTCTCGTTGTGCGAGAATTCGCCCCGGGCTGACCTGGGTGGGTTGGTCTAATTGACGCGTCATTGAGTGCTCGACGCCACCCTCAATCGAAACCAGGTTGTTCGTTTGCATCACGCGAACATTGACCGAATCAAGGGTGAGTCCTTGCAGTCCGTGCGCCCATCGGCAGCTGGTCAGAATCGGCGTGAGCGCGGGGAACGTATCCACGATCGTGTGACCAAATTGTTGTGCCCAACCGTAACCGTCGCCCGTTGTCCCGCAACCGGGATACGATTTGCCACCCGTCGTGATGATGATCGAGGGGGCGGTGAAATGTCCCTGCGGAGTTGTCAACTCGAATTCATGATCCCGGCGTTGAAGTTGCAAGACGGGATGTTCGGGCAAGATCGTGGCGCCAGCGGTAATCGCCAATGCGACCAATGCATCGCGAACATCAATCGCTTTATTACTGACCGGAAAAATTTTCCCGGTCGATTCGATCTTCGTGGCGACCCCCTGGCTTTCAATTTTCTTGATGACTTCCAATGGCGACAAGGCAGCGAGCGCAGAATGCAAAAATTTCCCCTGCGGGCCAAAGGCTCGGATGATGCCCGGATTGTCACAGTGATGTGTGATATTGCAGCGAGTACCGCCGGACATCAGGATCTTGACACCGATCTTCCGGTTTTTTTCCAACAACAACACGCGCTTACCGCGTTGGCCGGCGCTCGTTGCCGCCATAAGTCCTGCCGCACCACCACCGATGATGATCACGTCCCATTGATTAGTTGGCGGGTTCAAGAAATTTTCGGCCTGGGTTGTCGCGACGGTCGTGGATCGCGAAATCGTCACGGATAATTTTGCAACTGGCTCAGGAATGACGCTGCGCCCAATGGGTTCGAGATCCGCTTCGAACGGTCAAGTTCCGCCACGCACGACAAAAAGCACCTCAACCAAACAGGCTGCGGTGCGTTTGACGGAAAGTGCTATGCGCGGTAACTAGCGACTACTGACCAAAACGGCGAACTTGCGCCATGTTAGCTGCCGGCTGACCATAAGTCGAACGGAAATTAGGGCTCTGAGCCGGACTGGCGACGATCGCCGGGTTGCTCGGCAATCCGGTCGCCAGCGACGAACTGATCGGCAGCGTGTTCGCGCGAGCCGGAATTTGGCTGGCGGCGGCAGCTTGATTTTGCTTTTCGTTGTCGATCAACACCTGGAGCAGTTTCGAGATGCAAAGCTTGTTCATGCTCGTGTTGTGATCGCTGGCTTCGGCCTTCAATGCTTCGTGCAAGCTTTCGGGAAGCCGAACCGTAATGACACGAGTCGGTTCGTTCTTGCCCCCTCCGGCTCGTCGGGTTCGCAAGCCGGCGACCAGTTTTTGAATCTCGGCGAATTCATCGGATTGTTCAAATTTGACGTATTCTTCTTGGGAAGGAAAAACGGAACGGGCAGCACCGTTGACCCCCAACGTTTCTCGGAAAAAGGTCACCCAATCAGGCTTGCCCTGATAGAGCTGGCGCGCGACTTGTAATACCTTTTGGCAACGGCCAGTAAATCCTTCGGTTGAGACCATGACATCATTCACAATAGACTCCTTTCGCATGTGTGCGGAAATTCAGTGGGTTTATTTACTCGTTTTTAAAAACTGCCGCGAGATCAGTTTCCCGACTGCGGCCACGAAACAACCCACTATCCGCCCAGGGGCAAGCACTTTGCGTAATGTCAAATAACTGCTGGCACTTAGGTCAAATTTCGAATCCTGCAAATCCACCGCGCAGTGGTGCCTTAAAATCAGGCATGTCGAATGTGCATAAAGTTTGTGCACCTAGCGATGTCTCGTATTCCAAGTGTCCAGTGGTTCGATTTGTCGACAGAATTGCCAAATTTACGAAAAAAGCCTGTCCGTTTCAGCGGACAGGCAGTTTGGGAAATTTAAGTTGTCACGATTTAGCGTCGAGCCAAGATCGTTTGAAGATTAGGCTTTCGCTAGTTGTTCGCGGCAGCTTTCCAGGAGTTTTTGGGTCGCACGGATTCCGGCGTATTCATCGAGCTGGCCCCCTTCATATTCAATACCGACGTACCCATGGTATCCGGCATCCATGACAATTCGCATCATCTTTAAATAGTCCGTATTTGTTTCGTGGCCATCGTCAGCAAAATCATGGCTCTTGGCACTGACCGCTTTGGCAAATGGCATCATCGCGGCGACCCCTAAATAGCGGTCGTATTTTTCGTGGTCGCTGATCTGAAAATTTCCAAAATCGGGTAGTGTACCGCAGTTGTCCATCCCCACCGAACGAATCACGCGGGCCAACCATTGACCATTGGACGACAATCCGCCGTGGTTCTCGACGATCACATTTATTTTCTTGGGCGCTGCATACTCGCAGACTTGACGCAGGCCATCAGCAGCCAGTTTGGCTTGTTCATCGTATTGGCCTGACGAACCGGCGTTAACCCGAATGGAATGGCATCCTAAAAACAGGGCGGCATCGACCCAACCGAAATGGTTTTCCGCCGCTTTCCGGCGAGCGGCAGCGTCAGGGTCCCCTAATTGACCTTCCCCGTCGATCATGATGAGTACCGATGTCACGCCATTATCGGCACAACGTTTTTTCAATTCCCCGAGGTATTTCTCGTCGCGAGCTTTGTCCTTAAAAAATTGATTGACGTATTCCACGCCGTCGATGCCGAACTCCTGTTTGGCGATCCCGGGGAAATCCAGATTTTCAATCTTGCCAGCCTGAATGGACCGATGCAGCGACCACTCGGCCAGTGAAATTTTGAACAAATCATTTGGACTGGATTTTTCCTGAGTTGAATTGCCAGCCGAATGAGCGAATTGGCTAAGGCTGCCAACCGTTCCGGCGACGGCGGCTACCGTTCCCGAGGTTACCAGAAATTGACGTCGATTGAATTCTTGATTCATGAAGGTACCTATCACAAAGATTGTGGTAAATTGGTTTCGCGGTGGAAGCTCAGAGTATAGGATCATGCGCCAGCTCAAGCAAGAACTTCTATCCATTTAAGAGCCGACTCCCATTAGTCAAGCTCTCTTTTTGATTCGTGAAGCATTTTGACAATTCGTCCCTTTCTAGTGTGAATGACATGCTCAATATTTATTTCTCTCAACAATTTAGAGCCAGACTGTGTCGATGTTTGCCATTTCGTGGGAACGTTTTGAAAACAGTGGTCATTTTTTTGCTCATCGTCAGTTCGTCTGCCCGCGGAAGGCTTTGGGCTGACGATTTGCTTCAACAGGCGTTGGCGAATGTCCGATCAGTCGATGTCAATGGCCAAGGACACGCGGAGGCAGTGCCGGCCATGAAGGTCATTAATGCGGCGGCAGTCGAGCGGGTCCCGGAAATATTATTGGGCATGGATGGGGCCAATCGGTTGGCCACCAATTGGTTGCGCAGTGCCGTGTTGTCGATTGTCGGTCGGGGTGGCGAGTTGCCGCGAGCCAAAATCGAAACCTATTTCGCCGAAACAACGCATAGCCACTTGGGCCGATTGTTGGCGTTCGATCTGCTGACGGAGAACGACCAGACCTTGGCGGAAAAAATCATTCCGACTTTGATCGATGATCCCAGTTTGCCTCTGCGGGCGAAAGCCATCGAATGGCAAATCAAGCAAGCCGAGTTGGCGTCCCAACCAGTTGAGAAGGTTGGCCTGCTGGCAATCGCGCTAAATAAGGCGCGCAATATTGAACAAGTTCAAAAAATCGCCAAGCTGCTGGGGGACAACGGGATCGCCGTTGATTTACAAAAACAATTGGGCTTTCTCAAGTCCTGGCATCTGGTCGGTGCGTTTGACAATCAGAAACAGGCTGGTTTTGATGTTGCCTCCGGTCCGGAAATAGAACTTCCGAAAATCGATCTAGCAGCAAGTTTTACGAATCTCGCGGCTGAGGACGCCAAGTGGACCCTGTATACGAGCAACAGTACTGTCGGCGTACTGAACTTGAATCAACTGATCGGAAAAATAAAAGGCGCCACGGTTTATGCCACGACAACTTTCGATGCGGATCAGGCGCAGACTGTCGAGCTGCGGATTGGTACGCCCAATGCAACCAAGGTTTGGGTCAATGGCGAATTGGTAATGTCGAACGAAATCTATCACAACAGTAATTCGATCGACAAGTTTTCCGGAACCGCGAATTTCAAAGCCGGCAAAAATGAAATCCTGGTAAAAATCTGCCAGAACGAACAAACTGAACCTTGGGCACAGGATTGGGAATTCCAATTGCGAGTTTGCGATGCCAGTGGCAAGGCCATTCAGCCAGTGCCGCCTGTTGCGGCTCAAGAGTAAAGATTTCCTTAACCGAATTTCTTTTCGATCGTTGTCGACGGATTACCTTAATTATGAATCGGCACTGGTTGCTTAAACGACTGCCTGTTTCGAACCATCTTAATTTTTTGAAATCAACACTCCCGAGAGATTTGTCATGAAAATATGTTTTAGTTTCTCGATCGTATTGCTCATTAGCTGGGCGTCCCACGTCGTCGCCGATGACTGGACTCAATTTCGCGGTGCCGGAGGAGTCAGTGTCGGTGAATCGGCGGTGCCCACAAAATTTGACGACCAGCAGAATATCGCGTGGAAAACTGAGCTGCCAGGAAAAGGGGCTTCCGGACCGATCGTTGTTGACCACCAGGTGATCGTGACCAGTTCCGGTGGCGCCGATCAAGACCAGTTGTTTGTGCAATCGATCGACGTATTGACCGGGAAAATCAAGTGGACTCAAAAACTGTGGGCGACGGGACGATGTTATTGTCACGAGTTAAGCGCCAACGCCGCACCGACCCCAACGACCGATGGCAAACAAATTTATGCTTTCTTCTCTTCGAACGACTTGGCCTGTCTCGATCTTGCTGGAAATCTAGTCTGGTATCGAGGGTTGGCTGTGGATCATCCCAAGGCCGGCAACGATGTCGGCATGGCGTCGTCCCCGATTGTCCATGATGGGGTGGTCGTAGTTCAGGTTGAATGCCAGGGGGATTCGTTTGCGACGGGTTTGAATGCAACCGACGGTACAACTCTGTGGTCGGTACCTCGCAGCAAGGAAGCTGTATGGACGTCCCCCTTGTTATTGACGTCCAACACAGCTCCAGCGATGGTCGTGTTGCAAGCCAATGCCGGATTTGACGTGTTGGATATCAAGACCGGCAAAACTGTCTTCAAACAAACCGGTGAATGCAGCTCGATCTCCTCAGCCGCAGTTGAGAACGGTCGCTTGTATGTGCCCCTGGATGGGACGACGGCTTTCGCCATTACCGGGGATGGGCGGTTCGAAAAAATCTGGAATTCTTCAGCCTTGCGCCCGAGCTCCGCCAGCGGTGTGGTCTATGGCAATCGGGTTTACGCGCTTAATGGCGCAGGAGTATTAACGGCGTACAGTACGTCCGATGGTGCTGCCGGCGAAAAATTGCGAGTCTGTGAACCACGCTCGATTTGGTCGACGCCGGTCGTAGCCGCCGATCACATGTATTTTTTCACC
This sequence comes from Mariniblastus sp., assembly GCA_031409295.1. GTDB lineage: Bacteria > Planctomycetota > Planctomycetia > Pirellulales > Pirellulaceae > Mariniblastus. The sequence continues at coordinate 9,239 of JANNWZ010000174.1, forward strand.
CAGAACGGTAAGTCCCACGTGGTCCAGTTGGGAGCCAAGCCGACCGTCGTTCACGAACACGATTTTGGTGCCGACGAGGTTTTTCTTGGATCGCCGGCGATTTCCGATGGGGCTTTGTATGTGCGCAGCCATAAATACTTATACAAGATTGCCGAAACCAATTGATGATGAGTGACGCAGTCGCGATGCAACCCGTGGCAGGCGATCTTAACGGGACGATTCAGCCTCCCGGTTCCAAGAGTATCACCAATCGCGCATTGCTGATTGCGGCATTGGCCCATGGCCCATCGTGTTTGCGAGGTGCGCTGGAAAGTGATGATACGCGGGTCATGATCGAATCATTGACTCGATTGGGGATTGTCATAACACACGATACCAATCTGAATTGGTTGACGGTGATCGGCGCCGGCGGACGATTTCCACGATCTACCGCGGAGTTGTTTGTGGAGAATAGTGGCACCACGATCCGGTTTCTGACCGCAGCCTTGGCCGTGTCCGGTGGGAGGTATCGATTGGATGGAGTGTCTCGAATGCGCGAACGACCGATTGGTCCACTCGTGGATTCGCTCGCAGCACTTGGTGCCAACATCATTGCTGAATCGCCTGGACAGTGTCCGCCAGTTCGCATTGATTCGACTCGGTTGGCTGGCGGTCGCGTAAAAATTCGCGGCGATCTGTCCAGCCAATACCTCAGCGGTCTACTGATGGCTGCACCATTGGCGGAAAACGACATGAGCGTTGAGACTGAAGGTCGCCTGATTTCCAAGCCGTATCTTCAAATGACAATGGAGTTGATGCGGTCCTTCGGCGTCGAATGTTGCAGTAATGACGCATTGAATCGGTTTGAAATTTCAGCGTTGCAGAAATACCAGGGTCGCGACTATCAGATCGAACCGGATGCTTCGGCGGCCAGTTATTTTTGGGCGGCGGCGGCGATTTGCGGCGGGCGCGCGACTGTCCAAGGGCTCAATCAACAATCCATACAAGGCGATGTTGGATTCACTCGCTGTCTGCAGGCGATGGGTTGCGAATTGAGCTGTGACCCGGACTCAATCACGATTGTTGGCCCGGCCAAACGGGGAATCGATGTTGACATGTCCGATGTCAGCGACACCGTGCAGACATTAGCGGCGGTG
>JANNWZ010000175.1:0-10809 GCA_031409295.1 Mariniblastus sp.
ACACCGGCGTCATGCCAAAAAAAAATCTCGGGGGTTCGGGGGCTGGCCCCCGACCACACTGAAATTTGTGACGAAAAATTTAAATTTTTCGCTTTAAGTATTGACCAGAACTAAGACCATCGCTCTCCCCGTGAATTCGGACAAAAAAGCAAACCGTTCCAACTAATCGCTGACCGAATTCACGGGGAGAGGGGCTGGGGGTGAGGGGAGCCAGTTTCCTGAAATTGATGCTTTAATTCCTGCTTCTTTTCGTTGAAGTGTTTTGATTGGTTTATCGTCAATCAACTCGTACCCGCTGGATTTCCGACCCCAAGCAAGGCAGAATTTACACTCATGACAACTCTCTCCAATAACGCCGAGATGGAAATGGCAAGCTCGCCCATGAATTCGACGACGGCGCAATCATCGCGCTGGCAGGCTTACATCGAATTGACCAAGCTGCGAATCTCGGTAATGGTGTTGATCACATTCGCCGTCGCAGCTGTCTTGGCCGCACATACTGCCGGTCAGCCGATCGTTCCGCTGACGTTATTCGGTGGCTTGGTCGGTATGTTGTTGGTCGCGGCCAGCGGTAATGCGATGAACATGTACATTGAGCGGTACACGGATTTCCTGATGCCTCGGACAGCCCAGCGACCGCTGCCAGCTCAAAAACTTACTTCGACGGAAGTCGCCTTGTTTGCCGCCGTGACGATTGGCAGTGGAACAGTGATTCTGTTCGAAATGGTCAATTGGCAAACGGCCGCCTGCGGGGTTGCCAACTGGATCCTCTATGCGTTTATTTATACACCGCTGAAACGCAAGCACTGGTCCAACACTGAGGTCGGCGCAGTCGCCGGCGCGTTGCCGATCTTGATGGGCTCGTTGGCGACCACCCAAACTGTCGGTCTGATCGGATGGGCTTTTTTTGGCGTACTATTCCTGTGGCAGTTTCCGCATTTCATGGCGATTGCCTGGAAGTATCGCGACCAATATCGCGCCGGCGGCATGCAGATGTTGACCGTAACCGAGCCGACCGGCCGGGCCGCCGGTCGCAAAGCCGTGTTGACCGCCGTGCTGCTGATGGTCGTCAGTCTAATTCCAGCATGTTGCGTACGGACCTGGTTTCAGGGCGGGCTGCTGATCGTGTTGGCGCTGATTTTGGGTTGGTATTATCTGCAAGCTTCGCTGGCATTCAATCGCGACCGCAACGATGGGACCGCCCGGAAATTGATGCGAGTCTCGTTGCTGTACTTGCCGTTGTACATGGGCGTACTGCTGATCGCCTGTTTGACTTAACGGCAGATTTCTACGAATCGGTTTGGCCGATGGTGTCGTAAAGTCGCAGCATTTGGATCACGGCTTCGGCGGACTCGATTCCTTTGTTGCCGACTTTGCCACCGGCGCGCTGTTCGGCTTGATCCCACGTGTTGCAAGTCAACAAACCAAAACCGACCGGAATGCCGTATTCCAATCCGAGTTGTCCCAGATTGTGGCTGACGGTGGTGTTGATGTGTTGATCATGGGTCGTTTCGCCTCGGATCACACAGCCTAGACAAATGACCGCATCGGGATTTTGATACTTCAATACGTGTTGCGCGGCCAAAGGAATTTCCCAGGCGCCGGGTACCCAAACGGCGAGAATATTCTCATCCGGTACTTGGTGGGCTCGCAATGTTTGCACCGCCCCTTGGAACAATTTTTGCGTGATATCGCGATTGTATTGGGAAGTGATGATGGCAAATTTCCGGTTGGCGACGGAACCGGTAGAGCCGAGTCGTTCTTGGATCACGGGCAATAGTTATTCAATGTAAGAGCAATAAACCGGGGAATCAAATAGGACCTCGAACCAGGAAAACGCGCTATAGCTTGGTCGCCCAAAAGGAATTGCGATAACGGGTTTTCAACGTGTTGCGGGCTCGACTGGCTCGATCCGTTTGTTCCAGTTGAGGCCAGATCAATGCCAGTTGATACAACGCTTCGGCATGCGGTTCGGTCTGACTGGAATACAACAACTCGGTATGTAAGAATGCCGTGGCTGCTTCCTTCAGGTTGCCGGCTTGTAATTGAGCTGTACCCAATGAGTTGTAGGCATACGCGAACAGGAGTTCATTGTCGGGACTCTCGACCTTGATGACGTCCTGAATCACCTGAATCGCCTCGGCAAATTGTCCTTGCAAGGCTTGGGCTTTGGCTTGCCGAACTTTGGCGAGCAACTTGTAGGATTGGGTTATATCGTCATTCGCCTCCATGGATTGAATCGCCTGAAACGAATTCGTGGCGTCGGCGAGTTTTCCCATTTCAATTAACGTTTCGCCACGACTGAAATACCCTCGGAGAATCATGGCCTTCGATTTAGATTCGATCAATTTGGCAAACTCGGGTTCAGCCAATTCAGGACGGCCGACTGCTAACAACAGTTTGCCTAACAATTCCGTGCCGGGAAAGAAATGGTAAGAGTTGGGGTTGTTCTTCAAGTACTCAACCATCGTTCGGCCGGCATCCTGAGCGGTCACACTTCCACCACGCAGGGCAATTTGCGCGGTGGCCGCGGCGGTCAAAAATTCAATCTCTTTTCTAGCCGCTGGCGCTTTGTTCGGATCCGTTATCTTTTGCAGTTCCTCGAGAACATCATCAAAGCGTCCGGCTTCAAGGCGATCGCGAGCTCGACCGACTTCCAAGGGTTCATTGATCGTGACAACTTTGTCGATTTCGGCAAAGGGAATTTCCTGTGGTCCACCACTGGATTGCACGGTTACACCGAAGGGGGTAATCTCCGTGACCTTGCCACTAACTTTGGAGGTTCCACCGTCAGCACGTAAACGGTGCACCGTTTCGTCTTGGGCTCGGGCGGCAATCGGGCACGTGAGTTGGTGGCAGATTCCGCCAACCAGAAAGATCGTTAGAAGCAAGCGTGTTTGAATTCGGATAAGCATGGGCGTACTGGGTTGGAGTGCAAAATTGGATGTAGGGTCAGTGGGCAGAACGGGACGCGAAGTTAAACAGAGTTTACTGCGGCATATTTTGTTTGATCCGGTTTTTTAGTTCGACGAATTTGGGTTTCCAAATTGCTCCTCCCAGTTCTGGATCTCGTTTCTCGGCGTTTTCGATTTCTTGTAAAGCGGAGGCAATTGCTTCCTTATTTTTTTCGAGCAACCCATACTCCATTCGGCACTCGGCCAATTGATAGAGCGACTGATAAAATGCGTCCTTGGTTTTTTCATTGCCGCGAGTGGCTTTGAAGAGTTTCTCCCATCCCCAAATCAACTTGCTCGGTCGTTTGGTTGTTGGATCAGTAAATGGACGAGCGCCCATCACGGCCTCGGTATACAATTTTGAGCGGCCCGCCGATTTTCCCCAGGCTTGCAAAGTCTCGGCGGCATTTAGTTGTACTTTCAAATTCCTGGGATTTTTTTCCAGGATCAAGACGAACTGTTCAATCGCCTCCTCAAAATTACCGCTGCCGCGTTGAGCCAAGGCGCGTTGGCGTTGCAGCTCCGTGGTCATTGCTGGCGCTTGAGGATCGCCGGCAAATCCCAGCGTTTCGGCGCGACTGAGCGCCGAAACAGCCTGTTGGAATAGCGGTTTCGCTTCGTTCGGCTGTCCCAAATCGTTGACGGATTGAGCGACGTTCAACAACGTCGAGCCCGCCCACAATACGATGCGGGCATCGTTGGAATCTTTTTCGATAGAAGCCAAAAACGACAAAAGGCTGTTGGCGAATTTGGCTTTTTCTTCGGTAGAGCTTAACGCTTCAAACTGAGCTAGTAACTCTGTCGCGATCAGCCCATAGATTTGTGTCACTCGTTGACGGGCTTGGGGATCGTCATTGGCTTCCATTTCTTCCCGCATGGCTGCAATGACCCCACTGGCTTTATCAATCCAGCCCTGCGGATTGTCGCTGTGGTGTATCGAGGCGAGATACGCCTTAATGGCAATCTTGTAGGACTCCTGTTTAAACAAACTGGCTGACGGAGATTGCGTAATCACCGGGTGTTTTTGTTTGATTAAATCAAGTGGAGCAATTTCGGAATTCTCCAGTTGCTGCACAGCAAGTTCGATCTCGCCGGCCTCGAGATGGGCATCGACCAACAGTAGACAGCCAAGCGCTGTTTCGTAATCGAGCTTATCGAGAGTCGCTTCGCGCGCACCCAGCTCCAAAAACGCTTTAGCCTGTCTCAATTGGGGATCCAATACTTGACGGTCCGACGTGTTAGCCAGTTTCGCTCGATAATCGAACCACATTCGTTGTCCCAGTCGCGATGCCAGTTGACTCCGGCCGGCATAATTTTCCGGTAGTTGGGCGAAGTATTTTTCTGCCGTGGCAAAATCTTTTTGGGTAATCGCCAATCGGACCAACGTACTGGCAGCCAGGCCCGTCTCCGATGATCCCGGCCAGCGTTCCACGACCGCGGTGCAGGCTCGGGTTAAACGGCTGAGTTCATAGCTCTTGTCCGCCTCGGCGGCTTGATCATACAGTTGCATATAGCTTTGAATCATCAGCGTCGTCGCGGCTCGAGTACCATCCACTGTCGGATATTTGTCCAGCAAGAACTCACCAATGACTGCCGATTCGAAATACTGTCCCATCGCGAAATAACAAAACGACTGTAACGAGCGAATGGAATTGATATCGGCGCGGGCGGTCGTGTCATCTGCCAGATCCAACGTGGAATCCAGGATGGTCAACGCTGCAAGTGCCTGTTCATTAAGTCGTTCCGTGGACTCAGCAAGCAAGGTTTTAGTCGATGGTTTGTCGGACTCTGCAGCGGAGGCGAGTTGCCGTTTCAACTGGCTGTTTTCGCCCAACAGCGTCTCGATTTCCAGCACCAGATCTTGGGCTTTTTGCTTGGCGTCCACGAACGTGGCCGGAGCTTTGGATTCGGGCTCGGCTTTGGTCGCAATCGAAATATTCCATTCCGAAATCAGCTGTTCGGCGCGTTCGCGATGTTCGCCCGGAATACGGACGATGCCCCGCAGGAGTTTCGCCGCTTGTCGATCAAAGTCATCGGAATCACTACTCGATCGGGCGCCTCCGGCAGCGCGGACTTCAACCGCCAGTTGGTGTTTGGCAATAGCCAGTTCCATTTGAATTCGCAGCCAGGCTGGGTCGCGAATTTCTTCGCGATTGAGGGCGGCAACAACCGGCTCGAGCCGGGCATTAACTTCGGCGGCAGGATACGTTTCGAGTTTATTCCAACTGTCGCAGGCAACCAGGAACGCGCTGCGTTTCAATTTCCGAAACGTACTGCTGTCGCTGAAATTGAAAATATCTTCCAGCAAGAACACCGCTTCTTTATGCTGTCCCAATTTTTGGCTACAGCGCGCGGCAAACAACAATGCGTCCAAGCCAGCGGGAAAATTGGAATAGTCCGCATAAACATCTTTGTATTCACTGACCGCATTGGTCAGATTCGTGATGCGTTCGGGATGATTGTCTGGGTAAGTGTCGGCCAATTGTTCGATGACTAACGGGACACGAACTCGAATGTCCGTATACAGTGTCTTGAACTGCTTCACTTTGGCTAGCGTAGACGGATCCTGCGGATCGATCTTGAGTCCGTCCGGACTGGCGGGATCAATCAATTGACGAACTTTCTCCCGCGCTTGCTGATAACTGGCGAGCGCATTTTTTAACAGTTCGCGAGATTGGTTGGCGAAGACTTCTTTTTCCGTCGCGGTCAAACGGTCCGACGCGCCCAACAAATCATTCACTTTCACACGGCTATAATACAGGTTGCCTTGGTAACGCAACGTTCTGGCCAACGATTCCAGGGATTGGTTCCGTCCCGCAAACTCCGACAGTATTTTTTGAGCCTCGTTCAGACGTGCGTCAGCGACTTTCGGGTCGCGCACGGTTTTGACACTGGCGACCATCGTCTCCGCTTTTTCAAAGGGAAGCTGTTGACGGAACTCGTCAGAAATCAAGTCACTGTTTTCCAAACTGCTTAAATAGTCGACAGCGACATCGAAATATCCTTCGTCACGCAGCGCTTGGAGAAAACGTTCGGCCGGTTCGTCTGCGGCGGCGATGACGGAAACGAAGCTACCAAGCACAAAAGTCAGGTTGATCGCAATTTTCGACACGGTGCGGATTTCCTCAATATATTCTCGGTGACCACGGTGGACGACGCTGAATGTAACCGGGGGACTACATGGTCCTGGCCGATTTGTTAATTTGCATCCATTTCAACATCATTCGGTGGTACGCTACTACAGGCGAAAGAGAGACTCTATGATAATAAAAAACGGTATCCGCCGCTGCCTGTGGGCAGACAATCTTTGGCGAACCGATCTTTTTCGCGGGTTGGATTTGTGCTGGCGATTTTTGCGGACCAATAGAACGAAAAATTTCCTATGAATTTCGACGACGAACACGAACCGCTGAATGCCGAGGCAGAAATATCAGCCCCGGAAATTGTCGACGAATCCCCACGCTTGAGGGCCAAGTCGGTCTTTTCTCCGCGAGATTCAACGGGACGAGCGGCCCAGTTGCAATTGCTGATGCTGATGGCGATGTTGGTGGTGGTCATATTTGCCATGACGGAAGTCGGCAAGCCGGAACGATGGGCCTGGTTGGGCCTCGACGAACCGACTGTCAAGTTGGCCCAAGACCCGGAGCTTGCCCAGCGAACCACCATCGGCGAACAGGATGAAGTCCCAGCCAGGATCGCCAAGTTTGTTGAGCTTTCCGACACGACCCGAGCTCCCGAACCGGCGACTCCGTATCCGCCCAGTGCTCAGCGGTTCTGCGTGAACATGGTGCGGAAGTTTAATGCGCAACAGCAAGCCGAAATGTTTCGGTTTCTCAGGGCACTTCGCACCAATCAGCGGTGGGATCCCTCGGAACAACCTGCTTTCGAATCGTTGGTCGAAATTTTGCGTCAACAACGACAAATTTTTCACCGAGACTTGTTGGATCAATTGACCGTGTTACCGTCCGGCAGTGAAGCGAAAACAAAATTGGCCGATGAGATATTTGAGTTCGATCAGAGCTGCGGCAAAAAACTATTGCCGGCGTTCGAAGCGGCGCTCGCAGGTCAAGATTTCACTGTTGCTCAACTGCGCGAGATCGAGCGACTTCAGGCTGTGCTGGATCCGCTGATTTTTGCCCAGGTGCAAGACCATACGTCGATCGGTTGGGAGGGAGATTCACCAGCTTGGGTGAGAATGTGGGAGCAAATCGTCAATGGAGAATTGGCGAAACCGTCAATGGCCACTCATTTGCAACTATCCAGTCAACCCGAATTTTATCGAGGACGGTCCGTGCAGGTCGGGGGCTGGGTTCGATCGGCGCGACGAGAAAAAGTCGATAGTAGCGAATTGGGTTTTCCACATTATTTCGTCTTGTTGGTGCGGCCAGTCGATTCGAAAGTGTCGCCCTACTATGTGTATGCGCTGAACCTGCCGGCCGATTTTCCGGTGGTTTCCGAAAATTACTCAGAGCTCAACGAACGGATCGAAGCCAGCGGACTTTTTTTCAAAGTTCGCACGTATCTGGATGCCGCCGAGAAAGTCAGCGAGAGTCCCATCATTCTTGCCCGGACCATCACTTGCGTGCCCGATGTCCAGGCCGGAAACAATCCAGTCTCGACGTTTGACGTGCCAACCGGTGGCTGGATTGCGATCTTGGTACTGCTGCCGCTGTTGGCCGCCGGCATTGCCTGGCGCGTATTTCAAAACTCGAAAACACCCCGTTTTCAACCCGGCCCTAACACGACGAAAAAAATTAATCAGTCGTTATCCGGATTAGCCCACGATCCGAATGTGCAAACCGATGTCGAAAAGATTCGAGAACTGTATGACTGAACCTGGTTTGTCCAACGATCCGATCCGGGTTTCGCGACGAGGCAATTGGCGCTGGATAATCACGTTGATCGGAATTCTAGCCGGCAGTTTTTTTTCTGCTCCGACCGATGCGCAGACTCATGATCAAACGCCAATTGAGCTGGCTGGGTTCTCGGTCAGTGAGGCTTTCGAAATTCGCGATGGCCAACCGCTCGACGTGACGGGAGTGGCTTTTCGCAAAATGATCTATCGTGTGCTGCAAACCTCAGCGAAGAATTTGCGGAAGTACGCTTTATTTTCGAAAGAGGTTTCTTGGCACCAAATCATTGGCGATATGCCCGAATATCGGCTATGGGTATTTGCGCGCCAAGGTCGCGTCAAATCAGTTACGCGCATCCCAATGCCGGGCACCGATCACGACACACCGATCACGAGCGTCTTTCGGGCCGACTGTGTCTCGGATTCGGGTGAGAAATTTCAGGTGATTACGTTGCGCAGTCCGGCCGCCTGGAAGTTGGCAACTGCCTTGGACGAGCCGATTCAGTTTGTCGGATTCTTGTTCGCGAACGTGGAGCCCGATCTACCGGTCGATGCCGTCGAAGTGAACGACCAGGCACCGGCGAATCTGGAATCGAACCCCGCTTCGAATGACCAAGCGAATCAACCGACGAATAACGGGCCGCCGATCCAAATTCCCTTATTTATCGCGAAACATTTAAGCTGGTTTCCGACAGCCGTTAATCCGGACCTGAAAGTTACTGAGTCGCTTGTGTTGCTGGCCGAGCAGGGCGTTGATATTGGCGGATTGGATCTGGTGCGACGCGAGCATACCAAGGGCATGGGGACCGCAGATGCGGAAGTCTTTTTTCAGTTCCTCTCGGCGGTTGAGCGGATTCGCCGAGAGCCAGTTGGAAAGTTACTGGATTGCGATGAGTTGTTGAGAAATTCGACGGAAAGTTTTGGTAACGCGGTGGGTTTTCGGGCGCGCGTGCGACAATGTACCCAAGTGCAGCGTCCGGCAGTATCCGCTGGCGAACCGCTGGAATTCGAGCACTATTTTCAATTGGTTGTATTTCCCGATTTGGACGCCCAAGTGATCGTGAAGAATGAGGGCAACGACGATTTGCTGTATCGCCGGTTTCCCGTCACGGTGTGTTGTCGTTCGTTGCCGGACGGCATGACTCCATCGCAGATTGAGAACCAACAGATTTGGGTTAACGGATTCTATTTTCGGTTTTGGAAATACGGATCAGAAATGACTAATGCTGCCGAAGCGACTGGCCAGTTAAGTCCGCTGATAATTTCACGTCAACCCCTGTTGATTGCCTTGGCCGAAACGCAGCTCGATTTTTTTCGGGGAGCGATGTTGATCGCGTTGATCGTCGGCATGTTCTGGACGGTCTGGGTTTTAAGCAGTGCCTGGAAACGAAAAAACCGCTTGGGCCCGGATTTGCCGGATCGCATTGAAGTCACGGATTTGGAATAGCCGCACGGCCTGGGCGGACCAGACGCCCGTGAATTCAGGCCGCTACCACCTTGCAGAAACCGGGTTCCTGCGGCATATTCGCGGATGGAAATCAACTGCCGTCCGTCGATCCCTTAAAGGAACCACCTGATGAAAGCTCCCGTTCGTGTGACTGTGACTGGTGCTGCCGGCCAAATTAGTTATGGACTGCTATTTCGCATTGCCGCCGGTAACATGCTCGGTCCCGACCAGCCCGTTATTTTGCAGTTGCTGGAGATCACTCCGGCGATGAATTCACTGAAGGGGGTCGTAATGGAACTGGAAGATTGTGCATTTCCGTTATTGCACAGCGTGGTCGCGACAGATGATCCCAACGTCGGGTTTGCGGATTCAGAATTTGCGTTGCTGGTCGGCGCGATGCCGCGAACCAAAGGGATGGAACGGAAAGATCTGTTGACCGCCAACTCCAAGATTTTTTCCGTCCAAGGGAAAGCGATCAACAATAATGCCAAGAAAGATATTCGAGTCTTGGTGGTCGGCAATCCAGCCAACACCAATGCCCTGATCACAACAGCCAATGCGCCCGATATCCAGCCGGGAAATATTACCGCGATGACGCGCTTGGATCACAACCGGGCAATTTCGCAGATGGCCAACAGGACCGGCGCCGAATCCACCAGCATTCACAAAATGACAATTTGGGGCAATCACTCAGCCACCCAATATCCCGACATCAGCAATACCACGGTGGGTGGAAAACCCGCGAACACGCTGGTTGATCAAGCCTGGTATCGCGATACGTTTATTCCGACGGTTCAAAAACGCGGCGCTGCAATCATTGAAGCGCGCGGTTTGTCGAGCGCTGCGTCGGCCGCCAACGCGGCGATCGACCATATGCACACTTGGGTTCACGGAACCGCCAGCAACGATTGGGTGAGCATGGCGATTCCAAGTGACGGCAGTTACGGCATCGAACGGGGCTTGATCTATTCGTTCCCCGTGACTTGCCAGGGTGGTCAGTACTCGATCGTTCAAGGCTTGGCGATCGACGAATTCAGCCGCTCGAAAATGGACGCGACCATGAAAGAGCTGCAAGAAGAACGCGACGACGTGAAAGATCTGCTGTAAGGCGAGCAGCAGTAAGTAAGTTGTAACCGTTCACGATTCGCTAGTTGGTCGTTCCCGCGTAAGCGGGAATCCAGTGTTGGCCAGTCTGGAATCCAGAATCCGATCCGACTGGATTCCCGCCGACGCGGGAACGACGAGTAAGGGCCCTGAACGGTTACAATAAATTAACCGAGTTCGCATTGAATTGGTAAGCCGCAATTTCTGGTGGTCTCGTTTTAGAGTTAGATCCATTCGAATCACAACGATTAACCAGGCTCCCCCTCTCCCGTAAATTCGGACGCTTTCGATTTGCCTGGGTATCAAAGTCCCTCCGAATTTACGGGAGAGCGATGGTCTTAGTTCTGGTCAATACTTAAAGCGAAAAATTTAAATTTTTCGTCACAAATTTCAGTGTGGTCGGGGGCCAGCCCCCGAACCCCCGAGATTTTTTTTTGGCATGACGCCGGTGT
>JANNWZ010000176.1:0-8281 GCA_031409295.1 Mariniblastus sp.
GTTTTGTGCTGGCCATTGGCTGCCGCTTTGTTTTGCGGCTGCGAAGCGCCGAATAAGCCTCAACAACCACAATCGATTCCGAAGGCTCAACCTGCCGCGCCGGAAAATGCGGACAAGCTGACGCTTCCGGACGCCGTCCCCGTTCTTGCACCGGCGGCGGCCACCGCTTCCAATCGAAAAGTTTTGAGTCTATTCGATGGCGAATCACTCGCGGGTTGGGAACCAACCAATTTTGGAGGTGAAGGGGAGTGTCGAGCGGAAGACGGCAAATTGATTATCGAATCCGGCTATCCCATGTCCGGCGTAACTTCGACCCGCTCCGATTTGCCAAAATCAAATTATGAAATTTCACTGGAAGTCCAGCGAACGACAGGCATCGATTTCTTCTGCGGTTTGACGTTTCCAGTCAACGACTCGCACTGCTCATTGATCCTTGGAGGATGGGCAGGAACGGTTGTTGGACTTTCCAACATCGACGATCAGGATGCGTCGCGCAATGAGACTCGAAAGTTGATGAGGTTCGAGAAACATCGTTGGTATAAGGTCAAGGTGCGGGTGGAACCCCAGCGAATTCAAGCCTGGATCGACGAGGAGCAGATGGTCGACCAAGACATTACCGGTCGTAAGATTTCCCTTCGCAATGAAACTCTGCCATCGCGGCCACTGGGAATTTGTAATTTCGAAACGACTTCGGAATTCAAACACATAGAATTGGTTGAATTGCCCAATGATTGACGATCTAAGTTCCTTCGATGGGAATCTGGAGTGCTTGCCCCACGAACATTTTATGCGGCTCGCTTTAACGCAGGCCCAGGCCGCTTTTGAACTGGATGAAGTCCCGGTCGGCGCCGTCATTGTGCGTGAGCAGCGCGTCATTGGAGCGGCGCATAATTTATCGCGACAACTGCGCGACCCGACCGCCCACGCTGAAATGTTGGCGATCACGCAAGCGGCGGAGTCAATTGGCGATTGGCGATTGGAAAATTGCACGATGTACGTAACATTGGAGCCCTGCGTCATGTGTTCCGGCGCGATTTTGCAATCGCGATTACCGCAACTGGTCTATGGAGCCGCAGATCCCAAAGGTGGCGGGGTGCGCTCGTTGTTTCAGCTATTGGAAGACGACCGTTTGAATCATCGGTCCGCGGTGATGACGGGCATTCTTGAAAAAAGTTGCGGTGAAATTCTCACGCAGTTCTTCCGCCAGCAACGAGCGTTAGGAAAAAAATGATCGTGCAGAATCGTCGACAGCTTGGCTAAAGTGAGGTTTGTCCGTTACTCCACGATTTGCTGCAGCTGCCGCGCGATCTTTCTTCCGGTAACACTCATCGGCAAGGCCGCGATCTCCGCAACCGACTGCCAACGACCATTCGCCGCCGCTGTTTTCAATCGCCCGACAACTTGGCTGGCAACCAGACAATGCAGTGTAATGCGGTATCGCGTGACTGCGTGTTTGAGTTGCCAATCGATCGGGCGCAAGGTCATCGACAATCCAAAATCTTGCGAGACCTGCTGTTCCAGATCTGCCGCGTAATTGGCATTGGTGGCAGGTTCAATTCGAAAACGCGGAAAGTCCCACAGTCCGGCCCAGCGCTCTGTTGATTGGCAGATTCGAACGAGATATTTTCCCCGGCGAGGAATCAAAACAACCGCTTCCGAAATTTCTTCATAGCACATGCGGCGGCCCGAAATCGGTACTTCAGCTTGAATTCCTTGCGAAAAAGTTGAACACTGGTTCACCAATGGGCAACAATCACACGCGGGATTTTGAGGCGTGCACAGCTGGTTTCCCAATTCCATCAGCGCTTGGTTGAAATCTCCGACGCGTCGGCGCGGCAGAATTTCAGCAGCGTATCGCCACAGTTGGCGTTGATTGGCTGCCGAGCGTGGATCGGTCCTTAGCGCCAACAGTCGCGCAAACAAGCGAATCGTGTTGGCTTCCAAAATTGGCTGCCGTTGATCCAACGAAATCGACAGAATCGCGCCGGCTGTATAGCGACCGATCCCCGGTAGCGCGAGTACGTCATCAAATTGTGACGGAAATTCGCCACCATGTTTTGTGACGATTTGCCGAGCCGCAGCATGGAGTTGACGGGCTCGGCGATAGTAACCCAATCCCTCCCAAAGTTTCAACACGTCCGCTTCATCGGCCGCGGCAAGTTGCTGGACATCAGGAAATTTGTCCATGAACCGATTGAAGTAACCGATAACCGTCGCGACCTGAGTTTGCTGCAGCATGATTTCGCTGACCCAAACTCGGTAGGGAGTTTTGTTTTTTCGCCACGGCAGTTCGCGTTGGTTTCGATCAAACCAGCGGAGCAGGGGACGGGAGTAGTTTTCAGTTTTCAGTTTTCAGTTTTCAGTTGGAACGTATAACGGCAAGCCGCAGGCGCTGCGAACGAGCGCAGCCCGTTAGTGCCAGGTTCTAAGATCTCAATTCTCAAGCCTTCGGAAAACTCATTCACCCACAACAAAATTGACCAGTCGATCCGGTACGACAATTGTTTTTCGAACGACTCTGCCCTTCAACAATTCGACCATCGCCTCATGAGACTTGGCAGTCGCTTCCAAGTCACTGGCGGACGTGCCGCGCGGGACCACGATTTTGACGCGATTTTTACCGTTAACTTGCACGGGGATTTCGACATTCGCATCGATCGTCAAACTTTCTTCGTACTGCGGCCAGCCTTCATATGCCAACGACTCTGCATGACCTAACGCACGCCATAATTCCTCCGCGATGTGCGGCGCGAATGGCGAAAGCAACAATACGAACGACTCAATCGACTGACGGGGACGTTGTTCTGACTTCGTGAAGAAATTAACAAACTCCATCATTCGCGCAATCGCCGTATTGAAACTGAGCAACTCAATATCTCGGGTAACGGCTTTGATCGTTCGGTGAAGCACCCGCAACTGTTCGTCGCTGGGGTCCCGGTCAACAATGGCCCGATTCAACACTACCTCGTCGTGGGAATCATCGACAATCATTCGCCAGACACGGTCAAGAAATCCGCGGACGCCGTTGACGCCGGTCATGCTCCAGGGCTTGGACTGCTCGAGCGGGCCCATGAACATTTCGTATAGCCGGAGCGAATCAGCCCCGTACTCAGCAACAATCAAATCAGGATTGACGACATTGCCGCGAGCTTTGGACATCTTGTGGGCGCGGCTCTCAACCCGAATCTGCGGATCGGATTTGAGTACGAAACCGTCCCCGTGCTTTTCAGCTTGGTCGGGGTCGAGTTTGATTTGGTGAACCGCGGAGCCGTCTGATTTCAACACCGATTTTCGATTCTCATCTTCGGTCACATTGTCCGCCGAAATCCATTGTTCATCAGCACCTCGAAACGCCGTAAACTCTACGTCGCCGAGGATCATCCCTTGATTGACCAAACGATTGAATGGTTCAGACGTACTCAGATGTCCGCGATCGAATAGCACTTTATGCCAAAACCGAGCATACAACAGATGTAGCACTGCGTGTTCCGCACCGCCGATATAGATGTCGACGGGCATCCATTGTTTTTCCAACGCGGGATCAACAAAGACGGTTTCATTGTGGGGGTCGATAAAACGCAAAAAATACCAACATGATCCCGCCCACTGGGGCATGGTATTGGTTTCGCGTTTGTAACGAATGCCATCGATAACAGGAAGCAACCAATCGGGATGGGCTTTCTCTAACGGCGGTTCCGGGCGGCCATGCGGTTTGAAATCTTCCACCTCCGGTAAGTCGACGGGCAGATCCTCGAGTGCAACAGCGCGCATCAAACCCGTCTTGGTACCAAACTCGTCGATCTCGTTGAGAATGGGAAATGGTTCACCCCAAAATCGTTGTCGACTGAACAACCAATCTCGCAATTTGTAATTAACTGCCGCTCGACCCCAACCATTTTCGGTTAAGTGACTCGTGATCGCGGTTTTGAACTGCGGCGTCAACAGCTGGTCGAACTTACCCGAATTAATCGCCGTTCCGATTCCAGCATAGCAAGCCTTACCAGTCCGAACCGCTACGATATCAACTCCTGATTTTTCCGCCGGGAGTACGACCGGAACGATCTTCAAATCGAAGATCCTCGCGAATTCGAAATCGCGGATATCATGGGCGGGCACGGCCATGATCGCACCGGTACCGTAGTTGACCAATACGTAGTCCGCGATCCAGATCGGTATGCGTTGACCATTGACCGGATTGGTGGCGTAACTACCGGTAAACACACCTGTTTTCTTCAGTTTTTCGTCTTGTCGGTCGCGATCGCTTTTGGCGGCGGCAGTTTCGCAATAAGCCTTGACGGCCGATCGCTGGTCGGCGGTGGTCAGTCGTTGAACCAAATCATGTTCCGGCGCGATCACCATATAGGTCGCGCCGAACATCGTGTCCGGTCGCGTGGTGTAAACGCGAAGTACGTCGGCGGTGGGTTTGCGAGGAAAACCCTGAGCCACGCGCGAGGTGTGCCAATTTGAAAAATCATCGCCAAGATAGAAATCGACTTCGGTACCGGTGCTGCGGCCGATCCAATCCCGTTGCAATTTTTTGATTCCCTCGGGCCAATTGACTTGGACCAAATCATTTTCCAAGCGATCGGCATAGGCGGTAATGCGGAGCATCCATTGTCGCAACGGCATCCGTTGGACGGGGTGGCCACCGCGTTCGCTGCGGCCGTCGATCACTTCTTCGTTGGCCAGCACAGTGCCGAGCATCGGGCACCAATTAACGAGTGCATCAGCCTGGAATGCCAACCGAAAATCGTCTTGGTAGCGGCGAATTGATTCGACTCCAGCCGACAAAACTTCAGCCGGAATTGGCAGTTCGGAAATGGGGCGACCGATTTGTTTTTCGGAGTCGAACCAAGTATCAAACAGCACCAAAAAAATCCACTGTGTCCAGCGCACATAGTTCACATCGGTAGTGGAAAGTTCACGATCCCAATCGTAACTGAATCCCAACATTTTCAACTGTCGTTTAAACGTGTTGATGTTTTTTTCCGTGCACGCACGCGGATGCGTATTGGTTTTGATCGCATGTTCTTCAGCTGGCAGGCCAAAGGCATCAAATCCCATGGGGTGCAGCACGGCTTTTCCTGCCATCCGGGCTTGGCGCGCGATGATGTCGGTCGCCGTGTAGCCTTCCGGGTGTCCGACGTGCAAACCGTCACCGCTCGGGTAGGGGAACATATCGAGGACGTAGAGTTTTTCGCCGCTAATTGACGTGGGGGTTTTGAAAGTCTTATGCTCGTCCCAGAATCGTTGCCACCGGGGCTCGATTTCAGCGGGATTGTATCTGGACACGCGGATGGCCTGGGGTTGGAATGCGGCGATTTAACTCGGAATTTTCGTCCGTAGTTTAGCAAATTGGTTGGAGTTGGTGCAGGATGTCCCGGATGAAACGGGCCGAGCAATTGTTGTTAACCGGACCCCTAAATTCCAGCGAGGTTCATTTGCCCAATTGAATTCGTGTTTGCTATACTGGAATAGCGGACAAATTAGTCAACAGTTTTCTTCCTGCCATTGGATATTCCCTTGATTCGTCGAAGGCCCCGAATTCGTTTAGCGGTTGAAGAGCGCGAGTACATGCGAGCGGCTGGGCATTTCAATGCCGAACTGATGGACTACGTTCGTCCCCATGTGAAACCGGGCGTGACGACCGGCGAGATCGATCGAATCGTGCACGAATATACACTGGATCATCATCATATTCCGGCCTGTTTGGGTTACCCAGGCGACCGCGGGCCGTTTCCAAAAAGTTGTTGCATCAGCGTAAACGAAGTGGTTTGCCATGGTATCCCAGGGTCGTACGTGCTCAAACCAGGCGATATCGTAAATGTCGATTTGACTACGATCGTAGACGGATGGCATGGCGATCAATCCGAAACATTCTTGATCGGCTCCCGTGATCAGCTTAGCGCCGAAGCCATTGCCGTCACCCAGTGCGCCTTTGACTGTCTGTACCTGGCAATCGACGTAATTTCACCCGGCTGCCGAATTTCAGTGATTGGAGATGCGATTGTCGAGTACGTGCGTCAGAATTATGGGTTTGGTGTGGTGGATAAATATGTCGGGCATGGTATCGGAACCAAATTTCATCAGCCGCCAAACATTCCACACGTCGCGACCCGGCAGTCCTACCAGGAACGACTGCATCCTGGTATGTGTTTTACAATTGAGCCGATGATCAATGGCGGCACCGCCAAAACGTTGAACGATCGCTACGACGGTTGGACTGTTCGTACGTTAGATGGCAAGCTGACGGCTCAATTCGAACATACTATATTGATGACCGAATCGGGCCCTGAAATTTTGACTGGCACCAAATCCGGGCCACAAAAAGGCTTCCGGTTTTAGTCAAACATCGATCGCAGATCACGGAGCCCGACGCTGTCACCCACTGATAGCAAGGTTTCATCTTGAGTCGCCGGTTTTTTTCCGCTAAACAGTTGGCTCGTGCTACCTCCGACGCTGGCGTTAGGGTGGGATATCCGTTTACTCGACGGAATAAAGGGTGGTTCTTTAATGGCTGTAATTCACTTGAATGATGTTGCGAAATTGCTGCTGTTGGGCTGCGTCTGGCTCAATTGTTTGGCGTTGTCTGCGCACTCACAGTCGCTCGACAAAGAACTGCAGTTTCCTTACCAAGCGATTGTTGTAACGGAGGATACGGCGATTCGTAGCGGACCCGGACAAGTCCATTACGCAACTGGATCGTTGCCGCAAGGTGCCACGGTCGAAGTTTATCGGCATGATCCAGGAGGATGGTGTGCGATCCGGCCGCCGAAAGGAAGTTTTAGCCTCGTGCCCGCCGCCACATTGAGCATCGTCGCTGATGGCATTGGCGAAGTTACTGAAGCGGGAACCCAGGCGTGGGTCGGAACACAACTCGGACCGGTCGAACAACCATTATGGCAAATCAAACTGAAAATGGGCGAAGCCGTCGAGATCCTGGGGGAAGCAAATTGGCCGGACCCGGCGGGACATTCAACTGTCTGGTATCAAATCGCCCCCCCCGCTGGCGAGTTTCGGTGGGTTAACACCAACGACTTGCAATTGCCGCCGGACCAACGAAATCCGAATTCTGTTGCCAAGGCGGGTTCCAGAATCGGCGTTAGTTCAGCCGCTGATTCGGCAGTTCAACCGACGAGCTTTCAATCCTCGCAACTGGACTCAAATGGCCCGCGAAGCTCGGTTGCCAATTCGGCCAATTCAGGCTGGCGTCAAGCGAGACGGCCGATCGATCGGAGCGCGATTGACGAGGTCACCCAAAATAGTCGAAGTTCTTATACTGCTCCAGAAATATACGGGCCAAATACTCAAGGGAATTTCAATTCTTTGCCAGTTTCGCCAGAACGCTTGGCATCGACGAGAATCGACCCTCGTTTTGACATGGAACAATTGTTGCCGTCGCGAGCGACAGGCAATGGATCGGCCAACGCAACTCCGATGCCCTTGGGTGGATACGCGGGATCTCAACCGTTGACCGCCCGATTGACGGAGTTGGAAATGAAGCTGAATCAAGAGATGATCAAAGAACCGAATCAATGGCGTCTGGTCGATCTACAGACTGCAGCACAACTTGTTTCGGATACAACCGGCGATTCGATTGAACAACTTCAATCGCAGCGGTTAATGATGAAACTGGAGAATTGCCGAAAAATCCGTGCCGACTATCTGAAGGCTTTTAATGTCAACGGCGGAGCTGATGAAAATGGAGCGGTAGGGTCAGGTTTGACTGACGAAGCGTTCTCATTGAACACGATGTATGATGCCCATGGCTGGTTGAATGAATTGGTTCGCGCGGGTGGAACCAAACAATCCACTTATGTGCTGCAAGATGACAATGGAAAAATCACGCATCATGTTTCTCCCGGACCAGGCATGAACCTAAGTAGCTACCTGAAAACAAAAGTTGGCATTAAGGGACAGCGGGGTTATCACACCGAACTCAAGCTCGACCACGTCACCGCAGAACGTGTGATTGAACTCGACCGGAACCCAATTCACCGATAGCTTGCGAATCTCGGCTGGACGCGCCTGCATTCAAGCCTACTCAGGCATTTTTTTCGGATCAACGGGTTGTTTTTCAGGTTCCGGATTGACGTCAAACGGAATTGGACGACGATCAAACAATTTGGAAAAACTGGGAACGTTAGCGCGGCTCAGTTCATCATTCGGGGCGTTCTGCACCAAATATTGCAGACGATCCGGTGGGAAGGAAAATTGCCCTTTGATTTTTTCCTGAAGCTCAGGCGATTCGCCTTTTAGTAATTCTTCAATCGCCCGTTTT
>JANNWZ010000177.1:0-1979 GCA_031409295.1 Mariniblastus sp.
GCGCTTTTACTGCCAGCAGCTTGGATACCAGTTCGATGCGCACGAACAATCTTCGACATCAAAACAACCTGGGCTTTGAGCCTCGTATCGAATCTCGAATTGTCGTCACCAAGTCGGCTGCTTGTGCCGCCGTCGATGACAACGTCGTGATGTGACCCATTTTGCGACCGGGCCGCGATTCCTGTTTGCCATAAAGATGCAAGTAGGTGCCTGGCGATTGGAATACCCTATCGAATTGCGGTCGTTCGTGTGCCCAATCACCACCTAACAAGTTGGCCATCGCGGCTGGCTGGATAAGTGAGGTATCTCCCAGGGGCAGATTGCAGATCGCTCGGACCTGTTGCTCGAATTGGCTTGTCCTACAGGCCTCGATCGTCAAATGTCCTGAATTGTGGGGCCGCGGCGCAATTTCATTGATCATCAATTCACCATCGAGACTCACAAAAAATTCCACGCACAAGATGCCTTCCAATTCCAAGGACTCGCCGACAGCCAACGCGATGGTTTCCGCCTGCTTCCCAATCGCCTGTAGCTCCGGCGAAGCAGGACACGTCGTAATGTCAAGAATATGATTGGCGTGGGTATTGGTGAACATGGGAAACACGGCCATTGCTCCCGCCGGCGTCCGCGCGACAATCACAGAGACTTCGGCCCGCAGCGGAATCCATTTTTCGGCAATCAGTGGATCGGGGCCAAGCAATTCAAAAGTCTGTTGGGCTTCGATCAGATCCGAAACTCGACGCTGTCCTTTACCGTCGTAACCCCATTTTGTCGTCTTCAAAATCAGTGGCCACTCGAGCGCCTGAGCGGCCGATGGAAGATCTGCCAAAGATCTAATTTCTCGATGGGGAGTGACCGGGAAGCCCAGATTTTGCAATGTTTTTTTTTCGTTGATTCGATCTTGTGCAATCGCCAGGACTTTGACTCCCGGGCGAACGAGAGTCACTTCGGCCGCGCGAGTTACCGCTTCGATGGCGATGTTCTCAAACTCCAGAGTAATCACGTCGACTTGTTCAGCGAACTTGCGAACCGCGAATGGATCGAGGTAATCGCCAATAATGGTTTCGCCAACAACCTGCGCAGCCGGACTGTCACGCTGATCCGAAAAAACCACCACACGATATCCCAATCGCTGGGCTGCCTGAGCAAACATCCTGCCAAGCTGCCCGCCGCCAAACATGCCCAGCGATGCACCTGGTGCAATAATCCTCTGTTGGTCATTCATGGTGGGCCTATACCAAGTCCTGATCGTTCAATACCGATTGGGTTTGTTGCGCAGCAAACGCTTGCAGTTTTTTGGTCAATTCGGGATTGCCGAGGGCCAATATTCGGGCAGCAAGCAGTCCCGCGTTCTTAGCTCCTGCAGCTCCGATCGCCAGCGTGGCCACCGGAATTCCGCCGGGCATTTGCACGATACTTAAGAGCGAATCGAGTCCCTGCAATCCTGGGGATTGTACGGGCACGCCGAGCACGGGAAGTGTTGTACAAGCGGCCACCATCCCTGGCAAATGTGCCGCACCGCCCGCGCCGGCAATGATCACTTGCAGCCCCCGCGATTGAGCCTGGGTTGCATAATCGATCATGAAATGGGGTGTTCGATGGGCCGAGACAATTTTCGCTTCGAACGGAATTTCAAAATGTTTGAGCATATCGCACGACGGCTTTAGCGTCTCCCAATCCGAACGGGAACCCATGATGACACCTACGAGAGCTGGTGCTGTCGTCAATTCTTCCAACATAGGATTTATCCCGCCTTTTTTTTCGTACTGGATTGGCTTCGCTAGGATCGAAACTCGGCCGCGAAAACACGAACTGGACGTAACCCGGTTCGGACTTCGCGGTGAACTCAATTCATTCTAGCGTTCGATCTCGAATTCATTAAGCCGACAGGCGATCCATGGTTGGCGAAGGTCGTATGAAGACAAACGAGACCGGAAACGGAACAAGCCGGTGGCTAAGGTCTACTGGTTTGGCAATTG
>JANNWZ010000178.1:0-71616 GCA_031409295.1 Mariniblastus sp.
CGCTCGATCTTCAATTGCCCGAGGGCGTTGAAGCCGTGGGCCAATGGAACCGACCGCTGGGAGTGCCGGATCCGAAAGATCCTCAAATCAAACTGCTCGAAGGCTTCGTCAATTTTTCGCAGAAGATTAGACTTGACTCCAGCGCCGCTGGAGAGAAAATCGAGCTCAAAGTGGGCTATCAGGCCTGCAATGACAAATTGTGCATGCCGCCGAAAACCCAAAACCTGATGATCGAACTGCCCCCGTTGGCGGACGAGGGAACTGCCGGCAGCGATTTGGCAGGCCCGGCAACTGATCCGACTCCGCCAGTATTCGAAAACAAATTCTTTGATGCTCCGGTTCGCTTGATGGTTGGCGCAGCTCCAATGAACACGACAGCCAAACAAATGTATCCTTCCCCGGCGTTATTCGACGTCGATGGAGATGGGAAGAACGAACTCGTGGTCGGCGATATTTTTGGCGGACTGCAAATCTACGAGAACGAAAACAAGGCCGGTAGCAATGATCCCGTTTGGTCAGAACCCACCGCTTTGATGAATACCGAGGGCAGTCCGATTCGCGTTCATAATTGGTGATGTGTCGGCATGAGTTCACAGTTGGTGGACATCAATGGAGACAATCACTATGATATTTTGGTGGGAAGTTTTAGCGGAGTTCCCTATTGGATTCCCGGTAGTGCGGCTGGTTATCGCGATCCCGAACGGATTTTGGATACCAACGGAGATACCGTGTTGATCGCCGATTTTTGGAATGATGACACGGACAAATGGGATTCAACGGAACGAGCCAAATCTGCCGGCCATTGCACTTCGGTAGCCGCCGTAGATTGGGATGCGGATGGAGACCTGGATTTGTTGTTGGGAGACTATTATGGTGGCCGGCTGTTTTGGCGAAAAAATGAAGGCAGTTCCACCGAACCAAAATTTGCGACAACCAATGAACCGGTAATGGTCGGCGCCGCCCCGGCGGTGATCGAACACGGTTTGGCTGCGCCTCGCGTGGCAGATTTTAATCGCGATGGTTTGTTTGATATCTTGTGCGGTGGTTCCAAAGGTGGCGTGTATTGTCTGTTGAATACCGGAGACAAGAATGCGCCGAAGTTTGCAACACTGAAAACGCTAATCGCCCCGGTGGATGATCCGGCCGAGTTGTTTATTCGTAAGGTCCCAGCCATCGATGGCCAACCGACGCAACCGGGATCGTCACTGCATATTGATCTGGTGGATTACGACGGTGACGGCGATCAAGATCTATTGGTCGGGGCGCGGTCGTCTTGGAGCACCGGTCCGGTTCGGATTTTGACCAAAGACGAAGATCTCGAGCAAAAAAAACTGGCGGCCAAAATAGAAGAGTGTAGTCAGCAAATGAACGGCCTTTATCAAAAATTGCAAACGATTCAAGCCTCAGAGACTGACCAAGATTCTGATACGGAATCCGAATCAAACACCGATGATGAAGCGACTAGCGTCGCCGAATCGAAACCAGAACCTCGACCGGCTGCGGATTTAGAATTGGAGATTCAAGAGCTCAGCGAACAACTGCGTGAGTTGTATTCCGCGAAAGAAAAATACAATACCGATCCGACCGACGAGGGCGACTTCGTGTGGTTGTTCCGTCGTAAAACCAGCGACTTGGAAACAACTTCTCGGTAACCTCCTTTCAGCAATCGACTAACTCCGCCCATTGGAAAGATAACATCTGGACATGTCGATCGAAGTAAGGACACAGCCCATTCACTTTATGATTTCATGAGGTTTTAGATCAGGAAAAAACATTCCCTTAACCCACACTTTGTCATCTTCATTGGAACAAGCGAACGCAATGCTGCCGAGGTTTGTCGAAAGCGAATTGGTAATAAGTGAAAGAAAAACGGCTTTGCAATCGGATTCAGATTCGATTTCTAAACGATACCCAAATTCATTGGGCTGCTTTGTTCTATTTTGAATTTGCAATTTAGGGTCAGAAATCTTTTTCTTGATTCGTTCATCTTCAACAAAAAAGTAAGGATTGAGTATCCAAAGGTCATAAAACTGGACCATGAAAATACTTGCGGTGCCATCAAGTCTCTTTCGAACTTTGCCGACGGCCTCGAGCGCTTCACAGGATTGATTAGTCAGGTACATCGATTCGAGTTGAGACAAAATTCCATAATGGGAACCGCGGATGAACCAATCGTGATTCATGAAATAAACATGGTCTTTAAAAAGACGCGAAAATGGCTTTTTTTCAATATCACCCTGGTTTTCGCTAACATCTTGCTTGTCACTGATCGAGTTAAATTCGCCATATTCATTTGCGATCCTACGAATGCCTGCCCCGTTTCGATTGGCGCGTTTGATCTCCGCTTTTATATACCTTTTCATCGCCTCCGAATTGCGAATACCTTCCATCTTGACCCTTACAATTCCCGCTTCCGGCGATGGCGCATAACGGAAAGTCAGATAACGATCTGCTCTATCAATCGTATTTTTATGATCGTCAATTCCAATCAGAGATGATGCAAGTTGTAGTTGTTTCTCATACGCCCCTTCGCCATTGGCGGTATCAATGATTTTTTTGTTGGCTTCGTAGTACTTTAACGGATCATACGCAGACGCATACAAATCAAGGACGGCAAATGGAATTGTTGGCAATTCTCCTAACGGCTCATACGCGTCGATCAATTCAGCCAAGCCCGAGCGGGGTTGAGTAAAGGTTGCTACAAAATCAAACAGAAGAACAGTTTTCTCAGTTTCTTCTTTTTTTGGAACAAAGCTTATCGACATTCCAATTGACGGGATCTCGTCCAACTCGTAGGCCGAGCGGACCGCCTCGGTTTGGCTGGGGAAAAAAAGCGGGCCAAGTCGTACTGGTGAACCATAAATAATAATTGGATATTCACGCGTTCCACCTTGGGTCAACAAGCTTTCGACCAATTTGTACTTTCGACTCTGTTTCAAGGATTTATTGACGTTTCCGCTGGCAATTCGCTCAATTATTTCGTTTCCGCAACTAGAATTGGATGAAACAACCAACCAGTCGTTTACGGTTTCCAAAAAAAGGTTCGATTTTTTCGCGATGATCGCATTTCTTGCGTCGTCGTCGGTTTCGAGTGGCTCTCCCAAATTAGAAAAATGAGACGAAGTCGCTTGACACCAATTGTTCAACTCGACCTGAACCGCTGGTTTTGATTTGAGAATGATCGAAACATGCTTGAATTCCGAGTCGTGGACCACAATTCCCAATTCATCAATCTGTTTCAAAAGACTCGGCAATTGATCAAAGAGAATCTGTATTGCGGCTAACCTGTCGGAATTCACGAATCCAAACTCTTCGTCACATGCTAACTCCCACGCTTTGATCCATTGCTGATCACCGAGATTTACCAATTCGCGAATGTACTCTTCCACTTGACTTGGATTTGAAATCAACACTACCGCAGCCACATCCGTTTCCAGGTAATCACTCAACCTGTCTTGGCCCTGACCAATCATTGGCACGAGGGAAATGAAAATGAGTATCGCCGATCGCAAGAAAAGATTTTGCATAAATTCACCTTGTCCGAAGACAACAACGGTAGGAAAAAAAACCAACCATCGCGATGCCTGCCAAAACCAAATCCATTGAAATCGTAGTCCAAGAGATTGGTTCACTGAATGTTCCAAAACAACCGCACGCAATATTCAATCCGCGCGCTAATGATGTTGCTTGAAGAATTGAAAAGGCTAAAAAAACTATCGAACTCCCAAGTAACACAAACCGAATGAAATTTCTGTTTTGCCCCAGTTGGAAGCGAGTTGCTAATTGTGTGCTAAAGTTTAGCGAATCTAATGAAGGAAACGCAAAATGTCGAAGCGCAAGATTTTAACACCTTAACAGAAAATAGCGATTACCCGTGAACACCTGCTTGGCACGGTCTTTCCCAGAAGCTGGACCCGGAGTCACTGAATTGAAAATTATGAAGACTACCGGATCATCGTCATTGGATTCCAATCATCGTCAATTCGCGACGACGCAGTGGAGTTTGGTTGCCGCCATGGGGGCTGGTGACGAGACCCGTTCGCGCGCTGCACTTGAGGAATTATGTACGCGCTACTGGTATCCGTTATATGCGTGGTTGCGACGAAGCGGCAGTGCTCATGCCGACGCGGAAGACCTGGTCCAGTCGTTTCTATTGGACTTGATCGCGCATCGTCGGATCGAGGTCGCCGACCCCGAACGAGGCCGCTTTCGCTCGTTTTTGTTGGCCAGTTTGAAGAATTTTCGAGCCAACCAGTTTCGAGGTAAGCAAGCCGTCAAACGTGGCGGCGGTGTCCTGCATCTGTCATTGGATTTTTCAACGGCGGCTAAAAACTGGGAGCAGGAGCCGAGTCATGATTTGACTCCCGACCATTTGTTCGATCGAAAATGGGCGTTGCAGTTGATCGAAAGAAGCTTGCAACAGCTCGAAGTGGCCAGTGTCGCGCGCGGCCGAGGGGAGCTGTTTCTGCTAATCCAGCCCGTGCTGATTGGTGGTGAGTCGGAACTGGGTTATCAAGCCATTGCCGATCAGCGAAAAATGTCGCTGGGGGCTGTTAAGGTCGCGGTCCATCGTTGGCGCGAGCAATTGCGGGAGATCATCCGCGAGGAAATCCGCCAAACCGTCGCTGAGGAAGCCGAAATCGAAGGTGAGTTGGAGTATTTGTTCCGGGTGTTGACGGAATAAACAGCTTTCTATTATTTTCTTGTAACCGGCAGATCGAATCCGGTTATCAATAGGTGCCGCCGTAATTTTTTGATGGAAGCAGGGCGACTTTCCATCGGCCCATCACGAGTGCGATTCGATCGAGATTAACGATGAACCAATGCAATCAATGTCACCGACCTTTGCCAACCGATGCCGTCGGCGGAATTTGCCCCGCGTGTCTACTTGGAATGGCGCGCGGACCGGCGGTTCAAGCAGACAATGATGTCACGCGAGGTCATGGTAAAACTTCAGGAGAGGGCTACCCCAGTCCCGCCGAATTGGGACGCCTGCTACCGCAATATCGAATCGAAAGCCAAATCGGCCAAGGTGGTATGGGAGCGGTGTATCGGGCCTATCAGCCATCTCTCGAGCGTTCGGTGGCGATCAAAATCATGGCGCCCCGATTTGCTCACGATCCTTCGTTCGCGGAACGATTTGCCCGCGAGGCCCGCACGATGGCGCGGTTGAATCATCAAAATATCGTAAATGTTTATGACTATGGTCAGGCCGGCAGTCTGTGTTACCTGGTGATGGAGTTTGTCGATGGTGTCAATTTACGCTGGGCGATGCGCGAAGGTGACATGACGGCTCAACAAGCCGTGGCGATTGTACCCCAAGTTTGCGAAGCACTTCAATTCGCCCATGATGAAGGGATCGTGCACCGCGACATCAAACCCGAAAACATTTTGGTCGACCGCAAGGGGCGAGTAAAGATTGCGGATTTCGGACTCGCCAAATTGGTCGCCTCGGACGATCCGCAACAATGGACATTAACCGGATCGCGGCAGATTTTAGGGACCGCCAATTACATGGCTCCGGAACAAATTGAACGACCGACCAGTGTCGATCATCGCGCCGACATCTATTCATTGGGCGTTGTGTTGTATGAATTATTGACCGGTGAACTTCCGCTGGGACGCTTTCAATTGCCGGGCGAAAAACATGCGGGTCATGCAGCGCTCGACGATGTTGTCAAACGGACTTTGGAAAAAGCTCCCGAACGTCGATACCAACAGGCGAGTGAAGTCAAGTCCGCAGTAGAAACGGCCAAGAACAGTACTGCGTTCCAATCGGAAATCGCTGCTGCCCGAGCGGCTCTTCAAGCGGTACCGAACTTCACTGAACCGAAACCTGGCATGACGCACGACGCAGATCACCATTCGGATCCAAAACATTCTCGTGTACAATTTTCGATTGAGAATCCTTGGCACGGATTAACTGTGACTCATGGCGTGATGAAAGCCAGTCCTGGCGGATTGCAAATCGAATACTCGAAACGAGAAAACGTGTTCAACAATCCGTTGGGCAACATGGGGCAACATCGGTTTCCTTATCATTCGATCTTGAAGGCAGACTTGAACGAAGGCTGGTATTCGCACTCCATCGTGCTCAGCCTGGATAGTCCGATGGACTACGACGGATTGTGGTGCGAAAAACCG
Organism: Mariniblastus sp.; assembly: GCA_031409295.1. Taxonomy (GTDB): domain Bacteria; phylum Planctomycetota; class Planctomycetia; order Pirellulales; family Pirellulaceae; genus Mariniblastus. The sequence continues at coordinate 6,145 of JANNWZ010000178.1, forward strand.
GGCCAACTGAAACTGGCAATCGCCTTTGATGATGTTGATCAAGCGAGAGTCGTGGTTAACTCCATTCGGGCGTGGATTGGCCAACCGTTGATTCCGGTAAAGGCTGAAAAGCCAGCGGACAGCCGCGCGAGAGTCCAACGCCGATTGAGGTGGCCAGCAATTGGATTGGTGATCGCAGGAGCGATCAATCTGGTGGTGTTGCCGGTGATGCTGTTGCTCCCGAGGGTGGTTGATTTTGGGACGTCGACCAGCGTCATTAGAAAATTGGATATGGAATTTTCAAAAGTGGTTGAAAGCCAAACTGATGCCGAAGCAACCCGAGCAGACGCAGGTACAGCAACCGCCGTTGCCAACCAAACGAAAACGGCGTCGAGCCAACTGGAATCGGCGGCGATTCAGTCGAAAGCGGAAATCAGTCAGCCGCCCGCAGTAGCCAGCCCACCAGCACCAGCCAGTCCAGCACCAGCAAGTCCAGCTGCGGATCCCAATCACGCGACGACGCAGGAAATCCATATCACCGCGGACGCCAATCCGTCCCGCGCCAGCGAACGTCGCCCTCAAGCGATGTTCGTTGGGTGGTTGTTAGTACCTGCTGCTGCGTTGTGGATGGCGTTGGGTTCGATAATGATCGCAGTGACGGTGTCGATGCTCAATCTGCGTCATTGGGGTTGGTGTCTGGCGATCGCGATCGTTGCCCTGATTCCCTTCCATCCAGGAGTATTGTTCGGACTGCCGTGTGGGATCATGGCCTTGATCGAACTGGCTCGGCCGGGCCATCGCGCGCAGTTTGAATAGGACTTGCTGTTAGTGGACCGGGGACTTTCAACACGGTTTCCCGTTGGTCACTTTTGTCGATCCTCGAATTTGTATTCTTTCCGCAAAACCATTTTTGGGTGTCGTGGTACGGAAACAGTCGGAAAAAATGCATCCACGGCAGAACTCGCCGGGAAACATCGTTAAAACAACGAACATCGAAGGAGAAAAGAATTTTCGGCAAAGTTCCTATGGATCTGTACGGATTGGGGTTCCGTTCGCCTTGCCAGTCAACCCGGTTCTACGCTACAATCTGCGGTTCCAATAAACTGGGCTAAATATTATTCATTTTTGAATGGGAGTTCTATCGCGTGGGAACCAAACGGACCGGCAAAGGTCGTCGTAAAATCGGTCGTAGAAAACGTCGGATGCGAGCTAAGATTCGACATCGCAAGAAATAGTTTCCATTGAAACTGGTTTTGTTGGGGGAAACTTTTTTAGAAAAATTTCTTGGCAACATTTCTTGCTGTCCCGATTTTTATTGAGATTGTAATCGGGTCGTTCTTATTCAATAAAACAGGTATTGAGTTCGTCGCTGCGCGCTTCCCAATCGCGCCACTTGCCATATCCGAATTCCGCCGATCGTCGAATTTTTGCCATCGACCTCGCAAGAATCTAACGGGTTCGAATGAGTGCTTGCGCGTCGTGGTTTCGAAATTTCTGTTTGTCCATTTCGTTTGCCTTTCCAACTTGGCTAGCCCATGCCCGAGCCCTCCGATGCAGCCGTCTGGCGCGGCAGATTATTGGTGTTGGCGGCGGCGATTTTGTGGAGCACCGGTGGCTTTTTTGCCAAGGCTCCCATCTTCAGCGATTGGCCGCCGGAGTCGCGGGGCCTGATGTTGGCTTTTTGGCGCGCCCTGTTCGCCTCGCTAATCCTGATACTTCTGGTTCGGCGCGTGCAGTGGTCGGTGCGTATGATTCCGATGGCGCTGGCCTATGCCGTCATGAATTGGACCTATCTCAACGCATTGGTGTTGTCGGAACCGACCGTCGCCATCTGGTTGCAATACTCGGCACCAGCGTGGGTGTTTTTGATCAGCTTTCTGTGGTTTCGCGAAAGACCCCTACCCCGCGATTGGCTGATGTTGATCTTGGCGACCTTGGGTGTCGCTATTATTTTGTCCGCCGAACTGAGGGGAGCGTCACCCGCAGGAATCAAATACGGATTGGCTTCTGGTGTGAGTTTTGCTTTGGTGGTCGTGACCATTCGTTGGAATCGCGAGTTCGACGCCGCCTGGTTGGTGTTCTTGAACAACACCGTGACTGCATTGGTATTCGCACCAGCAATGTTGGCGGCACAGGTGCTGCCCCACGGTGAACAGTGGTTTTACTTGATCGGTTTTGGGATGTTGCAAATTGGCATCCCCTATGTCCTGTTTGCCATTGGTGTTAAATCGATTTCCAGCCACGAGGCCTCCGGTCTGGTGTTGTTGGAACCGATACTGGTTCCGATATGGGTGTTTGTGGCGTGGCGAAATACGCCCGATTACCAATTCCCTGCCGCCACAACGTTGATCGGCGGTGGCTGCATTCTCGTGGGATTGGTGCTGCGATATTGGGGAGCGCAGCGACGGAAACGATTGTTGCCGCATCCTCGGTCGTAACGCAGGAGGTGGCCAATGAACAAAATTCGACGAGCGACTGACAGTTGATAACCTGGACGAATCAACGATCAACAAAAAACTTGTGCCTGGGGCTCTACAACGATCAATTATCTTCGGCGACAATCGGCAGCTCGACAGACAACGGAGCAATTGGATCGCCCGTCCAGCGACTAAATGAAAAAGTCACTTTGGCTAATCCCAGTTTCGCATTGGTGGGCACTCGAACTGAGGCCCCATAAGTAAGGCCTCAGCAGAAGTCATTCATCAGCAAAGTCTCGATGAACGGCGCGCCGTCGGTTGGAATTTCGATTTGTAGTTCTGGCACCATTTCGCCTGGCACCGGGACCACATGAGCAAATCGAACGGTCTCATCGAGTGCCTCCGAATTCACAGTCGAAACTTCGGTCAGTTTGGGAGCGGACCCCAATCCAAGCGCCGAGCCAATCGCATTGTTGCCGACCCAAATTCGCAACGCCGTCGTCGACCCTTGAGCCAAGGGCAACTCGGGATCTGTGAAAATCAACCGGGTCGGCCCATGAAAGTGAATCCAGTCGGGTGTTTGCGGGTTGCTGGAGAGTTTAACCGTACCCATTTGTTGATATTGAACTTGCCCCTGAATATCGACGTTGATCGACAATTGTTGTGGCAATTTTTCCGAGACAAATTGTGGATTAACAGCCAATCGAATTTGACTCGCGTGATAACTCGTCGCAGCATCGCGGATCGTTTCCATTTGTTGGGACTGATTCAACTCGTCAGGCTGTGGAATGTCATCTTTGTTTTTGTCAACAAAGATCTCTGCTCCACTTACGATAAAATGCACCACCGCGGAATCATTGGTCCGGTCCGGGCCAAACAAGACGCGACCAAAAAGTAGCGGCTGGGCGATTGGTGGTTTCGGCAAATTAAAAATCGCAATACCAATCGCCGCGCCAAGTGCCAGGACGCCCAAGATGATTTTGGATGTAGTTGTTTTCATTTCGGCTCCAGTTCGAATCGAACTCGTCTCCGATTATTGTTCGCCGATTTGCCAATCGTCAAGCTGTGGCGACGAATAATCGAAGCGAAAGGCCGAGCCTGCGTACGCAGGAATACAATTGAAGCCGTTCGACGCGGGATCAATTGGCTGAGTCGCCGGCGCATCCGAATCAGAGCGCTCGTGCATCGCGCCAGATCTTCAGGTAGCTTTCCGCTAACCCAGCGTTGTCAAAATTCTGCTGGACAAACGTCTGTCCTTGAGCGGCCAGTTGTTTTGCGGGTTCGGTCTGCTCGATTAGATATTTTGTCCAACGGGCAAATTCATCGCGTGCCCCGAAATTGGTGGCGAATCCGGTTTGCTGGTGTCGAATAATTTCAGTCGTTCCCGGACCATAAACCGAAATTGCCGGAATCCCCAAGGCCATCGCTGTCAACAGGTTGCCAGGTAACGGCTCGAGTAAATGCGAATGCCAATAAAAATCCAGTCCCTGCAAAATTCGCAGTGCCTCGGGTGGCTCGCCCAGGAAATGAATGTGTTGATTGGATTCTGTTAGTGCCGCAAACTGGCCTAGACGATTTCGCTGAGTTCCCTCGCCGATTATCAAAAAATGGAAATCGTCGCGCACGCAGGTCAATAAATCAGTCGCCCAAATCAAATCCTTCAATCGTGTCCGCGGAATCAGTCGAGCGACGGTTCCAGCCACTAGCGCTTTGGCCGGCAAATTCAAGTTGGCGCGCAACAGTTGACGGGCGGTTTCTCGTTCTGTCGCGGATGGGGGCGCAATTCCGAATCCGATTTGATTGGGCACGACCTCAATTCGACCGTCGAAACCAGTTTCGATCAAATGGGCCTTGACCGCAGCATGCGAAACCATCGTCGCTGCAAACCCGCGACTACAACGGCTCTCATACCATTGTTGCGTTAGTGTTTTTTCAGGATTCAAAAACAATTCCGTATAGAACAATGGCAGATCCGCGCGGCGCCCGGAAATCGGAAACTGGGCCGCCGCCAAAGTAATTAACGCCGAATTTCCACACCAGGCCTGTACGAGAGTGGGACGCAAAGTGCGAATCAAGTTCCTCAACCGAAAAGTTGTCTCGCAATTGGCTCGCGAAAGTACTTGGGCTGATCGAAACCGCACCGTGCCTGCGGGGCGGGTCGTCGGTGCCATCAAATGATGAACCGTAAGGGGCAATCGCGCCAGCCAATCCGGAACGGTGCTGGGACTCAGTACAGCCACATGCAAATCGAACGATTGACCCGCCAATTCATGTGCCAATCGAACCAATTGTTGGGCGGGGCCCAAAGGAAACAGCGATTCGATAACGAATAGGAGGCGATTCACGTCAGAGGCTGGTGGGTTAAACAATCGACTTGAATTTTCGGCCGGCAATCGACTAACGCGTTGGAGTTGGAGTTGGAGTTGGAGTTGGCAGAAACGGATTCAAATAGTTGCCCGTCCAGTGGTCAACATCAAACCTGGCGCTGGCCCGCTTGCGAGCGGCTCGGCCCAACCGATCGCGCAAATCGCTGTTGCCGATCGCGTACACGATCGACTCTGCCAACGCGATTGGATTTTTAGCCGGCGCTATCAACCCGTCTTGATTATGGGTAATTAAGGAAAGGGCACCGGAATTGGAGGTGGCAATCGTACAAGTACCTGTCACCAACGCGCGGACCAGAGCGTGGCAACTAACGTCGTTTTGGAGTGGGTGCACATAAACATCGCTGGCCAGCAGCACTTCATCCAGTTCGTCGAAGAAGCCTGGCATGATAATTGAATTGGCCAAATTCAAATCGCAGATTCGCTCCCAAATCTCGCGGGCCTTGAAGCCGTCTCCCAGAATCCACAAACGCGCAAATGGAAATCGATCGAGCACGTGCAGCCAGGCATCGATCAAATCGAGCATTCCGGCATCGCCAAACTGCGGCGAAGCACAAACGACCAACGGTTGGGCCGGTTTGATATCCAGGATCGGATGGGCATCTGACAGTCCGCTGCGGGCAGCGCTCTGACGGGCCAATGATCGTTGAAAGTTGGGATCGACGCGAACGCCTGGCGGAACAATTGAAATCAGTTCAGCGCTGATCCCACGTTGCTGAATCAAATGTTGTGCCGTCGCATCGGAATCGACCAGAATCTGTTTGACGTATTTCAGAATCGCCAGTTGACGATTGTTCAAGGGACGTCGGTGGATTCCGCTGAGATCGAGGCCATCGACATGAATGCTGACCGGCAAGATTTGAGCGAAATTCCTGATCACGGCCCATGATTCATTCGTCAATCCAAACACGATCAAACCATCCAATCTTGCGTCTTTAACATGTCGATGCAATCGCCGCAAATAGCGAAACATCCCCCACGGTCCACCAACCAGGCGCCCGATTCGCGTCACTTCCAATTCGCGGAAACGAAACGAACTGGGCCAGGCCTTTTCCCAACGAATCGTCAGAATCTCCACATGTTGACCGGTCTTGGCGATCGCTTCGGCGACTTCCGCAACCGACGTCTCGGAGGGGCCGCAGTACGGCCAGAATCGACGCGTGATGATTGCCAGTCGCACAGGTTGCATGTCTTGGGGTCCAGTTTCACAAAGTCGAAGTCGCAGCCAACTCCGTTAACGCCATCAGCCAGAATGGGGATTGGTTTCAGTTGAGACCGGCCTCGCTGACCTACAGCAAATTTGGACTCTCGAGATCCGACGGTTCCAGACAGGCTAGAAACGGCAGATTGCGATATTCATCATTGTAATCCAGTCCATATCCGACCACGAATTCGTCGGGAATATCAAAAGCCACAAACTCGGGGCGCCAGTCGACTTCTTGCCGACCCGTTTTCAATAACAACACCGCCGACTTCAAACTGGCCGGTCCCATTCCATGCATCAAATCAGTGACCTGTGCCAGCGTATGTCCGGTGTCAAAGATATCATCGATCAACAACACGTCACGTCCTGTGATGTCGAGCATCATTTCCGAATTGATGGTGAGCGCTCCCCGTTCAGTCCCCTGGTAGCTGCTCGTATACACGACTCCGACGCGCAGCGGCATTTGCAATTTTCGAATCAGGTCCGCCATCAACACGACGCTGCCGGTCAGTACGCCCACAATGGTTAACGGACGAGCACCATACTGCGTATTAATTTCGTTGGCGAGCCGGGCGACACCGTCCTGGAGCTGTTGTTCGCTTAAGAGAGTTTTCACGGGCCGTGTTCTGCAATAATTTTCCGATTGGGCAAAAACGTATTGTAATCGTTCCGCCACGTTTGGGCAGCCCGATTCGCAGCGGTCTTGCACCGAGGATGGGCGCCAATTATAGTGCGGGGATGTGCCATCCTCTGCTTGTACTGTTGTTGATCGCCAATTTATTGGCCTGCCCCTTCCGCTGTAATTCGGTTGCAACGAAGGCGGCAATGAGCGAGGCTCCCTGTCGAGTCGTAGGTTGTTGTTGCTCTCACAGCGATCCCGTTCCTGCCTCCCTGCCGAAGGACGATATTCCAATCGACGATTGTGGGTGTCACGACTGTCTTTGTGACGGTGCGGTTCTGGAAACCGGTTTGGAGTTGCCTTCGTCAACGACTGAAATTGTTGCTTGCTGGTACCCGATTCCGCTCTTGGCGATTGCTTCCAGCAGCGCTACTGAGTTATTGAAGCCATGCTTTCAAAGGATGAGCGGAAGATATCTCAATGGCCGCGCTGCGCGCATTGCCCACCAAACTTGGCGGATTTAGAGCCGCCGTTTCCCAGGTTAGCCTTCGGTCGTCCAGCCTGCGTCAATCGAAATTCGTTCGGCTCAGGGTCGGATTATCCGCTTGGTCGAATCATTTGAACACGCGGTGCGCATCGTGACCCTCCAACCCCCACTACGGCAATTTGCTGATGTTACTACCTTGGGAATATGGTGTTCGCAATTTGGCTCGACGGCCAGTGCGGACTGTGTTGACACTCGCTGCCCTAGCGACGGTGGTGATGTTGGTGTTTGTGGTGGTAGGATTTATTCGTGGCTTGGAGCAATCGTTAGCAGTCAGCGGCGATGAGGACGTGGTGTTGGTGTATTCTGTGAGCTCGGAAGAGAACATTGAAAACTCGTCCATTGCTGCCCAAACGCCGATGTTGCTGACGGCAAGCCTCGATGTGGCGGTCAAGCGATTTGGCGTCACGCATGTTTCACCCGAGTTGTACTTGGGGACGCGTGTTCAGCCCCAGCAATTCGAAGGGGGATTTGGGCTCGTGCGAGGTGTGAGTCTAACTGCGCCGCTGGTGCGTCGATCGGTCAAGCTGATCGAAGGCAAATGGCCTGGCGCGGGCGAAGTCATCGTGGGTCGTCTGGCGGCAGCAAAACTGGGCTGCCCGGACCACGCGCTGGCGGTCGGCCAACGGGTTGATTTTGAAGGCCAATCCTGGTCGATCAGCGGGCGATTTGTGGCCGCCGGTGCGGCCTATGAATCGGAAATCTGGTGTCAATTGGAAGAATTTCAAACTGCCACCAAACGGCAAGATTTGAGCTTGGTGGCGATCTTGTTGGCGCCGGGCAGTTCCGCCGCCGAGATAGAACTGTTCTGCAAAGAGCGGACGGATCTGGAGCTGCGTGCGATTCGCGAAACAGACTATTACGCGTCGCTGCAACAGTATTACCGACCGGTTCGACTATTGGCCTGGACTGTGGTTGCACTGGTTTCTGGCGCCGGTATTTTTACCGGTCTGAATATGATGTACGGTGCCGTTGCCGGACGGATTCGCGAGATTGCCACGTTGCAAGCAATCGGTTATCGGCGCCGTGCAATTCTGATCAGTCTGGTTCAGGAAGGGGTGCTGTTGGCGGCAGCCAGTTCCCTATTTTCCGGATTCATCGCTCTCACCTTACTCAATGGCATGGCGGTTCGCTTTACAATGGGAGCGTTCGCGTTGCGAATTGATAGCGTGGCAATCTTGATTGGCTGTTGCGTCGGTTTGTTGTTGGGAGTCGTGGGGTCGATTCCGCCTGCCCTGAAGGCGTTGCGAGCGGAGGTGGCAACCAGTCTAAAAGCGATTTAATCAAGCGTGTTCCCAGTGGTAGTCGGCCTGCTCCTCGCCAGTTCAGGTTCCTTGTTAAGAAATTATTTGGCTAAGTGTCCGTGTCTTTTACTTTAGGAAATTTGAAATGAAGAAGTTATTTGCGTTAGTAGGACTTGGTTGTTTCGTATTCGGTTGCAGTGAATCGCCCTCAGCGAATAAAGACACCGTTAGAAGTGTCGCGGCCAACGTCGCTAGTGCGGACTATGTTTACGCCAGCGAACCAGCTGGGGCAATCCCGGTTGGTGAGGCGAGAACATCCGTCAAGGATAATACACCTGTCACCGTGGTCGGGTTGATTGGCGGTTCCCCCAAACCGTTCGTCGACGGATTAGCCGCGTTTACCATCGTCGACGCCAAAGTACCTTATTGTGCTGATGACGAAGGTTGCCCGACACCGTGGGACTATTGCTGTCAACTCGAGGCCGTCAAAGACAATATTGCCACCGTGAAATTTGTCGATGCTGCTGGCAAACCGATCACCGAGGATGCGCGGCAGTGGCTAAATTTGAAAGAGCTCGCGACCGTCGTGGTGTCGGGAACCGCCAAACGGGACGACCAAGGCAACTTGACCGTCGCGGCGAACAAGATCTATATCCGTTCTCAGAAGTAGTAGTCCATGTCCAACACGACTCTCGATCTCAGCCAACTTGCACTCGATCGTTCGCCACGCACTGGCCGGCCCGCGGGTCAGCGGCGTTGGTGGTCCCGCTACGTTTTGCCCATTGGCATTCTGTGCGGATTTGCGGCCTTGTTGGGAACGGCGGTGGGACGACGATGGCTACCTCGACAATCGGTGACCGTCATTCCAGTGACGATGGTCCGCGCTGCCGCGCAATCCGCCGGGAACGTATTGTTTCAGGCACCCGGCTGGATTGAACCGCGGCCAACGGCGATCAGTGTCGCCGCTTTGGCTCCGGGAGTGATCGAAGAGCTGTTGGTCGTAGAGGGACAGTATGTCAAAAAACACGAACCGGTCGCGCGATTGATTGCGATCGACGCCGAACTCCAAGTCGAACAGGCCAAAATTGCGTGGACCATTCGCGAGGGCGAATTGAGCGGAGCTCAGGCAGAATACGATGCCGCGAAGCTTCGATTAGAAAACCCAGTCCACCTGCAAGTGCAGTTAGCCGACTCGCAAAGCGCTATTGCGAAAGTACACACCGAAGTGGCAAATCTTCCGTACTTGATCGAAAGCGCAGCGGCAAATCTTAAATTCGCACTCAGCGATTTACAGGGAAAACAGTCCGCTCAAGGGGCTATCTCCGGACGAATCGTCGAACGATCAGCAAGTGAATATGCCGTCGCTCAGGCGCGTTTGGAAGAGCTTCAAAACCGCCAGCCGTTTCTACAACGCGAATCCGATGCACTGCAGGGCAAAGTCGAAGTCCTTCAAAAACAACTTGAATTGCTGGTCGACGAGCATCGGCAACTGCGCGCCGCAGAAATAAAAATTCAAGCTGCCAGCGCCCTCCGGGACGAAGCGAAATTGCAGTTGCGGCAGACGGAGTTGACGCTCGATCGAAATACCATTCGCGCGCCCATGGACGGACGAGTGTTGCGGTTGGTGGCGATGCCTGGCAGTCATGTGATGGGAATGGATACTACAAACCGCCTGGATGGGGGCGCGGTCATTGAAATGTACGATCCTCAGCGACTGCAGGTAAGAGCCGACGTGCGGCTGGAGGATGTGCCGATGGTGACCCGCGGTCAGCCCGTCGAGATCGTAACGGCATCTTCGGCGGGAGTGCTTTCAGGGCGCGTGCTCCAGTTGACTAGCTCCGCCAACTCTCAAAAAAATACGCTCGAGGTCAAAATCGAATTGATCAACCCACCACCAACGGTCAGTCCAGAAATGCTCGTCACCACGACGTTTCTGGTACCTCCGATCTTGGAAAACTCGCCAGCGGAGGCCGCGACGACCGAATCGGAACGAATGTTTGTTCCCCGTCAACTTGTTCTCGCCGACGAGGCCGGTGAATTCGTGTGGATCGTGGATGCAAACGAACTTGCTGCACAAGCGCGGGTCGAAATCGGCAATCCCGGTGATCGCGGTTTAGTCGAAATCAAACGGGGACTGCACGTGACCGACAAGCTGATTGCCAGTGGAGCTGGTGATCTGCGACCAGGCAGCCGTGTCAAAGTAACCGGCGACGATCCAACACTGGGAATAGAATCGTCGCAGTAGGCCCATACTCAATGCGCATCAATGCGCGCATTTATTCGAGGAACACAAAGAATGGCTTTGGTAGAATTACGTGGCGTTTCAAAGAGCTTCCGCAAAGGCGATGAGACCATTACGCCGTTGGATAACGTGGATTTGGATATCGAAAGTGGTGAGTTTGTGTCGTTGATGGGGCCCAGTGGAACTGGCAAAAGCACTTTGTTGAATCTCATCGCCGGAATCGATCGCGTGAATGCGGGCACCATCACGGTCGCCGGTGTTGAACTTACTAACCTCTCCCGCAGCAAATTGGCGGATTGGCGGGCTGCCAACTTGGGCTATATTTTCCAGACCCACAATTTAATTCCGGTGTTGACGGCTTACGAGAATATTGAACTGCCTACATTGCTGTTAAGACTTAACGCGTTGGAGCGACGAAAGCGAGTGGAATTGGCATTGGATGTTGTTGGTTTGGCTGATCGCGCTAACCACTATCCGCGTCAACTCTCCGGTGGTCAGGAACAGCGCGTCGGGATTGCGCGCGCGATTGTGGCACATCCTAAAATCGTGGTCGCGGACGAACCGACGGGCAGTCTGGACGTGGCAACCAGTGATCAGATTCAAATCCTGTTGCAACGACTCAATCGAGAGCTGAACATCACTATGTTGATGGTCACTCACGATCGCGACACCGCGACAATTGCGACGCGACAATTGGTTTTGGATCGAGGAAAATTTGTCGAGTCGAAATTGGCAACGATAGAGAAAGTGTGAGAAAGTGCGAAACTGGTTTTAAGGCGAGCGGCGGATGGAAATTTACCAACAGCGACGACCACGGGGCGGATGCTGTCAGCATCTGCAGGTAAGCGTTCATCCGCTGTTCGCCCAACAGAGGCCTTTAACGGGAAGCGTGCACTGATGCTGATTTATGTTTTCAAAACGCTGTGGCGACATCACACTCGGACGCTGCTGACCGTGACCGGGGCCGCGGTGGCGATGTTCGTGTTGTGTTTTGTAGTTTCCGTCCAAGAAGGATTACAGCGTTTGACGACGGGAGTGGATTCCGATCGGAGCTTGATTGTCTTTCAAGAAAATCGATTCTGTCCCACGTCCAGTCGATTGCCGGAAGACTATGCCGAAAAGATTAAACAGCTCCCCGGTGTTCGCGAGGTGATGCCGATCCAGGTGTGGACGAACAATTGTCGGGCGAGTCTGGACATCGTGGTCTTCAACGGAGCTGATCCGCGACAGATTCAAGCCACTCGACCGCTCACCCTGATCAATGGCAGTTGGCCAGCGTTCGCGGGACGGCGCGATGCGGCGATTGTTGGCCGCAATGTTGCTCAACGACGCGGTTTGAAAGTTGGCGATCAGTTTTCGATTGGCGAGCTGTCGGTCCAAGTGGTCGGAATCTTCGCGTCGACGGTGCCGTCTGAAGAGAATTTGATTTACACAAGTTTGGTTTTTTTGCAAAATACACCCGGAATGAATGCAGTTGGGTTGGTAACCCAACACGAGGTTTTGCTGACCGCGGATGCCGACCCAGATCGAGTCGCAGCCGCCATCGACGAACAACTGCGGGCCGGTTCGGTTGCCACGAAAACGCGACGCAAAGGGGCGTTCCAGACCAGCACGTTGTCGGATTTAGTGGACTTGATTGGGTTTGCGCATTGGCTGGGGTACGCTTGTGTCGGATTGGTGCTGTCGTTGGTGGCGACAACCACGCTGATGTCGGTCCAGGATCGGATCAAGGAGTATGCGGTATTGCAAACGATCGGCGTGCGACCGGGGCAGGCGATGCGATTGGTGTTGGCGGAAAGCACAATACTTTGTCTGTTGGGGGGCTTGATTGGCACCAGCCTCGCGCTCCTCGCATTGACGTTGGGTGGATATGCGATCGGTGCCGAGGGAGTGACGATCGCGTTCCGGCCGTCGTGGGGGCTGGCGTTGACAGGCGCAGCAGTTTCCCTGATCGTAGGTTTCGTAGCCGGAATTGCCCCTGCCCTCCAAGCCGCCACGGTGCCAATCGTCAACGCGCTGCGTGAATCCTAAAGGCGGTATCCCATCTCGATTAGCTATTATCTCGAAGCACCAGTGACTACGAATGAACCAGTAATTAACATCCCAGGGCAGCTACGGGCAGCAAATCAACTTGGTATTGAGTGGCCGACTCGATCGTGCGTCATTTGAATCGCGCGCAAGAGTCCCAGGGCTTTGTTTAGAGTCTCTTGGTATTCGCTGGTCGGATTGCTGTCGGCGACGACCCCGGCACCGGCTTGAACGTAGGCCACTTGATCTTTAATCACCATGGTCCGCAGGGCGATGCAGGTGTCCATGTTTTCGGAGTAATCGATATAGCCCACGGCTCCCGCGTAGGGGCCGCGGCGATGCGGTTCGAGTTCATCGATGATCTCCATCGCGCGCACTTTGGGTGCTCCCGATACAGTTCCGGCGGGCAGGCTGGCCATCAGCGCATCGAACGCATCGCAATCGTCGCGCAATTGGCCAGTGACCGTCGAAGAAATGTGCATCACGTGACTGTAGCGCTCGACCACCATCACCGCTGGTAGCTTGATCGATCCATATTGGGCGACGCGGCCGACATCGTTGCGGCCGAGGTCGACCAGCATCACATGTTCGGCTCGTTCTTTCTCGTCGGCCAGTAATTCATGTTCCAGTGCCAGATCTTCGGCAGGAGTCTTGCCGCGCCGTCGAGTCCCGGCGAGTGGTCGGACGGTCATTTCCTGATTGACGACGCGACACATGATTTCGGGTGAGCTGCCCACCAACGTGGCTTCGTCGGTTCGCAAAAAAAACATGAACGGGCTGGGGTTGAGCACCCGCAAAGAGCGATAAATTTCAAACGGATCGCAATGTATCGGCAACGTCAGTCGCTGACTGAGGACGACCTGAAAAATATCTCCGGCGCGGATGTAGTCGATACACTTCCCAACGGCGTTTTCAAATTCCGCTTGCGTGAAATTCGATTCATAGGCCGGAGGATCACCCAGGGGACTTGCGGCGTCGACGCAAGTCAAATCGTCGGTGGGAGAATTCAATTGTTTGATCAATTCATCCAGTCGTCTGGTGGCGTGGTCATAAGCTTGGGCTAAGGAATCATGCCGAGCCGGCCACGCCAGAGCCAGTACCGTCAATGTTTTTGTAATGTTATCAAAGACCAACATGGAGTCATAAAAGGCAAACGACATGTCGTTGAGCCCCCGATCGTCGGGAGGTGCATCCGGCAGATGTTCGACATAACGCACGACGTCATATCCGGCGTAACCCACGGCCCCACCAGTGAAAGGTGGCATTCCAGGCAGTTGCGCGACCGAGACGGCTTGAATTCGTTGACGGACCTCGAGCAGTGGATTGTCCGAGGTAAAGGTCTCGGTTTTTTCCAGTGTGGAAACCGTCACTTGTCGGCCCCGCGCGGAAACTTGCAATTGCGGATCAACGGCGAGAAAGCTATACCTGCCGACGTTCTCCCCGCCGATAACGCTTTCGAACAGGCACGCCGTCTTTCGGTCGTCGATTCGACGAAAAGCCGAGACCGGGGTCAAAGAGTCGCACAGCAGGCGACGCGAGATTGGTACGGCGTCGTGAGATTGAGCGAGTTGGCAGAAGGTGGAAAAATCCGGAGAACAAGGCATGAAATGTTTCGCTGCTGAGATGGGGGTTAGGTGGCCACGTGTCAAGCTTAACCTTGATTTCTGCAATCAACAACGGATTATTCCCGTGCTGAATGCCAGCGTCACGGGAATCAAACCTTGTATCGGCATGGCAGACCAGATAAAATTCGGCGGCGCGGGGCCATACGACTTGTGTCCAGCGCCTCAATTTCAAATCAATCCTGACCTTTAATGGGTCAGCCGAAAGATCAATCCCATGAAATGTCAAAAATGTGAAAAGCCCGCTACCTTTCACATCACGGACCTGACCGGAGATGAATTGCTGGCGTTGCACCTTTGTCCGGATTGCGCGAAGCAATATTTACAGACCGAAGAGCCAGCCGTCGAAGCTCCCTTGGTGACCGGGTTGTTGCAAAAGCAATTGAAACTCGAACAGACTGCCGAAGACTTGAAGGAGCTCGATTCCAAGGAATGTCCAGTCTGTGGCATTTCGTTTTATGAGTTTCGCCAGGCGGGCCGCTTGGGCTGTCCGCACGATTACGTCTTTTTCGGCAGTGAGCTTGAACCGCTGCTGGTAAACGTGCATGGCGACAATAAACATGTGGGTAAACACCCCAAACGCGGCGGGCATAATACCGAATCGCAAACCGAACTGATTCGATTGCGACGGGAAATGAAGGAAGTTGTCGAAAAAGAAGACTACGAAAAAGCCACTCAGTTGCGAGACCGGATTCGCCGGATTGAAGAGGAAGGCCAACGTAGTGACTGACGACTTCGGATTCAATGGTGAGGATGGGATGCCAACGGATCGAGCCGCGGCGAATTCGCCCGCTTTATCGACCGCCACGGCCTCGCTGTCGCTGGCCAGCGGGATTGTGGTGAGTTGCCGCATCGGGTTGTCCCGCAACATCGCGGAATTCCCCTTCCTCGATGTTTGTTCGGTTGACCAACGGATAGAGATTGAATCGGCGGTACGGGCCACCGTGCGTTGGAATAATCAAATCAAAGACCTGACCATTGTCGATTGCCAACAATTGGAATTGATGGAACACCAGTTTCTCGCCGAGCTGGAGGCCGTGGTCGGGCTGTCCAATCGGGTTTCGCCAGCAGTTACGGCCGAGCCGAGTGTTGGGACCGAGTCCTTAAACAGCTGTCTGATCATCAATGAAGAGGATCACTTTCGAATTCAAGTCACCAGTCGCAATGCCGATCTGAACAGCGCATGGGACGCGGCTAATCAGTTTGATGATGAACTCGAACAACGGCTCAATATGGCTTTCAGCCCGCGTTGGGGCTATTTGACCGCGTGCCCCTCCAACGTCGGAACTGGGCTGCGGGCAAGCGTAGTGGTGCATGTGCCGGCGTTGATGGTTTCCGGTGGAATTCACGAACTGCAACGTCGATTAGCCCGATCCAATGTGGTCGGTCGCGAAGTATTTGGTGACCCTGCCGGCGGAGATTTTTACCGGTTCAGTAACCAAGCGACGTTGGGATTCGACGAAGCGACTTTGGTGGAACAGATTGCGCAAATAATTCCGCAAATTGTCGCAGCCGAAAGTGAGGCCCGCGAGAACTGGTTGACCACCGATCGCGCCGGACTGCAACGCGAAGTACAAAGTTCACTGGAGCGATTACGAGCGCTCGATCTCACCGACTCGACCGATCAGAATCGGTTCGAGCTGACGCGGCTGCTCTCGCGCGTTCGGTTGGGCTTGCAATTGGAACTGCTGCCAACGACTCAGACAGAATCGATCGTCCGCAAGTTTGAATTGATTCAATTGCGCGAGCGATTGCTGACGGCCATCGCCCAGGAAGATTATGGGGCTGCCTCTCGGTTCCGCGATCGAATCAAGTTTCTATCAGGAGAATTGGTATGACGATTGAAGAATTGGCTAATCGCTGCGGCGAATGGCTGCGAGGCTGCGGCCCTGAGTCGGATATTGTAATGAGCAGTCGCATTCGGCTGGCGCGCAATCTGGCCGATTATCCCTTTATTCGCCGTTGTACCGACATCGATCGAGCCAACATTGAATCGACGGTTCGCGAGCGTTTGACGCGCGACGAGCGGTTCAATAACCTGACTTTCATAAATGTCGCGAATCTCGAAACCGTCGATCGACAGTTTCTGGTCGAACGTCAGCTGATCTCGCGAGAACTGGCTAATGCCGATGGTGCGCGGGCTGTGGCCATCGACGAACAAGAGCGATTGAGCCTGATGGTCAATGAAGAGGACCATTTGCGGATTCAAGTGATGAAGTCAGGACTGGATTTGAATGCGGCTTGGGAACAAATAAACGAGCTGGATGATTTGATCGAAAGTCGCGTGAACTACGCTTTCCATCCACAGTATGGTTACCTGACAGGCTGCCCCACCAATGTCGGGACGGGGATGCGGGTCAGTGTGATGGTTCACCTTCCGGCGCTGGTTATTACCCAACAAATTGACAAAGTTTTTCGCTCGCTGCAGAGAATTAATCTGGTCGTTCGCGGGTTGTATGGAGAAGGAACTCAGGCCATGGGCGATTTCTACCAAGTCAGTAACCAGATTACTTTGGGAAAAACCGAAGAAGAGCTGTTGGCACAAGTCAGCGATGTGGTGCCCGTGATTATTGATTACGAGCGAAAAGCTCGTGATTTTTTGGTCGCGGAAAAACAGAACGAATTGTTCGACAAGGTCAGTCGCGCGTATGGCACGTTGCAAACGGCGCAACAGATCAGCAGTGAAGAGACCATGTATTTACTGTCGCAGGTTAGAATGGGAATCAACTTGGGTCTCATTGGGGACTTGGGAATTCCCCAAATCAATCAACTGTTTATTCGCACGCAGCCGGCCCATTTGCAAAAAATTCGCCAAACCAATTTGAATACCGATCAGCGGAATATCGAGCGGGCCAATTATTTGCATTCCCAATTAAAATTACCCGGCAGCCGCGACGCGGAAGTGAATTAGGAATTTACCACAGTCGCCAGACTCTGGATTCCAATCTATCCTATTGGTCACGCCAAGTTAGCGTAGCGGACTTGAATTAAACTTCGTTCGCGCCCAAACGAAATCCAATCCCCTTTATTCATCCATCCAACTCAATCGCCATGTCGTCCATCGCAATCGAACTTTCATCTGCAGTTCAGTCCGCGCGGCATCAGCTTGATGCCCATACAGTGGAGATTATGCAGCGTCATTTTCATCACTCCACTGGCTGTCCGTTCTGGTTAAACAAAAAGAAGGAATTGAAATTTGATCCCCTGACCGAGATCAAGTGTTATGAAGATTTGAAAAAATTTCCGTTGTTCGAAGATGAGTGGCTGCGCGGCGGTCCGGTTGAACGTTGGCGGATGAAGGACATGGCGGACCGTCCGACTTACGTTTTCGAAACGGGCGGCACGACGGGTGTACCGAAATCGCGCGTGGTCGTGGACGATTTTCGAATTGACTATGAAGTTTTCAGCACCACCTTGCCCGATCAGTATTTTCCACGCGGCGCGAATTGGTTGATGTTAGGCCCATCGGGTCCGCGACGCTTGCGATTGGCGGTCGAACATCTAGCTCAGTTTCGCGCGGGCATTTGTTTCTGCATTGATCTCGACCCGCGTTGGGTGGTGAAGTTGATCAAGAAAGGTTGGCTCGAGCATCTCGAAGCCTACAAGAACCATTGCGTGGAACAAGCAATTACCATTCTCACTGCGAACCACAATATCAAGTGTATGTTTGGCACTCCGAAGCTGATCGAATCGTTGTGCCTTGGATTGGAAGCTCGCGGAACGACCTTGGCGGAAACCGGCATCACCGGAATTTTTTCCGGGGGAACGGAGTTCACGCCGCAATGGACGCGCTATTGTGTGGAAGAATTGTTTGGCGGTCCTCCCGAACAGAGCGGCATCTACATGACGCCGACCTACGGCAATACCTTGATGGGGTTGGCGTGCAGTAAGCCGGTTACCGCAGCAGAAAAGTACAAGATCTCCTATTACGCCCCCCAACCACGAGCGGTAACGGAAGTGGTCAGCTTTGATGACCCGAATGTCATCGTTGGTTATGGGGGAACGGGCCGAGTCAAGTTAACGACATTGACCCATGAGTTCTTTGTGCCCGGTTTCCTTGAGCGCGATGAAGGCGAACGGGAAATGCCGTTTGAAAAATATCCCTGGGATGGTGTCAGTGGCGTGCGACCATTTCATGAAACTGCTGCTTCCACCACGGTGGGCGTCTATTAACGGCTTTCTCGCGGCAGACAAGTTTTTGCTTCGCCGAAAAACTTGAATTTCGTTCTCTGTTTTGAATTATCCTCGCCCCCATTTGTCTGGAGTACATTACGCTGTGTTAGACATCCCTGTCATTCGTTGGGGCCAACCCTATGAATCGCTCGAAAAGACCGAAGTGGTGCACTTCAATACCGGACAGCCCATTGCGACCGTCAGTTCGGCCAATGGCGGATTGGTTTCGCGGGACATGCGGAATGCGAGCAAGGCCCGCAGAATCCTCCAGGAATTTTCCTGCGCCGATTTGATCGCGAAACTGGCCCGCGCGGCGGATCTGTTCGAAACGGAAACTTTGGCGCTAGGAAATGGTACCCAGTCGCCAGACGAGTTTGTGCATCACCAATCTGCGTCGACGGGACTGCCGGAACACATGTGTCGGTCGAACATGCAAAAGAACTGTTTTGTGATGCGAAACATGACTCAAATTCTGGATTGTCTGACCCGCGGATTGCCGTTGGATATTTTGACTCGCGGTTATGGCACGGAATCGCGCGGAGTAACGGTCAGTTATCAAGCTCAATCGCCGGTTCTCGGCGCGGTGTTGCCCTCGAACTCACCAGGTGTGCATACGTTGTGGTTGCCCGTGGTGGCGCTGCAAATGGGGCTGGTTTTGAAGCCTGGTTCTTCCGAGCCGTGGACCGCGTATCGCGTCGCTTCGGCGTTTGCCCAAGCCGGGATTCCGCCGGAAGTCATTTCGCTCTACCCCGGAGGACATGATGTGGGTGCCGCAATTTTGTCGAGTTGCCCGCGGAGTATGATTTTCGGCAGCCAGAAAACGATCGATCAATATGCCGGCAATCCTAAGGTACAAGTTCACGGGCCCGGTTTTTCCAAAATCTTTTTGGGTGATGATTGCGTGGATCATTGGGAACAGTATCTCGATATCATGGTTGAAAGCGTCTACGTTAATGGCGGTCGCAGTTGTATCAACTGCTCGGCAATCTATGCATCGCGTCACACGCGGGAGATTGCGGCCGCGATTGCGAGCCGATTGGGACCCGTGGAGGCGTTGCCTCCTGAACATCCCGAATCCGGTCTGGCTGCGTTCACCACCGAAGGGCTGGGACAGGCTGTTTATCAAATGGTCCAACAAGATTTGAAAGCCGAGGGAGTGACCGATTGCACGGCGCAGTACGGTTCGCGACTGGTGGAACGGGAACGCTGTTCCTACTTGCGACCGATAGTGGCCCACGCTGCCAACTCCAACTGCGAAATAGCCAAAAAAGAATTCATGTTTCCGTTTGTGACGGTCGTGGAGTGTCCACAAGAAAAAATGATTTCCTCTGCCGGCTACACTTTGGTTGGAACCGCGATTACTGAAGACTCGAACTGGATCAACGCCTTGACCGATGCGACGAATATCGACCGGTTGAATATTGGTCCGATCGCCACGAATCGACTCAATTGGTTGCAACCGCATGAGGGAAATTTGATTGATTTTCTCTTTCGCTCCCGAGCCTACCAGATCGCATAACCCCAGGTTGGGAACATCACACCCCATGCAGCCTTTTGATTTTTCTTTGAAAACCCGCTTGATCTTCGGTGAGGATTCAATCGATCGGTTGGGCCAGTTGGCGACCGAGCTCAATTGCTGCCGTGCTTTGGTGATTTCTGACCCGGGTATTGTGGCGGCGGGTCATGTGGGCCGCGGGATCGCGGCGCTTACGACCGCGGGAATTGAGACGGAATTGTTCGCGGGGGCACACGAAAATCCGACGACGGATGATATTGAAAATGGATTGTCCATTGCCAAACTGTTTCAACCCGATTTGTTGATCGGATTGGGCGGCGGAAGTTCGCTGGACTGTGCCAAGGGAATCAACTTCGTATACACCGGCGGCGGTACGATGCACGATTACCACGGCGTGGGCAAAGCGACCGCGCCGATGTTGCCGATGATTGCCGTTCCAACCACTGCAGGTACCGGCAGTGAAATGCAATCATTTGCCTTGATCTCCGATGCCAAAACACATATCAAGATGGCTTGCGGTGACAAAAAAGCAACCTGTCGGATCGCGATCCTCGATCCGAAACTCACTTTGACTCAACCGACGATGGTGACTGCATTGACCGGCATCGATGCGATTTCACATGCTCTTGAGACTTATGTGACCACGCGGCGAAATCCAATTTCATTACTGTACTCGCGCGAGTCGTGGCGATTGTTGGCGGCCAGTTTTCGCCGTGTGCTGCTTGATCCGACGGACCTTCAAGCCAGGGCGTCGATGCAATTGGGTGCGGCCTATGCAGGACTGGCGATTGAAAATTCGATGCTGGGAGCCAGTCACGCGTTGGCCAATCCGTTGACCGCGACGTTTGGAACGCCGCACGGACAAGCGGTTGGATTGATGTTGCCACATGTGATTCGATTCAATGGTGCAGTGCATGATCGCTGGTACCAGGAATTGCTGGATGTCAGTGAAAATTCACACGCTGATTCATTCCGGGGTTCGGGTGCTCGCCGGTTAGCCGATTTTGTCACGGAGTTGATTGTTGCGGCGGGGTTAAAGGTTAAACTAAGTCAAATCGGCGTTGAACCGAATCGGTTTCCGGAGTTAGTGTCGGCGGCCGCTCAACAATGGACGGGTTCTTTCAATCCGCGCGTTGTCGATGCCCAATCGTTGATGGCGCTCTACCAAGAGGCGTATTAGTTGCCTATTTCGAAAAAAGAAGCCCTATGAAAAGCTTGACCAAGGTCGCGATTGTTCGTTCATGTTTGAGTTTGTGCCTGAGTCTGTATTGCGCGACTGTGGTTGCCATGCAGACCAAGTCGCAACCCAGCGATGACTGGCCACTTTTTCGGGGAAACACTCAATCGACCGGCGTCGCAAAATCCAAGTTGCCAATGGACCTCGCGAACCTGGATGTGTTGTGGGAATTCAAAGTTCCCAAAGGAGCTTTCGAGGGGACGGCGGCTATCGTCGCCGACCAGACTGATCCAACCAAGCAAGTGGTTTACATTGGCGATCTGGATGGAAAATTGTTTGCGATCGATTTGGCAACGGGCGAAAAGGTCTGGGAGTTCGTCAGCGAAATTGGATTCGTGACGGCGCCTGCCGTCCGGGATGGTTGCATTTACATCGGTGATATCGACGGTGTGTTTTATTGTTTGAATTCAGCGGGCAAAAAGGTCTGGAGTTTTTCAGCCGAATCCGAGATTAATTCGAGCGCCAATTTCCATGGCGAAAACGTGCTCGTGGGATCACAAGACTCGCGACTGTACGCGATCAATTTGAAGACCGGTGCTCCCGTTTGGAAATATGAATCGCCGGACCAAATTCGTTGTTCCGTCACGGTTGCGGAAGACCGCGCGTTTGTGGCAGGCTGCGATGGTTATTTTCATATTATTGAACTCAATTCCGGAACGGAGGTCGGTAAAACCGATATTCGTTCCCCCACCGGTGCGACGCCCGCCGCTCTGAAGGAACTAGTTTTTTTCGGCAATGAGCAGGGTGATTTTTTTGCAATCGATTCGAAGACGATCGAAACCAAATGGGTTTTTGCGGAACCGCAATCTGGAAATTCGATCCGTTGCTCGGCTGCGGTCAATGAACAACATGTCGTTTTTGGGGGACGGAATCGAGTCGTATATTCTTTGGACCCCCAAACCGGAGCGGTCCAATGGAAAGTAACCTTGAAGGCGAAAATCGATGCCTCGCCTGTAATTGTTGGTGAGCGTGTGTTTGTCGCGTCGACCGACGGGAGATTGCTGGCTTTGTCGCTAAAAGATGGAGCAATTGAGTGGGAAAAACAGTTCAATGGCGGGATCAGTAGTTCCCCGTCCGTTGCCTTCGGTAAACTTGTGATTGCGACCGACCGAGGCGTGGTTTATTGTTTAGGCGAGAAGCCGCCGGTTCCAACGGTCAAATGATGCATGGGAATTTATGGACTGCGATGCCGGGCGAAAACTGAACTCTGACCACTGAAAACTGTCCTTATGGCTGAATCTACAAAAACTGAAGTCGGTAGTTATTTCGTATCGAACTATCCACCGTTTTCGCAATGGACCGAATCTCAATTGCCGGAAATCGAAGCCGTGATGTCTCGGCCACCGGTGGCCGGCACCCCGCTAGGATTGTATTTGCACATTCCTTTCTGCCGCAAGCGATGCAAATTTTGTTATTTCAAAGTCTTTACTGATCAAAATGCGAAAGAGATTGAGTCTTACGTTGCCGCTTTGTGCCGTGAGATCGAATTGGTTTCACAATTGCCCGTGATGGGTGCGCGTCCGTTTCGATTTGTTTACTTTGGCGGGGGGACTCCTTCGTTTCTCAGTTCTCGTCAACTCACGTCGCTGGTCGACCGCTTGCGCGCCAACATCAATTGGGATCAGGCCGAAGAGGTCACGTTTGAGTGTGAACCCGGTACATTGCAGGAAAACAAGGTCAAGACTTTAAAGGAATTGGGCGTTACGCGATTGAGTTTGGGGGTCGAAAATTTCACAGACTCGGTGCTCGAGGAGAATGGTCGCGCGCATTTATCGCAGGAAGTTTACAAAGCCTGGGATTGGATCCAAGCCGCAGATTTTCCGAATGTCAACATCGACTTGATTTCTGGCATGGTCGGTGAGACGTGGGATAACTGGAAGTTCAATATTCGCGAAGTGATTAAATTGTCTCCCGAGAGCGTGACGATCTATCAAATGGAACTTCCGTTTAACACGGTCTATTCCAAAGATATTCTCGGAAACAAGATTGAAACGCCAGTCGCTGATTGGGAATCAAAACGGGATTGGTTGAACTATGCTTTCGACGAACTGGTGGCGGCCGGCTATAAGATCAGCAGTGCCTACACGGTGGTAAAAAATAACAACAAGGTCAATTTCAGTTACCGTGATAATTTATGGCACGGGTCGGATTTGTTGGCCACGGGGATTGCCAGTTTTGGTCATATTTCTGGCGTGCACTATCAAAACAAAGCCGACATGAAACAGTATCAGGCCGATTTGATGGAGCAGGGGAAATTGCCCTTAGGCCGAGCGCTTCGACCAACCCCTCATCAGCTGTTGGTGCGCGAGATGATCTTATTATTGAAACGCGGTTTTCTCGAGGTGGATTATTTCCGGCAAAAGTACCAGGTGGATATTACTGAGCATTGGGCCAACGAGTTCGGGCAACATCAAGCCGATGGGATGCTGACGATTTCGCCATCCCGAATTGAGCTGACGCGAAAAGGGTTTTTGCACGCCGACGCATTGTTGCCTCCCTTTTTTGAGACCGCACATCAAGGCGTCCGGTATACCTGACGTATCCTCAATTGTTATTGATAATCCGTATCAAACGCACAGGTTTAGAATCATGAGCATCGAACTTTTTTGTGGCTGCGGTAAGCAACTGGCGATCGCCGACACTTATGCGGGCAAGCGAATCAAATGCCCCAGTTGCTCACAGATCCTGGAGGTTCCTTTGACAGCAGAAGTTTTTGAGACGGTGCCGATTGGATATCCCCCGACAAAAACCAATCGCCGTTGCCATGAATTAGACTTCCAGATTGTCGGCGACGATTTGCAAATGGTGATCATCGAATTGGATCCGGGAGAGACCGTGATCGCCGAAGCGGGAGCGATGACTTATATGGAAGAGGGGATTCAGTTCGAAACCAAGATGGGTGACGGCTCCGAACCGGAGCAGGGATTTTTTGGAAAGATGTTGAGCGCTGGGAAACGGGTCATGACCGGTGAATCGATCTTCATGACTCATTTCACCCATCGCGGGACGGGCAAGAGTCATGTGGCATTTGCCGCACCCTATCCTGGCAAGATTATTCCTATCGATTTGGCGACCATCCCAGGCAATGATTTAATCTGTCAGAAGGATGCTTTTTTGTGCGCGGCTTTGGGCACGAAAGTTACGATTACATTTAATAAAAAAATTGGAGTGGGACTTTTTGGTGGCGAGGGGTTCATCCTCCAGAAATTGGTCGGAGATGGCCTCGCTTGCATTCACGCTGGGGGAACAATCATCGAACGGGAATTGCGCGGTGAGACGTTACGGGTCGATACCGGATGTTTGGTGGCGTTCGAGCCACATATTGAGTACAACATTGAACGGGCCGGAAACCTTAAAAGCATGTTTTTTGGCGGCGAAGGATTGTTTTTGGCGACACTTTCAGGAACAGGTCGCGTGTGGTTACAAAGTCTGCCGATGCGCCGATTAGCCCAACGCATTGTTGGCAATGCGAATTCCCGTGGCAAAGACGAAGGCTCCGTCTTGGGGGGAATCGGAAACATGTTCGACGGAAACTAACCCAGCATGGCTGGGACTGGTAGTTCCGGTCCGCAATGCGGTATACTTTTCGCATGGCAGTGTCTGCAGGAAAACAACACGGGGTTCATTATACTCCGGCCAAATTAGCTTGTTTTCTCGCCCATCAAATCGGGTTGCAGGTCAAGTCGATGCCAGAACTTGTTTGCTCCGCAAAAAATCCGCTGCGTGTTCTGGACCCAGCCTGCGGCGACGGTGAATTGTTGATCGCGCTAATCAACGCCCTGCCCTGCCCCGCACAACATCTCGCCGTGACCGGTTTCGAATTGGATCCGTTTGCTGCCGACAAGGCTCGCGATCGGCTTGAATTGAGTGGAGTTCAATCGATCGACATTGTTACAGCTGATTTTTTACAGCCTGAATCCGTCGAACCAGCGATGTCGAACATCGACATCGTGATTGCCAATCCACCTTATGTGCGAACCCAAGTCCTCGGCGGGTTGCAAGCTCAGGCCTTAGCTCGGCGGTTCGGGCTGACGGGTCGCGTGGATTTGTATCATGCTTTCTCCATCGCGATGGGGCAGATTCTCAGACCAGGCGGCGTGCTGGGGTTGCTGACTTCCAATCGCTTTTTGACAGTCAAATCGGGCGCAAAATTACGAGCGCGATTGGTTCAGGATTTCAGCATTCAGGAAATTTTTGATCTCGGTGATACGAAGCTGTTTTCGGCCGCGGTGTTACCGGTAATTGTGGTTGCGGTAAAGCGAGGCGGATTTGCGCCAACCGATTCAGACTCAGGATCGCAAAAGGCCAACTTTCGACGAGTTTATTTGGCGGAGGGGGCGACGACATCCATGGAGATTTCCCGATCGCCCGACTCAATTTTGGAGGTGCTGTCCCAGGGCGAACTTGGCGGCGCGGTCCACACGTCCGAAGGGAAATTCGTGATCGAACGCGGACATTTACTGCAACAGGAGCACGAATCGGTTTGGTCCCTGTCCAATGCCGCGACCCGCGATTGGCTGAAGCAAGTCAGCTCGCGATCCGGTGCCCGCTTTGGCGAACTGGCAGAAATCAAGGTTGGGATCAAAACGACGGCGGATGCAGTTTTCATTCGAGACGACTGGGATTCGCTGCCCATCAATCTACTGCCTGAACCGGAATTGCTTCGTCCTCTGTTAACACATCATGTGGCCCGATCATGGAGTGCGGTGCAGCCCGCGACGGGAACGGAAAAAAAAGTTCTCTACCCCTATCAAACTGGCGTGAAAGGGCGATTGCCCATCGAACTCGCTGATTTTCCCGCGGCCGCCGCTTACTTGAATTTGCATTACAATCGTTTGGCAGGCCGCCAGTATGTCAGCGATGCGGGTCGGAGTTGGTATGAAATCTGGGTTCCCCAACAACCGTCCCAGTGGCAATTGCCCAAAATAGTTTGGCCGGATATTTCCACCGCACCAAGATTTTTTCTGGATCACAGCGGTGCAATTGTCAACGGCGATTGCTATTGGATGAGGTTGCGAGAGGGAGTGGACCCGGACTGGCTTTATCTGATGTTGGCGGTGGCCAATTCCAGTATTGCTACCACGTTCTACGATACCGTGTTTCATAACAAACTTTACTCGGGGCGACGAAGATTCATGTCGCAATATGTACAAGAGTTTCCCTTGCCGGAATTACATTCGCCGGTGGGACGGAGCATTGTTCATCTGGCACAACAATTGGTGCAACATTCGACTAAGGCCAAACTGGAAAAGCTGGAGTTGCTCGTGCGGACCAGTTTCGGTTTGGATTGAGCGCGCTACTCTATTTCGGTTTCTCCCAAATGGAATCGGGCAAGCGGATTTGATTCTTCGTATTAACGATATTGCCTGCCATTTTCCGAAAGAAACAAAAAAAATCAGCGCCTGTCGTCAACACCAGATGATCGATACGAATCTGGTTTTCAATCAGCGTGGCGTAAAAAACTCCATAACGAATATCAGCAAAACGCAATCCTTCAACGCCGCCGAGTTGTTCCGTGTCGCCGGGTGAAATCAGTCCCAAATCAACGGTCGGACTGGTTTGCAATTTTAACTCGAGCAACTGCGCGCGAACATCGGGAATTTGGCCGTCATCTTCTGCCTTCGCCAAGCCCAGTCTTGAACTGACCACCTGGTGCAGGCCCCAACCGCGATTGCGTTCCTGATCCGCCCCGGGATTGTCCAAAAAAGTGCCGATCAATGGCTCCAAGCGGACGAAGAGTTTGTCGATTGGAAGAAGATTGCGAAAAAACGCGGAGCGTGATTCCTCCATGGCAAACATCAAATCCGGCGTATCGTTCGGCGAAACCAAACGCGAATGGTTAACTTCCGCAATCGCCGTGGCTTGAAATTTTTGGGTAAGCGTCCCCGTCGAATCGAGCCGACCAAGTTGTTGACCCGTGATGACGCGCACCATGGTGACGACGTCATGATCATCGACACGAATTAGTACGTACCGGCGAACGGGTGAGAGTTCCTCATTCCAGATTTGCAAGTTGTCTGATTTCTGTACGTAGACATCCAGATCTTGGCCGGGAAAACGAGGTTGTGTTTTCAGAAAAGTCTTTGGAATCGCGTAACCCAGTGCCGTGCAAATCGCAGCTTTGACGACTTTCGAACGGGTGCGAATCGGTTGATCCAACTTCAAGCCAGCAAGTTTTTCCTGCAACGATGATTCGAGTTGTCTGGTCGACAACCATCGATCGCGATGGTTTTCCAGCGAGTCGTAGATCGTCAGTCCCAGCTCGGAGAAAGTCAACGGTTGTTGGGATTGTTGATAGGGCATCCGATTTTCGCGATCGTCCAACTAACGGGACTATTTGTCGACCATGTAGCCAAACACTTCATAGGCATTGGCCAGCAAGTCTTTGATTTCTTCCGGCTTGACGCGTTTGCCGGGCCGGTAAAAAAACATCATGGCAGCTTGGGTTTCGACCGAGATGCCTGGTCTTGTTTCGAAGAACTCCAATAGCTTGGGCTGCATGAATTGTCGGAGAGCGTTTTCGTCCGACCCTTGCAACACAAACTGCTGGGAAAACGTCGGATGACTTTCAAAGTCAATGTCTTGAAATCCTAATGCTCCACCGATTTTATCCAGAAAATTCTCGGGCCGCATGGTGAAATCGGGACAGCGCAATTCGCTGGACTGCAGGGAGGCGACCGACATGCGATGGGTTTGAGTATGTTTGCCGCCGCCGGTGGTGTACTGGTAATCAAAAATCGCAATTTGCACTTCACCCGAGTCGCCTTGAATCAAGTTGCTCATGGTTTTGGCGCGGCCCTGTTTGAACAATTGAAAACCACTCAATCGGCGCATCAGATTGTCATCACCTGTCGGGAAAAAAGTGAGCCCCAGTTCCGTAGCGATTTGGGCCAATGATTCGCGCCGCTTTTTTTCGAGTTGAATCGAGTAATAAACTCCGCCGGCAACCAACAGGAGAATTGCGACGGCGAAAGCTATTGTAAGAAGGACTGGCATGGGCAGAACCTGTTTCGTCACAAAAAGTTAACTGAGCATCGAGCGGTTACCAAAGGTCTTAGTCGCAACGTGGGATCGGCTTCCAGCCTGCCGTGGCAAAATTGACGAGGCCGAATGTCGATTCCAGTCTTTGTCCGATCGTTGCTAACCAGAAAGTCGCCAAAGGATCATTGAATTATAGCGGAATTAATTGACGATGCGAATGTAACGTCGTTGACGCTGGGGTGGCTATGAGTTTTCAACTATCAGGCCGGCATCTCGCAGTGCCGACCGGAGTTCTTCCACCAACGCCGGGTCCAAATACCGAAACTCGTCTGGAATGTTCAGCACCTGAATTGGCAGGAATCGTGATTCCTGGGGGAATCGGGAGAGCACAAACTGACGATGTTTGTGTTCCATTACGAAAACCTGGTCGGCCCATTGGAGGTCAACGGCTGACAGGGTTCGTTTAGCTTTCGAACTGGTGCCGCGCGAACGTGGAATCACGATCGAATGGCGCTCAAACATTTTTTCGGCGGTAGGACTACGCCAACGATTCATCGTGCAAATGAATAAGACTTTGATGGACTTGGGGGTCGACATTCATTTACCGGGGGGTCGACTTTCATTTACCGGGCAATGAATTCCACCGGCAGAGTTGTTCGACGGTCGTTTGGGTTGGATCGAATTTCTAAGAGTCCGGCCCGGCGATGTCCCAGGTGGGCGGATTGGGATCGTCGGCTCCATAGCGTCCGCGGAACTTCTCGGTGGGGTACTTCTGGCGATTCTTTTCCATTTTTTGTAACAGCGTCGTGGCAATATCGAGCTCCAATTCATTCGCCAGCGCCAGCGCGTAGCAGAGTACGTCGGCCAATTCTTCACCGGCGGCCTGTTTGGCCAGCTCATCGAAACAGCGCGATTGTTCGACGGTAATCCATTGGAAGTGCTCCATTAACTCGGCCGCTTCGATCGCCAAAGCCATGCTCAGGTTTTTCGGCGAATGGAATTGTTGCCAATCCCGTTCGTCGACAAAATGCCGGACGACGTCGCGAAGTTGTTGGAGACTGGTAACGGGGTCGAGTGGATTCATAGTGCTGAGCGTTTTGTCCCGTTATCGGCTTTCAAACGAATTGTCCTGCTGCGCCATGTCGTTTTTGGGTTGCATCAAGTAGGTCATGAGGTCGGCAATTTCAGAGGGTGCAAGTCCATTCAACAATCCGGTTGGCATGGCCGAGATTTTGCTGTCTTTGATTTCTTCGATGTCGTCGGCAGCGACGCGAATTCGTTTGCCATCACTACGCAAAATGACGTAACCACCATCGGTTTGCGTGATCGCCATGCCATTGAATTGATCACCATCCACCGTCACAATAATTTTCGATTGGTAACGGTCCGAGATGGTGTGGGAAGGCTCCAAGGTCGCTTCGAGCACTTCGCGTACGGAAAATCGGTGGGACAGGTTGTTCAAGTCCGGTCCGACGGTTTGGCCGACGGAACCAAGTCGATGGCACGTCGCACATTGAGTGGAATTGAACAAGTGTTTCCCACGTTCACGGTCCCCAATGCCACTTTCTTCCAACTGACTCAGCAGTTCATTGACTGAATACTTGCTCGATTCCTGAGGTTGTCGCAGGTTGATTTTCGCTTGATCTGGCCATTTCTGTTGGAACCATTGCGACCAGTTATCCAAACGAGATTGCCAGTTGTCGTTGACATAAACCGGACTCTCTTGCGACCAGAATTCTAATAATTTCACGGCATCTATCGCTCCTGCGTTGCGCAATCGATATCCCAATTCGATGACATCCCGGTAGTGTTGGGGCTCACGGGGGCGACGAGGAACGGAGTATAGTTTTTGGATGATCTCCCGGCCGGTTAGATCGTCGAGGATCGATAAGCTATTGATGAGATAGGGCCAGTTATCGCCGTCGGGTTGTTGTGCCAGGCCAATCACGATATCGTCGCGCCGTTTTTCCTCATGTTGCCAGAGCTGTCGCAAATATTCCATCGAAGTGAATTCGTTGTTTCGCGCCAGAATGGCAATGACTCCCAAACGAAGTTGTTCGGAGGCGGCGTCCTGGTTTTGTTGGAGTGCTTGATCCAAGGCAATGACTTGTTGAACGGTTTCGGGACTCAGTCGTTCTGGCATTTTGTAAAATGCAGCCAGGACGGCATTCGGCCAACGACTACCGTTTTTCAGAATTACGTTCACTTGATCCGCGGTCATCGTCTTCGAAACATCTTCAACGGCCCGTTTCAGGTACAACGTGTAACTGCCGCCAACAGGATCGGCGGTTCGGGCGGATTCGAGGCAGTCGATCACGGCCAGTCGAGTGTCGGCTGACAATTCCGCGCCAATAAACTGCAAGTTCATCGCCACATGGACACGATCCTGCAAGGGGATGTTTGTCGCCGCCAGGTATTCAACAATTCGTCCTTCCAAATCGCCGATTTTCAAATAGGCCATCAATCGAGCTAACTCCTGGTTGATAACCGAGTTGCTGCACGGAAATTCATTGCCGATCCGGGCTATTAAACCGGGCACTCGTTGAGGGTCAACTTTCCCTTGCACCAAGGCGATTTGCATCACTCGAATCAGGTCGGTAAAATCCCTGTCGTTGACAAAACCGTCCATCAAATTGCTACTCTGGGCTAACACTTGATAAGCGCGTTCGAGGGTGGGTTCGACCGTCATCAGCGCGATCGCTCCCTGAATAAAGATTCGTTTGTCTGTCGATTTCAAGATCTCGGCAGGCCATTGTTCGGTTGGGATGCATTCCAGCAAACGTCGGGCGACCCCAGATTCGATCCGATCGAGAGACGACAGTAACGGCAGCAGCGACGCCCATTCCGGTTGCTGCCCTAAACGAAGATAGGATTCACAGGTCCGGCGGCGGACTTGGGGGGATTTGTCAGTGATTAAGACCGCCAATTGTGTTTCGGCTTTGGGCCCCCCTTTGATTCCGTACAACCGCGCCGCTTCGGCTCGAATTTCCGCCGCTGGGTCAGTCGCAAGTTTCTCCAAAAATTCATCGGACGGGGCGGGTCCATACAGGACCAACAATTGCATTGCGCGGAGGCGGAACTTGCTGGGGTTACGCGTTTCTATCGCCACGCCTTCCAATCCGGAGCCCCATTGATTGCCAATGGTGTTTTTGAGTTCCGCGATATTCTGTCGCGCCCAAGCGGAACTGGGTTGTGGATGACGAATGACCCGCGCCAAATCCGACTCATATTCCAGCATGTTGTCGGGAACGACGCCGTTCCAGACGACACGATAGACTCCCCCTGATGTTCCCCGTCCACCTGTACAAAAGTACATTCCACCATCTTCAGCAATCGTCAAATCGCAAACATTGAGGGGTTTGCCCGAAAGGAAAACCTCGGCTTGTGCCATGTAGCCGGCACCGTCCAGTTGTTTTCGCAATGCGAGAATTCGGCCTTCCGACCAATCTGCCAAGAACAGCGTTTCCTGGTAACGGACGGGGAACTGCAAATGTTGATACAACACGGCCCCGGTTGGCGAACCTCGGCCAGTTTCGCAAATGGCTGGTGTTTGATCGACGAAGTGGTTGGGAAAATTTGACCATCCGCTGCGCCAGCCGATTTCGGCTCCGGCGGGCACATGATAAACGTTGGTGGGACGATACCAGGTCGTGCCTTCATCCGATTCCATGTCGCTGTCGTGGATAAACAACTCTCCATTTTCATCAAAGACCAGATCGTAGGCATTGCGAATGCCACCAGCAAATCGCTCGATTTTCGAACCGTCAATGGTCAAACGAATGATCGTTCCGCCGGGTGCTTTCACGCCGACCGCGTGGCCGCCTGGGTCTTCATAGCGGGGAACCAAATCGCCTTCATACCAATGTTTGTAGGGGCTGGTTTCAGCGACTGGTTCCTTCAGCTGGGTTCCATTTCCCAGGATGACATACAGCATTCCGTCGGGCCCCAGCTGGATCCCATGGGGACCATGTTCACCAAGCTCACCGGTGAAGCTCAGAATTCGTTTCGTGGATTCAATCTTCCCATCGTGGTTAGTATCCTCTAGCAAATAAAGTCCGAGTCCATCGGGTCCTTGTCCGGTCACATAGACCGACCCGTTGAGTGGCAAAATTCCTTGACAACTGGTGACTTCCTCACAGTAAACCCGCACACGGTCGGGATGGCCGACCGGCTTGTTGGGATCTGCTATTAACAGCGGACCCCCTTCGCGAGACAAGAGTAGATCACCGAACTCATTGAATTCCAGCGCGATCAGTGATCCTGTTTCCGATGGGCTGAGCACTTCTTGAACGATGAATTCCGGATCGATGTTAAATCGTCTATCCCCAACTGATTGCGCAGTTTGGGGGGCCGTAGCAGCGGAGTCGGTTTTCGATTCGGCGGGGGCCTGCGAGGAAATCGCGGAAGCGTTGTTTGTTGGAACTGTTGATGGACCATCAATCGGCGCGGTTATCGCAGTCGGATTGGTGATGGGCTCGACTGCGACGGCGTCCAACCAACTCAAATCGTTGAGCGAACCTTTTTGCCATGCGTCAACGCTGTCGACATATGTTTTCCATGAGCTATCTGTCATCAGCACGCGCCACTTCGTTTCCCCTTTTTCCTTGATACGAAGTTTCGCGTTCAGTCCAACTTGAGCGCTGCTATCATGATGTACTTTTGCCGCGATCAAGTTTACGCCTGGTTTGAGCATGGCGGCAACGTTCACGTTTTTCGGAGCACCATAGGACTGCCCTCGACCCGCCAATTGTCCATTAATGTAGATTTCAAATTCGTCGCCGGCCAAAACTTCCAGTTCAGCTTTTTCCGGTCGAATGAGTGTGAATTTTTTTCGGTAATAACAATCGCCCAGTGAATCACCGACTGCCACAGCATCCATGGTGGGTGACCAAATCCAAGTGGGCTGTTGCGCATGGGTCGCCAAGTTTGGTAAACAATTACCCAAAAGCAAAGCGACGACGACAGCGCATTTTTGACGGAAATCTGAAAACAGCGGGTTTAAGGTCATTTTGCGATCGTCCCTGATCAACTCAATTCAATGAAGCACCGCCCGATTTCGATGGCGGCTGAACAGTTTGGATGAACGGTAGCTGTTTTCATTAGATCGGGCAACAGAAGTTTGAAAGTGGTGGCAAAAACACGGAAATCTTAGTCCGATTCCGCTTTTGGGTGCTGCCGATGGAGGACCTGATTCACAAGTAAATCCATCGTATGAAGAATCGCGAGTGGCAGCGGTAAGCGGTTTGTTCGGATGGAATTTTCGGGTCGATTTTGGGCCGCGGGCGATCAGGTTGCCAAACCATTAATCCTGTTGATGTTTTACCTCGTCGGGAACTAACTTCGAG
Organism: Mariniblastus sp.; assembly: GCA_031409295.1. Taxonomy (GTDB): domain Bacteria; phylum Planctomycetota; class Planctomycetia; order Pirellulales; family Pirellulaceae; genus Mariniblastus. The sequence continues at coordinate 39,680 of JANNWZ010000178.1, forward strand.
GTGGCGGCGTCTCACAAGGTTTTCGCCCGGAACAGGCGAAATTACCGTTAAATTCCGAAATTTTTGAGTGCTTCGTTTGCATCCCTCAGCGGCTCTAACTAAAACATTAGATAGGAATTTAACTCCCGGTTCCTTCCCTTTGCCCCCTTTTTTCTTTTGGATTCCTCCCATGCTTCACTATGTAGCCCAACTTTCTCATGTTTTTCGCGCCAAAAACAAGCGTTCGCCTGGCACGCTGCGACTGGTTCGAGACCTTTGCTACCAGAATTTGGAGGATCGAAAGTTGTTGGCCGGAATATCATTCGATTCCGGTACGGGCGTGGTCTCGGTGTTGGGCAGCGAGATGGAAGATATTTCAATCGTAACCAATTTTTCACCGACCGAGACGCGAGTTACGTTGACAGGATTTGTCGCCCAGACGTTTACGACTACCGCATTGTCGAAAGTCGTTTTTAGTGGATTGGGTGGGAATGATTTCTTCAGAAATGACACGAGCATCGATGCCGAAGCCATCGGCGGTATGGGCAATGATCGACTGATTGGTGGGGGCGGCAAAGACGTGCTGGTCGGAGCGGAAGATGATGATGTGCTCAACGGACGCGCGGGGGACGACATTTTGTTGGGCAACGCGGGCCAGGATACGATGTGGGGTGGGTTAGACAACGACTTTCTCAATGGCTCGGACGGATCCGATACATTGTACGGAGAGGACGGAAATGATGACTTGCGTGGCGGAGCTGGCATTGACACGTTGCTAGGTGGCGATGGAAATGACGATTTGCGCGGCGACGAGGGAAACGACCTTATCTACGGAAATTTGGGGAACGATTTCGCCAGTGGCGGTGACGGACTGGACATCATCAGCGGCGGAGATGGAGACGATTTTCTCCTCGGAGATGAAGGCGACGATGTCATTCGCGGTGGAGTGGGAGCGGATCGACTGGAGGGTGGTATCGGTGCGGACAGGTTGTTTGGCGAATTCGATGATGACGTTTTGATCGGTGGATTGGATAAGGATTTTATTCGCGGCGGTGCGGGACTCGATGTCATTTATGGCAACGAAGGCAATGACACAGCATTCGGCGATTCTGGCAATGATCAGATTTTCGGCAACGATGGCGACGACCAACTGTTTGGGGGTACTGGTGACGACGTGATCCGAGGCGGATCCGGTAAGGATCTCATTGCAGGTGAAGATGGTGACGATCAATTGTTTGGCGACACCGAGGCTGACGCAATTTATGGCAATGCCGGTGACGACCAGATTTGGGGCGGCGACCATGACGATTTCCTCGTTGGTGGGGCCGGTGACGATCTGGCAAATGGCCAGGGCGGTCTAGACCTTGTGTACGGCAATACTGGCGACGATGAATTGTATGGCGGCAACGACGATGACCGAATTTTTGGCAATGATGGCAACGACCGCTTGTTCGGCGAACAAGGGACCGACGTGCTGTTTGGCCACGCAGGCAATGATGCCTTGGTCGGCGGCGTGGATGCAACTGACACGATGATTGGTGGAGACGGCAAAGACCGCTATCTATTCGTTGGTACCGATGTTATTCGCGATTTGGAATCACAGGACGCGCGACTGGAATTCCGCAATGGTTCCGCAAATTGGAGCAATGCCGAGTTGAAAGTAATTGATGACGGCTTGGACCTGATGCAAGCTCGGACGAATAATACCCGTTTGTTGAAAGGTACATTGACCCAACTGCCGGTAGTCTTCATCAAGGAGTTCGCGCTGGCATCGAACCGGTTGGGCCAGAACGAGTTGGTGACGATTAGCCAACAAGTCTTCAATCCAGTGACTGGCAGAGTCGAGACCATCACCAATTCGGAACATCAGATCAGATTTGGTGAATGGGATGAGACGGATGTAGCATTGAATAACTTGCATCTACGAGAAGTGCCGCGCGAGATGGCTCACAACTGGGCGTCGTCGGCAGCGATTGCCGCGGTATTGCCAAACCAGGCTTCCTTCTTTAGCAGCTTTGCCAATCTGAGTGGTTGGACTCAAACTCGTCCTGCCGAAAATGTGATCACGTTCTTTGACGTTTCGTTGGACAACAAATGGTGGTTCCTGCGCACTGGCATGTTTACCGAAACGCTGGCGACCACGAATCCGGTCGAAGATTTCTCGGCCGCCTGGAAGTTTTACTTCGATCCATTCATTTCGTCGAACGCCAAAGTGCCATTTGTGGGCAAGCTTAGCCTGCTGGATGACTTGTTCACGAGGATGGAAGGTTTTTAGTTTCTTGACTCGGACTGGACAGCCGGTTCGTCGGGTTCAAAACAAAAAAACGCGAGCTCATTCGGCTCGCGTTTTTTTTGTTCAATATCGATTAAGGTGAAGTCAGATTACGATTGATAGGGCAAATGAACTTCGCCTTTGCGGTCGTCGTAACATTTCAATTCCAAAAACTCCGGGTAAACATTTTCGCTGCCGAGAATGGCAATCTCCATGCCTCCCCGCAGTTCGAGTGCCGCAAGTTCTTTGCGTTTTTGATTGTTCAGGAACGAGGCGACTTTGTCGTTGACGCGGATCTTGACTTGCACGCAATTCGTTTGTTCGCTGGCCAGCATCAGCATGCGGATGACATCGAGTGCCATGCTTTCCTCGGTTTTCACATTGCCACGTCCGTTGCAACAGGGGCATTCCTGATAAAAGCTCCGTTTCAGACCGGGTTTGATACGTTGACGAGTCATCTCGATCAAGCCGAACGGGCTGATGCGCAGAATCTTGGTCCGAGCTCGGTCACGTTTCATGGCATCACGCAATGTTCGTTCGACGCCCCGGCGATGTTTGTCCCGCCGCATATCGATGAAGTCGTTGACGATCACGCCACCGAGATCGCGCAAACGAAGTTGCCGGGAAATTTCCTTGGCTGCCGCGATGTTTAAGCGATAGGCTGATTCTTCGGCGGAGTCGTCGGTTCGAAAACTTCCGCTGTTGACATCAATCGCTACCAAGGCTTCGGTCTGATCGATAACGATCGAACCGCCATGTGGCAACGGAACCTGACGGGCATGAATTTTGGCGATTTCCTGCTCGACCTTGTATTGATGGAATAGCGGGTCTTTGCCGGTGTACAGCTGGAGTTTGCTCGTGTTGCGGGGCATGACCAACCGTAAAAACTCTTTGGCTCGATCGTGTGCTTCTTGATTGTCGATAATGATTTGATCGATATCTGCGGTCAGGATATCGCGAATGGTGCGAATGATCATGTCGCTCTCCTCGTAGATATCGACCGGAGCCGGCATTTTCTGCACGCGTTTGACGATGACTTTCCAGAGTCGCAACAAATACGCGAGATCGCGGGATAGTTCGCGTCGCGTGCGACCAGCACCGGCGGTACGAACAATAAAACCGAGCCCTTTGGGCGGCTTCAATTCATGGAGGATGCCTTTCAATCGCCGGCGTTCTTCCTCGTCCTCGATCTTTCGTGAGACTCCCACGCGTCCCAGGGCGGGCATCAATACCAGATAGCGACCAGGAATACTCATGTACGTCGAGAGCGTCGGACCTTTGTTGCCAATGCCTTCTTTGATCACCTGGACGAGGACTTCGTCGCCCCGCTGAAAAATCTCCTGGATCGGAGGCTTAACGCGCGGACGGAATCCGCCGTGTGCCGGGCCACGATTGCGGTTCCGATTGTTGGCGGCGTCGGCCTCTTTTTCCTTTCGCAACATCTCATCCGGATCGTATCCGCCTTGTTTGAAGTAACGCGGTTCGACGTCGCTGATATGTAGAAAACCATTACGCCCGACGCCAAAGTCGACAAAAACTGCCTGAATCGTCGGTTCGAGATTTACGACCTTGCCTTTGTAAACGTTACCAACATAATTATCTTGGCTGGCACGCTCGACGTACAATTCTTCCAGCTGGCCGTCTTCGACGATCGCGATCCGGCATTCCTCGGATTGCGAAGCGTTGATTAACATTTCTTTCTTCATAATTATTTCTTTTCTGTGCGGTGCGAGGTTCCTCAGCGATGGCGAGGAGCGGACGCGAATTCAATGGACGGGTGTTTTTACGATGTGGGCGATCAAGTGAGGACTCACTCAAACCGCCAAAAAAGAGTGGAGAGTTGTGTTTGGTGGCCGACTTTACCGGCAATCGCCCGACACAAGTCGAAGTTGGACGCGTCGAGATTTTGGACCACGAACCGTTCATGCGCAAGCACGAGTACTTGCGGCCTGCCAATCCACTCAAGCCGGTAACTCGAAATCCGGGGGTTGCCAATACGACCCGCCGATTGACGGCGTTTGATCGCAATGACTGTCGCCCACACAGCCCCAGCAGTTGCGCCTGAGGCCACGCCTGAAACAGTGGGAGTCGGATTCCGTAGGTTGATGTTATCGACATCGGCAACGATCTTTCCAGAAAGAACAAACTCAAAATCCTAATCAATTCATTTTGCCGGCCACCGATTCCGTTTACTGCCCCCGTCGCACCGTTCGCCTGTTGAGCTATCCAGAGCGACAACAGTCAGTTGGCGATTTCGCTTGGTCAGCGTCGCCTTGGCCGGTGGGACTTCATCCGTTTTGCACACCTGTCGGAAAACCGGAAGATAACAATTCCTGCAAGACAGAAATTGCGGCATGAGCGTCGGAACCTGTTGCTTCGATCAAAACTTCTGCGCCTTGAGCGGCTCCGAGTGTCAAAATAGACAGGACACTCTTGCCATCGATGCGGATATCGTTCTTGATCAACTCAATTTTGCTCTCGAAGCGCGAGGCGGTTTCAGCAAACAAATACGCGGGGCGCATATGCAGACCCTGCGGATTGTTAATTGTCACCAACTGCGATCGAGTGGAATGCGACATGAATTAAGTTTGAATTCCGAGTATGAATTAAGAAACGAACTGGTTATTGTCCGCTTCTTCAAGAATTTGCTGAACATCCGCAGCCGTTTTGGACTGCTTCAAGAATCGGCAAAACGTTTCGTCCTGCAGTTGCTTGGAGATGTTCTCCAAGGCTCGCAGGTGATCACTCGGTTGATTCGGTGGCGAAATCAGCATAAAAAATAGCTGCACCTGCTCGCCATCGAGGCTTTGAAAATCCACTCCTTTGGAACTGATTCCGACCGCACCCACCGGAGAGCTGACACTCGGGTGCTTGGTATGTGGAACGGCAATACCACGGCCGATGCCGGTACTGCCCAACTCTTCCCGTTTCAAAATAGCTTCGACGATACTCTCTTGTTCGTCGGTGCCAAGCTGACCGGAAATCACCAAACTGGTAACCATTTCACGGATGACGCCTTCTTTGTCGGTCGACGTCAATTCAGCTTTAATTGCTTTGGTTTTTACAAAATCACAGAACTTCATCAAACAGATTCCTTGTATGGGTTTTTTCTAGGAAGCATCTGAGAGGAAACCAAACTACTCGAATGAATCGTCATTCGATCTCATGCGAGTTTTTTGGATGGCCTCGATGCTCAGTCAATTTTTCTTTATGTTTTCGTAACTGCTGTTCCATTTTGGAAATCGTCAGGTCCAAAGCGGCCAGCACATTGGCGCCCGTGTTCGAAGCAAAAAAATCGTTTGTTTCTTCGGCCGAAATGATGATCTCAACCTTTGGATTGGCTGAGTTTTTCAAGTCGGCAAGGACCTGGATTCCAGTTGTGCGATTGAAAAGCCGGGGTAAATTCGCAACTTTGGCTTGAATAGTCTCTCGTATCGTTTCGCTCAATTCGCCGTTTTTGGCGTTGATTCTGATTTCCACTGTATTTTTACCTAACCAGTTTCTGGAATGGATGTTGACCGGTTCTAATTCAAATGGGGCTGTCTCATCGATTGTAATGATTTGGGGGGGGCGGGACAAATCCAAAACAGTACTCGACGAGAGCTGGGGAGCCCATTATTCAGCTACCGGGGTGAATTGTCGACGACTACGCCCCTTTTTTCCTAAAAAAAGCCGGCTAGATGGGTATTCGTACCACCCCCGCTCAAATTATCGACGGAAATTCAATGGAGAACTTGCGAACGCCTACCCATTTGATTTCCGGTCGTCTGGCTATCGGTGCATTGCGGTTTGATTCCGTATTGAACGTCGGAAGATCTCGAATGTGAAATCAAATTGGTTTTTGTCGTCGGCTGGATGCCGCTGGGCCTGGATTCGAGTCCATTGATCCCAATCTATTTCTGGCAAACTAGTGTCGCCAGAAATTTCAGTATGGACCCGCGTCAAATGCAATTCGTCCACTAACGGCAAAAACAGGCGGTAAATTTCGGCGCCGCCGATCACAAATGGATTGGCGTCAGTTTGGGCGGTTGCCAAAGCGGCGGCGATCGAGTCGACGATTACGGCTCCAGGAAATTGATAGTCTGGCTGACGCGTTACGATGACGGTCGTTCTGTCTGGTAGCAATCGTCCAATTGTTTCAAACGTCTTACGCCCCATAATAATATGGTGTCCTAGAGTCAATTGCTTGAATCGCTTAAGGTCAGCGGACAATCGCCAAGGCAGATTCCCCGAATCTCCAATCACGCCATTTTCCGTGACAGCGACGATCAAAGAATATTTCTGGCCAGTTGGCATAATTAAAAAATCGGGCGGTCTGAAAATGCCTGGTTTGTAAGCTTACAACTAAACCGCGACGGAGGCTTTGATATGGGGATGGGGATCATAATCGAGCAACTGGAAATCTTCAAACCGAAAATCAAAAATTGATTTTATTTCGCGATTGAGTTTCAACGTCGGTAAAGAACGCGGTTCGCGCGACAGTTGTATTTTGGCCTGTTCAAAATGATTGGAATACAAATGGGCATCGCCCAAAGTATGAATGAACTCGAATGGGACCAGCCCGGTAACTTGTGCGACCAGCGTCAACAAGAGCGAGTAGGACGCAATGTTAAAGGGAATTCCCAGGAAGACGTCCGCACTGCGTTGATAAAGTTGGCACGATAATCGTCCGTTGGCGACATAAAACTGAAACAAGGCGTGGCACGGAGGGAGCTTCATGTTGGGAATTTCGGCGACATTCCAGGCGCTGACAATCAATCGCCGTGAGTCCGGATTGGATTTGATCTGTTCGATCACTTGCGCAATCTGGTCAATTGTGTGGCCATCGGCTCCTTGCCAGGATCGCCACTGCGAACCATAAACCGGCCCCAATTCACCTTGTTCATCGGCCCATTGATCCCAAATTTTGACACCATGTTGTTGCAAATATCGGATGTTGGTGGAACCACTGAGAAACCACAAAAGTTCGTGAACAATGCTCGGAACGTGCAGTTTTTTTGTTGTTACTAAAGGAAATCCCTGAGTCAGGTCAAACCGCATCTGATAACCGAACACACTGCGCGTTCCAACGCCCGTGCGATCCGATTTGTCGGTACCGTGGTCGAGAATATGTTGAAGAAGTTGTCGGTAGGCTTGCATGGCTTCATTTTTAGGTCCTGGGCCAGCGATGATCAAGCCCCGTCGCATCCCGGGCAGCGGCAGCTGAACTTTAATCAATCTTTGAATTTTCCATGAAAACTATTTTCCGTCTCGGGAGGCAAGGAAAGCTCGGCGGATAATTGATGCAGTTATGATGCAGTTCGCCAAATTCTGAACCGAAATATATTAAGTACCGATTGCACGCTTCCCTTCGGTTCCGAACCACATCTTTCTTGTTCCCTACTACATCGCGAGGTTGTTCCGATGTCCCGGTTTTCCATCGTGGTCCCTTTGGTGGGAAAACTCTCGTTATTCGAAGATACACTCGCTTCGGTATTGCGTTATCGTTGTCCGGCGAGCCAAATTATTGTCGCCCACGCCAACGCTTACGAAGACCCTTATGGTTTGGGCAAAGAAGTTGATTTTGTCGCCGTTAAGCCATCATCAGGTAGTAGCTCCGTCGGCTTAATCGAGCTGTTCAATGCCGCTGTTCGAGTCGCCCGCGGCGAGTTTGTGGCATTGATGCGGCCTGGCGCCCAGCTCAGTGAAAATTGGGATAGCGTGATCACGAGGGCGTTTTCTGATCCGAATGTTGGCTCGGTCGCTCCGGCCCTGGTTTCTGAAAATTTGACCAATCGGCTGGTTGCCGCCGGGATCACGGCTGGCAGTTCGTACAACCGAAAGCTTGTCGGATCCAATCAACGATTCGACACACGCCGGGTAGCGAGTCTCAAACCACTGGGACCAACTTCATGGGCCGGGTTTTATCGGCGTTCACTGTTGACCGCGATGGGCGAAGCTGATGAGCAATTGGATCCCATGTATCTGGATCTTGATTTGGCTTTGAGTCTGAAAGCATTAGATTTTGGCTGCGAATTTTGTCCGGACTGCGTCGTTTCGTTTGCCGACTCCAACGCGATAACTGTGGAAGCAGGATCGGCGCATGGACGATCGGCACAACGAGCGGTTGCTCGCTACTCGGGCCTTTCATCGTCGCAACAACGAATGAAAATGTTACAGGCATTGTCGACCGAAATCGCGGTTTCGCCGTGGCACCGCAGTAATTTGCGCCATGCTTGGCAACGTTTGAGTGCGGCGAAACACCGATCCGCCGACGATCATCATCGCAGTTTGATCGCGGTGTTGAAGCAGCAACGTCAACGATTGGTCGGGCCTCAATTGCAACTGTACGAGGTTCCCAATTCTCCTGTCAGTCCCGACAAATTGCGCAAGGTCATTAAACGAGCTGCCTAGCAGCTGCAATCCGTTTAACGACGCCGGCCTTGGCGACGTGTTGCCCAGGAAGCTTGACCGACAAACCTGGTCTTCTTCCGTTCATCATGCGGGGGCAGGCTTACGATCAATCTAATGATCTACTGTTGAGGACCGGCGCCCTATGCTCAATCGACCGTCCAGTTTTTGACAGGGAATTCAGCAGAGCGATGAGGTGATTTCAGAGTGACGTGCGGATGTTCGAAAAAGACGCTGGGGCGCTAGCGTTCAAAAATTTTCCAGCGGTCCAATCGCAAACTGGAAACTGGCACTTTGAGTTTTGACCTCCCCGACGGTGGGGAGTTTATAAAGTCGTTGCTCGGCGCGAGGCGGGGTCTCGACAAAAAAAAGCCAATGTGTACCGGGTCGCATTACCGGGCCCTCCGATTCAAACGGCACATTCACATAGGTCTCGGATTCTTCGAATTTCAAAATCAATTGCGGCGTCTCCAGCCCACCAACATACAATAACCCCAAAAATGGCACCGGGTTATTGTCACCCAGTTTGAGCGCTTCCAGGCCAAGCAAATTGATTTGCTTGATACGGGTTCGGTCATTGGCAATGGTGTCCGCCACCTGAATGGTGAGCAGGTCATTCCATTTGTCCAGCACCGTTTGAACTGTTTCCCGCGCGGCCCGTTTTTCCGCCGACGGCTTAATCAACCCGGCTTGTTCGCGAACGTACTTCAACCCGACCGAGAATTTCTGCGAAAATTCTTGTAACGAATGATATTGCGGTAAATCACTAGGCAGCCAGCCAAAGCCTTCGCAGGTCGCCGCAGCCTCGTTGAGATCGGCAACGATTTGGCGCGCTTGATGGTCGGTTGCCAGGACCACTGGTTCTCCCGAGGAAAGGCGAACGGTCGGAGTTTGCAGTGGCTGTAGGTCGTCCGTGCCTCGTTGAATCAAATCCTGGACGCGATCGACTGGTAACGCATACGCCAACTCCTGTTTTATAAATGAAACCATGGCTTTGACAGTTCCATCGCTACTGAGAATTGGAGCCCCAGGATAAATCCCCGTTCCACCACTGATCGTGAGCCAAAGCGTCGTGGGGGACTCGAGGGAAAGTGCCTTCGTTTTTGATCGGGCGTCGGGCGCGAGTTCCGACGCTAGTCCCCGGCTTTCAATTTTTACTTCGGCAATGCCGTGATAATTAGCCCGTGAAGGAGGTGCACAGGCCAGCAGGTATTCGCCTTGCACAATTTTGTTATCGGTTCCCAGATTGAGGTTGGCAAAACTAACGACGAATCGGCGATTGACGGACAATAAAGCAATATCGTGTTCCGGATCCGTCGCCACAATACCACGAACCAGGTCGCGCAGGGGGGGAATTCCCGTTGATTCGGCGAGTGAATCAACGGCAGCAGTGGCTTCGATTTGCCACGCGTCTTTGATGGCTTGATAACTGGTTAATACCCAACCTCGCGAATCGACCAGCGTTCCGGTTGCGAACTGTTTTCCCAACGGGCCCTCGATTTCCAAACTTAGAAGATGGGGCCTGGTTGTTTTCCAAACGTCCAACGCCTGTTTTTTGGAAAGGAAAACAAACTTGGGTGGCGGCGGCGGAACGATTGGCTCTTCGGTTACCGAGGCGCCAGGCGAATGGCTCGCTTCGGCTTCGACTCCACGCACTGCGCTCGCCGTTTCGGTGGCCGGATCAGGGGTTGGAACATTGGCTGACGGCGTATTTGTAGGTGGTTGTTCGGTTGCTCCAGATTGCAGCCGGATCACAATCAAAGTCCCAAAAACTGCTATCAACAGAGTAAACCCCAGCATCGTCCCTGCAAAGACGAGCCCTTGCGTCTTTTTGCGGCGCTGCAATTGGTGGCGAATGCTCGACGTCGCAGTGGGGCTGTCAACAAGGAGATTGGCCAAACCCTGCGGCGATGGCGCTGGCAATGGCGGCGGAGCGAGATCGAGAGAGGCTGCGGAATTTTTGACGGGGCCTGGTTTGAAACTAACCTGCGCTTCGGGTGCTGAATGCGCAACTGGATTGGTCAGCGCGCGGGGATCGATCGAAATGGCGTCAGCGATTTTGAACGCGCTGCGGCAAGTCGAACAAACAAATTGATCCGACGATTGATCCTGGGGTATCAACACGGTTGATTCGCAAAAGGGGCATTCGACGAGAATTTCCGGCATGGTTGGGCTCTGGTCTCGATTGAATATTTTTTGGGCATACCAGGGACGCGACAGGCAAGTTATATCATACTCAGGCTGGTAGAATTGCTGGCGGATTTCTTCGCCGCGGAAAGCAGGATCGACAAAGCTCACACCGAGTTCCGTCGCAACCGCGCGCCGAGCAATGCTCGCGACCATAGTAGATAATCTGCAAATGCAACCGGTTCCACCGCGACTCAGGAAACAACATTTTCAAATCGGCTTCGGTACGTTTGACGTTCAGGCCACTGGTTAGGCCCCAGCGCTGAGCCAGCCGGTGGATGTGCGTATCGACTGGGAACGCCGGGACACCAAAGGCCTGCGCCATCACGACGCTGGCAGTTTTGTGCCCGACTCCCGGCAGCGACTCCAGTGCCGGAAAACTGGCGGGGACTTGACTGTCGAATCGTTCCACCAGAATCTTGGCCAACGCGGAGATCGCTCGAGATTTTTTCGGCGAAAGTCCACAGGGACGAATAATCTCGCAAATTTTTTCGACCGGCAACGAAGCCATTTTAAGTGGCGCGTCGGCTAATCGAAAAAGTTCAGGCGTGATTTGGTTCACCCTGGCATCAGTGCATTGAGCACTTAATAGTACCGCCACCAACAAGGTAAACTCGTTGGAATGACTGAGCGGAATGGTAGGGTGTGGGTAGAGCTCGTCTAATCGTTGGGAGATTAATTTGGCGCGATCTGATTTATTCATCGGCGGCTCAATCGCCGTCGCCAGGAGTCTTATTTTCTTCTGGTGCTGTGTTGGCGTCTGGTTTTTTAGCATCGTCGGTTTTTTCAACACCGTCGGGTTTGGTCGGTGGTGTTGTCGAATTTTCGTTCGGCGATTTTGGTTCCTCGCTCGATGATGTTGCGGGTTCCAATTTCATTTCCGGTGCCGGATCTGCAGCCGGGGTCAAATTCGGATCGGCTGGAGGTTTTTCCTGGAGCGGCTGGGCAGCGGGATCGGGTTCACCGAGTTTGGTCGGACGATATTCGTGATCGCGTTTGCGAATTATTTCAGCACTGATGATTTTGTCTTTCTCGGCGTTGGGGATGGGCTGCTCATCATTGTTGATCTGCATGTGGGTACGCTCAATTTTGTCGAGGACCTCGTTGCCAGCGATAATCCGGCCAAAACAGGTATGGCGCCCATCGAGCATACTGGTCCGCGTAAAGGTCAAAAAGAATTGACCGGCGCCGGTGTCCTTCCCGCTGTGGGCCATACTGATGCAGTCGGAAAAATGGGGACGAGTTTCTGGACTATAGCACTCACAGGCGATCGTGTAATTAAGATTCGGCGCTTCCTGACCGTCGGACTTCTTTTCGCCGGCCTGGGCCATAAACCCTTCGACCACGCGATGGAACAGCAAGTCCGAATAGTGACCAGCCTCCACCAAACTGATGAAGTTTTTGACTGTGTTGGGAGCCTGATTTTCGAAAAGCTCGAGCGTGATGTCACCTTTGGAAGTTTTCAATTTGACTTGCGGCAAATCGTTGGCGGTCGTTTCCCGTTGGCGAATCAGCAATTCTTCAAAAATCTCACGCGCTTCGATCGAGAGCCGATCCGCGTTAGCTGCGATCTCGAAATAGCGGGGATCAATCGACTTGGCGATCAAGACATCGCCAATGGACAGAACTTCCTTGTCGCGACCGTTTTGAGCAGCATTCAACAGCACTCCCATGATCGCGCGAAGGGCTTCCGCATCGGTCGGATTTTCCTGCAACACGTTGAGCGACTTCGTTTTGATTTGTTCGACCAAGGCATTGGCCTGGTCGACCAAATTACGATACTCGCCGCTTAACGCTGAATTGTCTCCTTGGCTTAACTCGATCGCCGTTTGTTTTTCCGCAAACTTGATTTCCATTTCGGCCCATTGTTTTCGCAAATCAGCTAACGACGTCTCTTGGGCAAAACTGGTGACTTGGTTCAGCAGTAGGAAGACAAACAGATAACAGTTTCGACAATTAAACAGGCGAATCGAGAAATCAGCGAGCGTCATTTTTTTTCCGAGATTGAAAATGTGGGTGTGGGTTTTGAGGATGCTGGAACCGCCAACGGTTGAGCCGCGCAGGGCCAGCAAGACTAACAAGTTATCGACCAGAATCTTTTTTGGGTGCGACATCTGGAATTGATGGATTGTTGCCCCCCACAACTGGTTCGGTTGCGGGCGTGGTTTCCAACGTAGTTTCAGGGTTCGGCAACCGAATGGGTTCATAAACGTGATCGCGTTTGCGGATCACCGACGCAGTGATGATTTTCGAAGGATCTTTGGTAATGGGATTGGCGACTGTCTGGTCAGCGCGTTTCAGGCTAAAGACAACGTTCAATCCTTCAATCACACGTCCAAAGGCGACAAATTGTGGATCGTATTCGGCGTTGGGCTGGTGGGAAATGAAAAATTGTGAGCCAGCTGTGTCCGGACCGTTCTGGCTCATTCCCAAGGTTCCGGCGAAAAAGTTTCGCATTTCAGTACCGGTAGTTTCGTTGGCAATTCGATAGCCGGGATGCCCGCTGCCATCCCCTTTGGGACAACCCGTCTGTGCGAATTGAGCTGGACGCACGAGATGAAACGTTAGTCCATCATAAAATTTAGATTCGACGAGACTGATGAAATTGGCAACCGTTTGCGGGGCCTGATTTTCAAACAGCTCGACGATAAATTCCCCTTCGCTGGTTATGAACTTTACTTGCGGCAAGTCATTGGCCGCCTCTTCGGTGCTGCGAATACCGATTTCGCGCTCCCATTTGGATTTCGAATCGGTGACCAGGGCACGAATATTGTCAGGGAATTTTCCACCGGCAGTTTCAATGTCATCGAGATACTTTTGGGCCAGATTGAAATCCTGCATCGCATAACACGCTCGAAAAGCCTGGTACAAAACGGGCATCTCGGCAAAGCCTGATTTCACGAGGCTGTCGGCGATTTCCAAAGCCTTTGCTGGATCAAACGCCTGTCCAGTTCCTTTGCCATCAATTTTGGCTACCACCATTCCAAAGGCGTGATCAACTGCTTGGGGATTGTTTTTCGAGTCCGCTTGAACCGCTTCGAGTGCGGCTTGGTCAAGTTGTTTGCGGAATTCAGCCGTGGCTTCCTTTAGCACGTTGATCTGATCCAGATGGGCCTGTTGCTCTTTTACAAATCCCAGCGGTATGGAACTGTAGAGTCGACTGATTTCGGCTTCGTTTTTCAAAATTTGCGAACTCAAACTGCGGAATTTGCTCTCCGATTGTGAAGCTTCATTCAAGCCTGGGCCGCTAGAAACTTGGCGGCCGACAGCAGTATCGCTCAAGATGATTACCTGCAACAGAGCCAACAGAGCCAACAATTTGCAAATAAGTGAACAATCAATCTTGGCGGCGTTCATGGATTTTTGTGGCATATTAAAGTCTGGAAAATGTGACAGAGAGTTAGAAGTTGGGAAGGCACAGCTATTTTTTTGGAACGCGCTTGGGCAGGTATTGATGGTTTCGTTTTCGCAACACCCGAGCCCGGATAATTTTGTCGTAGATGGCATCCGCTATCGGCTCTTCTTTGCCCTCTTCATTGATCGTTCGCGTTGGATGGATTTTGTCCAGAACTTGCGTGTCGGAAATGATCCGACCGAACACGGTGTGTTTTCCGTCCAAGTGGGGCATTGGCGACAAGGTCATAAAAAACTGGCTCCCTCCCGTATTGGGAGTACCTTCGACCACAGCCATGCTGAGGACGCCTCGCAAATGGTGTCGCGCGTTTTCATGGGATTGTTCGTCGAAAATCGTATAGCCAATATCCTTGGGCCCGGCCGGCGTAAATAAGCCAACTTGCATCATGGATAATGGCTTAAAATTTTTGACAACTCGATGAAATACCATTTCATCATAAAAGCCACTTTCCACCAAATAGACGAAATTGCCAACGGTATCAGGAGCTTGATCCTCAAACAGCTCGATCAGCATATTCCCTTGCGTCGTTTCCAATTCAACCTGCGGCAAATCACCTGCGGCCAAATCAGATTCACGTAGCTTCATTTCTGTTTGATAGTTTGCTTCCAACTCTTTCAAGCTACGAAACAAAATAGTTTCAGATTCGGGCAATTGGCCAACGGCCGCAACGAACTCATTCATAAATTGCTGGGCTTCCGCAAACCGGTTGGTCAGAATCGCCGAGCGCGCCTTGTAGGTCTGGATTATTGGTTGATTGGGATCGAGCTGATGGAGGCGGTTCGCGATTTGGTAGCAAAGCTCATATTGAAACTCGTCAAACGATTCAATCAGAACTTGGATCGCCACGGAAAGGATATCTTTTGAAGGAGCCGACGATTGCATGACGATCTCAAGCGACGCAGCTTTCAATTCTGCGGCTGCTGCTTTGCCTTGTTCGGCAGCCCGGTTCCAACGGCCTTGCCAATCCTCGGACTCGGCGAGCGGACTGTGATAAAATTTGGCTCCGGTGTATTTGGCTTCTTTACTCGCCGCGAGTAAATTGGCAACGGCCGTGTCATAGCGTTGCTGCAGCTGACTCGGAATATCTTGAGCCGTGATCGGCGGCGGGCAAACTAGCTGAACCGCTAGGGCAAGCAGGACCGCGAAAAACAGGCGACTACCAATCTTTACCGGTCCGCCGAGAAACAGGGTTGGAAAGTCAGTTGGCGAGGCCGACATCCTTCCAGAATGGCAATTGGAAACTGCGGCGGCAACCGTTGGCTTAAGAATAGGGATAAAAAACACGGTCAATGATTCTCGGCTAATTAGTAGTTCAATTGCATTATCTCAATCCGGTCGTCACAATCCAGGGAAGGACTGCCGGTCGATTATCATTCTAACGCAGTTAAATTTGTTTTGAACTGCTAACCCACCTTCAATCCGGAAAACTGATGCCGAATTTTCGACGCGGAAGAGATCTGAAAGACTGGAAATCCAACCGCAGTACCGCTGGCCAAGGCAAGCTACGGATTGTGGGTGGAAAATACCGGGGCCGCTTGGTCGTTTATTCCGGTGATCCGGTGACTCGACCGATGAAGGATTTTACACGTGAAGCCGTTTTCAACCTGGTCGGGGGGTGGGTCCAAGGAAAAGTCTGCTTTGACCTGTTCGCGGGTACCGGCGCAGTCGCTATCGAAGCGCTCAGTCGCGGTGCGGTCAAAGCAATTCTCGTAGAACGACATTTCCCGACGCTACGCTTGATCGAAGAGAATGTGCAGGCAATCGACCCGCAAATGAACGTCCAAGTCGAAGGCTCGGATAGTTTTTTTTGGGTTCGTCAGTTTTTGGCGGATCCGGCACAATGGCCGGCTGCTGCGTGGGTGGTATTTTGCTGTCCACCCTACGTGTTGTACCAGGAAAAACAGGCCGAGCTGTTGGAGATGATCGGCGGAATGTTGAACGCAGCGCCAGCCGGAAGTCTATTCGTGGTCGAGTCCAACGAAGACTTCGATCTTAAATTGTTGCCGAATTTTGCCGATTGGGAATCGCGACACTACTCTCCAGCTGTCGTTTCCGTCTTCAAAAAAACAACGGCAAGTTGACGGGATTGGTGACGGACTGCGCAGGCTGCCGAACCACTAATTTTTCGAATTGCCGCGACAATCGATAACCGGCCTGAATCATCGCACGGGTCGCCAGCTGGGTTGAGCTGCGTTGCTGACCGGAGTCGCCTGTAGGTTTGGTCGTTGGGCAATTGGCGGGCTGCTTGGAGAATTCGTATTGCCTGACTGGCGTTGCACATCTCGGTTGATCCAACCGGCGATCAAGTCACTGTTGTTTTCACCAGTGGGCGATCCGTCAGCCGCCGATTGGCCACGCGGAGTGATGCGAATGTTTGCTGTGGTTTCCAACCGGCGTCCATCGCTGGTTTGGAAGCGTACGAATACGACGACTTCTTTGCCGGACGGCACGGTTTTTTCCCACGGCAGATGAAGCAATATTCCTCGAGTCTCAGGACTCTCATCCGAAAAAAACAACTCGGTCTCGGCAGGCAGAAATTTCCACAGCCCGATTCGCTGAGATGCGGTTGGAGCGCTCGGGTCGATAACGCTGACCGTCAGTCCACCGCTTTGCAAAAGCGTTTCGCCACTGGCGGATCTGGGTCTCAATAAGACATTCAACCCATCATCGCCCGGTTGCCCGTCGATGTCGTGTCCACGGGTTTGATTCCGATCGATCACAATTTCGGTCAAGGTTGACGGAGACGCAGCGCGAGGATTCGTGCTGTTCGAACTAGGTCCAGTCAACAAAATACTCGATGCCGGATTGGCGGGAACCGCAGTTGGTTCGGATGGGGGGACCGCTGAAGGAGGAGCCGATGATGGGACCACGCCCTCGGATTCCACGCCCCCAGATTCCAAGGGTGAAATGACTTCCGGTCCGTCGAGGTCAATCGGAATCGATTCGTTTGTATTTGGCGGGTACGCAATTCGAGGGTTTGCCGTCGGCGATTCGGCAGGAGCGAACCCATGGGGTGCATAGTCGAAAGGCTGTGTATTCAAGTCGGGTTGCCCCGTTGTTGGAGACCCCGGCGATTGGTAAATCACGCCTCCATCATAAATTTCGTCTGAGTAGATCACTTCGCCCGGATTGATTTCATTGGAAATAGTCCGTCGGGGTGCTGCGTTTCGTCGGCCGATTTTGTTGGCGAGTGCGGAGTTTCCACTGGCCTCCAAAGCAGCGAGCGCTTCGTCTCGTTGAGCTTTGGTTTGATAATACTTGTCTTCGAGATCCAAGAAATCGGCAGTTATTAACGCGATCTCGCGGCGACTGCGCGGATCGGAATTGCAACCTGTTGCAACAACGCATAATCCGAAGATGAATAGCGCAACACGCATAATGGGAGACCTGGAATCCTTGATTACGGAAATCAAAAAGATTTCTTTAGAGGAAATCGTCAGGTTCTGGCAATGTCAATTTGGGAAAGCCAAATAAATCGGGTGCAAAAAACCGGTGCCGGTCAATTGACCCGCTGCTAAACAACGACAATTTTCGAATGCAAATGGGCCGTTGTTTTCAAGGAATTTGTAATAAAACAAGCTTGTTCGGCTTTTTCCAGCAATCGTTGTGCTCGGCTTTCGTCGGTCCCGGTGGCCACCGTCAAGGTCGCTTCGATGTTAATCTCGGTAAACTGAATTGCCCGTTCGACTTTATCCAGTTTGCCTGTGGCCTGACAGTTTAAATCCAACCATTCGAATTTCGAAGCGGCAGCAATTGCGCGGAAGGACAGGACAAAACAGTCTGCCACTGCGGCGACCAGTAGATCTTCCGGCGACCATTGATCGCCGGGGCCACCAAACTCTTTGGGCGCTGCCGATTCCAGCGATGGCAGTCCCGTCACAGTCAATGTCACATTGCCCAACGGTTTTGCGTTTGCACCGGCGGAATAGTTTTGCGGCAATTCCATTACTTGACCTTAATGTCTTTCAGATTCGTGACGACTTGGTCAATCAGGTTAAACTCTTTGGCTTCCTCGGCTGACATGAAGTTATCGCGATCAGTATGCTTTTCGATATAATCGAGCGTTTGGCCGGTATGTTTAACCTGGAGACGATTCAATTTGTCCTTGACCCGACGCAGTTCCTTTCGGTGAATCATGATTTCTTCGGCGGTTCCTTGCATGCCAGCGAGTGGTTGATGGATCATGATGCTGGCATTGGGCAGAGCATATCGTTTTCCCGCAGCGCCGGCGGTTAACAACATCGCACCCATCGATGCGGCTTGACCAATGCAATAGGTGGCGACGTCGCAGGAAATAAACTGCATGGTATCGTAGATCGCCAAGCCGGCAGTAACCGACCCGCCCGGCGAGTTGATGTACAGGTTGATATCTTTTTTGGGGTCTTCGGATTGCAGGAACAGCATTTGAGCGACCAATGAATTCGCTAGATCAGCTGTGACCTGGGTTCCCAAAAAAATGATTCGGTCTTTCAACAATCGACTGTAAATGTCGTAGACCCGTTCTTCGCGTCCGGTGTTGTCGACCACGTAAGGAACATAAGCCATGGAAAAACTCCAAGTGAATATTGAAGGGTATGTAGGTGAAGCGGGTATCGGAAAATTCCCCGCACGCGATCCAGTTTCAAGATCTAGCGACAAAGGAATTTCCGTTGTTGTGTTATTTGTCGTCGTCGTCAGCGACAGCTTTGGTGACGATCGTAATTTCGTCGACAATCCCGTAAGCCTTGGCTTGCGGAGCGGTCATAAAGAAATCCCGATCAATATCCTTGGCGATTTTTTCGACCGGGTTGCCGGTATGCTTGGCCAGCACTTCATTGAGGACTTCGCGGTTGCGCAAAATTTCGTCGGCCTGGATTTCGATGTCACTCACCTGACCGCTGACGCCACCGTAGGGTTGGTGGATCATCACCCGTGAGTGAGGTAAACAAAATCGCTTACCTTTGGTGCCACCGGCCAGTAGCACGGCTGCACCACTGGCAGCCTGCCCAACGCAATAGGTGGCGACAGGACACGACATGATTTGCATTACATCGTAGATTGCCAGGGTGGCGATGACGTCACCGCCAGGCGAGTTCATATAGAAATTGATGTCTTTCTTCTTGTTTTCCGATTGCAAGTACAACAATTTCATCACCAATTCATTGGCGTTGCCGGTATGAATTTCACCTTGCAGAAAAACAATACGGTTTTCCAACAACAGATCTCCCAAAGTCATCTGTCGTTGACGTTGGTAGCTGGCATTGGCGTATGAGTTTTGTATTTCGGCGAGCGGATCGCGATAACCGGCTCCCATTCCGAGTGAGTTGTTCATAAGTTGTGGGGCCCTGTCGAGAGGGTGAGCTGATTTTTCGAACAAGAAACCATCCTTTTCAATCGGCTGATAATTTTTTGGGGGGGCGTCCTGCGGATTGCGGCAACCAATCGCGAAGACCAAGTAAACGTATCGCGATTGGCCACACGAGACAAGACCGGATCAGGAATGACGCACATTCACGGTACTTTCGTGATCGCCAAACGTGACTGGCCAGTTCGATTCGAGTGTGTGGCAAACGAATGACAAACTGGCCAGTGGATTGTTGGATCGGTCGGTGAAGATCGGAAATTGTTCCTCGAAAACGACCCCGGAATTCTGCGATCTACGAGACCTGCCGCGAACGATTGCGCAGCAATTAAATTAGTCCCGCTCGGGTTTCATTCCCGGAATGGGAGCGGCTTCACCACCATCGTACTTGGCAGCCGGGATCAAAGATCCCCCACCCGCGGCAAAGAAATTCAAAGCCACCGTGTCGGTCTGCTGATCGCTCTTGTAAGGCGTTCCTTTAAATTTGGCCTTTTCAGTAATCAAATCAATTACCTTCTGCTCAATGATCATATTGCGCAATGAATCCATTTGACCTTGCCGTTCCAAGGTCGCGCGGACACGGCGCGGTGAATCCTGTTGCTGAGCAGCGATGCGGGCGATTTCTACATCATAATCCCGAGGTTCGTCTTCAATTTTTTCTTCTTCGGCGATCCGCTCCAGAATGAAATGTTCTTTGAGTAACATCTCGGTTTTTTCGAGAATATTTTTCCGCAAGGTATTCAAACGCCCAGTGATTTCCGATTCGTCAAAACCACTGGAGCGCATTTCCATCACGGCTCGATCCAGTTCACGACGGGATTGTCGACGTAGCAAGTCGGGAGGAAGCGCCCAAGTTGCGGATTGCGTCAAGCTCTTGCTGATCTGGTCACGAATCTGTTCACGCTGCGCGTAATGAAGTTTTCGCTCAGATTGTTTTCGAACAAACTCGGTAAGCTCTTCGGCCGAAGCCATGCCCAATCGTTCGGCCAATTTTTCTGGATCGCGAAGTTCAACCCGTTTGACATCCAAGATTTCAAACTCCAGTTCAACTGATTTGCCGCGCAACGCTTCGTTGTCGGAAAATTCGCTGATTTCAGCGGAAATAACTTTCTTGTCCTCGGCCTGAGCTCCAATCATTAAACGATCGAATCCGGCAACCGTCGCGTCGGACACGCTCAGCGTTGGGCGGACCTGAATCGTGGCTTCCGGGATTTCGGAAACGACTTTACCAGCGTGGCGACTGGTAATGTTACACACCACATAGTCATCCGCCTGAATCGCTTCATCAACCGGGACCAAGTCCGAAAAACGCTCGCCGATGATCGCGACCTGTTTCAAAATTTCTTTTTCCGTAAACTCATGCTCGGGCCGAGTCAACGACATGCCTTGCCATTTCGGCAGGTCGAATTCGGGTCGAACTTCGATATTGAACTCATAAGTCAAATCCCCATCATCTGGAATCTTGACTTGTTCAAAATCCAGATCCGGTTCGCTGATCGCCGAGAAGTCCTGTGTGTCTTGGACTTGGGTCAGGCTGTCCATCAAGATCGAGCCTTTGACTTGATTCGCCAACTGTTTGCGGAACTTCTTCTCAACCAGTTTGCGTGGCGCACGTCCGATCCGGAATCCAGGTACTTCAGCTTTCGGTACCAGATCGTCAAACTGTTTGGAAAAATATCGTTCGATATCGGCGCGCGGGACTGTTACCGTAACATGTCGTTCGCAAGCGCTTTTTTCTTTGATCTCAACTGACAGATTGAGTTTTTCTTTGACGGGGGCGCCAGGGGCGACGGGTGTTTCAGCTTCGGTGTTCACGTATCGTTCCTGATTCAATTACTAAAAAATGAGCGGTGGGTTTTCGCAGTATGTTAACCCAAGAAATTATCCATTCAAAGTGCTGGCAAGTCAGAACCGTCAGCGTGGATGGATCGGGCGACCAACAAGCGGACGCCAAAAAAGGCGCGCGATTGCAATAGAATGATGACAGCGTCTCGGTCGCAAAGACCAAAAACAAAGCGGGTGATGGGGATCGAACCCACGACATTCACGTTGGCAACGTGACGCTCTAGCCACTGAGCTACACCCGCGAAAAAGAATTCCAGTTACGAACGACCAAGGAGCCACGAAGCCAATCAAACTGCTTTTTCTAACTAATTATCCCGGATTATACGGTCCAATCAAGTGGTTGCAAGTGCTCTTAAGTCGTTTCAACCAGCTGGTTTTTACCAAACATTAATTTGCCAACCCGAGAGGATTTCGATACACTCATCGTCTCGAAGCCAGTTGAAGCAACACTCTTTTTGCCAAAAAAGTGATAGCGGATGGAGGAAATGAATCGAAAACTGTATTGACTTTGCGGGAAAATGTACGACCATAACAAGATCGGGAAGCGGATTAGTCTCACCTTAGGCGTCATTTGACCATTTCAGGTGTTCGGTGGGTTGCACAATGGATCTACCCGTTTGATCGAAAGGGAAAAAATGCTGAAAGCAAAACTGTTCGTCGTTGGCGGAGATTCAAAACAATCGGAAATCGAACTGCGGTTGCCGACTGTGATCGGTCGGGGACACGAAGTCGATTTGACGGTTCCCCATGCTTTAGTCAGCCGCCGCCATACGGAAATTTTTGAAAAAGATGGGCGGTTGTTCGTTCGCGATCTCGGTTCGCTCAATGGGACGTTTGTGAACAATAAACGGATCGACACGGACCATCCGTTGGACCCGGACCAACTATTGACGCTGGGCACCGTGACATTTCGAGCAAACTATAAAATTGTCGACCGCGCTAATGAAACGGATTCCGACTTCAATTCTGAAACAACGGTGCTAGAGCAAATTCGCCAATCGTCAGACGGGACACGTGCGGGGAAACAAAAATTGCAGCTTGCGCCCCCCATTTCCTTTGCCGACCAGACGGAAGCTCCGATCGATAAGTCCTGTAATCTCGAGACGATTGACATCGACTCGATCCGACCGGCGGCCAGTCGCGAAGTTGGCCCACCAGAGGCCAATTGCACGGAAATGGTGTACGATCAGGGTCGTGTGGCCCGTCTTCCTCGAAATGAGTCAGCCAGCCCATCGTTCAATGATCTCAGCTTGGCTGACGAATCGCCATTTTCACCGGCCGACAGTGAGCTACTGGGTTCGTTTATCAAAAAGCTGCCGCGCTGACGGTGTTGGCGTCTAATCGATTTTGCATCCTGAGAACCCGTTGAGAATGAAACGCTCTACTGACATTGACCGGCTGTTGATCGATCGGATCCGCGCTGGGGACTCCGACGCTTGGACCGAATTAATTGCTCGTTATGAAGGACGATTGTTAGCCTTTGTCGAAAGCCGTTTATCGAACCGGTCAGCGAGCGAAGACATTGTTCAGGAATCGTTCGTCGGATTTCTCAACAGTTTGCCCAATTACGATGGACATCGGGCGCTGGAAAGTTATCTGTTTTCGATTTGTGCGTACAAAATGACGGATCATTTGCGGCGTGAGGGACGCCGCCCGGCGATTCCGTTGTCGGCGGGCTCGGATTCCGATGGCCAATGGCAGATTACTGGCAAGGCTCGCCCCGCCAGCAGTATCGCTCGCAGTGTCGAACGGAAACGAATGGAAGAGGACGCCATCGTGGAGGCACTCGCCGAGCAAGTCGAAAAATGGCAGGAAAAGGGGGATTGGACCAAACTCAAATGCATCGAGTTGCTGATCGTCAAAGGGCGTTCCAACAAACGGGTCGCCGAAATACTTGACATCAGTGAACAACAGGTCGCCAATTTCAAATTCGACTTCTTGGCACGGCTGCGGACGTTGATCAAACGACAAGGGTTATCCCAAGAGGTTTTTCCCGAACTGTACGACGAGTAAATAGTATCCCTAGTTTGCAAGTTGCGGATACTCTTTGGCTAAAGTGAAATGTAAAAATCGCCTACCGAGTTAACTAGCGGGTTGCACCTATCTCAGGCACATAATTCAGAGAATTAAAAAACGGAATTTCCTGATGTAACCCATCATACACGACTTGTTTTCTCGCATCCGCTTCCGAGATCCCATACTGTTTTGCGTGTTCGACAGTTTGTCGGGAAAGCTCCCGCTCGCGAAGCGTGACGACAGCCTCATCACGGGTCACTCCCTGTTTTATGGCGAAGTCATCTATCGAGTCCCGGCTAACCGTCTTGCCGTAACCGATGTGAACAGTAGTGTCTGCTACATTCCCCCGATTGAATACCGGACCACCGCAGCCCATGATGATTCCGAAAGAGAAAACCACAACGAGTTTGATTTGAAACTTCATGATGCTTGCAATTCCAGTCTGAGAATTGGCGTTCCGACTTACAACCTAAGTCGATTGGAATTATCAGAAGTGATCGCCCCAATCAAGGGATGTTTCATGCGAGGATCATCTTTGCAAACCAAAGACTGGACCGAAAAACGGCGCTGAAAGGGTAGTCCATTCGTGGTGAATGGTCATCCATAAAATTTTCGATCAGTGCCGCGCATTTCTTTCAGCAGCGCACTGGGTTCCCAGCGGGGATCTGCTTCCGCGATTTGAAATAGCGTCTGGTTGACCGTTTCCAAACCGACTTGATCGGCCCAATACAACAGGCCGCCGCGATGTTGTGGGAATGAAACCCCATGAATCACGCAGAGATCGATGTCGCGAAAATCGGCGACGATCTCCTCGTCCAATATGCGAGTCGCCTCCAAGACCATGCCCGATAAAATTTGGATCACAATTTCCGCCGGCGTCAGGCTGATTGGTTTGCCGCTGGGGTTCAGATAGCTTGCCAGTAGCGGCGGCAATTCAGCATCGATTTGGCCGGTGCCGCGAGCGACCGGATACCGATAAAAACCCACTCCTGTTTTGCGTCCTAGTCGCTTGAGTTTTACCATGCGGGGTAGGATCGGCGAGAGCGTAACGCATTTCAGTCCGGCCTCCCACATGGTACGACCGGCAAATAAACAAGTATCTGCGCCAACCACATCGATGATTTCAAATGGGCCGCCCAGGAAACCAAACTCCCGCAGGGCGCCATCAATTTCCTGAATTGAAATTCCTTGGGTCAACAACCTTAACGACTGGTCCAGCATTGCGGCAAGTAATCGGTTGACCACGAAGCCAGCTCCATCGTTCATCGCGACCGGCATTTTTCCCAGTCGGCGAACGAAACCGACCGCGGTCGCCACCGCCGATTCGGAGCTGGCCTGACCGCAGACCACTTCGACCAACGACATTAATTCTGGATGACAAAAGTGGATTCCGCAAAATCGCTCCGGATGTTCCAGTGCTGTGGCCAGCTGACTGATTGGAATGGCGGAAGTGTTGGTCGCGAGAATTGTGTCGGTGGCGACGGCGGCTTCAAGTTGTTTTAACACACTTGTTTTTACGCCGAGCGTTTCGACGACAGTTTCAATAACCAAATCAACATCAGCGAGGGCTTGATAATCCGTGACGGCATCGATGCTGTTGTTCGATTGGTTATTTTCTGCTCTCAATTCAGTTACCACCTGTGCTGCTAAATCCGAAACGGCATCAAACAGGCAGATGGAAATTCCTCGCCGCCAACAATGCTCGGCAATCGCCCGTCCCATCACGCCGGCGCCGACGATACCAATTTTCTTGATCGGAGTTGGTGTCAGTGACGTGTCGACCAAGCCCGGCTGTTTCTTGTTTCGATCAACCAGGAAAAAATGATTCAGCAATCCTCGATTGGCTGGACTGCCCCAAACCTGAGCCATGGCAAGCGATTCGGATCGCCATGCGGCTGGTTGATCCAATGTCGCAGTACGAGCCAAATGTTCCAGTGCCACTGTCGGCGCGAAAGGAAAGACCTCACGGCTCTCGGTAATATGTTCACCCAATCGTTTTACGGCAGCAGCCATCTGACCGAGTTCGGTCACCGGTCCCATGATTGTGCGGCGATGATGTACAAATGACTCCGACGTTTTCACGCGACGAATCAATTGACACGCGGCCGTTAACAACTCCGACTCGGGGACGACTTCATCGACGAATCCAAGATCTTTGGCCACCCGTGCGGAAACCAGGCGACCGCTGATGATCAGTTCGGCAGCGGGCTCAAACCCGATCAGTCGCGGCAAGCGAGTTGTTCCCGCCCAGCCGGGGATCAAGCCGAGCTTGACTTCTGGTAATCCCAATTGCGTTCGACGATCATCAGAGGCAATACGGCAGTCGCACCAGAGGGGTAACTCCAGCCCGCCGCCGACGGCGGCTCCGTGAATCGCCGCGACGGTGACAAACGGACAGCGGCTAAACCGAGCCATCACGGCTCTCCCTTGCTCGCAAAATTTGACAATCTGTTCGTCGGGCCAGTCCACGTTTTCGGCGATCGCGTGAAGGTCAGCACCCGCGATAAAGATCTGGGGTTTGGCCGAGAATAGAATCAAACCAGTAATGCCCGGTTGAATGGCCAGGGCTTCCATGATTTGATCGAATTCGGCAAACAGCGTCTTGTTGAGGACGTTTGCCCCGCTGTTCGGCTGGTCGATCGTTAATAACTGGATACCTGGTTCGATTTCGCGAATTTGCAGGCAAGTAAGGGTGGGAAGCATATACTGGCAGCCATTTTGGTCTAAAAGTCGGATGTAGTTTAGGGTGGCGGTTCCAATTCTCAATGCAGTTGTGCCGGTTTTTCAAAACAGCACTTTGAATGCGCAGTAATCCAAGGTAAGCTTTTAAGAGGCCCGCCTTCAACTGCGGAGTCATGCCACCGTATTTGAGGCGGATTCAGTTCAACATACG
This sequence comes from Mariniblastus sp., assembly GCA_031409295.1. Lineage (GTDB taxonomy): Bacteria > Planctomycetota > Planctomycetia > Pirellulales > Pirellulaceae > Mariniblastus. The sequence goes on from JANNWZ010000178.1 coordinate 66,018, forward strand.
ATACCCGCAACCATCCATAGAATGAAATCGTCGCTCATGTTTTTCCGAAATGTTTCCCGCGCGGAATGGTTGGTTTTGGTCTTATTTATTGCGTTGGGAATTGCCAGTCGGTTTTTTCTGGCTGATATTCCCAATTTTAAACCCGTGGCAGCGATGGTCTTGTTTGGTGGTTTCTTTTTTCGCAATTCGATGTTGGCTGTCATTGGCGTGATTGCGGTGATGATATTGTCCGATTTGGTTTTGGGCGTCTATTCCTGGCCACTGATGATTTCGGTATACGTGTCGCTGGCGTTGGCAATCGTGTTAGGGCGGGAGATTCGCAAGAGGCAAGGCGCAGAATTGCGCGGCTCGTGGTGGCCAATCAGTTTTTTCGGCGCTTCGCTGGCAATGTCGACCGTGTTTTACCTATTGACCAATGGAGTCGTGTGGAGCATTGGTGGAGAAGGCTCATATCCGATGACGCTGGGCGGACTGCTCGAATGCTACATTGCCGCAATACCGTTTTACCGCTCAACACTACTTGGTGACTTGGTGTTCACGAGCGTATTTGTCGGAAGTTACGCCTTGGCAATTCGATTCAGCGATAGCGCTGCCAAGCGTGGTGACAAAGGAACTCAGCTGGTTTGAGCCGTTGGTAGGTTTGCCAGACCGAGGGAGTCCGTTTGGTAAGACGGTTCCGGCAAGTTTAATTGCCGAGGTTTGGGCCATCGGTGTTGTTCGCTCCCTCCGCACCTTTGACGGCATCGGTGCTTAGAGGATTTTCGGTGGCGGGATCGGCCAGCGGATTCGCATTGTCTTCACCCTTCAGGAGCGCAATCTGTTTTTTCAGCTTGGCGGCGGTCTGGTCGCACATCTCAGCGAGCTGTTTGGAAATACTTTTGGTTTCCACTTCGTCTTTTGGTTTTTCGATTGGGTTCTCTTCCTTCTTTACCTCGTCAAGATCCAGGTCCTTGATTCCGATATTTGAATCTTCCAGCAATTGATTCAAATCGAGAACAATCGCATCAATAAACTTCTTGGTCGCTTCGTCTGCGGCGGTATGTAGCCCTTTGGAATCAAGTTTTAGGACTTTTTTTCCAGCGAAGGCCAGAGCCTTGATTCGTCGACGACTGACGTTCAACTGGTAGTTTGGCAATTCGACGATTCCTTTTTTGACCGCCGCTTGGCTGGCAGCACCACCGCGTCCGCCGCTTCCACCACGTCCGCCAATTCCACCAAGTCCGCCCAACTCGCCTTCACCTGCTTCACCCCCTTCGCCTCCTTCACCGCCAAGGCCACCGAGTCCGGCACTTCCCAAGTCTTGCATGCCTAAATCAGCACCGCCACGATCTCCCGGAGCGCCCATATCCCTTCCTCGCCCGCTTCCGCCACCCAACGGTTTCTTTGAAGTCCAATCCGTTCCCTCGGTCTCCAAATCGAGATCTTGGAACAGCATGTTGTCAAAAACCAGGTCGGTCAATTCTTGGTCGATTTTCTTGGCTTCCAAATCCAGACTGGCCGCGACAAAATTTGCGACAGCCAGGGTGGTTTGCGAAATTTTCTCAGGACTGACGCCGGTCAAATCAAGTTTGGCAATTGCTTCCAAAGCATCGAAGCGGAGCCACAGGCCGTCGTTCGCGGATTGCAGAACGGCCAACAATCGGTCCAGTGATTCCGCACTCTTGAGCAATCCAAGCATTTGCACCGCCCGACGTTTGAGCCAGTAGTTCAGTTCGGCTTCCCAGTTCGCTTGGCCTGCGGCGGTGTTATCCAACACATTGTTTGCTTGTTGGGAAATCGCTTTCTTTTTTTCTTCAGATAGCTGGCCACCGACTGCGGCGTCGACTTCCACATGTCTTTGAATACCGGCTAGCGCGCCAACTTTCAAAAACGCGGGCGTCGGCTCTGCACTGTAAATCTTGAGGAGCTCATCGAGCGCTGGTTGCGATGGGATCGGATTCTGATTGGTCGCCCGGTTGGCCGCCTCAGAATCGAGAAGTCCGATCATATAAACCGCGTTTAGTCGTGCCGCTGGATGCAATTTGTCATCATTATAGATTTTCTTCATTCCCGGTAAAACGACCGATTCAATAAACTGATTTCTCGACTGCCCCGTGGACTTGTTGGAAAGGTAATCTTTGAAGAACTCGTTGCGTTGCATTCCCAGGTTGGAGATTTTTTCAAAATCCAATTGCGTCATTTCTGGAAATACATAGCCGTCAAAAAACTCGCCGATCAAGGGATTGTTGATGTCGCTATTGCTGTCGAGAATTGATTTGACCTTGTTTTTATCGGCGGACAGGTTCGCGCGTTGGACCTTGTTTTGATTTGTGATCTCTTTGATTTCACCTTCCGTCAATTCTTCGAAGACTGGCGCTCCTTTTTCCGAAATCAATCGCGGGCTGAGCGATTTCTGAAAATAGCGGTCGGCAATTTTTAGTTGGGTGAATTTTTCGGGTTGTTGGCCTGAAGCGATGGCACAACCGGTGAGGAGCAAGGTGACTGTAGCCAATCTCTCCATCCAACGTCGAGCCAAGTCAGCTGGTACGTTAAACAAGGAGCAAGTGGAAATCGCTTTACGAGGGCTGGTCATCAATGACTCCGCGGTCGGGATGGGGGGTTGTCGCTACAAATCTAACAAGGGCAATTAATACAGGATACTCTTGAGGTCCACAAATTGTCAATTTTTCTGGGCCAAAACATCAATTCTGCAAACTGGCGGGCATGGTTTGAGCTTCCTCAATAACCGGCAATTTCGTTATATTCGAATCCAGGACCAATTGATCGGTTGAGTTTTGCCCATGTTTCCCGCCGAGCAACCCGAACCAAGCTCCCAAAAATTTTCCGTTTGCGATCCATACGGTACCCCGACGGACCATTTTCCCAGTCGTGACAAATTGAATTAAGGACGATCCGATGACCCATTTTCACGCCAATCCAATTCTCATTCAGCTAGCCAAACAACAATTGGTTCGGCGGTTGGGAATTGCAATATTGACGATCTCTGTTTTTTGGTTGGTTGAGGCAACTCCTGCGATGGCACAGACTGAGACGACGCTGCCGCCGGTTGGTTCCTTCGATACCAACTCAATTCGTCAAATTGAATCCGCGCTCGTCCGACCAATCGAAACAAACCAAGCGACCGATGCGGTAAAGGATCAATCTGAAATTGACGAAATCAACGCAATTCGCGCGCAATTGGGCGGAGGTGTCGCGGGTCGGCTGACGAATATTTTCGACAGTTCGGATTCTCAACCACCGTTTAGTAGTGAGCAAATGCAAGCCGAATTCGAACATGAACTAGGGCGATTGGTTGCCCAACAACGATCAGGATTTAGCCGCGATCCGGCCCCCATCCAATTGAACCGTCCTGAGGATCCGCAGAATCAAGATCCGAAGCCGGTGCCAAGTCGCGGACCCTATCCAATTCCCAGCCCGCAGCCATACCCACAACCAAACCCGCAGCCATACCAACAACCAAACCACCAGCCGAACCAAGGACCGAACCAAGGACCGAACCAAGGACCAAACCAAGGACCGCATCCATGGCAACAGCCCAGTCCGCTGGATCGGGCTGAACATCCGCCAACGATTGGAACAGAGGAAATACAGCGTTTGCGTGTCGTTGCCAGGCTACTTGAGGATGCCGCTGCGGAACTAGAAGAAACCCAGCTTTATTCCGAGGCGGATGAGTTGCGCAATAAATCGCAAAATTATTGGCGGATGGCCAGACACGGGATGGCCAGACACGGGGCTGTCAGACACGGGGCCAGACCACGTGTCAGCTCAACCCCCAACTCACGCAGTTCCGAATCACGATAGCGTCGTTCGCACTACGAGTTCGATTAGAGCGGGGACTAAATTTCCGTGGTGCGATATACGAATTTCGTACAGCAACCCAAATATTTGCGTACAATGTGTTCAGCAGTTTCGCGCAATCGTTGGCGTCGGTTCCGCTTGTTCACCGATCAGAACTCAGTACTTGACATGCAATCGTATGCCATTTCGTGTCAATTGGTTTGACGAACACACTTTGGAAGTTGGGGCATTTGGTCACCCCGGACGGTGTTTGCTGATTTGCCATAAAAACATTTGAGTTGTCGGTCTCTTTTGTTTGACAAAACCCTGTCCGATGAATCAAGATAAAGCCTGCACACCTCTACCCCGATTTCGGCTCGTCCAGTGGACTTCCACCCAAGTACCTGATTCGTGTCCGATTTGAAAGTAAACACAATGTCCTCCATTTTCGACGGCTTCGTAAAACGATTGATAGCCAGTGGTGCGGTTACCAAAGAACAGGTAATTGACGCGGATAGTTTGGCGAAACAAACCAAGAAACAGCTTGCCCAATGTTTGGTTCAGCTCGGTTATGCCACCGAAGAAGAGGTCATGAAGGCGTTGGCTCTGCACAATCGCATGGAATATGTGGAATTGGCTGAGATCGAAATCCCGGAGGCCGTTATTGAGTTGATGCCCGAAGCGGTGGCCCGTGAAAATGTTGTGCTTCCCATGGCTGAAACCGATCGAGGCCTAAAAGTCTTGATGTCCGAGCCGGGTGATCTGGAAACGATCGAAAAACTGAGGTTTATCCTCAATCGCGATGTCACCGTCGCCTTGGCCACCCGTTCCAGCATTCTCCTGGCGATTAACCGTATGTACGGGCAAGTCGAGGGAGAATCAGCGGACTCCGTTTTGCAAGAATTTACTGATACGGCCATCGATTTCACGGAAACCGTTGATGATGGCCGCGGAGGTGATGATGACGTCGACGAAAGCAGTGCCCCCATCGTCCGTTTGGTCCAGATGATGATTACGGAGGCGGTCCAGTTACGGGCCTCGGATATCCATGTCGAGCCGTTCGAAGACCGCGTCCGGATTCGTTATCGGATCGACGGAGTGCTCTGTGAACGGGATCGCCTGCCTCGCCGACAATTGGGTGCCATTTTGTCGCGCATCAAAATCTTGTCCAAAATTGACATTGCCGAACGCCGTCGACCTCAAGACGGTCGGATCAAAGTCAACGTTGGTGAAAAAGAACTCGATTTGCGAGTCAGTATTATCCCGACAAACCAAGGTCAGTCGGCGGTGATGCGGTTATTGGACAAAGACAATATTCGGATCGGGATCCGACAGCTCGGATTTTCGGAGGAGAATTTCAAAGTCTTCAATAACCTGATTCGCCGACCCAACGGAATTATTCTGGTGACGGGTCCAACCGGTTCCGGTAAAACCACCACGTTGTACGCCGCTCTCAATGGCCTCAATCGCCCAGACCGAAAAATCATCACCGCCGAAGATCCAGTCGAATATTACCTTCCTGGAATCAATCAGGTGGAGGTCAAGCACAAGATCGGCCTGGATTTTGCCCGCATTATTCTTTCGATGCTCCTCCAAGCCCACAATGTGATTTTGGTGGGTGAGATGCGGGATGCCGAGACAGTTTCGATGGGTATTCAGGCAAGTCTTACTGGACACTTGGTATTTAGTACACTGCATACGAACGATGCGCCCACGGCGATTACGCGATTGATCGATATTGGCGTGCCGGGATATCTGGTCGCGAGCAGCGTTGTGGCGATTTTGGCCCAACGGTTGGTGCGAACGATTTGCCCGAAGTGCC
>JANNWZ010000179.1:0-8115 GCA_031409295.1 Mariniblastus sp.
AAGCGACTGGCGATCGTTGACGACATGGCTGGTGTCACCCGAGACCGCATGACATTTTTGTTACAAGAAGACGAACGCTATTTTGAAATTGTGGACACCGGTGGGATCGGCATCAATGACGTCGATGAACTCGACGACGAAATCGAAGCGCAGATTGAGATTGGCATCCAGGGCGCAGCCGTCTTGATGTTCGTGGTCGATTCCAAAGATGGACCGACGTCGCTGGACCAGCGTGTGGTTCAACGACTGCGCGGACTGAACAAACCGGTGTTACTGGTTGCCAACAAATGCGACGGCGAAAACTGGGAAGTCGCGGCCAACGATTTTTATTCGATGGGTTTCGGCAAACCCATTTGCGTGAGTGCTAAAAATAATCGAAACAAGAGCGAGTTGATCGAAGCGATTCTGCAACACCTGCCCACGGACGCGGAAATTGCCGACAAGGAAACTCAGCAACCCGACATGAAGTTTGTCATTGTGGGGCGACGCAATGTTGGCAAAAGCACTTTCATTAATACCTTGGTTGATTCGGAACGAATGATCGTCAGCGAAGTCGCTGGCACGACACGGGACAGCGTCGACGTGCGATTCGAACTCGATGGAAAAACGATGGTCGCCATCGATACACCAGGCTTGCGTCGCGGTAAATCCGTCCGGACCGATATTGACTTTTATGGAACCCATCGCGCTCATCGGAGTATTCGTCACGCGGATGTCGTGTTGTTGATGTTTGACGCGAGCAGCCGAATTAGCAAAGTCGACCGGCAGTTGTGCAATTATGTTGAAGAGAATTACAAACCTTGCATTCTGGTGGTCAACAAATGGGATTTGATGGCCGAGCATATGCCGACTCAACGCTGGTCCGATTACTTGCGCGATAATTTTACTTCCATGTGGAACGCACCGATTGGCTTTGTTACCGGCAAGACTGGACAAAATTGCAAACGGTTACTCAATCACGCGCAAATGCTCTACAAGCAGTCGCGGGCACGAGTTTCGACGCCCCAGTTGAATCGGCTGATCAAGCAGGCTTTGGTGAAACATCCCCCGCCAATGGCATCCAATAAACGTCGGCCAAAAATATATTATGCTTCGCAGATTGGTATCCAACCGCCGACCATTATGTTGAAGTGCAATAACCCGGACGCTTTTGATTCGACCTATCAAAAATATTTGTTGGGTGTGTTACGCGATTCGTTGGAGTTTGGCGAAGTTCCAATCCGCTTGGTGCTGGAAAAACGCTCGTCTTCAGATCCCAAAGAAACGCTGGAAGAGTCCAAGTCTTAAACCGACGTGGGAAGCGATACCACTGATAAGTGGCGGATTATTGTCATAGTCAATTCCGGACTACGAAACTCCACGGACTGATCAAGCTGGATTTAATCTTGAATGACTGAGCGTTCCGTTATCGAATTCGAATGCAATTATTGCTTAAACAAGATCACTGCGCCGGCCGTGGATTGTGGCAAACAGCTTAAATGCCCGAGTTGTAAAACGGTCTCGATTGTTCCCTCGCGACCGATTGACTTGAATTTGTTTGACAATATTTTTGAGCCGGTTGATCAGCAACCGCTGGCGACGACCCACGAAGAAAATGTGCAACCCGCGGTTGAAAGCCAGACGACGGACCACCCGTTATTCGAGATTCTGGCGGATGCTGCTGGGAAGTTAGATCCGAAGTTGACTGCCGTATCTTCGATGAATGCTCCGTCGGGCACCTCGCCCGAATCCCATCTCGTCCCGATTGAGCCGGCGATACCAGCGGACTCTAATGCGCCGTTGGCGATTGATGGAATCGATGATACCGATTTGTCTAAAGTATTTGGGATCAAGTGCAATATTTGTGACACACGCATTCATGTCAGTGAGTCGGAAATTGGCACCCAAGTCGAGTGTCCGGTGTGTTTCTCCCGTGTCAAAGTGATGGCCCGAGAGTCGAAACCGAAATCCGCCGCGCGGTGGATGCCAGCTCCGTTAGTTCCAACGGGACATTCAAATTCGGCAAAATTTGGCGATGTCGATGAGCTGCGATTGAGCCCGCCTGTGGAACGACCGCCAGTCGAGTTTTTGATCGACCCGAGTTTCGGATTGGCTCCCGTGGCGGACGACTTGCTTGCTCCCGTCGGCAACGCCAAAAATATTGTTCCCAATCCAAATCCCGAAACCGTATCCCCAGACATCACGTTGCCGGACAACCTGGGGTCGACAGGGATTGAGTTGCATCCGCTACCCGATTCCCTTTCGCCCAAAGCGCCCCGCGAGCGTTCTCGGCGTGAGCTCTATGAAGCTGCTCAACGGCGTCAAATTGCAAAAGAACAATCGGCATCATGGTGGTCTGATAGGTCGAAAACCCCAACCACGTCGAACTCGAAAAAATCCAACGCGGCGCAGCGGTCTGACGAAGTAACGGAAACGGATTTCGCTGAAGGTGCCCTGAATCAAGACTTGTCGCACGAAATCAAGTTTGATTTTTTTTGGCAACTTGTGATCAAAATGTGCCGTAGTCCTGGTTTGCAATGGCGGGCGATCATCGCTGGCAGCTTGATTGGAATCGGCAGCGGAATCATGCATTTGATCGCTGGTTGGTATCGTGCAATCGAGGATCCCACCTTTGGAGACTGGCTCTGGAATACGACGCTGTGGATGGGATTTGGCGTCGCAATCTATGCGATTGGCGTGTTATTGTTGTGGTTCGTCTGTGGGTTTGTTTTTCGGGAAACAGCGGTCGGCAACCGCCAAGTTTCGACTTGGCAAACCCAAGGCACATCGGATGCCTGGAGTACGATGCTCGTGTTCAGTTTCAGTTTCTTTATTGCCGGATTGCCTTTGGCTTTTTTTCCGGTTTTGGTGATGCCATTTCGTTGCCTGGTCGCGCCGCCACTGTTGCTGGCGGCTTGGTTCAACAAGTCACCGTTTGCGATCGTGGCCGTCGATGCATTTCTGAAATTCAACCGCCAATGGAGAATGTGGCGATCCCTGTATTTATTTCTGTTGGCATTGGCGGGAGTTTCACTGGTCGGTGGACTGTTGATGGCTGTTCGGGTGTTTATACTATCGTTCGTGACGTCCCTGGTTGGCGCAGCGATTTTGATGTTGGTGACGATCGCGTTCGCGACGGTGACGGGGTGGCATTGTGGCCAGGTCCTGCGTGAGTTAGAAAACGAGAATGTTTCCTGACAGAGTATTCCAAGGGAACTAGTCGCCATCGACTTTTCAGCACTTTGTTTTCGCTCGAGCCTGATCCCCGGTGTCCAAGCATCCATATTCTCAAACGCTGCAAACTCGTATCGCCTATTTCAACCGGATTGTTATCGCGGTGGCAGTCATGATCTGGAGTGCGCGAAATTTCTGGAACAACGTGCTCCAGTTTCGTGCTTCGCAGGACCCCCAATCAAGTTGGGGTTTGACCACAATTTTGATTCTGGCATTGACCGTGGTTCCCTTTTGCGTGGGAGTCGGGATGTTGTTGCGCAGTCTGAGTGTCAAGCAGCCCAGTCGGTAGAATCAATCGTTTGAAAGATAGCTGACTATTTCGAAGAATCCGGCAAAGGATTCGGCTGGTTAGCCTGGTTTGTAAGTTCGTTATACCTTCCCCGTGCATCCTCCAAGAGTTTGCGTCCGGCAACTCCTTCCGCACTCTGGTCCCAGCTTTCGTCCTCGAACAACTCAACAATGGAACGGTAGATTGGTGCCGCGAGTTCCGGATCGGATTCTTTGGCAGCGGTTTCCATAGCGGCGCGGATTTTTTCCAATTGCCAAATCGATTCGGCGCGAGCTTCCGCACGAATTTTCAGGTGGTAGCCTCTGGCCGCTGCGAGGCATTGTTGATCTCGATCGCTCAAGTCATTATCCCCCTGATGCACCGTTATGAACGCCTGCATTTTGGTCGCTGCCAGATCCTGGTTGTCTTCTGCGAGTTCGACAATCTCCATGAACTGTTGTTCGATTTCTGTCAAACGATTTTCGCCTGGAAAATTCGCTCGGATGGCCAGTTTGTTGGCAAGCCGATTATAGAATCGTATCGAGTTACCGGCCTGTTGAAGTTGTTGGACTTGTTCTGATCGCGGATCATCGGGGTAAGTCTGCATAAACAGTTCGGCTTGCTCGAGTATCAGCTGGGGCTGAGACTTGGAGGCCTGAATCTTCCCGAACAAATCATCCGCCGACGGGGGCCGGTAAGTTTGATAGACTCCGAATGCAGAGATGCCGATCACCAAGAACAGGGTCAACAAGATCGGCACGATACCACGTCGCGATGAACGTACGTCGCTGGGCGATTCCCGATCTTGCTGGTTGCGAATATGATCCGTCACAGTGTTGTAGTAGTCGATCTTACGCGAGGAAGTGGCACCTTCTGTTTCGACCAACTCCTCATCCGAATCAACCGTCTGATCATTACTTGGAATCGTGGCGGCGTTAACGGGTTTCTTGGGGTCGCGATGCGTATTCGCTCGAGTCGGAATATCGCCGGTAGGCAACACCTCAAAGGTCTCGTCGTGTTTTCGAGGTCTCATTTCGAATGTCTGCGCCTGACTGGATTGTAGCAACAGATTCTCGATCTCTTCGATTTTGTACAACAGAGCCTGCGCTGTGGCGATGCGCTGCTCAGGACGTTTAGCCATCAATTTTTGAATGAGTTCATCGATCTCCGTAGGAACTTCCGGGACCAACGAACCAATGCTGGGAGCTGGCACGCGAGTCAAATTCCGCAATGATTCCTCCATCGAGTTCGCTGAGAAAGGCGGCTTTCCCGACAACAGCGTGTACATCAGCGTACCGAGACTATAAAGGTCGCTACGAAATGAAACCGGTTGTCCTTTGGCTTGTTCGGGACTCATGAAGTCCATCGTGCCAAGTACGTTTTCGCCCGTGTTTTGTGATGAGCCAAATCGTTTGGCGATACCAAAGTCGGTGATTTTGATTTCTCCCTTTTGGCCGTGTTCGTCAATCGGCACCAACAAATTTCCCGGCTTTAGATCCCGATGAATGATTCCTCGGTCATGAGCGTGACGTAAGCCTTTGGCAACTTGTTTGCCGATCGTCAAAATTTCCCGCCAGTCGAAGCGATGTCCTTTTTTCTGCAACTGAAATAGACTCTTCCCCTCAACCAATTCCATGGCGAAATACAGATTGCCCATCTCCTGGCCGTAACTCAAAATCCGCACTATGTTTGGATGGTCGAGCTTTATCAACGCCTGAATCTCTGATTCGAACCGGTTTCGAAAATGCACTTCATCCGTAAAGTTCTGCGCCAAAACTTTGACAGCGTGGATTTCACCAGTCTCTCGATGGCGACCACGGTACACCGATCCCATTCCGCCGCGACCTACGATGCCGAGAAAATCATAGGGGCCAAGTTTTTCCAAGTTCAAATTCCTGTGAAATTTTTGGTTTGCAACAATATCTGACTAGTTCTTTTTGATACTTCGCTGGCACTTCCATTTTAGCCACCGCGACGTCAATTCCCAACCAGTTGGGGATTTATTTTTTTGGCCGACGACTTGCCAGCTGGATGCTCGTCTAACCGAGACCTTCCACCAATTGACCAAACCAGAATTTCCGCCCATTGGCGACTGAGGCTTAGTTCAGCCTGGCAAATCGCCCGGTATTGAGAAACTGAACCACCTGCCGAAAACAGGAGCGGCGAATCAAAAGACCATTGTGTCCGCTAAAAACTGTGATCTGATCCGAAAGGCACCGCAGCGAACTGTTGTGGTAGGGGATGACATGATCGTAGCTTGCGGCAATCACTCCGATCTCAAGTCCGTTGGGTTCAGGCAGTTGTCGGACAAAACTTCCTTCGGCGTCACTCAATTGTCCGAGAGTGTGACAGAATGGTGCAATATGGCGCGCTAGAAATTTCGCGACTGGCGAACCCTGGTTCGGAGGCGCCAACATAACGACGCGTTGCAATCGATCGGGATGAGATTGCAGGAAAGCTTGACGCGTAACAATGCTACCCATACTATGGGCCACGATATGAATTGCCGAATATTTGCCCGATTGATTCAGTTCGACCAGCCGCTGTCGGAATCGGTCGGCATGTCGTTCGATTGAGCCAAACAGACTTCGATAGCCGAACCGCGTCGTGGTAAAGCCAGCTCCTCTCAAGTACCGATCTAGCGGCCACATCAGATTGCGATGCGCCGCCAATCCATGAATCAGCACGACTAACGGCTTGTCACTTGGATTTTCGATGGTAAGTCTTCCTTATTCTTTTTTGCGACCTTGGGAAACTTCGCGGGAGCTTACCCGTTTGCTTTTTAGAAGCACAACAACGATTGGATTTTGTCGACCCCCAACTGCTGATGATAAAGGTCCGTCAGTCTGCTCAACTTCCGAGAAATAGCGCTGTTATGCCAACCGGAAATCCCGTCTAATTGTAAGGGAGCGATGAATTTTGCAGGAGCCTCTGGCTGTCGATTTCGCAGCAGCGGCTCGGCAATTCGGCTCTGTCCGTTCCCTAGGTTGAACCCGCAGTCGCCGGAATCTGTGAGCATATTAACCGAGTTATCCGAATGAAACTAATGCAATTTTGCGTTCTGATGATTGTGTTGTCATTTATTTTCGAGTCGGAAAATAAATTGCTCGGCGATGAAAAAAAAAGCGATAAACCACGGTTAGAACAACCCAATGTACTGCTATTTGTCATTGATGATTTGGGCTACACCGATCTAGGTTGTTATGGCTCGGATTTTTACGAAACCCCCGAGATCGATCAACTTGCCTCGCGGGGAATTCGTTTTACCAATTTTTATTCCGCCAGTCCGGTCTGTTCGCCCACGCGGGCAGCATTGCTGACCGGAAAATCGCCGCAGCGACTTGGTATCACCCAATGGATTGATGCGGACAATGACATCCATTTGCCAGCGGATGAATTTACGCTTGGCGAAGCCCTCGCGACGGCCGGATATAGCAATGGCTACATCGGAAAATGGCACCTCGGTGCAAAAGACAATCAACAGCCTTGTCAGCAGGGATTTACCTGGATGCGTGCCGTCAACCGGGGCGGCCAGCCTGGGAGCTTTTTTTTTCCTTATCATGGAAAACTCAATTCACCTAACGAAAACGACTTGACTGCTGTACCGAATCTCGACGGCGGTCAAGTCGGCGACTATTTAACCGATGCCCTGACCGATCAAGCGATCACCTTCATTAATGAAAATCAGCACCGACCATTTTTTTTATGCCTGGCTCACTACGCCGTGCATACGCCCATTCAGGCACCCTTGGAACTGGTGAAAAGAAATGAACTCAAACTGCAGCGTCGCGAGCTGGCGGAAAGCACTCTGGCTGCCCAGCCTCATGCGAAGTCGATCGACGAACGCAACGGTGCGCATTCGAGGTCTCGGCAAGACAACCCAACCTATGCCGCCATGATAGAAAACCTCGATTCCAATATCGGGCGCGTAATGCAGCATTTGGAAAAAATTGGATTGTCAGACAATACAATTGTCCTTTTCACTTCGGACAACGGCGGGTTGACGACGCTCAACGAAAGTGTCGGGCCGACCTCGTGTCGACCATTGCGCGCCGGTAAAGGTTGGACCTACGAAGGGGGGATTCGGGTGCCGACCCTGGTCGTCTGGCCAAATAAAATTCCGTCGGCGATTTGCGAAATCCCGGCGATCACGACGGATCTTTACCCCACCGTTCTGGAGTTGTTAGGCCTGCCGTTGCAACGCCAACAACACCTCGATGGCTGTTCGTTGGCTTCCCTGTTAACCCTTCAATCCCCCGACGATCAAATCAAAGAACAACTCACATCACGTTTTCTAGCTTGGCATTATCCGCATTATCATGGGTCCGGTCATTCACCTTCCAATGCCATTCGGTGCGGAGATTGGAAACTGATTCAGTTCACCGACCGGAATACCAAGCCGGCTGATCAATTTGAACTGTACGATTTGGCAGTGGATGTTGGCGAAACAAAAAACCTGACCCAGCAAAACCCGGAGCGGGTGGTAGCGCTAGAGAAATTGTTACAGGGCTGGCTGGAATCTACGGCGCCCCAATAGCGATACTTTGTTTCGCAGTCGACATAGTGCCTCGTTTAAGACAGAAGTTTGTTTTTCGCCAAATCCTGTTCAATGCACAATCGCATTTGTGTCATCT
>JANNWZ010000180.1:0-17121 GCA_031409295.1 Mariniblastus sp.
ACACCGGCGTCATGCCAAAAAAAAATCTCGGGGGTTCGGGGGCTGGCCCCCGACCACACTGAAATTTGTGACGAAAAATTTAAATTTTTCGCTTTAAGTATTGACCAGAACTAAGACCATCGCTCTCCCCGTGAATTCGGAGAAAGCTGGATGAAGTGGCGATCCGAATTCGTCCGAATTCCAGGGGCGAGGGGAGCAAAAGTTGCGCAAGCTGAATTGTCCGCAACCTCAAATTTTTGACAGCCCCGGGTAATCCTCTGGGGTTGATTGACGTGACACGATCGGTTTGCCACAGCGGACACAGAGAGACATCGAGTGGACAAAAATAATTTGATTACAAGACGCGAATCGAAAAACGTCTTCGTGTGGCTCCGGTGTTCGCCCCTCTTATGACGGACAGTCTCGATTGTTAATTAATGTCGCGCGCGAAAAATCGTTTCGATTGCTGTCAGTTCGTCGGTGCTGACGAACGCGGCGGATCGAACGGTACGCGGCAGGAAGCTATTAACTCCCATTATCGAAGCTGCGCTGCAGGCAGAAAAAACCAGGAATTAATCCTACCTTTTGTCACGATAGATTCTGACTGGCAGCGATTGAGCGGTGACAATTATTACTTTGAATCGTCTGACTTTGATAGCGAGAGCGAATGCAGTTGTCGGGCGACTTCCGAAACCGTCGGCACGCCAGGAAGTACGGCGATTACCGCTCCCTGCTGACTCGTGATGATCGTCGCCGGAAGCACATCTTGATCCAACTGATCTAAGACAATTCGTTTGAAATCTTCTCGCGGCTTGGAACGCCATTGACCATCAAGTTTGTAGGGCGGTCGATTTTTTTCCAGATACTCGGCTATTTGCTCGTCTGATTCCGATTCATCAATGGGTACCCCAATTATTTCCAGATCTCCCTCCGCAAAGAGTTCTCGAAGGCGTCGAAGCTGCGGAAGCTGATTCTTGCAATTCGGGCACCAGGTTGCCATGGAAGTGTAAATTGCCATTTTTGCCTGCGGGATGACCGGCGAAAAAAGTTGCTCGTGTTGATCCGGATTGACTTTTATGTCTTGAGCGGTGCGGCCTTCGATAATGTAGCGGGATTGTGTGAAACCACTCCCATCGGCTGAATCTGCTGCATTCTCGAAAATCTTGATCAATTGACCGGCCGGCACATTTTCCAAGTGCTGAGAAATGCCCGACGGCCACTGAATCACAATTGAGTTCACCTGGTCATGGTCTCCGATGCCAAACATCATGATGTTCGAGTTTTGGGTGGCCAGTCCTTCACCACAGCGAAGTTCGCGAGTAAAAGATTGACTTTCAAGCTTGATGGTCGCTTTGACGCCGAATCCGTCGCGACTGCTGAATTGTGTGGATGGTTGATCCGTTGTGTTGCCGCCAACGAACTGCAGCGCAATCATTTTTCGATTCGCTTGCGTACTGTCAGAAATGGATCCCAGCTGATTGCGGTAAAGGCTCAGTACTGGGGTGTTGATATTCAATAGGGCAATATCCTGCCAGCCGTCGCGATCAAAATCCCAGATGGCAAATGCTCGACTGTCCTGCGGAGAATCAAGTCCCGAAATGCTGGAGATATCCTGAAATTCGCGTCCAGAATTATTTTGGAACAAATGGTTCCGCTCGTTTCCGCTAAACGACAATTTACCACGTTCCAAACTTGGCAATTCAAACCGTTTGACGTCGACACTACTTTTCCCGGTAACGGGTTCTTTTTCCCAAGCTTTGGTTGATCGAAATGAATCATCGAGAGATTTGTCAGACTGCACGACCGTGCGCCAGTAATTGCTTCACAAATCCAGGTCGATCGCGACATTGGCAGGCGCCGTGTAGTATCCGCTCAGCGCATAGATGTCGCGAAAGCCATCATTATCAAAATCGAAAAACTGCCCCCCCCACGACCAACCAGCTTTAGCGACCTTCATGTCCGAATCCGCCGACCCCGATACCATGGAGAATTTTCCGTGGTCGCCACGATACAGAAAATTGCCCCCCGCCATTTCGCGAATGCGCGGATCAATATCCGAGATTTGGCTAAGGATCCGTTGGCCAGCCTTACTGTACATATTTGAGACGTAAATATCTAACTGCCCATCGTTATCATAATCGTCCCAAGAGACTCCCATCCCAAATCCCATTCCCGTCAAACCTGCTTCGATGGTAATGTCAGTGAATCCGGCAGCTCCGTCATTGCGGAAAAGATTATCGGGAGCATAGTCATTAGCAACATACACATCCGGATCGCCGTCGCCGTCAAAATCGCTCCACGAGGCTTGGAAGGACATGCGCCATAATTCCAATTGGGTACTTTCTTTAGCCAATTCAAATTTTCCACCTCCAACGTTTTTAAGTAATAAATTCGGTGGACCGGAACGATTGGTAAAGCGATGGGCTCCGAGGTTGCGCCGCTGAAATTCAGCCGCTTGAGCCTTGGACATGAAATGGTCCAGCCACAAGGGCAAGCTCTGTTCGGCAAACCGATTGGATTCTTCGATCGGACTGTAGGTCGAGAAATAGATGTCCAGCAAACCGTCGCCGTTGTAGTCTGCCGTAGAAATTGAGGAAACCAAGGCCGGCAACTCACAGTTTATTTTTTGTGACGACTGGTCAACAAACCGACCATTATCATTGACTAGATACCTCGAACGGTGGCGAGCGCGACCGAGAAACAAGTCGGCGTCTCCGTCATTGTCGAAATCAGCAAAAATAGCACTGGTCGAATCATCAGCGAAGTCCAGTCCGAACTGCGCGGCGACTTCTTCGAATGTCCCATTGCCGATATTTCGCAACAGTAAATTGTTGCCATGTTGCATCGCAATGTAGAGATCGTCGAAACCATCGTCATCGATATCGACGACCGCTACGCCGGGATGTTCCAATGTCACATCCGGGAAAAAAAAAGGGTACGTCTCGCCAACTGGCAAAAAGTAATCTTTCCCTGCTAATACATCCGCCGTGATTTGACTGTGGCGTGAGACCGTAGCCCGCTGAAAAAGTGCCTGGTCGTGTAGAGCGTCTTTCAGCACGTCACGGAATAGTGGGCCTGACGAGTCCAGTGCTTTTAGTCCAACATGTTTCCAAGCAGTGATTTTCCACTCCGACGGATTCTCGGCTGTTGATCGCCGAGCCCAGGTGACTGCCATTTCAATATGAATTCCTGCCTGACTCCCATCACCATAGATCGCCAGCCCATCGAAACCAACGAGTGAATTGAATTCGTCCAACGAATCGGGGAGAAATTCCCCTCGGATGAAATAGAAGCCCGCGTTTTCCCAGTACTTGGTTTCTGCCGAAACAGCTTGCCAGAGTTGGAGGTCGTTCGAATCGACCGACTCCGTCTTGGGCTGGATTATCCAACGGCGACTGAATGATCCGGTTTGAGCCACTGGAGTCTTATCGGCCAGCTCAATGGAATCAGACAATTCGACTTGATCGGCAAACACCCCTTTTCCATTGGAGTCGGGAAGTTGCAGGTTAAGAACGCTGTTCGATAAAGGTCTCAGTTGCGGAGTCAATTCCAACAACAATTCTTCGGAACTTACCAGTTGCTGAACAAACCGATCGTTTTGTGCTCTTTTTGCAGCTTCGGCGCTGGCTTGTTTCCGATGACGCCAATAGGACGACCAAAGGTTGAAACCCAAAAAAGCAACACTCAATAAAACGACAATCAGGATTTGCAGCTTGTGGTTTGTTTTGAAATCGTGAGTATTCATCGCAATACACTTGTTAAAAATCCAATTTCCATTGGCCGTTGACACCACCTGAATTGTAAAAAGGCTGAGCGACATTCGCCCAGCCTTTCCAATTAGCTGCTAAAATAATAATCTTCGATCGCCTAGCTGCGACGTCGTCGCGCTACCATACCAACCATGCCCAAACCCAGCAACACAATGCTGCCCGGTTCTGGAATTACGGCGGGACCTTGAATCGAAGTATCATCGATCCGTGCGGTCCCCGAATTGCCACCTTGGAACGACTGCAAGGCAATCACTGCTCTTAGTTGCACAGCACCGGCTGGTGCAATGCCACCAACGGTATATTGCGTATAGGCGTTGGTAAATGGAGTGGTCAATTGAACCCGACTGATTTCTGCACCACCGCTGTTGATCCATTCGATACGATATTCGTTACCGACATTGAAGGTACCGCCATCGGTCTTACCGAAGAAACTAAATGAATACGCGCTACCAACAGTGATCGCGTTCTCGATCTGCTGAATTCCAGCGAAAGAATTTCCCGTGTTGGCAATCACGATTTCTGCATGTTGGGCTCCGGTGAGTGGATTAATCGTATTTTGTCCAACTCCGGTCGCACCAGGTCCCGTAAATCCAAACCAATTGTTGTCGGTTGGCACTCCATTCAATGCTCCCATCGGATTCTCAAAACCGAGATTTCCGCCCAACTCATCCGCGCGGGCTGCGGAAGCGGTTGTTACGATGGCCAGCACTGCCACGCACATCTTTAATTTGTTTAGTTTCATCTTGTTGTTCCTCATTGAAAAAAACAGGTCAAAAAATAGTTCGATTGAAGACGAACAGTCTCCCGTCTTGCTGTGAAAACGGTTTCAAGAACGTCTATTCCTTTCCAGTCTAAATTCGTCGATTGTGAATGTCAACTAATCTGGACCAAATAATCGTCTAGAGGCAAAGAAAATCACCTTATCAGCGGTCCAATACTTGCAAAATGATGCTATTTGTCGTGTTTAGATGCCTTTTAGTGCTAGCCCGTAGGCCTTGACCTAAAAATCGCGGTTTTGCGGAGGTTTTTGAGCAAACCGCCATTCTGCCAAGCAACCGACCCGTTCATGGAAGTTTGCCGGCGAAGGTTGCATTGGGGAGTTTAACTGGAGATAAGTCCAGCCGGTTTGATTTCAAGCTGAAAACTGTAGGCCCCGGGAATTGGGCGAGCGACAGGTGGAAATCGACCAACCGTACGATAGGCATCCTTGTTCGCCGTGCACCTCAACAAATGTAAACGGACATGGACGTCCGTTTTATGGGTAATTTGTTTGCTGACATATTGGTAAGTTTGGTTGGTGGTATTGGGGTGGTTGTATCGGTTTGGATGCACTTGCTTGGATCAAAAGAAACGAATCGAAAAAAAATTTGTCGTGGCCATCGTTTCCAATTTGAATATCATAAGTCTTGCGGCACATCTTTCGGCGGAATTTGTCCGTGGCAGGAGCCGTTCGATTCGAGTTTCTAGCAACCCTCGTCATTGGAGTCAGATATGTTGCGGTTGGGGTTAATTAGGGTTTTTTTGTTAGCCGCTTTGCCTTTTTCGGGAAGCGCCGGAGCTCAAGTGTTTCCAGAAGATGGACACGAACGTTCGGCCAGCTATCAATGGGTTGACATCATGTTGGAGACTGCCGCCCGAGATGTGCAACGGATTGGAGCGCGACCGACGATTCTCTCGCGTCAAATGGCGATTCCGTTAACCGCGATGTTTGATGCTTGGGCGGCCTATGACGACAAAGCTGTGGGTTCAATGCTCGGCGGTGCGCTCCGCCGACCGGAAATAGAGCGAACTCAAAAAAATAAAGAAACTGCCATCGCCCATGCGATGTACCGAACCTGTATGGATCAATATCCAGACTTCCAGCAGTACTTGACGAGGGAAATGCAACGCATGGGATACAATCCCGCCGACGAATCGGAGAATTTATCATCTCCCATCGGTATCGGAAACCATGTCGCAAGGATCTTAATCGAGTTTCGGCACCATGACGGAGCAAACCAGTTGGGAAACGAGCAGGGCTCGGGCGGCGCCCCTTTCAGCGACTACACCATGTATCGACCGGTCAATTCGGTTGACAAAATCATTGATCCGGACCGCTGGCAACCGATTCCGTTTGATGACGGAAACGGAGGATCGGTTACGATTGGATTTTTGACTCCGCACTGGTATCGTGTGCAGCCGTTTGCGTTGGAGCGTGCTGATCAGTTTCGACCTAGACCACCACCCTTGGTCGGCGATCCGCAATTGCAGCGAGAAGTCGACCAATGCCTTGCGTTCAATGCAACCTTGACTCCGGAACAAAAGGCGATTGTCGAATTCATGCGGGACGGCCCACGATCGACCGGCCAATCTGGGCATTGGCTGAAGTTTGCCCAAGTCGTTTCGCGCCGCGACAAAAATAATCTGGATCGCGATGTGAAACTGTTCTTTACGGTTGGAAACATTTCGCTGGACGCGTTTATTGCTGCGTGGGATGCAAAGCGATACTACGATAGTTCGCGACCGTGGACCTTGGTTCGGCATTACTATGCCGGAAAAACGATCTCCGGGTGGGGTGGGCCGGGACAAGGAGTGGTCGATTTGCCCGCCGATCAATGGCGCCCGTATTCCCCTTCCACGTTTGTCACACCGCCGTTTCCCGGATACGTTTCCGGTCACAGTTGTATTAGTGGAGCCTGTGCCGAAGTTCTCAAACTGTTCACAGGCAGCGACGAATGTGGTTTTGTCGAACCCCGGCATGCCGGCGAATTGACCGAACCAGGTTTTACCTGTCAACAAATGCAGCAACGCGATGGCAAATTGCCCGGGGAAAATTCGGACGGCCAGCAAATCAGTTGCGAAATTCAATTGCCGATCCCCACGTTTACTGCTGCTGCCGAAATGGCTGGCATTTCGCGCGTGATGGGTGGCTATCACATTCAAGCCGACAATGTTGCAGGACTAAAACTGGGGCGAGACATTTCGAATTTCGCCTGGCCCAAGATCCAAAAATATTTCGACGGCACAGCTGAATTCAAACCTAACCCAATGGTGACTCGAAACAAAATCCTGGCACGCTGAATTTAACTCGCCAACCAGTCGCCGCCAATCCATTGATCAGGTCCAAGCGATCTTTTCAAACACCATTCGAAGTCTTGCTCCGCGTTGGGGGTTAAGCTGATTGACCCAGTTGATTCTTCCAATCAGGTGCTCGCGAAAGTGTGGATGCCGATCGCGGTTTTGAGTGGCCGGCCCCTGTCGGACACAGTTGAACAAAATCGCTTTCAGTTGATCAATCTCCTTCCGGAGCAGGTTGGTTGATGGATTGATAACAATCCCGGCAGCCGATTGTCGAGTCGATTTCCGCATCCGGCGAGTCTTGCGATGATGGACGCGAAAACCCTCTTCCAAAGCAATCGCGGCGACTTACAGCGACAGGATTCGGTTTCGTTCCTCTCAATTGGCGGTCCCGTTGGTCAACTCAAACAATGTCGCCGGGGTGGTCGAACACGTACACAGGTTCGTCAATGCCTGAACAACGTCATAATGTGATGGTTGGCCGACCGATCGGATCCCGAATTGGATTTGATAACGTTGGCGTTATCAACGCCATTCCCGAGCCAGGCTCGCTGGGCCTAATTGGATTAGGTCTGGTCGGACTGATTGCCCGTCGACGACGAAGCTAGGCTGATTAGAAGCCAAGCCCATTTTTTGTTTGATCCAAAACCCAGCCGAAAGGCTGGGTTTTTTTGTTGTGTGCCAACAGCATGTTCAATTGTTTGCGAATGTCACATCGCTCAAACTCTGATGCGACAAATGAATCAATCGAGCAGCCCACCGAGCTCAATTTCCAAAATTGCTGTCGAGCCGAACTCCAAACTGCCTTGGACCCCCAGCGTACCGGCCGAGTTGCCGGGAGACAGCGTACCATCGACCAAGGTCATGCCACTGAGTTGACCGGTTCCCGAGATTTCACCGTTTTGACCGATGAAAATCTGTTCGATCGCTTCCAGTTCCGATCCGGTCAAGTTGAGTGTTGCGTGGCCACTGCCTCCGCCTACTGATAACGATTTCACCGCGAGATCCGAATTGGGGCCAGTGACAACACTCGTCATGGTTGGGTCAATGTACACGTCATGGACATCCGCGGGTTTCAATCCCAAAGTCCACTTGGCTGGGGAATCCCAACTGCCATTGGCATTGGTTCTCCAGTGCAAATCGGGAGTCCAGCGGCGCACGACTTGATCTCCATTGGCAAGCGTCGCCTCGTAAGCAATCTGACCACGCTCGTTTTGCCAGTCATCATTAGAAATGCTGGTAGACGTGATCGTACTGCCAGCCAGCGAGTCCCCTTCTCGGACGACTCGTAATAGGTCGATGCCGTCGCCGGTAAAAATGCCCACCGTGTTGCATTTCAGGACATCCATCTTCATCGTCTTTTTGACATGGAGCCGATTCGACCCATCGTTGCAAGAGAAACTCAAACGCTTCCAGCTGGTGCCAACGAAGTAGCCATTGGCCTTATCACTGGTTGGGGTAAGCAAGACCCGGCCTGTCTTCTTTTATGATAGACTTGACTTAACGAAGTACTTAGCAATCGTTAGCCCACGAAATGACTTTATGAAGCTGTCACTTATCGCTGCGTTCATTGTCTTTGTGATCTCATTGATCATTTCGGTCGTCGTTGGACTGCAAATGATTTGGCAGGATCCACGCCAACCGTCGGCAACTGAGTCTTCGCAAATTCTAGCCTCGAGCATTGTCATTATGCTTGCCGCCCTGTTTTATATTCCTGTTGGCGAAGCCATGAACCGAATTTTGTCCACTGGCAGCAAATCCTCCTCCGACGAAAAACGTTGAATCTTGGTGGATGGTATTTACGCCACGTGAATCGGGTATGAAACACCGTTACCGATGACCCTGCTGCCACCATCGAACAGGGGTTTCGCATCCGGTGGTTCTTCGCGCCCGAGGAGTCTCGCACCTGAGTTGTTGGATCGAGAGAATTCCCAATTGCTCCAGCCACTGGTTGGAACATTTCCTAGCTGTTAACCAGTCTTGGTTTGAGGGATTGACCTCGGCGGCTTCGTTTGCAGTGGTACATCGCTTCATCAGCTTGCAAGACTGTATGGGAAAGACTGAGTCTCGGATCACGACTGGCAATGCCAAGTGACGCTTGCACTTGGGCCGCCAAAAGTGCCGCGCTGATCCGCGTCAACAATGTGCCACCATCGGACCCGTTGCACTCGACGCCCAAAACGACAAACTCGTCTCCGCCGATTCGGGCAACTATATCCTGGACTCTTACCGCACTGCGAATTGCGTTTGCCGCGCGACAAATTAATTCGTCACCCTTGGCATGCCCTTGGATATCATTGACCTGTTTGAGGCCATCCAGATCGATGGATAAAACACAGGCCGGGTGCCCATAACGATTGCAGCGTTCTTCTTCAGCTGCCAATAACTGAGTCCAGCCTCGATGATTGTATAGACCCGTCAGAGAATCGGATAGCGATTCTGCTTGGACGCGGTCGGCCCGACGAGTCTCAGTTTGCACTTTGAATTCTGATTCCAGAACGCTGCAAAGGAGGCGCCCGATCAATTCGATCAGGGGCAGCTCCGCCGCGATTGACTGTGGTTGCGGAGCAGGGTCGATCGCACACAACGTGCCAAACAGGGTACCGTCTTCTCTCTCCAGCGGCACACCAACATAGGCACCAATTGCAACTTGTTGGCCGATGGCAGCTGCGGCGTAGGCCGGTACATCCTGTGAGCGAGGCGCGATTCGCGGACCGAGTCCTTTCGTCATTTGGCAACAAAACGATTCAGCCCAGCGGAAAACTGCACCTTCCTTCACGCCGTAGCCCTGATCCTCTGCGTGCAAAACAATCCAATCATCACCTTCGGTTCGAGTCACCATCCAGAGATCGAACCCCAAACGCGAATGTAAGAACTTTAGAGTTGCTTGAGCGGCAGCTTCAAACGAGGGAAAAGACTGAACGTCGGGCATGCTCATATCGTTGGATTCGGAGGAAAGGTGATTGTGAGGTAGGGAAGACCAATGGGTCTATTTTCGCGATAGACCGGCAATCAAAATTGCAATTTCAGCGAGTATCGATTGTTATCGAGTGTTCCGAATAACACTTTCCCCGCCTCCCAAAGATTGTTGAATTGCGTCACCCTCGCATACGGATTTACCGGAACGTAACGATCAGAAGGATTGGATTGCAGCGTCGGACCAAAAAAAATTCGCCTGAACTTGAAATTCGGACCGTTGCTTTCTTGCCCGGTCAAATTCCAAAACGGACGAGCGGCGGGGGACGAGTGCTGGAACTAGTTGGGCCGGACCGAGGTGGAACCAACAACCGTTACCGTTGTTTAGTCGATTCACTTACTCCAGGCGATCTTTTCAAACATCATTCGAAGTCTTGCTCCGCGTTGTGGGTTGACTTGGTTGACCCAGTTGATTCTTCCCATCAGGTGCTCGCGAAATTGTGGATGCCGATCGCGGTTTTGAGTGTCCGGCCCATGTCGCGCACAGTTGAACAAAATCGCTTTCAGTTGATCCAACTCCGTCCGGCGCAAGTTGGTTGATCGATTGATGACAATCCCGGCAGCCGATTGTCGAGTCGATTTCCGCATCCGGCGAGTCTTTCGATGATGGACGCGGAAGCCTTCTTCCAAGGCAATCGCGGCGACTTGGTTTGAGAACGGAACTGACTGGCGGGCGAACGCCGTTCCCCCCGAAAACAATAAATCATCGGCATAGCGTGAATAGACGATGTCGGCTGCAACGGAAAGCCCGTCCAATCGACAGTCCAATCGATAGGTTGACAGATTGGCCAGTGCGGGTGATGTGGGCGCACCCTGGGGCAAATGCTTGCGGTGATACAGCGACAAGATGCGGTTTTGTTCAACTCGATTGGCGATCCCGTTGGTCAGCTCAAACAAAGTCGCCGGGGTGGTCGAACACGTACACAGGTTCGTCAATGCCTGGACAACGTCATAAGGATATCCCAGACTGCGAAAGAGCCCGAAAATACGCGCGGCGTCGATTGTCGGAAAGAAGTCTTGCAGGTCCATGCACATCACAAATGGCTTGCCCACATGGGCCTGTACATAACTCAAGGCCGAGCGCCCCACCACAAAACCATGCGCCGAAGTGTGACACGGAACGCAGCATAGTAATTCCGACAACAGTCGTCGCTGCACCGTTTTGAGTCGATATTTGGGTGCCTCCAAAATTCGAATGCCAGTCGATTTCTTGCGCACCGCAGAAATCCGGTAGTGTTGTCGATGCTGGGCGGACAACCAATCGAGCCAACGGATGGGAGTTTCGACCAACGCGGCCAATTCCCTGATTGAGTTGATCTGGGGCAGTGTCCAGGTTCGGGTAACTGCCAAGCCCGCACGCATTGAGGAGGGCCGCGTCCGGCTTTGCTTCCATAATCGATTTAGCAAAAGCGGAGAAATTTTCGACAACAGCGGACTAAATTCTTTTAGCAGGTACGTTTCCAACAGGCTTCGAGGGGGTGGACTGGGAAAACGCGCCAGCAGGCGTTGACATGATTCTTCCAATCCGACCGTTGCCGGGAAGGAGCACGATTTCAACAAATCGACAACCTCGTTTTCGGACCACTGCGAATCAATAATTGTCTGCGCGACCAATCGCGCCTTGGTAATTCGATTCATAGTGCCTCCCGAGAAAATCAACGACCGACAATCCAACGAATCTGGTTTGCGATGAGGTGAGGTGCGAAGGTAGTCGCACAGCACCTCATCAATGCATTGGAGAGATAACGCAATCCGCATGGGTAACCCATGCGAGACAAAGCCATGTTACGCAAGGTGACATTTTTTTGTCGGCTTGAATTGCCGGTCGCGAATAACAGCTTATACGATCGGACTTCGGTTGCAAATCATCGGTTCGAAAAACCAGCGTTCCGAGTTCTCCGAGATCAAATTCATCGAATCGCCGCAGCCTGGTTCCGGCCTGTTCCATTGGCGGCACTGGGGGTACAAAGGGGCCACGCAAGGGGATTCACCGAACGGGCACAAAGGGAGCTACAAAGGGATTCACCGACACAAGGGGTTTCACACCGATAGCGAGGTGGCGGGCCGAGTTGAGGCGAAGCCAGCAACGGCTATAGGTAGCGGTCGAGTCGGTGTTTTAAATTTGATGGCCAGAATCGAATCGAAGAATGTCTCGACGGCAGAAAATGTCTCGATGTGGCCCCGGGTTCGAGTGTCTCTTAGGAAAAATACCTTGGGGAAAATACTTTGGTGTGGCCCCGGTTTTTTCTCTACAATTTGTTCCAGACCAACTTCAAACGGCTGAAGTGTTACGAAAACTCGTTAATTTCTTTACTCTATCGGAGTTCGCTCATGGACCGAACCTATCCGCTGTTCACCATTGTTGTGAGTTCGCTTTTCGCTGTCAATTCAGCGCTGGCAAACGACGGCCATGGCCTTTCCGACAAACCAGGTCAGACTCCGCCCAACATTCTGTTTCTCTTCGCCGACGATCAACGTACCGATACAATCGCTGCCTACGGAAATGAGCGGATTCAAACACCCAATCTTGATCGCCTGTCCCGCACGGGGATGAATTTTCGTAACAGCTATTGTTTCGGCTCGCCGCATGGAGCTGTTTGCGTGCCCAGCCGAGCGATGTTGCACTCCGGACGGAACCTGTTTCATTTGAAGGATCTCAACCTTGTTGGACATGAGACACTAGGTGAGAGGTTGGGCCGCAGTGGCTATCAGACTTTTGGAACCGGTAAGTGGCACAACGGAAATTCATCTTTTGTACGTAGTTTTCAATCGGGACGGAACCTCCTGCTGGGAGGTATGGCAAATCACGCCGAAGTCCCAATTGTGCAATTCGATTCGGCAACTGAAAACTTCTCGAAACCCAAACCCGGAGAAAATTTTTCGAGCAAATTATTTGCCGATGCAGCAATTGAGTTTCTGCAGGACAGGGATTCGTCCAAACCGTTCTTTTGTTACGTGGCCTTTACAGCTCCGCACGATCCTCGAATGTCGCCAGGCAACTTCAATCAAATGTACAAGCCCGAAAAAATGCCGGTGCCCAAAAATTTTCTTCCGCAACACCCTTTCGACAACGGAGACTTGACGGTTCGTGATGAACAGCTCGCTCCCTGGCCTCGAACTCGGGAAGTGATCCAGGCTCAAACAGCAGATTACTATGGACTGATTTCTCATCTGGATCAGCAGGTCGGGCGCATCATGGAAACACTGCGTGAATCGGGATACGCGGAAAACACGATCGTGATCTACGCCGCCGATCATGGCTTGGCGCTCGGAAGTCATGGCTTGTTGGGAAAACAGAGCCTCTATGATCACAGCATGAAGGCTCCGTTGATTGTTGCCGGACCGGGTATCGTACCTGGCGATGATTCCTCGCTGACCTACCTGCACGATCTATTCCCAACGATCCTGGAGATCGCACAAGCCGATGCCCCAACCGAAACCGATGGGCGTTCTGTAGTGCCGTTGCTGAAACGAAAAGCAGGTTATACACCTCGCGACTATCTGTTCACTTCCTATAAGAACACGATTCGGGCCATTCGCGACAGGCGTTGGAAGTTGATTCGATATCCTCAGGTCGATCGAACTCAACTGTTCGATCTCGAGTCGGATGCCGACGAAACCAACAACTTGATCGATTCCGTTGAAGGGGAACATCAAGCGATCCGAATAAGGTTGCAAGAGGCACTCGTCCAAGCTCAAAAAGATGCCGGGGATACTCAACCACTGACTGTCGACAAGCCGGCCAAGGCGGAAATCGATCTGACCGACCACCCGCGAAAACCAGACCAATGGCAACCCCGATGGATCATCGAAAAGTACTTTGATCAGTAGGGACAGAAAACAACCAATGGAACATGAAAATGAAGCGATCGCTCCTTGTCCCTCAGCGGATTATTCTGCCGTCTTTCTGGCTGGACAGCGCCACAATGGAGTTGGAAATATGCTTCAGCCGAGTTGATCCCAGCGGAGCGACAGCTGACAGGCTAACATTTGGCGTCGTTGTGAAACGCCCATTTTTTCCGTTTTGCCTTCTGCGAAACGGAAAAAAATGGGGGAAATTTTGGGTTCGAATTAGTAGCCAGTCAGTTGTGTTCCCGATCGGGACAAGCCCATTGGTTTCTACACAACTTTGATCGACAAACCGTGGTTTAGCCCAGTTACGAGGAATGGCGCGTATTTAATACCACCGGCTTGTCCGGTGGATTGTAGTGTTTTTAATACCACCGGCTTGTCCGGTGGATTGTTGTGTTTTTTGCTACAAACTTGCTGGGCCATTGATTCGTTCTTCAGCCGGATTCGCCTTGGGCGAATCCGGCTGAAGAACGAGGTGAATGGGGGGGATCTTTTGGTGTAGCTCAAAGCCGAAGCTTCCGCTGGACAAGCCAGCGGGATTCCAGCACGGTTCACTACCCTCGATGCAAACTTGTGTAGTTACCACCGGGATAAACCCGGCGGAAGCGCGCTTCCAACTCAAGGGCAGTAAGGGATACGCACCGGATCTTGGCGCCCTGCCTTTATGCCAGCAGATTTTTGGGCAAGCCCCGGGCCACACCGAAACATTTTTTCCGAAGCACCTTTTGATTAATCGCTTGCAATCAGAACAGATGAAGTTGCTCGACCGCTAGCATTTAGCTTCTATTGGTTTTGCCTTGGTCTGGCCCCGGTTCGGTGCCGTTGGTCCGGCCCCGGTTCGCCCGGTTCGGTGTTTTTGGTTCGCTGATTCAGACAGGAAGGGGCCCCGGTTCGCCGTTTATTGTGCGGGCGTAAACATTCCTGCCAGCAAGTGGTCGTTCGCGTTGACCTGTTTTGGTAGCACCACTATTCTTCCAGTTTCACCTCAGCAGACGGGAGCAACCATGAAAGATTCAACTCAGCCCCTGAATGCGTTGACGGGGCTGCGCTGGTTTGCTGCACTGGCAGTGTTTGTGCATCATATCAACTACCAATTCCGGTTGCCCGGACCCGAAATTTGGTTGGGTAGTTTGGCTGTTTCTTTTTTCTTTATGCTATCCGGTTTCATTCTTACCTACGTCTACTCTGGCCGACTGCAGCCAACGGGAGAGGGATTTCGAAAATTTTGGCTGACTCGGTGGGCTCGAATTTGGCCCCTGCATCTGGTTTGCTTATTGATTTTCGTGTTTGCTTTTCAGGGGGCGCAATCCGTATTCGGCGATTACTGGACCAGCACAAAATTCATTACGAACCTGTCGCTGCTGCAAAGCTGGTTCCCGTCGCATGAATGGGCGTTTTCATTCAACGCTGTTTCGTGGAGCATTTCAACGGAATCGTTTTTCTATTTCATGTTTCCGTTTTTGTTGATTGGTGGTGAACGAAAATTCTGGTGGAAATTCGGAGTGCTGGGATTAATTATCGTGGGGATGGTGATTTACTTCAGTCAACTCGCTGTGAATCCTCTGTATAACGAGCGATTTAATTTCGATCGCGTTTTTTTGACCAATCCGTTGTTACGATTGCCCGAGTTTTGCTCCGGTATGGCGGTCGGTTTTTATTACTTGCGTCGAACAGGCGTCTCGACACCGCGTCATTTCTTGACCGATACGATGTGGGAAATCATCGCCGTTGGATTGTTTCTGGGGTGGGACTACCTGCTGCGCTGGCAGGGCGTAGCGGCTTTGATACGGCAAGCTTCGTGGGGTAGTAACGGGCTTAGCCAATGGTGCATGATGGTGGCAAACATCTGGACGTTTGCCATTTTGATTTTTGTTTTTTCTCGATCGCGCGGCCTGTTGGGGCAATTCGTCGGTTCGCGAATAATGGTCTTTTTAGGTGAGGTCAGTTTCGCCTTTTACATGATTCACAATATCGTAATCCTGTACATAAAATTTAATTGTCTGGGCGAATCGCGGTTGCCGCCGGAGTGGGCTGCCGGGTGTGCGTTTTGCCTGTCACTGGCGCTTTCGATTTTGTTGTTCAAGTTGGTCGAGATGCCTGCCAAATCCGCGTTACTGGCCCTTTCCGAAGGACGATTTTCCGCAGCCTCTCAAGCAGTAACCAGCGGACTGTTCAATTTCGTGCGGAATCCAGTCGCATTGTTGGTAATACTGTTGATTGCGGCGCCGGTTTCAGTTTTTTCCTTGAAACCATTCCAGCCTGATCTCAGCCAAGAAGTTGCGGACATTATCGCCCAAACATCGGCCGACCAGCGAAATGTTGGTTTCAATGACACCATTACATTGCTGGGTTATCGAGCCACGTCGCAGGCCGACGACATCCAACTGGAAATGGTCTGGTTAAAGACAGCGAAACTCGAACATCGGCGTTTTGTGCATCTTTGCGACAACGCGGAAAAGGTGATCGGCCAAGGGGCGCTCAATGATGCCCTATTTGCTAAAGCTGAAATACGCAAACCATTTTTGGATCGCGTGGTTCTCCCCAAAAGCAAGTTACGGGCCGCGAGTTATTTAGGGATTGGATTTTTTAGTCTTAGTGGTAAATCCATGCTGAGTGCCGACCACGGCCCGCGCAGCATGAGTGGATTTCGGTTGAACATCTTGACAGCTGAACAGCTGTCCAAGCTCCTGGATGATCGGGAACCTAGCGCGAGTTTGCCACCAACGACTTCCGTAAAGTAACGGCGGTTCAATACGATCCGTCTGGTTACTTCCCCGACGAAAATCCGGCGGCCGATTTTCAGCAGGCGGGCCACCACATCTCATGACGGCAAAACGGCGGGAACCGGTTGCTCAAACAGCTCGGGATGGATATTGAACCAGCGCGGTCGATCGAGATTAACCTCTTGCGCGCGTTGTGACGCTTGGGCATACGCGGCCCGTGAATTGCGAATCGTGGTCGAAGCCTGTTGCAAGTATTGTTCAAAGGCCAGAACTGGTCGACCTCGCGTTATGTCGACGGCCATTTGCAATTTCGCGTCCTGAACCAGCCGTTTGAGATCGGCTCCAGAGAATCCTTCGGTTGCAACATCGATTACCGGCCAGGCCGCTGCATTTTCTATTTGAACTTTGTCCGCAAACAATTGACTCATCAAGCGTCGACGATTTGGCGCGTCGGGAAGTTTCATTTCCCCGGTGAGATGCGGTTTCGGGTTGGCGTTGCTTTGGCCAGCAGCGAGCTTGCTGGTGTGACGGAGTTACCTTCCGCCTATTAAAAAAAAGTCCCGGTTGGTTAACAAATAAGCGGCAGCGTGCAGTTGCCGACGATGTTTTGCGCTTATTCAAAAAACGAATTTTGAACATCCAACCGGCCCCGGTGGGTGGTCGGTTTAGATAGTCCCGGGGCGGGGGGGGTGGGGGAAGGCGGTTTTGGGGTGTGATTATAAAAAACAGATTTTTGGACATTTACCCAAAACCGATTTAAATAC
>JANNWZ010000181.1:0-12535 GCA_031409295.1 Mariniblastus sp.
CCAACTGATTCCAGATTTGCCGCAATCGCTCCCGCTGGGTGGCGGTGAGCACTTCAAAGACCTGATTCTCGATAGCGGCAAAGGCCTTGTTGGCGGCGGCCGACTCCTCTCGTTGCTCTTTTGAACTCATATTGCTACCAAACTTCAGTTCAACGCTCAACTCAACCGGCAAGGGATTTTCTTGACACCAAGCTTCCTTCAATTTCTTCAACCGTTCAAGTTGATCAGGAGTACACTTGAGATCTTTGACGAGCTCGTCCGACAACAGCAAGGCGAACATTCCATCGGGCTGCATATGGGCGTCCAGGTAGAACGGTGTTTGCAACAACATGATGATCTCATCGGGTGGCGACATCGTAAATCGGGAAACGAATTTGTGGTTTTGCAAAAACTGCGGTCCATTGATATTGGCGCGCACTCGAATTTGTTCGATCGAACTCGGAAACTTGAAAGCAACACCCGTAGAATTGCTAAAATCCCGTTGCTGGAAATCCAGCAATTCCGCCGCAAGCGCTCGTTGCCAGCGTTCGAAAATTCCAATCACGCTCTGCTGTTCCGCCTCTTTCGATTTCTGACAACTCAGGTGAGTCGATTCAATCGCGTCGCGAATTTCCAATTCCTGCCAATCTTCGATTGCTAAAAACTTCATAACCGCTGGAACCAGAAATAGGAACTCGACATCATTTCGAACCGACGTTTTTCTTTCAAATGCTTGACGCGCGGCTTCATCTCGAAAATATTCAACCACAATCAACTGGTCGCAAAGTTCGTTTTGACGGGGGGAAAGAATGCTACGAAATTCAGACAGCATATTCCGTTTGAAATCCAATAGATTTTCCGTACCCTCTTGAAGCCGAGTCCAGGTCTCAAGTTTGTTCGAATACCGGTTATACATTTCTTGGCCAAGGAGACGTTGTTCATCACTCAATTCCATGGCGGCAAAGTCAGGATCCATTAAATAATCCTCTGGATGAGTGCTTTGAAATGCCTCTGGAAACAACTCGTTTAGCATGTATTGAGCGGTGACCGGTCGGACACCGATACAACCTAGCATGACGAGTAATCCAACTCTCGCCACCAAGTGAACTGCTGGATTCATCTGTTTGTTTGACATTTTAGATCACTTTGTGCACCATAGGGAGAGAATTCGAAAGTATAAATTCTCTTCGGATAAGTAATTGTCGCCGCTTTGGCTTCGTTTACGATTGCCGGCGGAGCCGAGGCAAACGCCAAACACGCGAATCCTGTTAGAAAAACCATGAATCGTCTTGCAGATTTCATCGTCGCACTCCTGATTGAGTGAAGAATATGGGACAGCGACAAACGCTGTCTCGGAAAAGTGTAGTTCGACAACATTTTTGTAAATCAAAAACGTCATCGCAATCCAAGTTCTTCCCATCGCGGACAATTGTTAAACTCATCCATGGTCCCGATGTTTCGCGAAAAAACTCAAATCGTTTCCGATTATATTGGCGCGCGCGCGCGCGCGCGCGGCGATGTCAAGAAAAACAAAAATAGATTTCAATAATGATGATAAACATCGCATATTGTTGAAACTCTCGGATCAGATTGAGTTCGCAACCGATAGCAATCGAATAAGACACGGCTACTAACTAATCCCCAGACAGTTTGTTTGTTGCTGCGAAACCAGATCACTCGTTCCAAATTCGCGTGGCGATCTATTTCGCCATCCGGGAAAAACGCGAAATCCGCGACCGTTGTTTTGGTTCTGCGTTCGGAACGGTTTTAACCACGGATTGCACGGATATTCGCACGAAAACAGTTTCGTCAGGTAAGCACCGATGCATAATTTTTAGAACAACATGAATGAACATGGATGGACAAGATGTTCAGGATGCTTTCAATTCGTTGATTGATGCACTGGTGTCGTGTGAATCGTTTGTATTCGAGTTTCGGATTGCCAAAATTGATCAGTCGGCCGACCTCGATTCCAGTTGCCTTTAAGTAGTTAATAATCTGGGCCTGGTGCTGGGGAGCGATCGCCTCGGCAGCCTTGAGCTCGACGATGACATTTCCTTCAACTTTTCCTTCAACGAAGAGGGTCAGCATAGAACTCGCCAACGATTCGTGGTCGAAAATGAACATGGATAGGATGCTGGGCACTCGCAATCCCTTGTCCTGGAGAGCGATTGCCAAAGCGTTTTCATCAACTGATTCCAGAAACCCGGTTCCCAACTCAGGGATGACTTCGAATGCACAACCGATGATTTTCTCAGTGATTTCTCCAAACTACAATTCGGATCGACGATCATCCTGTAAATCCTGTAAATCCATGTTCGTTTCTCCCGTTGTGTCGACTGGTGAGGGTTATGCCAGTTTACTAACGTACTGTTGCTTATTTCCGGCCATAGTTTACCGCAAAGCTTTGATCGATAGAACTTTCATTCACGCACGCAAATCACAACGTGAGAAAATTAAGAAACACATCGAACCAGGTCTTTGATACGTTGCGGTACGCAGCTGCGGTTCCGTTAGGCTGCTCAAATACGTTGTTCGAATCATCGTCTTTCGTGTGAAATGCGGATTAACCGCTTTCCTGTTTGACTGCCAATTGTTTGGCGGCCTGCTCTCGCATCCGGTGCAGCTCGGCGCGGAGCAATTCGATATCGGCTTCTTTTTCGGCAATGATTTGCTCGAGTTTATCGATGCGAAAGGTGGGATCGCGGCGCAGGATTTTGTCGATCATGTCCAACGTGATAATGGCTCTCCAGGAGCGCAGCAGCAAACCTCGCATCCGATAAATTTTGGCGGTCCGGGTCACTTGGTTCAGCTTGATCAATCGCCCGAGCTGGGCCACGCGCAAAAACGCAAACAACGGCAGCAGGATGATGGCTAGATCGATCCAGTTCTGTTTGCAATAGCGGAATTTTTTTTGTACGACCGAGATCATGATGACGAATTCGACAACGAATGCCATCCAGATAAATCCAGTCACCGTCTCCAGTGAGAACCTCCAGATCGGACTGGATTTGATCGTATCCCACCAAAACAACTCCAACACGACAACCGGAAGAACGGCCAACGAAATCACGATCATCGGCCCGCTCAACCAACGGCTGAGGTTGCGTTCGAGCTCACCCGTGGTTTTGCGCCAGCCAATTACGGGCACCCAGACGTGCGTTCCATCAACATGATCGCGAACACATAATCGCATAAATGGAATCGCCAGGAACACCCAATGCTGACGCAGGCTTTTTGCCCCGGCCATGCGATGCGCGATGGTTTCGCCAATGTACAACACATACAACAGCGACAACGCAATCCACAAGACGCGGCGCAAGATGGGTGAATAGTGCGCGACTCCCTCCCATTCTCCCGGTTCGGTATGTAACAGAAAACCGCCGATCAAAAGAAACAGTAATGCCACAACAAACATCGGAATCGCCAACTGGCGGTCGAGCTGCGTACAAGTGACTTTTGCGGTCGAGTCCTGAGTCATTTCAAAAAACCATTCGCCGGAATACAACTCGCCTTGGCGAAATTGTCATGTAACTATTGCCTCGGCTCGCCAGATTACCACTTTTGTTGAAATTGATAAACTCGAGCCGATTTTTCCTGTTGGATTGGGCAACGCAAAAGGTTAGGTTGCCAACGGCAACGACTCCAATTGACTGGTCGGCTCGACGCGATCGGAAAATTCACGGTTTTTTCAAGGAACTTCCGCCGGACGATTGCTATCGAAGACCTACCGAACCGAGTCCTTAAAGCTCATGTACAGGAAACTTCCCATGAAACGTCAAATTACCTTCTCCTATTTGTTGGCGCTGGCCTTGGCCTGCGCGCCAGGGTTTTCCCAACTCGCTGACGCGCAAGACGTCACGATTACCATCAAGAAAGGGGACGACGAAAAATCCAAACAAGATGATTCAACCAAAAAAGCCCCTTTTACTGGTACCCGCGCCGCGGTCGATGTGGCGATCTTATTGGATACATCCAATTCTATGGATGGGCTGATCAAGCAAGCCAAAAGTCAATTGTGGAAAATTGTGCAACAGTTTGCCGATGCCAAAAAGAATGGACAAACTCCCTTGCTTCGCGTTTCCGTATTTGAATACGGCAACACCAACCTGCCGGCCAGCGAAGGCTATGTTCGCCAAGTCGTTCAACTGACGGACGATCTCGACAAAGTATCCGAGGCTTTGTTCGCTTTGACAACCAACGGCGGTGACGAATACTGCGGGACCGTCATCGACGAAGCGGTAAAACGATTGGATTGGAATAATGAGCCCAATTCCTATAAAGCAATTTTCATCGCGGGGAATGAGCCGTTCACGCAAGGTTCCATGGATTATCAAATCGCTTGCAAGAAGGCGATCGGGGCTGGCATTGTCGTCAACACGATTCACTGCGGCGAATACCAACAAGGAATCAGCGGTAAATGGCAACATGGTGCGGAATTGGCGGAAGGTGAATATTTAAACATTGATCAGGACCGTGCGGTCGTCCACATCAAGTGTCCCCAAGACAAAATCATCATTGAACTGAACGATGAACTGAACAAAACTTACCTGTGGTATGGCAAACGGGAGTTTCGTACCCGATTTCACGAAAATCAGCAGGCGCAAGATTCCAATGCAGCGGAATTTGGCGGGCTCGCGAGTCGCGCTGCCATCAAAGCAGGTGGCGTTGGTGGAAGTTTACCGAGCTTGGGCGGCGCCGGTGTTGAAATGAAGAGTGGAGTGTATAAC
Organism: Mariniblastus sp.; assembly: GCA_031409295.1. Classification (GTDB taxonomy): domain Bacteria; phylum Planctomycetota; class Planctomycetia; order Pirellulales; family Pirellulaceae; genus Mariniblastus. Next base: position 4,710 of record JANNWZ010000181.1, read on the forward strand.
AACGTCGGTCGAGATTTAGTCGACACTTATATAGCCGATGCAGATTCCCTCCAGAGCCTTGAAGAATCGGAACTGCCGGAAGACATGCAAGGCATGGACGCCGAATCGCGCCAAAAACACATCCAGTCGATGGCCGCCAAACGCGCCGAAATCCAGCAAAAAATAGCTGCCGCCGCGAAAGAACGACAAGCCTACCTCGACGCCGAAGAAGCTAAACTGGCCAAGGAAACCGGTGTTGCGACTCTAGGTGATGCTATTTCCGGCGCTGTGCAGAAACAATTGCAAGCATCAGGTTTTGACGTGAACAAGTAGTAAAATTCGACTGCCTGGACAATTGATCGTACGACGGACGAGCCACGTCCGTCGTATTTTTTTTGACAACTGCCAATCATCCTCGAATGCAGTGGTCGCCAGCAAAGCCTGAGTGTCGGTTGATGGTGAGTTTCGGTGGTTGGACCAGCTAGTGCCACAAATCAGAATTGACCTGTCACCAAAACAATTAATTGCCCAATTTACCGAACTGTTTGTTAAACCAAATCCGCAGGCTGATATTGACTTCAATGTCGACTAACACAGGGAACTCGATTAGCACTTCTTGCAGGTTCGTTCTACTTCAAGCCGGGTTGCGTTTTGGTAGTTTACTTAAGAATTGGTTCTGGTGACGTAATACTTGCGATTTGTGGCGCTAGTCCTGGTGCAACTCGCGCAATCGACCCGAGAGTCGCAACATCAATTGGATTCGTTCGAACTCATTCAGCCATTCTTGAGTCACTTGATCCAACAGCGGTTGATCGACCGCACCAATTCCGGTTGGGCAAGACGGCCCTAGTTGTTTCGCAGCGAGTTCGCGAAACTTGGCCAGCGTTTTGTCGCCGTAACGACCGCAAACAAAATTGTCTTCACTGAGAAACAAGACCGACGGGACGCGAGGTCCGCCACAGGTTTTCAATTCTTCACCCAGGTCGGGATGATCGTCTCGATCGAAGTAATGAATGCGAATTTTGGGATTAATGTTCTGGAAGTGGTCAAAGATCGGGCATTGGTTCACGCAATCCCCACACCAGGCGCCGGACAACACCAGAACTTTCATTTCGCGGACAAAACTGGCCAATAATGTCCGTTGCGATTCCGTTATTTTTACGCACACATGGACCGCTGCCCATTTTTTTTGCTGGTCCGGCGTCCCATATTTTTCCAAAAACGCCCCGTACGTCAAACCGCTTTCAAATTTCGCTTGAAAGTCCATCATGGCTCCTGTGAATCCCGACTTTAATCGCCACCGGCGACAATGTTCAAGCGTACCACAGGTCGTCAAACGACGTTAGAGCCCGGTTTTTTCCACCGGCGTTTGGCGCTGAACGAATTGGTCGAGTTGATCGAGAATCGCATAGGCGAGCTTCTCGTAAACGCTTTGGATTCGATTGGAAAGTTGTTTGAAAACTTCCAATTCATCTCGATTCAATTTCTGACGGTCCGCCAACAACTCTTCCGGTTCGAAGACAAAAAAACAACTTTCGACGTCGGCTGCAATCTCGACGATTTCCGCGATTCGCCCGGATCGCTCATCTGGCGAATTGGTCGTGTAGGTGATTACGGGGACATAGCCGTTGGTCTCGGTTACATACAAATCGAGCGAAAAATGCCGCTGGCAATCATCGGAAAATCCAATCGGACTTTCGGCATGGCTAATCAATTGACCGCGAAATATAACGGAATCGCCGTCAATGGTCTCCAATTGATACTCAACCATTAATTTCTCCATTCCGATCGACGGCGGTGGCCAATGACAACCAACAAGGCGCTCTGCCAAATAGCGCGTGATCCTTGAGGCGGATACATTATTAACAAAAAAACGGTTCGAATGAAGCCGAAGTGTCCGAGAAAGTTTCAGTTTTTTGCCGACTTGAGTTAAATCTGGCGACAGAATCGGATCAGTAAAAACAGAGAACTTCCGTAATCTGTGCTATCCGAAACGACTATTTTTGCTATCGTAATCTCTGCGCGGTTGTCGGCGAGGGAAGCCGACAGCAGGATCGAACCGAGCCGGTGAATCACTGGGCCTAGTTCAATGGATGTGTCAAGAAACGGATTAATTCATGAGTGTTCTTCTGGTCGTCGATGACGAGCCCGCTGTTATTGCGTTGTTTACCCATATTTTTCGGGAAACCAATATCCTGATCGAAGGGGCCAGCACAGTTCGCGAGGCATTGGCAATTATCGAAGAATGCCCCCCCGATGCCGTGATGCTCGACGTGGTTCTGCCCGATGGCAACGGTCTCGACGCGTTCCGAAAAATGCACGAAGCCAATCCCCAGGTGCCGGTCGTGATGATGACTGCCGGTGGCGACAGCGAGACCGCGATCCAAGCCATGCAAATGGGGGCCATGGATTATTTGATCAAGCCGCTCAGTGTAAATGAGCTGGACAAGATCGTGCGGCGGGCGATTGAAGTCCGGCGATTGATGTCCGAGTCCGTCAAACTCGAACCCGAACCCTCGTCCGGCTCCCAGTCGGCGTTGATTGGTCGGTGTGCTGAAATGCAAAAAGTTTACAAATCAATCGGTCGGGTCGCCTCTCAAAACATTTCAGTATTGATTCGCGGCGAAAGCGGGACCGGCAAAGAGCTGGTTGCGCGCGCGATTTTCCAGTTCAGTCCCCGAAAAGATAAACCGTTTTTGGCCGTTAACTGTGCGGCGATCCCCGATGCCTTGTTGGAAAGCGAGTTGTTTGGCCACGAAAAAGGGGCGTTCACCGGAGCCGATCGACGACGGATTGGCAAATTTGAACAATGCCATGGCGGCACTTTGTTTCTGGATGAAATCGGTGACATGGACTCGCAGTTGCAAAGCAAACTTCTTCGCGTGCTTCAGGAAAAGAACTTTCAGCGCGTCGGTGGGACTGAAACCATCACCGCCGATGTCCGTGTGGTCGCCGCGACTCATCGCAATCTTGAACAGATGTGCAGCCAGCAGAAATTTCGAGAAGACTTGTTCTATCGACTGAACGGGTTCACGATCCAGTTGCCGCCGCTGCGGGAACGAGAAAGTGATTTGGAATTGCTGGTCGAATTTTTCTTGCATCACGCCAATGAAGAACTGGGTAAAAAAATCACGCGGTTGGAACCCGCTGCTTTGGAAAAATTGAGAAATTATCAATGGCCGGGCAATGTTCGCGAGTTGCAAAGTGTGGTTCGGCAAGCGATGGTACAATCGAGCGGCTCGATTTTGTTGGCAGATTTTTTTCCTGACTTGTCGGATGAAGCAGTTGGCAATTCGTCGTTTTCTGCTGATTATCCTCTGGAGGAATCGGTCGCGGCCGTCCTCGTCCCGCTGCCAAACAATGAACGGCCAATTGTTTCTCGCACGGACGCCGCGGAAACGGTTGAGCAATTGATCGATCGACACCGCGTGGCCAACAGCACCACGCTGTACGAAGATGTCGTCGATGAAGTGGAGCGAAAATTGATCGCAGTGGTACTTGATGAATCCAACGGCAATCAATCGGAAGCTGCCAAACGGTTGGGAATTACCCGCACGACGCTGCGTACAAAAATTAATAAGCTCGGCATCGGAATTCGACGGGTGGTCGACGAAGGTTAGGGGCTTGGCGATATTAGCCAGAAGAAAGTTCCAAATTAGCCAGAAGAAAGTTCCAGATTGACCATTAGAGCGTTCCAAGTTTCCCAATGATTAGGTCGGCCCAAGTCCCGAAATCAGAATCGATCGACGTCGACTAAACCGCCGATGTCGCGTAACAGCCAGTCAATAAAACGTTTAACGGCAAGCCGTAGGCGACGTGCAGCGTGAGACTCTTCGCCTACGGCTTGCCGTTAAACGTCTTATCAACTGCAACTTGCCGTCAATAGTCGCCTGCGGCTTGCCGTAAAACGTTGTACCAAAAACCCGGCGCGGGGGGTCCACCATGCGACGCCAGTTCGCGAAATAAATTAACAAAAAAACCGACCATCGTCCGGATTTTGCTTTCACAGCAAATGGGACTCAGGCCGGTCTTTTGTTTCGTTTAGAAAAAACTCTCTGCCGCTTTAGCAATCTAGCGAGATTTTGCACTTGTTGAAGCTTTTGCTTTAACAGTCGCTGGTCGCTTGGCAGCCATTTTTGGAGCCGCCACGGTTGACTTGTTAGTGCTCAATTTGCTGGTTGTTTTCGCAGTAATTGTTTTGGCAGCGGGAGCTGTTGTTTTGGCAACAACTTTGGTCGCTGTTTTGGCAACGGGCGATTTGGCAACTGCTTTTACGATTGTTTTCGCTGGTGTTGATTTCTTCGAGGTAGCCATCAGTGTACTCCTGAATTGCAAATGACTTGTGACCGGCTCGCCTCGGAACATTCCCTGAACTCACGAGCCATCGTGACTTACCACATTGCATGCCGCGTGCCAAAATTGATACTGCTTCAAATTAAAATGTATTCTCTAACTGAAACCCGAGAATTTCAGAGGTTCCACCAAGCAAGCGCCTTGACAATAAATACCACGGGAAAGCGACTCTTGTTCTACCAAAACCGTAAATTCGGCTGGTTTGAAAATGATCGCGCGGTAACGCGTGTTAGCCCTAGGTGCTAAAATTCCCAGCTGGAGATTGGTAAGTATTTTTCATCGGCATACGAATTGCCATTGCGCTCGACTGAACAAATCCGTCTTCAACAACGTCTTTGTCTGCCGATTTGCTAACCAAGTTGGTTAAAAGTTGTTCGCAGTGAAAAGCAATTAACCACTGGTCTGCTCTCTTTATCGTATAAGAATTACAAATCAACCATTGATTCAATCCGAGACATGCACCATTTTGCTGACATGGTTATTCAGCCCATGTCAGGCGAACGCAGTTTAATCAACCTCACCAAAACTTCCCGCTGGTGTAATCACCGGGGGTCGACCATGATTCAAAAAAAAACCATCTTGTTGAATCATCCCAACGGCGAAAGCGATTTAGACTCGTTGCCAACCAAGTTACTAATTGATTTTTCCGACTTGCCGACAACCTCCATCGAGGAATATGCGACTTCGTCCGAGCAAATCAGTTTGCTCTGCGGCCTAAATCGGCGGGGGAGTCGCCGGATCAGCAAAGTTGTCTGCCGGGTGCTGTATTGCTTTCGTCCAGCAACGTTGGTGGAGCATTCGGTTTCGCTGGTTTCGGACGGTCCGGGTTGGGCGCTTCGCTTTCGTTTTGTCACCGATCCGATCGATGTTTCCAGACCCCAAACTGCTTCTGCGTTAAATAATTTGGTCCGCAGTGGCGGGACGTTGGACCAGTTCGAAATTATCGGGGAACCGATCCACGGTTGTACGATTCAGTGTTCCCAGAAGCTACCCTCGCAATTTGAGGTGCCGACGGCTCGCGAGCTGAAACAATGGCTGCGCGTGATTGGCAAAGGGAGCTGGGAAGACGCATTTGAGGCTGTGACGCGACATTATCTATCGGATCGGGCCAAACTGAAACAACTGCGGGATGGGATTTCAATTCGTCGAGAGGTCCTCAATGACGATCAACAACAGGCAAATACCTTGCTGTCGCTAATTGCTGGCAAAACCGACAATGCGGTACTGCTCCTGGACGGCGCAGGCAAAATCGAGTGGGTCAACGATGCCACATGTCAGACCTTTGATCTCGATGCCAAACGGATCCTAAATTCCAGAGTTCAAGAGTTGTTTTTTTCCGCAACCGACGCGCGGTCGTCCAAGGCGGACACAGAGGCCATTTTTGATCCAGGTCAGCTGGACTTTGGCAAATCGTTGGAGCGAGGGCACAGTTTTACGGTCGAGTATTTTCGCGAACCTGATGCCGAAAATTCATTGTGGATCTCGTTTCAACTCACCCCAGTCCGCGACGAACACGATATTATCGTTCGCTGGATCGCGATCGGCTCGGATGTCACCCAGCGGCGGAAAGCCGAATTGGCGATGCAGTCGGCTAAAGAAGCGGCCGAGAACGCCAATCAAGCCAAGAGCGATTTTTTGGCCATGATGAGCCATGAGATTCGCACGCCAATGAATGCAATTATTGGCATGACCGAATTGGCATTGGGAACAGCGCTGACGTCCGAACAACGCGAGTTCTTGACGACTGCTCATCAATCGTCGCAATCGTTGTTGCAAATTCTCAATGACATTCTTGATCTTTCAAAAGTCGAGGCGGCGCGGCTGACGCTGGAACAAATCGAATTCAGTCTGGCCGATTTGGTCCGGGAAACATTGGATACTTTGATCGTGTTAGCCAATAACAAGAGCATCACACTTACCTCCAGTTTTCCACCGTCCATTCCAGATCGGTTGATTGGCGATCCCGTGCGGATTCGTCAAGTGTTCATGAATTTGCTGGGAAACGCCATCAAGTTCACGAATCAAGGAAAAGTTGAGTTTTTGGGCGCCATGATCGATGAGACGCCCACGGAAGTGACCTTGCACTGCACCGTAACCGATACGGGGGTTGGAATTGCTAAAGAAAAGACCAGCCGAATTTTCGAAGCGTTCTATCAAGCAGATGCGTCGGTTAATCGAAACTTCGGCGGCACCGGTTTGGGACTCGCAATTACAGCCGAGTTGGTTGAATTGATGGGAGGACAGATTTGGGTCGAAAGTCAATTGGGAGTTGGCAGCAGTTTCCATTTCGTGGTCTCGCTCGCGAAACCCAATTCGCCTCGAACTCGCAATCGAACTCGCGCGCGTCGGGCGACAGCCGTCGAGATTGGATCGCCAGCGACATCCGCCGTGCCACCAGAGCCGATAATGGCGTCTTTGGCCGCGATCCCCTTGAACATTCTGGTAGTGGATGATCACCCCTCAAACCGCACGCTGGCTTGCGAGATCCTCCGCCGTCGCGGTCATCATTGTCAGCAATGTAGCAGTGGCGTGCAGGCCTTCCAACAACTGAAACAGGAACGCTTCGATGTGGTGTTAATGGACTTGCAAATGCCGGAACTCGATGGTTTGGAAACAACCCAGAAAATCTTCGAACAACTACCCGCACTGTCTCGTTTGCCCATCATTGCGCTCACCGCCTATGTGACTAAGGATGACCGGGATCGATGTGCCGATGCGGGAATGGTGGATTACCTTTCCAAGCCTGTAAACGCTAGGGTATTAATTGAAACGGTCGAACGCTGGGGAAACGTCGCGACACCCTTGGCAGCCCAATCGGTTGCGCCGAAAATCGAAATTGACCATTTCCAGTCGGCGCTCGATCGTTTGGGCGGCGACAAGCAATTGTTGAAATTGCAGATGGGGTTTTTTCTGGACGAGACGCCTCAACTCCTGGAACATCTTAGAACTGCCATTCTGGATCAGGACGCTCCGACATTGCATTTGAATGCCCATCGATTGAAGGGATTGGTCCAAAGCTACGACGATTCAACCGCGACGAGGCTGGCGACATCACTTGAACAGCTTAGCCTGAAAGTCCAGTCTTTCGAGGCCGCTGCAAAAATGTTACAGGAATTGTCGGAGTCGATTGGACCCATGCGGCAACGAATTGAGGCCCACTTGAGCGGGCGTCGCGATTAGAAGACGACCAATAAAGTCTCACTCGCCAGCCTCTGCTGAACAAGTTTTTTCACCAAGTGACGCCAGATGAACTCGCGAAATCAAATTGGGCTCGGCATACTGCGGTTGCTGGAAATTGCGTTTATGAAAAGTTCCTTTTTTGTTCGCGGCCAAATCAAAAAAAGTCATTTACTCCCCCTAGTATGACAGAAAAGTTGACAGGAACACCTTGCTGGTTTCTGATTTTCTTTTTTAACGGTTTCGGTGTTTGCCTGCAGCAGACCTCGAAATGCTGTTGTAGATCGTTTTGCCCCCTGGTCATCCGATGACGTGGG
>JANNWZ010000182.1:0-7983 GCA_031409295.1 Mariniblastus sp.
TCCACTACCACTTGTTAATGGCCACATGCGAAAAATCCCGGGGTTTGGGGCAGAGCCCCAAGTTGCCTGAACTGTCATCCTTAACTCTCTCAACAAGCTAAACCAATCGCACTTTTACGCACGTTCCGCTGAACCAATACATTTACATGACTTGAATTTTTGCGATATCCGGGGGTTCTGGTTTCGGTGTGGATTTAATGTGCACGAACTCGAGATGGTTACGAGGCTGTTTGAATCGCGAAAAGCTGGAATCGGCTTTTTGTCGTCGAGTCAAAGTAAATCCGAAGATAAGCTTGTCTTTGAGTACCCGTTTGACGCAAAAATTGCTTCGATGAAAGAGACTTTTACATTCGATTTAACATCCTTGATGTTGAAATCACGTATAGTAAAAGGAACACTCTTGCATAATGGTGAAACCATCAATGGTCAACGTTGCTATCTAACTTGGGGGTTAGTAAATGACATCAATGTTCCATTAGCCGGGAGTTTAACGGAGTATTCAAGTGTGCATCTTAGTGATAAAGAGTACAAAGGCATGAAAGATCGAAACTACACATTTACCTGGTTCGCCCTTAACCAACCGCTAGATGCCGATCTTTTTTCGGGTAAAAACATCAGTGACGCGAATGTTTTGATTGAGAATTTGCGTTCCGAGAAAGACTCAAATTCAACGAAAGACAAACCCGACCAGGATTAGTTCGAATGTCATCGAAAATTCGTCGACCGGTGTGTTGCCCGTGTCATTGACGCAACCGCCGGTTGATTCTGGGCGTTAGTTAGCTCCCCGGTTTTTTCCGAAGTAACCGGATGTTGGCGCGTTCTGGCTAAGCCGAAATACATGCTGTAGGAAGTAACCGGACGCTGGCGCGTTCCGGCTATGCCGAAATCCATGCTGAAATAGAGCACTAGTCGCTCGAGTCTTTCGGCTGAATTTTGGACAACCATTCCTGGTACTCGGGCCGCTGCTGCATCGCCGCTAACTCCTCGCCGGTTCGCAAGTACGCCAAACTCTCCGCGTCAGCAAACGCACCGGTGGTTTCGATTTTTCTCAATGCTTCCATAATAATTTGGGCGACCTTGTCGCGGGATTCTGGATCGGTCAATTGTTCCATGGCAACGGCCAACACACAACTTGCATTGAATCGATTGCCCGGATTCAAACCATCGGAGGCCACCAATTTCTGAAGCTCTTGAAGAGCCTCAGGAGTGGTTTGCTTTAACCGAGCGTTACATAGATTTTCGCTAAGGGTTCGGAGAAGCTCCAACCGTCCATCATCGAGCTCTTTTGTCCGCTTCAAATCAACCAGCGCGTCAGCCCAGCGGTGCAGTTTTGTCAGTGCCAGTGCCTTTCCAGAATGACTCTTGGCCAGGAAACTCTTCGCCACGTTTGCACGAGGATCGGCCAGATGAACAGGCTCGATTGCGGCAATGGCTCGATCGTACCAGTCGAGTGACGCTTCGAGTTGACCCGAATCTTTCATTAGATTGGCGTAATTGCAGCAACTGCCACCATAGTCGACTTGAAGACCTGGACTCCCCGGAAAGTCGGCGATCAGCTGTTCTTTAACCGCGATGGATTCCCGCAATTTTTCATCGGCGGCGGCATGCTTTTTCTGTTTTGTATAAAGCAAACCGAGACCGTTGATGCTTATTGCCAAGGCACTTCGATAAGCCAGCGTCGGGTTTTCGACCGCTAGTTGCCGCCGAATTTCTAATGCTCGCAAATAGTTCGACTCTGCCGCATCCAGTTGCTCGATTTCGGATTCCATTAGACCGAGACAGTGCATTACCTCGGTTAGTTCGAGCCGCTTCTGGGGATCCTTTGGAAAATCATCGACTAGTTTTTCAAACAGTTTTAAGGCCGTATCATACTGGGTTCGCGCCTGGTCATATTCTTTCTGCCGGAAATGTGCGACACCCAGAAATTTAACAGATAATCCCAGCGCGTTACGATACTTCGGCAGCAAAGGATAATCGGCCACCAATTGGTTGCCCAGTTCGACCGCCGTTCCTAATTGGAGTTCTCCATCTTCAAAACGACTAATGTTGCACAACATTTCGCCGAGATTCCGACAGTTTCCAATTCGATTCAATAGTAAAATCGGATCCTCGGGAATCTCATTAGTCAAAGTTTGCAACAGCCCATTGGCTTCGCGTAAATCGGTTTCCGCGTCTTGGAAACGGTTCAATCCCCGGAAGTAAAGTCCTCGGGACGACAGGTGGTGCGCCAAACGGGACCGAATGACCGTTGATTCCGGTTGGGCTGTCGTCAGATTCCGAAGCAAATCCAGACCGTCCGAATAATGAACTTCCGCCTCGGCGTTCAAACCCTGTTGATTGAGACTGATCGCTAAAATCGAATGTGCAATCGCCAAGTCGAAGCGATAGCCCGTTTGCTTTGGGAACTTTTCTACCAGATCGGAGTTTATCTCAATGGCCTGCTTTTCCAAGTCGATTGCTGGAAGTGGATTACCTGTTGAATCAAGGATCGACGCTTGATTGTTCAAACAACGTGCCTGTTCATTTAGATATTCCGGATGATCGCCAAATTCGTCGCCAAGTTTTTGGTAAATTTCAGCAGCCTCTGTCACAGCCTGCAGCGCGTCCTCGCTTTCACCTAAAGCGATGCGCAATTGTCCCACGCGTTGCAGTCCCTCGGCACGAATTTGCCGGGCGACGCGATCGTCACCGGTTGATTTGGAAAGCTCCAGAAAGAAGCCTTCAATCTTTCGCAGAAACTCTTGGTCTTGTGGTGACAATTTTTCCGAGCGGGCCAGTTGGCGACTCACGACTTCATCCGTTAACGAACGAAGTGCGGCGAGGGTTTGAGTGTTGGCTTTCTGCGCCGCAGAACTCGCCTGTTTCTCGGCGGTCAAAGCGCGGGTTTCGTTTGTCAATGCGGCACTCGCCAAACCGAATTGTTTTCTTGATTCCAGCCAGCCCCAGGTAGTTGCCACTCCGCCTCCAAGCAAAGCCAAGAAAACCAGTCCCGTCGCAATCGCGCCCACCCGGTTTCGTTTCAAAAATCGCCGGACCCGGTATCCGATTCCGGGCGGACCAGCGGCGACCGCTTCCATGTTTAAAAACCGGTCGACATCCGCCGACAGGTCGCCGACCGACTGGTATCGTTGTTGGCGTTCTTTAGCCAAAGCCTTCATCACCACCCAGTCGAGATCGCCCGACAACAGTCGGGTCAATTGGCGCGGTTCGAGTTTGCGACATGCCGCAATGTTCGCAATTTCGTTCGACGACGATATTTTCGTACTCGGCTTGGGGGGATCGACTTCGCGAATGATCCGCAACATTTCGTCGAAAGCGGCGCTGCGCAGTTGTTGGCGCGAAAACGGCGGACTACCCGTCAACAGTTCATACAGAATCACCCCCAGCGCGTATACGTCGGCGCGCGTATCGATATCCAGATTGTTCAGCTCCGCTTGTTCCGGAGCCATGTATTCGATCGTCCCGACGATCGAGCCGACTTCGGTATAGACCGATTCTTCCGCCAGTCGAAAACCAATCGCCTTGGCTACTCCGAAATCGATCACTTTCGGAATCGGTCGACCATCAAATAAGGCAATGAGAATGTTGGACGGTTTGAGGTCGCGGTGAATAATCCCCTTTTGATGCGCGTGTTGGACGGCGGCACATACTGGAATGAACAACTCCAGCCGCTCTTTGGGTGAGAGATTTTCCTGGTCGCAAAAGTCACTGATCGGAATACCCTTGACCAATTCCATGGCGAAATAGGGGCGACCATCGGCTGTCGTTCCGGCGTCGAGGATTCTGGCTATACCGGGATGGTCCATCATCGCCAGAGCCTGCCGTTCTTGTTCAAACCGAGCCAGCACGTTGCGCGAACTGTCGCCGGGGCGGAGAACTTTCAATGCCACCAACCGCTTGACTGGCAAGGATTGTTTTGCCACATAGACGACCCCCATGCCTCCTTCGCCCAACAATTGCTGGATTTCATAGGGACCGATTGTCGTTCCTGGTTGAGTCGACCCCGGCGACGACGATTCCAGACCGGAGGAGGCCTTGATCGAATCGACCTCCAGATATTCACCGGCGGCCGCTTCACCGGCGAGTCGGTCGATCAACCGACCCGGGCGATCGATAATACTTCCCGCCGCAGCTCCCGCTTTTAACAGACTCTCGATCCGATGTCGCCGCAACAAGTCGCCTTGGCAAACCGTTTCCAGAAACGTGTTGCGCAGTTTCGCATCCTCAATTTGCGTCGCGGCAGTGAATATTTCAAGTTCGTTCATGAGCCTCGCCGCACGCCTGCGAAGAAAATTGATTGTCGGTCAGATTATAGGTACAAATTTTCCGAAACCTCACCAACCTTATTGCGTATTTTAGCGGAGGCTGGCGCAGGAGATTCCAGAAAGTTCTCCAAAATATTTCCGACAAAACCAACTACGTCGTGGAACTGCTGTCGGAATTTAGCAGACGGGCGGCCAGAAAAGCCTTGGCATAGGCCCACCACGCATCGGCAGTCCGCGGCGAAATATCGAGCATTTTGGCGGCTTCGTCTCCCGTCAACCCGATGAAAAATCGCAGTTTGACCAGTTCCGCTACCCTGGCGTCTTCCTGCTCCAAGCTGTCGAGAGATTCGTTAAGCTCGAGTAACTGGTCGATTTCCTGATTTTCGGCCAGCGCAAAATCGTCCAGTTCGATCCGTTTGCGTTCGACGCCCCGCTTGAGCGTTTGTTTTTTGCGGGCTCGATCAATCAGAATTCGGCGCATCGCTTCGGCGGCAGCGCGAAAGAAATGCACGCGACTTTCCCACCGCGGTACATCTCCACCTCCCGCCAACCGCATAAACGCCTCATGCACCAACCCCGTGGCGCTAATCGTTTGGCCGGCAGCCTCCTGCGCCATTTTTCGATTGGCCAGTTGCCGCAATTCGTCGTAAACTAGCGGTAACAAGTTGGCAGCGTTTTGTCGGTTGCCTTCGCCGAGCTCGTTCAGAATTTGCGTGACATCGTTCATACGGGGGCATTATCGCACGTTCGCCCTCCTTTTTCCATTGTGTAATGCCGAGAATTTGGGCTGTTTTCGTCAAACTTCATCTTTCGAAGATTTTTTCCTGCGCCTTTTCCAGCCGAATTGCGCAATACTATTTAGCTATCCTTTGATCAAGTGAATCCCCCGAAAAAACTCCCCCAAGGAGCCGATAACAATGCGGAACATTCGAACCGCCAAACGCCGAGGTCAACCACGGTCCGTCCCATCCGCTAACTTCGATCGTCTGGAATCTCGGGCCATGCTGGCCGCGAGCGCTACATTTGTTGCTGGAACCGGGATTCTGGCAATCGTCGGCGACGCCGCGGATGATACGATCGTCGTCGGCCGATCGGCAGAAGGGAACATCTTATTCAATGGTAATTCAGTCGCTACCGCTAACGTAGGGAACACCAACTCCATCTCGATCAGTTCGGGGAACGGCCTGGATTCCATCACGATCGATCAAAGCAATGGTAAATTCACGCCGGGGAAAAATGCGGAATCCGGCGGCCTGAGTGAGATCGAAATTCAAATCGATGGAGGCGGTGGCAATACCGACATTTTGATAATTCAGGGCACCAGCGGATTCGACTTGGTTCGCTTGGGAACGAATGGAATCAGCCTTAACAATGATAACGATGTCGATATTGGGGTAAGCAATATCGAACGGGTTTCCGTGTTTGGCAACGCGGGAGACGATATCATTGATGCGCGGGGAAACAACCTGGTTGGCAATTCGTTGCCCTTGGAAATCAAGTTCTTTGGTGGATCAGGAATTGATCAACTGTTCGCAGGAACGGGAATTGCATTGCTGGATGGTGGTGTCGGCAACGATAAACTGGATGCGTTTCGTGGGAAGACCACGATCGTCGGGGGTGTTGGAGATGACGAATGGCATGTTGATGGATCCAGTGGCGGCGATTCCATCAGCGTCGATTTTGATTCCGTTTCCCAAACAATTGTTTCCTTGAATCATTTTAATGCCGGTGTTTTGATCGTTGATACTGTTTCGGGAATCGAAGCTATCAGTGTCCAACCTGGCTTCGGCGCCGACACCGTGGATTTTTCGGCTCTCAGTGCATTGGACCTGCAATCGGCGGGCATCATCTTGGTTAGTATCACCGACCATGACACCGATGCCGACATCTTGCGTGGCAGTCAAGGCGTCGATGTGATTCGGGGCGGAGCGGGAGATTCATTGTTTGGTTTCGCTGGAAACGACCTACTGTCGATTGAGTCGGTAATTCCCAATACGCTGGTCGCCCGAATTTTTGGTGGCGCCGGCAATGATGAGATCGCCTTGCGAAATCCGGGACCTGTAATCACCGACGGTGGTGGTGGTGACGACCACTTTCTTTCGATTCGTGATCTTAAATCGAATGAGGGGATTCACACGGTGATCGGTAATAGCGGAAATGACCGGATTTATCACACCTACACCGTGGATTCCAACCGCCAGGCCACAATCAATGGCCGACTCATCGTCCCGACGAGTCAACTATTGATTTCGCAAAACATCGAAACTTTGAACTTTGCCGCCCTCGATCTATTTAGCGGTATGGAGAGCCTTGAAGTCAATCCTTCGATTCGCTTCGTCGGTTCTAATTCGATCCAAAGCCCCGTCGGATTTGGCGGTGGGTTTGGCAATGGATTTAACGGGCAATTTGGAGGTGGATTTGGAGGTGGATTTGGTGGTGGATTTGGTGGTGGATTTGGAATTGGATTCGGTGGCGGATTTGGTGGTGGATTTGGTGGTTCGACGGGCAATCCCAACTTCGCTGGTGACAATCTTGATTTTTCCGCACTCAAGTTGAGTGACCTGCAAGCCCTCGGGCTGACCAGACTCACGATTCGGATGGTCGGAAACCGGAATGATGAGATTCGGGGAACCGACGCATCGGATCTGATTTTTGGCGACGATGGACAGGACACGATTAATGGCAATGGGGGAGATGACTTGATTCTGGGAGGCAATGGCAACGACGAACTGTTGGGTGGAGCTGGCGATGACCAACTGTTGGGTGAAGCCGGCAATGACAATTTGTTTGGGCAAGAAGGCAACGATACGCTCGATGGAGGAGCCGGTACCAACGTGCTCGACGAAGGACCGGGCCAAGGCGGCGTGGTCTTCCATGGCACCCCAGGAAACGATGTGATCCGGATCGGTCGGCACGTAATTAATGGCTTAGCTCACGTCATTGCCACCATCAATGGCCGGACGACCGTGCAGCCCTATGCCAATGGCGAGACAATCATTGTCTTTGCGGAAGCCGGCAACGATTACGTCGTACTGGAAGACAGCGCCGGAGAGAATTGGCAAGCTGTATTTCATGGCGGAACTGGCAATGACACTTTGCGCGGCGCTCAACAAACTGATCTGTTGTTCGGCGATAGCGGCGATGACCGGCTATTTGGTGAAAAGGGAGACGACATTCTCTCCGGCGGCGACGGCGATGATCGCCTGTTTGGTGGCGAAGACCGAGATCTGTTAATCGGTGGACGGGGTCGGGACTGGCTATTCGGTTTCGACGATAACGACTTGTTGATCGGCGGATTTACAGCCTTTGACCACCACGAAGAAGCATTGCGAGTAGTGTCGAATGTATGGAAGTTTGCCGCGATCGGCGGTGTTAACGCTCAGACGATTCTAAGTGGAACGGAATCGATCTTGTCTGATACAGACGAGCCCTTGCATCTTGGCGCCTCGTTATTTGATGATTTCGAGGTCGATCGGATGTTCGGACAATCGGGTCGCGATTTGATATTCGCTGGAATGGATGAACTGGTTTATTTCGGACCGGGAGATGAGCTACTGAGCTAGCTCGCCATCAACAACCTGCAACCGAAAACGGCCCAGAGCGGCAATCAGCTTGCGTGTTTGAACCGTAAAGCAAGGCTTTCGACCTGGCGATTCTGTTTAGAGCCTATCCCAAAACCTTGCTCCCTTCTCCCCTTTTTAGGGGAGAAGGGCTGGGG
>JANNWZ010000183.1:0-12121 GCA_031409295.1 Mariniblastus sp.
CGGGTGAAAGCGAAGCCAAACCCGTCGGGGCGGTTTATCATTGTCCGAAGTGTTAGCAGGTCATGATCTGCACCGAAGCGAATCGTCGTCCGAGTTGGGCCGACACCATGAAGGGCCCGCATCGACCGAAATGGTATCCCCGCTCAGCGAAGTCACCGAGATCGAATCCGTCGCCAGGGCATCCTCCATGATCACCTTGAGAAAAACTTCAACTCATCACCGGCCAATCCGACTCAAAATCAAACGCCGCAATCAGCGGACTTGTTCGCTGCTGCGCGTCCTGCGACCGTCTACTCAAAAACCGACAAAATCGTGTCCGACTGGGCTATCAATCGGCTGGTCCGAAGTCACTTTCGCGACCTGTCTGCCAGACGTGCCCTCTCGCATTCGCTCTGGGCACCGATCGCCCCTCGTGCCGTCGATTATCGCGATCAATTGAAAACTCGATTGAAATCGCATACTCAAAAAACTCAAAACGGCCTCAATTCTCGGCCACAACTTTCAATGAATGCAATCTGTTGGACCTGTCCCCGTTTCGTTTCTGTCCCCGTTTCGTTTCCCGGCTTCTGGCACCATAAAAATGTTTGGCACCTTAAAATTTTTATGACACCTTAATTTTGTACTTGTTCTGCCAGTAAGGCAGTTTTGATTTCAGTCATTATTGTTTTTTTGTTTGACTTGGGCCATTCGAGAAAGCGTACTACTATGCCTTTTCTATACAGAACGAAAATAGGCTCTTTATGATAACCGAATCGTTCAAAAAAAAAATCGTAATAAAAATCATGTTCATGTTCATAATCGTAAACTTCGCGAAGCACTTCTAACTTACCCAAGAAGCAGTATTGTTGAATTTCTTCGTCTTTCAAAATAAAATTTTCAATCCCATTGAAAAGAGGCTTGTAGGCGACTACTAAAACGTTGGTTTTTGAATTTAGTTCATTAAGGCTCTTAGGTGAAAACTCTCGGGGTATCGGCGTCGGATAGTCGGTGACAATACGCCCAAATCGCGGAATCCATGCGAATTGGTAAATGCAAAACCCAAGCATAAGTGCGACCACGATTGTCACGCCAAGTAGTTGTTTAAAGGTAAATTTACTTTTCATTCGGGCACTTTCCACAGTCTCCAGCATCAAGCCGGAATACAAGAGACGTCATTGATGTTCCGTCGTCGCGGTATTGTTTAATTATGTCTGACTCTTTTAAACGGTCGGCCAGACATGCCTTCAATTGCCTCAACATTTCATCTCGGGTTTGAAAAAATGGCGCTGGTGCTCCAAGTGGCCAAAGATCATCTTCTGATATCTGGGGCACTGATACCGTGACGACGCATCCGTCTCGGCAAATTCGGCAAATTTCTTTCATTTCACATTCGCACCTAAATGGAGAAGACCTTATAAATATTTGATCCACGCTATTATCGGGCAAATTTGCCGTTGAGGGCCGCGGATCGGGATTTGTAGGAGAGACGTCAGGGTCAGGGCAGCCTGCAGTCTGGTAGTCAGTAAAACCATCGGCTTCGTCATTGCCCCAAATGTTTACATTCGTTCCGCCATCATTTGGAAAATAAGGCTCGATGATTCCGGTTTCAGGATCGACCTGAGGCGGATATGTGGGCGGTGGAAATTTCTTTTCACAAGCTTGCATACAACTAAAATATGCCGACTGATTCCAAATCCAATTCCCGTTGGCGTCATATGAGTGCGGTTTACAACGGTCATGACAAAATGTCGTCAAACCAAACGGATCAAGCCCATCCGGCACGAAATACCCCCGAAACAAACTCATCCCATCGACATACTCCAGCGGATCAGGCGAGACAAACTCACCGGTGAGGTGATCGTAATAACGGGCGCGCATGAAGAGGAGGCCGGTTTCGGCGTCGTGTTGACGCGAGGTGTAACCGAAACTCATGTTGTACGAACTGGTGTTGCGGACAGTGCTGCCGTTGGGTTCCAGGATCGTCCGTTTACCGAAATGATCGTACGTGTATCGTTCCAGTACGGAACCACTGGCGGCGTCGGATAAAGCGGTCACGCTCCATTGTTGGTTGCGGGTGATGGTTAGTTTTTCAGTTCCACCGGTGCGAACGAGTAACACCAGCGAATCAATCTCTTGGCCGTAAACGTATTCTTGAGTCGGTGAAGCGGCGGCCGTGCCGGCTGGATATTCCGCAATCACGTTTGGTCCAGCGTGGATGAAAACCGTATGCTCGTTGGTACTGCTTTCGAGCATTCGTTTCTTCCAGACCCGTTTCCGATCGGCATCGTAACCATAAGTGTTAGTCCCCACGATGCCAGCCGTATCGCCGGTGCCGACAATCGACTCTTTCATCATCCCGGCTTCGTCCCAAGCGAGATCAATTCCGGTTTGGGCGTTGGTTAAATTTCCATCGGTATCGAAGACTTGATTGGTGGAACCGATCGAAGTCAAGGCATGGATATTCGAATACCCGCGAGCAGTGTTGGTCCCATTGAGATTGATATTCGAAATGTTGCCGATATCACTCCGCGTCAGGCCCAATGTTTTCGATTGGCCGGATTGAATGAAGTTGGTAAATCGATCCTCGGCATCGTAACCTTGTGGATTGGCACCGGCGTTGGTAGTGATAAAATTCCAAGCCGCCATCGCTCCACTCCACGACTCGCTCAGCTTATTGCTGTTGGCGTCGTAAGTATAAGTTCCGTCGCCGACGTTCGTATTGCCGATCGAAGTTACTCGGTTGAGCGCATCGTAGGCGCGCGTTTCATCGACACCCGGTCGATCGACACCGGTCAACAATCCAACCGCATCATAAGCCCGATCTTCGATCTGCGAACCGGCCCAATTGATTTTATCCAGCTCGCTCCGGTCGGTGAACGTATAAGCCGCCACGCGTCCCGATGGGTACGTGATCTGATTCATCCGTCCGCGTGTATCGTATGCGAAATTCACGGCGTAAGACTGCCCGCTGTAAGTCGTGGTATCGGTGGCTAATTGACCCAGATCATTATAAGCCCACGCTTGCGTGACGCTATAGCGACCGGTCGAGCCGGTTTTCCGCAGCAGCGCATCGTAAGTATAATCGTCGGTCCCGACCAGCGTATTGGCCGCGTTACGGAACTCGATTTTGTCGAGGACTCCGGAGAATTCGTAGACATTGGTCTGCGATTTCCCGGAGGCCGACGTCGTTTTCTTCAAGCGTCCAGCCGGGTCATACGTCATCGCTTTGGCGGTGTTGTCGGGCAACGTGGTACTGGTCCGCTGACCGAGCAGGTTGTAAATGTAGGTCGTGACCTTGGCCTGGGCATCGGTAATGGAAGCCAATTGACCCGCCGTGTTGTACGTATTGGTCGTCAGTTTTCCGGTCCGATCCGTGGTAGTTAGTACACGACTGAGCAGATCGTAACCGTAGCTGGTCGAAACTCCCTTGGCATCAGTTCGCGAAGTGACCAGCCCGTTGGTCGGCGAATAAACCGTCGTCCGCACATTGGACAGCGGCGCAGTGACGGTCGTCTGTCGCCCCAACCCGTCATAGACAAAGTTCGTCTCCCGAGTGAGCGCATCGGTCGACTTCAACAGATTCCCACCCGAGTCGTACGATTGTTTAGTGATGTTCCCCAATTGATCGATCGAAGCAACGGTGCGACCGAAACCATCGGTGATTGCCGAAGTTTACTCGACAGCCGGATCGATGGACGATGTTTTCAAGGCGGCGATTGGGGTTATGGCGAATCAGTTCCAGGGGCCACACCGAGGTATTTTGTCGATTGGTTTCATGCCGCGAGGGCGTCGACGAGCAGTAGCCTTTGGACGGCTACGAAAAGTCACGCACTTTGATTGAGCTTCTCGCAAGAATTGAATGATAGACTAGGATGCATGAAACCATTGTCGTCCCCGTTGATGTGAGATCAGTTCGATGAAGAAACGACTGTTTTTCCTGTTTTGCGTTGTATTCTGGACCGTTCAAATTGCCGACGCGGAACAACCCAATGTTCTGTTCATTGCGGTCGATGATCTGCGTTGTGATTTAGGTTGCTACGGAAACAGTGTTGTGAAGTCGCCCAACATCGATCGTTTCGCAACCACCGGGGTCTTATTCAAGCGAGCTTATTGCCAGCAAGCGGTTTGCAATCCATCTCGTGTCTCGCTGATGACCGGACTGCGACCCGACGCGACGCGGGTTTGGGATCTGACAACGGAGATGCGAACGGTGATGCCCGATGTCGTGACCTTACCACAGCACTTTCGCCAGAACGGTTATCGGGCGGTGGCCTTTGGAAAGATCTACCACAACCCGTTCCCAGATGCGCTTTCATGGGATGAACCGACTCACATTCCACAAGGAGTCGTCGCGTACTCCGTCGACAACAGGAATAAACTGGCAAATTTTAAACTTGAAATGAAAGATTGCGGAAAAAGCGCTAGTGCGATTCAACGCATGCGTGGACCCGCGACGGAGATTCAAGAGGAACCGGACGATCGCAATTATGATGGAAAACAAACATCCGACGCGATTCAAAAGATGCAAGAGCTAGCCGCCGAAAACAAGCCTTTTTTTCTGGCTGTCGGCTACATTCGACCGCACTTGCCGTTCATTACCCCCAAGCCCTATTGGGATCTTTATCAACGCGCCGAGATTCCGCTCGCCACCAACCGTTTTTTGCCTCTCAATGCGCCCTCCGTCGCCTTTGGAGATCGCTCGCTCGGCGGTTTCTACGAGCTTCGTTCGTACATGGATTATGCGAGTGCTCCCAGCCCCTTTGAGCACCCCTTGAGTGAAGAACAACAACGTGAATTAAGGCATGGGTATTATGCCAGCGTCTCCTTTGTGGATGCTCAGGTTGGCCGACTTCTGGAAGCACTCGACAAAACAGGACTTGCTAAAAATACGATCGTCGTTCTATGGAGCGACCACGGATGGAAACTGGGCGAGCATGGCGGATGGTGCAAACAAACAAATTACGAAATCGATACTCGTGTTCCGTTGATGATTCGCCATCCCATCGCCAAGGGTAACGGTCAGACCAGCGACTCCCTGGTAGAGTTTGTCGATATCTACCCTACTCTTTGCGACCTTGCTAACCTGCCGATACCGCAACAACTCGACGGGAGAAGTCTCAAACCAATTCTTGAAGATGTTCAAACAGAGATCAAAGATTGCGCCTTCAGCCAATTCCCTCGTAAGCACGACGGGAAGGACTTCATGGGCTATGCGATGAGGACGGATCGATATCGCTATGTGGAATGGATCGATGCGGTCAACGGGGTAATTGAAGCGAGAGAGCTATACGACCACCAGTCCGACCCGGAGGAAAATACGAATCTCGCCAACGAAGCAGGGCAGCAGGTCAATCTTGACAGCCTGCATGAAAAAATATGGACTACCTTAAAGAGACCTCACTTTCCGTTGCCAATCGCTCGTCAAGAACTGGTCGTTGAACCCGGTTCATCAACGGGTTCTTTGCAGTGGCATCCGCAAAACGAATCCAAGGAGCTCCTGGTATCGAAACCCAATGGAGACTTTCAAAGCGTTACCTTTACAAATCAACGCGCGAAAGCCGTAGAAATTGTTTGGCTTGGACCAGATGGAACTCAAAAAGTCTTTCAAACCTTGTCGGCTGACGAGAGCTTTGGGGTTCGCACGCGTCCCGGGATTGTCTGGTTGATTCGCGAAGACACAGGCGAACCGCTGGGGCATTTCGTCGTTGAATCGATGCCGGCTGCCAGCGGCGTGGCCATCGTCCCGCGGTAGTTTTTCTCGCGATAGTTTCGTCGTTCACAGCAAACTAAGCTGGGAATTTCGCTGTGCCTCAAACCTAGCGTCCGCACTCAATGAGAGTTCATTAATTGACCACCGTCCGCGGCCGCCAAACTCAGATCCAGATCTTTTGACGCGCTGCCTATATGAAGGCTGGTCGCGAAAAAAAATTACTCACCGGTCGCGGTTTCATCTCTTCAGGCAGCTAGGATGGATCGGGTCTTGGTGGCCCAGTTGATCCAATCGGTGACTTCAGCCAGATCGGGGTCTTTGCCGGTGCGGATAATTTTTTGCCCATCTTTGGAACGGGCAAATGGCAACACGACGTCGAGTAACTGCCGCGGCTGCATCGAAGCGATGACTTCCGGTTCCGTCAAGCCACAGGCGACCAGCAATTGGGCGTCATGTCCGCGCAAGTTCGGAATTCGACAGACCAAACGGGTTTGATTTTGCCAAGCGCGCACGACGTCTGCAGTGATGCGTTTGTATTTAAGCTTGGCCGCCATCGACTCAGCGGTCTGTTTCAAGAAATCCGAAACCGATTGCACGCCAATTCTCTCGAATCGTTCCGCAATCTTGGGACCGATTGAAGGCGCCGCTTCGAGATGGTCTTTGAGCTCGAGGTAGAAACGGTATTTGTCCGAGCCCACTTCCGGATTCTCCGCGCGCAGACCATCAGTGGCCGAACGGGACCTGGTTATCGGTGGAATCGGAGGTGAAATTGAGCGCGAGGGAAGGGGGCGTGTGACCATTGCGGCTGGCTCAGGCGTTCTCATCCGCGGCGGGCGCGGCGTAAACGGGACTTGCTCGCGCGTCAGCGCTGCAACCTCGCGTTCGTTTGGTCGCGGAATTCGCTCGCCGAAATTCTTTGCCAACGGTTCGCGATTTAAACTCTCTGGAAGTGTTCGAGTTGGGCTGACTGTCGCGAACGATTCGCGGGGTCCAGTCGGGCGTGTGTGGGTTTCTCGCGGCATATTTTGAACATTGGCAAGTCCGGCTGAATACGTTGGACGTTGTCGACGAGCTTGTCGACTGAAACCGTCCGGGTGTTGCCATCGGGCACGGGTATTATTCAGCGCGCGATACCAGCCGTTAATCCGATCGAGGGAAATCGTCGGTTGATTGGCCGCAAAACGTTGGCCCTCGGCTGAATCGACAAATCGCTGAATGCGTTCCAACAACTGTTGGCCATGTGACGTCGCCAAGTGTTCGGGTTCGGTTACACCACAGGCAACGAGGATCCGAGCGTCACTATTTCGCAAGCCTGGAATGTTACTCAACAGCCAGACATAGGCTTGCCAGCGATTAAGTTGCTCCGCGGTAATTCCGTTTTCTCGCAGGCGGCTGGGCAAGTGTTCGGGATCAAGTTCCAGCAACTGTCCAATCGTGTCAACTTGCAAATCGGATAGCGCTCGAAGCTGTGGCAGCTCAAACAAATCCAAGCGATCAAGGCTGGTCTGGTCGTCAACAGAAGGAGTGAAGCCCAGTTGGTCGCCGATGCTCTCGACCGAAATCGGGGCAACTCGCACGGCCCCGTATTGCTGATTCGGGCGGGTTGAGTTTCGCGCGTCCGGTCGCGTGGTGCCCGGATAAGGAACGATGAAATTCGTTTGGTCGCGATACTCGGTCACGTCATTGATGGGCGGATACTTGGAAAGCGGATAACTCGGATCAGTTTCGAAATGGTCGGCTGAATCAAAATCATAAATCGCCACGGGCGGCAAATAATGACTGGGCTCTGGCACGGCGACGGGCAACGGAGGCAGCGGGATCGATCGTTCGGGTCGCAGCATGGGTGAATCAAACCCCGTCGACGGCGGCAACTCGAACACCGGTGCTCCCGGCACGCGATCAGCAA
Source organism: Mariniblastus sp. (assembly GCA_031409295.1). Classification (GTDB taxonomy): domain Bacteria; phylum Planctomycetota; class Planctomycetia; order Pirellulales; family Pirellulaceae; genus Mariniblastus. The sequence goes on from JANNWZ010000183.1 coordinate 7,596, forward strand.
GGTAACGATGCTGGGTCAACAAAATAATCTGGTGACCGGCCCGTCCCAAATCCATCATCAATTCCAGGACCGGAGTGATTCGATCGCGGGAGTAATTGTTGAAGGCATCATCGATCATCAACGGCACGTCGATGCCGCGCGAGTGTAGAGCTTCCTTGGCGGCGATCGCGAGGCAGAAATAGATTTGTTCTTGAAAAAAGGGTTCGATTGCGGAAAAGCTGACAACCAGGCCACTTCGATTGTGAACCTGGAAATCGAGGCCGTCCCGAACGTCGGAAATCCAGACTCGTGACAGTTCCCCTTCGGTGACTTGATTCAACAATGCCGAGGCCCGCACCAAAATCGGGTGCGGTGCCGGGGGCACAAAACGCCGATCTTCCTCGACCAATCTCAGCAATGATTGGTACTCAATGTTCAGGCTGTTCAATTCCTCATCACAATGATGCAAATCGAAAGGCTGGGCACGTTTGCCCAGTTCTTGACGCAATAATTCCCGCTCGTGAATCAATTGCGCGTGTCGTGACTGGGACGCTACCAATCCGGAATCGGCGTCCGCCAGGAATCGCTGTAATTCGAGCCGTTGCGATCCCAAGACCTCAAGTCGTCGACGCGGCAAACTCAAATCGGTTCGGATCACCGGAGTTGGAGTTTCACCGGAAATCGTCATACCGCTAACAAACCGGCGTCGGGCTTCGAGGTATCCTTCGTGCATAGCGCACTGGCAAAATCCGGCTTCGGAGCGATGGATGGCCTCGGCCCCGGCCGGATCTACCAGTCTGATTTCGTTGACGACCGATTCGCGACGGCGGACCAGGCGTTCCGTGTTCTCGCCCATCTCGTTGTAACAACGTCGCAGTTGTTTCAGTTCGGCTGCAGCTGCCTTGTGGCGGATGTGTTTGTACTGTTGCGCCAATTCCTGACACAAACCATACAGATCACTGCGCATGGTTTGGCACATCTCCTGAATGGTGCGCACCAGTTGGCTCGGGTCATTGCGTTGGGCCGGCGCAGCACTCCATTGATTGGCTTGGCGTTCGGCTTGATCGACTTTCTGTTCGAGCGCCACGAGTATTTCTCGCGCGTTGTGATACGGATGTTCATTGGAATCCAGCGTGAGATCATTCCACACGACCATTTCATCTTTGAGCCGAACCCGTTGCGTTTGGATATCGGTTTGGACCCGACGCCAGCGTCGAATTTGATTGTCAATCTCATCCAGTCGTTGATAGAGTGCGCTAAACGGTTCGCCGACCCGCGTAGGACCCGAATTGGCGACGGGCGCTAGATTTTCGCGCCGCACGGTTTCGTCAATCAAGATCGTGAGTTCAGAAATTTCACGATCCAGGGCCGCCAATTGGTTTCGTTTCTGCTCGACTCCGTAGCCCGTCAGTTGGACGGATACCGTCTCTATTTGTCGATCAAGTTCCGCCAATCGCGTACGCCGGGCGGCTGCTGTTTTTTCAAATTCGCTCAAGTGACTCTGTTTGTCACGATTCAGTCGATCGATGCGCTGTTGTAGCGAGACCAGATTGGCCTGTCGCGATTCGGATGCTCGCTTCCTGGTTTGAAATACGCCATCGTCACCGGCCGCGGCAATCCCTCGCGGCACGCCCAACTGGGTTTGCAATACCGTACTCAATCGAGTGGCGGTATCACGTACTTGAATTGCACTGTAGCTGAAAATAGTGTCGTAGAGGTCGGCGTTGAGTTGACCTGTCAATTGATGCAACGAGCCCATGGGTTGCGAAGAACTTCCGCTACTGGAACGAACGACTACGTCGTCCGATGTCGTCAAATCGCGGTCCAACCGATACTCGCCACCGTTGCCTCGAACTACTAAATGACCGCGAGCCAAACCTGGCATCAACTCGCGGTGGAGAGAATTTCGTTCGACGCCGAACAACAGCCCGCGTACAAGATGCCGCAAGGTTGATTTACCGGCATCCCGCTCGCCATAGATAAAATTCAACCCGTCGGCAAATCTTCCCAATCGGATGTTTTGAATCTGGTACACGCCGTCAATGGCGATTTCTGATAGCTTCATTGCTAAATTCCCTATTTTGATCGACCGCAACGAATCGGTCGGTTTCGATTCGAAATTGCGGTTTTGGGGTCGATTCCGTTCGACTTCTGCCAAGAATGAACTGTCCCATTTGGCAACGGGATGATATCAAAAATGGTTCGAACTACAGCTCAAAAATTTAATTTAACGGTGGCTTTCTACCTAGATCAATTTGCCGTCAAAATTGCTAGCATGGGCGTTCAGTTGGCAGCGATCGTATTGTCAGTCGTTAGACCAACTGCCGCTTGTTTTCGAGTCAGTCTTTAAACCAAATCCAAATTTGAAACACGAGAGCCGATAGCCGTGCAAAAAAAACATTCTGCCAAGTTCGCCCTAGCCTTGCTCGTTCTGTATGGAGTTCTCAGGTGTGGCGACTCCCTGATGGGGCAGACGCCACCGGATGGGTTTGAGGCACTCTTTAACGGTCAAGACCTCCAAGGCTGGTACGCCATGGAAACCTACGACCCACGTGTTTTTGCGGCTTTGTCATTGGAAGAGCAAAACAGCAAGATCGCTGCCGCGCGCGAGTCGACCGCAAAATTCTGGCGGGTTGAAAGTGGTGAAATCGTCAATGATGGCGAAGGTCCCTATCTGACCAGCGAAAAAAGCTATCGCGATTTTGAGTTGTTGATCGAATATCGGACCGTGGCCCGAGCGGATAGCGGGATTTATTTGAAAGCGACCCCCCAGGTTCAAATTTGGGATTTCACAGATGAAGCAAAATTTAATATAGGTTCCAACAAGGGCTCCGGAGGACTTTGGAACAATAGTCCGGGAGCCGCAGGCAAAGATCCGACGGAGTTAGCCGATCGCGCATTCGGTGAATGGAATCAGTTCAAAATTCGACAAATCGGCGCGCGAACTGACGTGTGGCTCAACGGCACACAAATTGTGGCCAATGCGGTGATGGAAAATTATTGGGACCGCAAACTTCCGTTAATTGCCAGCGGACCAATTCAATTGCAAACCCACGGTGGGGAAATCCGTTGGAAGAACGTCTATTGTCGCGAGATACCGATTGCCGAGGCAAATCAAATCTTGTCGGAGTGCAATGCTGATGGCTTTGAATCGATTTTCAACGGAACCGATTTTAGCGGCTGGCAAGGTCCGATCGACAACTATCAAATCTCAAATGGAGTGATCCAGTGCTTGCCTGAAAAAGGTGGCACAATTTTTACAGCCGACGAATATGCCGATTTCGTGGCACGGTTGGAATTCAAATTGCCTCCCGGTGGTAATAATGGGCTGGCGATTCGCTATCCCGGAGCTGGTGATACGGCCTACGAGGGGATGTGTGAGTTACAGGTTTTGGACAATGATGCTGAGAAGTTTGCGACCCTTGATCCACGCCAATATCACGGGTCGGCCTATGGCATAGTGGCTGCCCACCGCGGTTTTTTGCGACCGACGGGCGAATGGAATTTCCAGGAGTTGACTGTTCAGGGTTCCAAAATCAAAGTCGAATTGAACGGGTCCATCATTCTTGATTGTGACGTCAGCGAGGTAACCGAATACATGGCTAGTAGTCCCCATCCCGGCAAGGATCGTGTCACGGGTCACTTTGGTTTGGCGGGACACAGCGACCCGGTTGAATTTCGAAATCTGAAGATCAAGAAGTTGAAGTAAGTGTTCCGTGTTAGGTTCTCAAGCTTGACTCCTGATGCTGGAAATAAGAATTAGCGAATCGTCCAACTAAGTTCACTATGGCGAAATACTTTTTTCGACTGCTGTTATTGATCGCAATCCCAATCGCGTGCTTGGCCGCGGTGGGTATGGTCTTGCCGCGAAATTATGAATTCGCGTCCGAAATTCAGATCGCGGTTTCACCGGAACTCGTGTTCGCCGAAGTCAACCAGCTTTCCCATTGGCAGACTTGGTCGCAATGGAACCCGGCAGAGATTCCTGGCTTGACCGTACAACATTCCGGTCCCGCAACGGGCGTCGGGAGCGTCCAGACATGGACCGAACCACGTGGCAGCGGCAAGCTTTGGATCACCCAAAGTGTGGCACCTGATCGGTTGGACTACGAAATGACTTTCGCAAACTTTCCCAAGATGACGTCTTCCATTCAAATCTCCAGCAAAGACTCCGGGTCATTGGTTCGCTGGACCAGTCGCGGCCGCTTGCCGAGCGGACCATTTTATGGCTTCTTCGCTCCGTTTTTCTCAACTCACATGATTGGGGAATACGATAAAAGCCTGCTGAAACTCCAATCGAAATTAGAATTGCAGTTCCCCAAGACAACTCAATAGGCCGAACAACTCAATCGCCGTTGCGCTGGACTGCTAAAAGTTTGATCTTGCGGTGGCTAGTGGTTTGCGCAAGTTTCATCCCGATAGGGATCCAAGACATTTGCCGGTGGTTGAGCGCAGCGACACCACCGGACACCGAAAGACTAACGCGTCGACCCTGAAAGGGTCGCAGATTCTTCGACCCTTTCAGGGTCGTCGCGTTCCGGACGGAA
>JANNWZ010000184.1:0-74975 GCA_031409295.1 Mariniblastus sp.
ACTGACTCACGCGTTCAAAACTCAAGCTATACTCAGTACGTCCGGTCGGAGGATAGGGCTCTGCGGGGACGCAACCTGAGCGCCGCACCGGTGCCGTTGACAAGTGCTGGCGGTTCGCTGATCGCAGCGACCGCCAAAACTAGAGCATCCACTACCACATGTTAATGGCCCCATGCGAAAAATCCCGGGGTTTGGGGCAGAGCCCCAAGTTGCCTGAACTGTCATCCTTAACTCTCTCAACAAGCTAAACCAATCGCACTTTTACGCACGTTCCGCTGAACCAATACAAGGTCGGGGTTCCAGAACTGCGATCGAAAATTTTTAAATTGCACGAACAATTTTCTAATACTTGGCTGTAACTTTTCCAAGCGTTGGGAGCTTCTTCGAAAAACTGCTTTTCTAACGGATTTTGAAAACCATCGACCGGTTCGAGAAAGGCAAATCCCGTTGCCAGACCAGAAAAAGTCAAAATCGCAATAGCCTGGAACCATTTCAAATGCATCGGACATGAACCTGTCTGCAGAAGACTATACGCAAAAGAAAAAAGGGCTGGTTTGGGTAACGCAGCCCACCCACGTCCGTGAATAACTTACCAACAATCGCAAAGGGTCCCACCACCAGATTCTGTCTTGCAGGTAACAGTCGTGCAATTGGAAAGGAGAAAAAAACAGGAGAATGAAACAGGGGCCAGACAAAGGCAAAATCAATCAACACTTCATACTAGCCGCCAATTGACTTCACCGGCTCTGATAGCAAAAACGAATGCAAAAATGCGTTAGTGTAGCCTCGCGATTGCTCCTCCCTGTTTTGATATTCAACTCATTGACAGGCAATCACGTACCGGCCCGCGCAAAAGAAAACGCTCTGGCGGGTGGACCAGAGCGCGATGGAGGCTTTGAAGGAGACGCTCGTTACGAAAAGAAAAGAACTATGCTGACCACACCAACGAATCAAACGTAGCGAAGTATTCGTCAGTGATGCTACCCAATTTCTCGGTTGCGGATTCCATGGCGAAATACTTTTCCTGTGACGACTCGACGGTTAGACCACTCTGTGAATTTTCGTCGGCCAAGACTACAGCACTGGCTAATGACAAAGATCTCACGATCGGCAGTGACAATGGATCGCGATTGCTGCTCGTATCGTCAGTTGTCACCGAGGTTACTCGGATCGTCGGCCCGGTAAGAACAAACGCACTCAAGTTGAGCTTGTCGATATCGGCAACTGGAACGACTGACGCGAAGAAGTTCGATGTTTCAGGATTTACTATTGCTGCGAACTGGTCCACGAGTGTTGGTTCAATGTTCACCCTCTCAGGTCCGATCGTGCTGGAAATCGGGGAAGCCGCTGGAAAGTCCGGAACTGTTGCCGGGGTCAAATTGGCACCTAACGACATGAAAAGGCCGTCACCACCGGTTCCGGAAATTCCTCCATTTCCCCAACCTAATCCCGAATCGAAACTGCTTTCGAAAATCCCGTCTCCGTCGTTATCGTACTCGTACAGAATGCCAACCAATTCAGAATTCTCGTTGTATTGATAAGTTTGCAATTGGCGAGAGTCCACTACACCATCGGCATTCGAATCCGATGCCGTGGCTTGCGTATCGACCTGGCCGTCTTCCAGATAGCTCCAAGTTTGAGTCTCGATGGAGTACGGATCAACACTATCTCCGAGATAGTAGGATGTCGTCGAACCAATCAAGCGGCCCTGGTCGTCATGGACTTCGTTAGTTTCCTGGCGGATTGGGTCCACCAAAATGTTCGGATCCGGTACGGAAATTGTCTCCTGATAAGTGTCGTCGTAAACCCCATCTCCGTTGTTATCGTACTCGTACAGAATGCCAACCAACTCGGAATTTTCGTTGAACTGGTAGGTTTCCACTTGGAATGAGTCCACCACACCATCGGCATTGGAATCCGATGCTTTACCTAGCGTGCTGACCCTACCGTCTTCCAGATAGCTCCAAGTGAGGGTTTCGATGGAGTACGGATCAACATTGTCTCCTTGATAGTAAGTTGTCGTCGAGCTTGTTACGCGTCCTTGGTCATCCAAGACTTCGTTGGTCTCTTGACGGAACTCTTCACCGCCGCTACCGCCAAGTGACTCCAGGTAGGAATCGTCGTAGGCTCCGTCCAAGTCGTTATCGGTCTCGTGCAGAATTCCAAGCAATCCCGAATTCTCGTTGTATTGATAGGTCTGCAATTGGCGGGAATCTATCGAACCATCCGCGTTCAGATCCGAATCCGTCGTAATTGTGTCGACCAATCCGTCTTCACGATAGTGCCACGATTGATTGTCGATCCGATAGGGATCGGCATTTACGGAAGCGTCGGTGTAGTAGGATATTTTTGAGTACGCCAATCGACCTTGGTCGTCAAATTGTTCATCGGAAACTTCAGTCAATACTGGAGCCTGACTCCAAGCGCCACCCATGTCTACATTCAAGGCCAACCGTTTTTCCAAGCCGTCATAAATCAGCGTGCCGCGTTTATTTTTGTTCGATCTTTTTTGCATGAGTATGCCACTTACTATTTTGAAAATTTGAAATGTTAGACCCCATCGACAACACCTGATCTCCCAGGTTCCGGCTGGCGATCAAAATCAACCTTTGGTTTCAGGAGGCCGGCGAGCGAAGCGATTTGGACAAAAATCGAGGAGCTGTGTTCCTCTGGAATACAGGGCCGACTTTTGTGGTACTTGTCACTCACAATTAGATTCTTCGACCAGAATACTGGATTCTCAACGACTGGTTTAGCCAAAAACCGGCATCAACGGGCAAATTTCATGAGAAATGCTATCAACCGGCTGCTGTTGCCACCAATCTGAACTCGAAGTGGAAGGTTGGAAGTGGCGGCTTTTGGCAGGAAATATGCACCCCTGGATCGAAGCGGTTTTCAATCCCGAAAAGCTTGCCGTCGGTTTTGAACGACCTTGATTTCGAGACCCTGACGCGCGGGCCGCGCTTCAGGCCGGGGAGCCACGGCATTGACCAAAGACAAATAGATAGGAGCTATGGCCGACGCCAACCAAACAAGATTCGTGGGAACCCAAGCGCGCAAACTCTCTCTCCGCTGCACTGCCAACAGCTCTTCGGACTGAGTAGCGCCAGGTTGTGGGATGTTGAATTCAAGGCGATTAGCCAAGAGCTCCAGAAGTGCGTCGGCGTCTTGTTGGCTGGCCGCTTGCTGGTCGGGCGAGTTTGGTCGAGCTGCGAAAGCAACTTGAAGGTCCACCATGGGAATCGGCAACTCGTTCGTCGTATGCGCCTTGGCGAAATCCGCGTCGACTATCATTGTGACCAGCTCCAATTCCTGGTTGGGTTGGCTGATGGCAAACAACTGTTGGCTTTCGATCTGTCCGGTACGAGCGGCCAACGAAGTGGTGGCTGGGGTTTGAAAACCCATCGTTTGGTCCTGGTCCAACTCGGAAAAATAATTGCCCAGTTGTGTCGTCAATTCCGCCTTATTCAACGGAATCCTCTGCAGTGGCAAATCGTCGATCGATGAAAGCCACGAGATGGGTGTCAATTCGGTCAGTAGTCCGGAATTCAACGAATCAATCGGTGCCTGATCGCTAACCCGTAGTTGGGCGATCGACAAATTTTGATTCGTCGATTGGTTTGGCGAATTCTCCTGGTATTGGATACTCGAAACAGACGCACCAAAATTTGCCACATTCGAATTGTTTTGCGCAAATCCGTTCCACTGGGGGATGCCACCCTGGACAAGGAAACGATCGACCGTCGCCGAACCGGGATCGTGAATCACTCCGTTGGTCGCAGGAATGTAGGAAGCGGAACCCGGACCGAGAGGATAGTTTGTTAGAGTCCCTTCACAATGATCATCGCGCCCAGTGTCATTGTCCTCGTCTCTGATTCCCGTATCCGTCGCATCAACTGCACCTGCGGACGGACTTGTGCTCGGACCAACTGGGCCGGGAGCTTCCGTCTCGGCGTTTTCCAATGCGTTCGTCGAGCCGGATTGTTGCGCTCCCTGTAGATACGGTCCACAATTGTGAAGTCCCGTCGACGACAGACTACTTGCTTGCGAAGCGATAGTATCTCCGAAACTCCTCATTTCAAAAGGTATCAAATTCGTCAGATCTGCCGCCAGCAACTGTCTGGATTCCAATTGTAAAAACGCCAATGGTGAACTCATTGAGCAATGTGCCATCCTGCGGGATCGCAATGGTTTTTGAACTGGCTTGTTCATCGGCTGAACTCCACTCGATGATCAGACGCCCTATTTGTCTGGGTCTCGCTGGTAGCAATCTGCGCTTGACCCGGCGGTGATTGAAACCGGCTCACAGGTTCCGATTCGGTCAACTGGATTTCCACTTGGCGATGCAGTTCCCACAATCGAACATAATTGCGATTGGTTGGAGCAGCAGTTCGAGCCCGGTCCTGAAACTGCATTGCCGAACGAATCAATTCCAAGGCCGCTGAACGGTCCTTGTTTTTCGCCGCCAATAATCCTCGGTTGTGATAGACCATTGCTAATCGGCTCAACAGTTCCGCGCGGACGGGCTGCCGTACCACCAAAGCCTTCAACAATTGTTCGGCTGCCAGGAACCAATTCTCGGCTGCCTTGAATGAGTTCTGGTGCCAAGCAATCTCGCCAAGTGTATTGGTAACTGTTCCCAGATGTTCCGTCGCAATCCAGTCCAGCGGGGATTGATCGTGGCGTTCGTTCCAATACGCGTAACTTGCTTCCGCTTCGACCAACGCATCGTCCCAGCGTTTCTGTCGACATAGGACAACGGCATAGTTGTTTTGCAAGTCCGCAATATGCTGCGTGTTCTCCCTCCGCAGTTCCTGTTCGACTGAGTTAGTTATCGAACTCATGCCACTCGCACTTTCTCCGGTCAATAATTCGTTGGTTAACTGCAACTGCCCAATCATCTTCGGCAATTCCAGTTCAGCCCGGCCGGGATCTGCAGTAGCCAACAGGCTGATGTAGTTTCCTTGAATTTTGAAGTACGCGCTGCGGAGCGTGGTGTCGACTAAACGTGACTCGCCAGCGTTTTCGATCGACTTCAGAGCTTTGGCGAAAAACAGTTGAGCTTCTGCCGGATCGGCATGGGACTGCAACCAACTTCCCAGATTCGCTTGCGCTTGCGCAAACGCTGCCAGGATTTCGGGGTCGTCCAAGACACTTTCCTGTAACGTGGAGAACGTCCGGATCGCCTCGCGCAACGACGCTTCCGCCGGCCCTTGCTGCCCGACTCGTTGCCAGGCCAGCCCTTGTTGATTCAAGCAAATCGCGCGCTCGGTTGTCAGCCGTTGTTGTTGACTGGGATCAATGTCCAACGCATCCAAACGCTCGATGGCCAGCCGAAAATGCTCGATCGACTTGGCATCGTCGCCAGCACTGGTAAACATTCGCGCCAGCTCCGCGGTGGCTTGCGCTCGATCCCACTCAAGGCCCGGCTGCTGTTCAGCAAATCTCAAGAAGTCTTGATAATAACCGATTGCTTCTGCAACCAGCTCGGAACGTATCTGATCGGTACCAGGGATCGACTCCAGGGGTTCGCGCGTCAATCGGCCAAAACGTTCCACGGTCCTGTTGGCCTGGGTCAAAAAAAATCGGGCGTTCGACGAAGCCTGCCGTTCTCGTTGCCACATGCCGTTGAAAATGGTGGCAATCGCCATCGCCGCGATGGTCATGGCGAGCATCGCGAGGCTGGACGCCAGGACGACTCGCTGATGTCGCGCCAACCACTTTGATGCGCATTCCAGTCTCGATGGGCGGCGCGCCAATACTTGTTTCCCCGAGAGACAACGGAACAGGTCGTCGGCCAGAGCTTGAGCGCTTGAGTAACGATCTTCGGGAACGGTTGACATGGCTTTGGCGACCACGGTTTCCAGGTCGACGGGGATCGCCGGGTTTCGCTTGCGGGGCGCTGCCGGGTTTCCCCGTTCAATGGCGGTTATCAACTCCCCGCGATTCTCTTCCGGAAAAGGAACCGTGAGCGTCAACAATTCATACAGCGTCACACCCAACGAGTAAATGTCTGTGCGAAAATCGACTTCATGGGACCTCCCCGTCGCCTGCTCGGGACTCATATACCGAATTGTTCCCAACCGTTCACCCTGCGATGTCAAACCGGGATTACTTTGGCAACGGGCCAAACCGAAATCCGTCACAAAGACCTGTCCGGTTTGGTCCAACATTAAATTGGATGGCTTCACGTCGCGATGTACGATGCCGTTTTGATGAGCGTAGTGAATGGCCGCTGCGGCACAAGCACCGATCTCCACAATCTTGTGGATGTAATTCGTCGATCGGATGGAATGCAACGTGCTGATGCCAGCCTGGGTGGAGTCTTGGCTTGGCTCATTCGTGCTCAACGCTCCCGCTTGCGACCGGAGATCGTTCAGGAACTGTTCCAGTGATTGGCCTTCGATCAATTGCATGCTGTAGTAATGCACACCCCGCTCGCAACCGACGGCATAGACCGGAACGATGTTGGAATGATGCAAGGAAGCGGCCGCCTGGGCTTCGTTTCGAAATCGCGCGACCTGACGGGGGTCGAGAACCGCCGTGAACGGAAGAATTTTCAACGCCACACGGCGCTGAAGTGATCGTTGTCGCGCCGCGTAAACAATCCCCATCCCCCCGCGGCCCAATTCGTACTCAATATCAAAGTCTCCCAATCGTCGAGGCTCGGTGTCCGACTCCGAGGGTGCCAGCTCCTGTTGCTCCCAAGACGTTTTTCCCAACAGATAGAGCCCACGCAATTGGGTCTGGAAATCGTTGGTCATCTCTGGAAAAGTGCCGAGGATCGATTCCGCCAATTCCAGATCTCCTTGATCCATGGCGGCAGCATACTGGTCGAACAAACAGGACAGATCGTGATCGCCCGCTTGCTCGTCCAATGCCTTGACCTCGACTTTGTTCGTTCGAGACGGTGTGGCCTTCATCGTGGTTTCCAACTTCTACACTTGGTTATTGGTGCGATCTTCATCGCGATGGATTAGGGAATTATTGTTCCAGGTCCGACGCCATCAAGCTGCGCAAACGCTCGACCGCGCGGATCCATAACATCCGGGTGGCGCCTGGATTGCGATCCAACTCGGCGGCAATGGTGGCGAAGGTCAAGCCCTCGAAGTTTCGAAGACGAATAACCAATTGGTAATCGTCGGGTAGTCGACCGATGGCTCGCGTCAAGGCACTCAAGGTTTCGTTCTGTCTAAAAACTGCGCTGGCCGGGGGGCAGTCACCTTGGAGGATCCGATCCCAACGTTGTGTCGAGCTTTTTCCGGGAGCCTGTTCATCCAGTGATTGCTGTCGGCGCACATCACGCTTGCCGGCCAAAATGTGATTTTCAACCGCCCGAGACAAATTGTTGAACAGAATTTTTCGCAGCCAACCCGTAAACTCTTCCAACGAAGCCCCCACGAACTTGGGGAAATCGCAATGCGCTTCCAACAACGTTTCTTGGACCAGGTCCGACGGACTAACCCGCAAGCGGATGCGAGGGTCGAGATGGCTGGCAGACAAGCTGTTGAGGTAACGAAAGTATTTCCGCAGTAACAGTCCGAGACTATCGGCATCGCCATTTCGCGCTTGTTCGAGCAATCGTATGGATGAAGTTGGCGTCGCTTGCATTTCCGAGGTCTTTCCGAAACCGGCATCTCGAAACTGTTGTTCATCACAGCTCGAGGTCCAATTATAGTTGCTCACCTCGAATCCGCGTGATCCCAAATTTTAATTGATTGCGTTAACGCGTGATTCAAGTCTTGACTCAACCATTGTTATCCGGGCCGGAAATCAGGTCGATTGTCACACCAAAAAACTTGGAATTTAGATAATTTTTCTGATCGCATCGAACGTACGTCACCGTTCATTGGTAATTTCGGCCTCGGCGGTCAGCACCGCCTCGGCAATTTGAATCCAAAAAATCGACGATCGGTGTCGAATCATCGAGCCCGTGAGGATGGTGGCCAATTCCAGGCTTGCGGATCAATTGGATTTCACCTCCCAGGGCTTGGTATCGTGACGCAACGATTCCCGTGTTCTCGTTCCACGGAACGACGTCGTCCGCATCGCCAAAAACATGCAGCAACGGAATTTTTTGATCCGCCAACGGGCCCAAATTGTCGACCGGGTTGCCGGAATAAGCGATCGCTTCGGCGTCGGATTTGAATCCATAGGATTCCAAAACTCGAGCCCAATCGCCTTCGCTTCGTTTCCCAGCGCCACTCCCTCCGGGCCAGCTTTTGAAATCACAGACCGGAGCGTCGCCGTAAATACAAGCGACTTTGTCAGGATTGGCGATCGCCCAGTTGTAACAATACAGCCCGCCCCGACTCAGCCCCACCAACCCGACCCGCTTCGCCAACGCATACTTGTCGGTCAGTTCTCGATACAAATCGTTCCAGTGCGAGACCGCTGCGGGCGATCCAAATAGATCGGGAACTTGCAAATAGACGATGTGAAAACCGCGCTTCAATAGTTCGATATCGGGTTCGGGTTTGTGCCCAAAGAATTCGCCGTGCCACACCCACGGCTTGCCCGGGGACACACGCTGCGGCACAACGACGGTCGCTTGTTTGCCGTTGACGTCAAAATCGAAACGCCGAAATCCATGCCAATCGGACTTTGTGCCGGGGAAGGGCGCGATTGAATTGGCGAGCTGCCGAATTTCCAGCTCGAGCGTTTGAGCTTGCTCGTTCGCTTGATCCAGCGGCAAGCCCTGTTTCATACCCGGCCGCAGGTGACCAATGGCACCTATCCAAGCATCGGTTAACAACCCTTGCCGCTGTTTGAATCGGTCCAGCAATGGATCGATCATTCCGACGGCGGCGAACCCGTCTTCCACTTTTTTTGCATCCACGTCGACTCGAGCTGCTCCCAATGTTCGGATCAACTCGCGCGCGATCAACCAATGCCCTTGTCGGTTCAAGTGCACACCATCGTCGGCCAACGTAAAACTGGAGTCGGTTAGCCGTTGATCGGCGAGGAACCGGTTCATGGGCGTATGAATATCCAGCACCTGCCAACCCTCGCCTTGAGCCGCAACGAGCCACGCGGAGTAGAGATCCAGGACCTGGTTGTAGTCGCGATAGGGCTGCCGATATTCGACTTCGCCGGCGGGCAAAGTCCGTTTCAAAATCGGTGTGGAATCAAATACAGGGGGCGTCAATAGTACGAGACGAGATTTCGCCGCATGGACTCGTTGGGACAACTTGCGAATCCCTTGACGGTAAGCTTCGAATCGTTCGTCGGAATACGGGTGATAGATTCCACAGTTCATGCCGTAACAGGCGATCACCAAATCCGGATGAGTTTGTTGGAGAACTCGATCCAGTCGCTCGTGCAGATTCGGACGCGGGAAGTTACCACCCGCATGTCCCGGTTCGGACAGACCGGAAACAGTTTCACTGGGCAGGCCGAGATCGAGTAACTCGATCTCGCGCTCAGGAAATTCCACTGCAATGGCGGCCTCGAGCATCGCTATGTATTCACCGCTGTAGGTGATGCTGTCCCCCAAAAAGACCACTCGCTTTGCCTCTTTCAACAAATCGTCGGCAGTTGCCGTATTCGAAAGAAGAAATAGGATCAACGGAAAACTTGAAAGTACGAACCGGATGAAGTATTGGGGTGATGTAAAAATAGAAATACGGCACCGCTTGATGTTTCGTCGTCGGGTCATCGAACTCACCTCATTCGCAAAAAATTTGATTCTGTTGTTGACAGTCTACCAAAACAACCCGGCCCGGGCCCGGCCCGCGTTCACTCAAAAGAATGCGAGGCCGACTGCCGAAAACCGCGGAGGGAGAAACGGAGACAGGTCCAGCTCATGGTTTTTCGGGCCCCGTTTCTCTGTCGATTAGCGCGCTCCGGTGAGCGTAAAAGCAGCCCAGTACCAAGGATGTGCAGCCCCGTGTTTGGTTCGTCGATTCCGAATAATGTCCAGCTGAGCTTGCCGCAAGGCCATCGGCTGGGCCTGGTTTTCGGACAACCCGTTCCAAAAGAGTTTCATCAATTCGGTAGTTTCGACATCGGGCACCTTCCACAACGATGCGACGACCGATTCCGCGCCCGCTTGCTGGAACGCTTGACGTAGCCCGGCGACTCCTTCACCTTGACTTGTTTGTCCAACGCCGGTCTCACAGGCACTCAGCACCACCAACTCGGTGCCGCGGAGATCGGTGCCCACAATTTCCAAACCGGTCAGAATACCATCTTCCACGCCTGCCAAATCGGACTGTTTTAGATTGCAACCCGCCAACGCCAGTCCACACCGCAGCAAAGGATTCTCAAAGACCTGTCCCGATTCTCCACGAACGGTGGCGGCAGGAAGGTTAGTCCGGGAATCGCCGGTTTGAGACTCACTTGCCTCGGCAAAAAATCCGTGAGTGCTGATGACCAACGCCCGCGGACGGTGGAGCTGTTTCAGCGTTGACTCGCGCGCATCAGCCTGAAGGTAAACCATCGGAGCTTCACCATGGAATTTTTCGACCAGGCTTTTGATGGAACGAGCCTCTTCCGCTGTCCCGAATAACCGGTTGAACTTCAATCCCGAAAGACTCCGTTCTCCAGCCGGCTCGGCCTTGCCCTCTTGCGGACTGGTTTGCAAATCAAAGTCCGGATCGGCAAAGATGGCTGCTTGGCTGATCAGCGCGCGAGTGGTACTCGCAGCCACCAGCTCTCGCCCGCTGATTACATAACTAATCGGAAACTGCTCAATCAAAAACTTTTTGTCCTGGTTCTTCTCCTTCACCGATTGCCCGGAATCCGCCGATTTGCTGTCGGTGGGAATCAACGCGGCTGCCCACGGAACCAACCAAAGATTGCTGTCCGGGCTGATGATCAGGTGTTCGGATTTGCCCAGGAATTTCCAAAGCGGCTGAACGATCCGCTCGGAAAGTTTCGACATTGGCGCTTCAAATTCGCGAGCGGCATCTTTTTCGCCGACTTCAAATAGTCGCTTTCCGGCTTGATGGAGCGCCTTGCGAACGTCTTCGATCAAAGCGTCAATTTCTTTAGCCTGACCAAGATCGACAATTTCGACTTCACCATCGCCGATCGAAGGGATGATCCACGCAACATAATGTTCCGTTGACTTGGCTTCGGCCGTGACCTTCGCGTCCGCTTGGGGATTAGAGTCGGGACTGAATCGGGCGATGTTGACCAGCGTTGTGCCAAATGGCAACGATTCTCGCAACTGGCCGACGGACACCCAGGGTTGAGTCGTATTGCGTGTACCGCTGCTGGCCGCGATGCGCTGAACCAAATCTTGCTGACGCGTTTCCAAGTCGGCGACCTGCACGACTTGCCTTTTGCGTTTCTGCGGATCGGATTCGAGTTTGAGGGTCAGTTTTGCCATTTCATCCCGAACCGCGCGCAGCTCCAGCACCAATGGTGCCGCCTCCGAAGACGACAACAAAGCGCCCTCGCCCAGCACCTCCTGGACTAGCCCCTTACCATTGAGCAACCAACCGGCCGATAGTACTCTAGCACGTTGGTTGTCGCGCAGGGTGTAACCTAACGCCAGGCTGCTGTGGAAACTCGGTTGAAATTCGTTTTCAAGGTAGGTCAGTTGAAGATCTGTAGACAAACCCGGCAACACGCGCGCCGTATGTTGCCGCACGCTGACCCGGTTCTCCTGGTACCATTGAGTCGCTTTTTCCAGTTCGCCTTTCTGGCGATACATTTCTCCCAACCGCAACATGGTGGCGGCCGTCGATTCATTATCCTTACCAACGGCCCGCTCCAGTGTCCGCTCACTTTCCAAGAGAATTTGCTCGGCCCGGGAATACTCTTGCTTCCGCGCGTAGAGGTCGCCAAGATCAGAACCACACTCGGCTTTCAACTGCGGGATTTCTTTTTCCAACGATTTCATTGCCTGTGTCAGCAGTGGCTCGGCTTTGTCCAGTTCGCCGGATTTCAAGTACAACCTAGCCAGATCGCGCTGAACTGCGGCGATGTTCGGACTGCCATCACCGAAACTTTTTCCCGCGATCTGCAATGTTTCTTTCAAGTAACCTTCCGCTTTCTGGAAATTTCCCGCCCGCGTGTGGTAAATTCCCAATAGGTTCAAGACTTCGGAATACTGGGCACTTTCGGCCCCAAAAATGTCACTTAGTATTTTGGCCGCCTTGAGAAAAAGAGGTTCGGCTCGTTTTCGAGCTCCCATTCGCACGTACAGCTTCCCTAGGCTGATCGAAACAACTGCCAAGTTCGGATGAGACTTTGCCGAAACACGCTGAAGAATCGCCGTCGCGTCGAGAAAACTTTTCTCGGCTTCAGCATAGGCACTTTGACCGGCCTTGGCTTCTCCCAGCAAATGCAAGATGGTGGCATTGTCAACACTTTCGGCCCCGAACATATCAATGACGGATTGTTTCGCCCGCACCAGCACGGATTCGGCTTTCGACCAATCGGTCATGTTCGCATGTAGCATTGCCAGGAACAGCTGACAGCGAAGAAACAAAAAAGACTTCGTTGCCTGTTGCTGCTCTTGAATGCGGATGGCCTCTTCCATCAACACCAGAGCTTCGTTGAGCCGGGCCTGACTTGAGAGATACGTGGCAATCTGTAGCCGGGCAAGCACCTTGACTTCAGGCTGTGTTGCCGTTTCGGCCAAGGTGCGCATTTCCTTGATGGTTTGTTCGATTCGATCTCGGAGATTGGCCTGCACATAGAACCGCTGGGATCGGCTGAGTGCATCCAAATAGCCGGGACTCGTCTTTCCCAACTTGTCGGCGATGACTTTCATAGCCAGTTCTACATTGGTAATCCGACTTTCAGCATATCCCAGAAACGCACTGGCAAACGCTTCATTGATCACGCTGGACGCGTAGCTCACATCACCGGTTCCCAAAGACTGGCGCTTCGACTCGGCGACTTCTGCGAAGATCGCCCGCGCTGCAGTAAAATCGAGCAACTCCATGAGGATTCCAGCCTGTAGTTCCAGCGCGTCCCAATATCTGGGTGACTGCTTTCCCTCGCTTGCACCGATCGCCTTGACGGCTTCATCCGCAAACGGCCGCGCGTTACGAAAATCATTCATCTGGGCGTATGCGGTCGCCAGCATTCCAAGGATGATGCCAAATTCCGGTTGGCCACTGATCACATTTCGCGAACCGTCGACGAATCCACGAATCGAAACCATCACCTCAAAGCTCTTTCCCTGATTGATAAGCTGCATCAAACGTGGCATCTGACGCGTCAATTTGGCCACGGCGACTTCCAAAGTCTGAGAAGGACTGGACAGGTCGGCGAGCATCTCACTATTGGGGGTCGGATTGGCCGTCGCGGTTGAATTGAGCGTATTCCCAGACGGGATCGATTCGTGATCTCCACCAGCCAGCTCGCCCGACTCATTTTCAGACTTTTTGGCCAAGTTGATTTGGACTGCTGCCAACAAAGTCGAAAATCTCGCATCGCCGCGGACGTTGTTCCAATCGGTATCGCTCTGCAATTGTGCAACGTCATCAAATCCCGCTTTCGCCGCCAACTCCAAATGTCGGAAGGCTTCATCCGGGTTGTTTTTTAAGGAAAAGATGCAGCCCAGATTGTACCAAGCCGTAAAATTCGATGGATTCAGGTTCACGGCTTGCCGATAGCATCGCTCCGCTTGATCCAGTGCGCCTGACATTTGAATGGCGTATCCCGCTGACAACCAGACTTCGTCGTTCTGCTCGTCATACTCGAGGGACTTGAGCAGTTTTTCGCTTGCCGGCTCATACAGCTTGGCTTCCAGCAGCGACAAGCCAGCAAGTTTGTTCTGCTCAGCTGAATCGGCTGAGGTTTGTTCGGGTGTCGCAGTCAAGCCATTGCGAGCGTTGGCCACCAGTTCTTTGAATTCCGGCAGCTCGCGCACGGAGTCCAGGTCGCTATCGCCATCTAGATGATCAAAGTCGCTATAACCTGCGAGAAAAGACTGCCGCAAATAATCCATCGCAAACTCTGACTCTTGGGCCAACGAATAGTGGCATGCCAAATTGTAAAGGCAACTAGCGCGACTGGCATCAAACGACGCGCCGATCATAAAGCAGCCAATCGACTCCCGCTGGCGATCCTGTTTAAAGTAGGCATATCCCAATTGATGCCAGATCAGACCATTACTCTGGTCCAACTTCAGCGAGGCCTCAAATGACTGGCTGGCACCGAGGAAGTCCTCGCTTTCCAGGCGTCGTTCCCCTTCTTCAGCGATTTGCAACGCTTGAGTGGTATCGCCCTGCCGGGCCAAAGTGCTTCGAACACTTGCCATCCCCAGCAACATACTGAACAGCCCAAACCAAAGCCAACGATGCCAAAGTACATCAGCCACTGCGATCGAACTGCGCATGACGAAACCCTCAAATCAGGCTTGACGACAAAATAGGGAGTTACTCAGTCCAGCGAATACCGAATACTGATGGCTTCGCGGGGAACACCGATATGGCGGAGCACGAGTTTGGTGTTTTGCTCCGCGGCTGGCCCACGTCCGGTCGCCAGTTTTTCTCCTCGATTGGCCAGCAACTTGGCTGACAGTTCATCGGCCGGCGGTTGCGCATTCTCTTCCCATGCCGCGGCGAAGTTAGCGGTGATAGTGCCGACCCCCGAAGTGTCGGCATTCAGCTCGGTAACCGCGCTGTTGGCAATCGATCCCACCAGAAACGTATCGACTTTGGTACTGGTTCGGTACCAACCCTTGATCAACGGATCTTGTCCGGATGGCACGATCATGAAACGGAAGTCCGAATTGTCGGCAAAGGCAAACGAATTCAATCCGTCAATGGAAATTCGTACAGCCGAATCATACTGTGAACGATTGACCAGCTTGATGGCATAGACATCTCCCTTTTTCAGATTGACAAACGGCAGCCCCTCTTCAAGCTTTGGTTTTAGCGGCTGATACTCATCGCCGCGCTTGACCAAGATTTCCATGGCGTAGGGACTTCGTTCATCCAACATGACTTGCGAACCGCTCAGAAAACAGGTTGGATTGAGCAGTGCTTTTTTGAAAACCTCCTGACGGCTCTTCAAATCCAGGTCCGGCGGCAGGGAGACGTTTGCTCCCAGCAATGCGACAATGTCATTGGCATCCGTTACACGGGCAACTGTCTTTCCTTGCTGGAAGCCTGTTGGCTGGTTGAGCTCTTCGTTGTTAGTGTCGCTCCGGAAATCGAGCTTGGTCAGGACTTTACCAAACGCATCGACCAACTGAATATCGATCCTCACGGCCAGCGTTTCGTGGACATGGTCCGGGTCATTCAAGTCCGGTTCGATGAAGTATTCGCCCTTGATGCCGATACTGGCCCGTCGCGTGATTTTCAAACCAGCTCGCTCAAGTTCCTGCCGAAAGACCATGTTCAAGCCGGCGTTGGCATCCGACGGAACCGTCGGCGGCCCGGAAAACCGACCGATCGAGACCGAGTCAACGCCTTGTGCATCGGCGATCTGTTTCACCGTCTTCGCGACCCGCGTCAACTCCAATTGCAGTTGGTTCGCTGCCGTGGGGAGTGTGAAACTCAGCGCAACCAACAGACCAACTAGTTGTCGCACGATCAAATCAAGATTCGGCTTGCCCATAAACGCATCACTCCAAAAAACTGGGGACGAAATAAACAAGTACCGCAGATATCAAAAAGCGCGGTACGGCTCGCCGCGATCGAGAATGCGCGCGGCCTTCTGCATTGGCGAGTTGATTTGGCGCAAATCTTCCCATTGATCGCGCTGGATCGACGCTCCTTGTTCCAATGCACCCAGGCCCAAGGTCTTCAATTCCGGATTGAAGCGAATGGCGGATTTGAGTTCGTCGGCGTTCTCCATACCTAATTCAAACGCTGCCATGGTCAAAGTCATATCCCGTTCATAGATCGCAGCAATGGCCGTGATCGGTTCGGCAAAGTCACGCAGTTTCCGCTCCCGGTCTTCCTCCGCCTGCAGGAAAGTTCCAATCGTTTCCTGCAGAGCCGCCATGAAGCGGGCCTCGTCCTGCGCCACCACCTTATCCATTTCCTCTTGAGCGACAAACAACTCCAGACTTTTCTCCTTGGCTTCACCAAAAACCCCCATCGCCATGCGGACGGTGTCCTTGAATTGTCTCATGCCATGTGCGTGACAAGCCATGCAGGAAATCCCGTTGACTACTTCAGGCGAACCCGCTGTTTCATTGCGATCTCGCACAACTTCAATCGGGCCTTTATCGATTCGATTTCCAGCGTTGTCGATCAACATGTAACCCTGCAACCCGTTGGGCAGTCCGAATATCTGTTCACCTCCATCGTGCGAAAACGCGAAATCGGAAAACGGATTGCCGGAAAAATTTGGCCCGAGCGGAAGCTGAAACAGATTTGCCCGTGAGTTGTCTTTCTTGAAATCGTAGCTCTTCCAATAATATTTGCCGATGCGAGCGGGATGGCGGTCCAGCAACCGATTGGCGGTCGACACACCACTTTCCGCAAACCCCGCGCGGCGAATTCGATTTCGTTGAAAATCTTCTAGAAAATCGACCCCCAACTTCTCCTCCAACTCTTGGTCCGTCGACGGTATCTCCAGCAGCGTGTGATATAACGGAGGTCGTGTGGCCCGCGCTGCAAACCAATCGCCACGAATCGCCGGAACAGGTATACCGGACAGTTTCTCGATTTGCAGGAACGTTTCCTTTGTGGCCCTGTCCGGATGATGCGTCTGCGTCATTCCATAAGGATACAACTTGAGAATCTCACGCCATAACGAGCGCTTGTCCCAACCTAAATCTCGCAGGTCCACGCGGAACAAGGTCTGCTCCTCATTGATCGCGCGCGGGATGACCAATTCCGGCTCCCAACTGAGACTGTTGACCGCCTTGGAAAGTGCGGCGCGGTACAGTCGCATTTCAAAGTCCGAAACCTGCTCGTTGTTGTTATACAGATGCGTCAGCGTAAAGTACCGCTGATACTGGCGGTCAACTTCTTGGATTGACTTCAGGTCGTCCAGCAGCGATTTGAGCACCGCCGTTTCGCTGACAAAAGACCGTTTGGTGCGTTTCGGCTTTTCGGCTCCCGCCACAAACCACTTTCGAAGCAGCTCCTTTTCCTCTGCCGTCGGCGCCGATTGACCCTCGGGTGGCATGGTACTATTGCTCAACCTTTGCCACACCTCGGATTCATCCAACTCGATTGTGTTGTCGTCCGTTTTGGCGAGATAACCATCCTTGATCATCGCCACGTTATCGGTAATGTCAAAAAACTCGCTTCCATTATGACACTGGTAACAGTACTGCTTGGCCAACGCAAAACCCTGGCGATTCAGTTCATCATCAGCCAAGCAAAGACCTGCCACCAGAAAGCTGCTGGCCGACAGTAGAATCAACATTCTGAAGCGTTTCATGTTTCACCCAAACTGGTTCGTCGTAAGCCGGTTCGAATACCCTAAGTCTTCATTAGACATGTCGATGGACGGAAATGCAATCAGCGGAATTCCCGACTGAAAAAGGGGACGCACAAAGTTGCCATCGTGGTCAACCGAAGCGATTTTCGGTCAAATCAACGTCAGCATTCCGGAGGCTTGAGTCCTGAGTATCTCTCCATCACGGTGGCGATGGTTTTCGTTCTATGCAAAACGTGACTGTGCCATGTACGCATGAATTTTTGGGTAAGGCTCGCGGGCCCAGAAGTCGACAGCGATCGAACTGTGCTCGCTGGACAGCCACTATCCGTTGGTTCCACTAACGAATGCTCAACAGTCGAAGATGCGCTCCACGCAACTTCGCTGCAACGACGTGTTATTCTCATTCAACAACAAGGTTAACTGAAGTCGTTCAAAACTGCTCAACAGGGAAGTGTCTCGGGTAGCAAAGCCGCTGGCAACATCGAAATTTGGAACGACCGCATCCGCGAGATGTTATTAGGATGCCGCGAGTTGCGCGGGACGTTCTTTGCAGCGAATCAGCAGAAGCTCCGCGAGCATTCTGGCCGTTGCGGTAACGCCGAACTTGCGGCCGCAACTTTCAGCCGCGCCTGCTGGCTGACGATTCCAGTTCGCCGGACGAAATCAATGCCGGAATTAATTTCACCCCCTATTCATGAAGTCATAACGATCGCCTGCGTCCCCGGTCTGCGTTAACCTGGGCTCCAAGCGCATCTGCCAGGCATTCCACGTTGCGGTTTACCCACGGCATAATTTGCCAGCGGAAAGTAGTTGGCGCTAGATGCGACAACTAACCCTTCCTGGAAGGCATCTCGCACGAATCCTCTCGCAGCCCTAAGCTATGAGTCTTCAATGTGACAGACTTAAATGGTCGAAATCATGCCGCTCGTTCCCGGCGACAAACTTGGGCCCTATGAAATCCGCTCCGCTATCGGTCGAGGCGGCATGGGGGAGGTTTACCGAGCCCACGATCCTCGCTTACAACGCGATGTCGCCATCAAGGTTTCCGCCGAACGATTCAGTGAGCGCTTTGAGCGAGAAGCGCGAGCCGTCGCGGCACTGAACCATCCGAATATTTGCCAAATCTACGATGTCGGATCGAATTACCTCGTGATGGAGTTAATTGACGGGCCGACGCTGCGAGATCGCATCGATGCCGGTACGCTCTCGTTCGATGAAGCGATGCAGATCTCTAAACAGATCGCGCAAGCTCTCGCCGCAGCCCATGAAAAACTGATCACCCATCGAGATCTCAAACCGGGCAACGTGATCGTCAAAGATGACGGTACCGTGAAGGTACTCGATTTCGGGCTGGCCAAAATCGGCAATCCGCCGTCAACGAGCCACGTCGATGACTCGTCCACACAGTCAATATCACTGACCCAAAAAGGTTTGATTCTGGGAACCGCAGCCTACATGAGTCCCGAGCAAGCCCGAGGCAAGCCGGTGGACGCCCGTACTGATATTTGGGCGTTTGGAGTTGTGTTGTTCGAAATGTTGACCGGAAGGCATCTTTTTCAGGGCGACGATGTGACGGAAACGTTGGCTAACGTCGTTAAGGAAACACCCAATTTAGATTCGGTTCCTCACAAGGTCCGCCATTTGTTGGATGCCTGTCTGCAAAAGGATCCCAAACAACGTCTGCAAGCCATCGCCGATCACCATTTGCTGTTGGTCGAGCCTGAGCAACGACGGCGCCCCAAATCGATGTTGTGGCCGGCACTCGCCGGAATAACGGCGCTCATCGCAATCTTGCTGGCTTGGGCCCGGTTCCACGAAATACCGCCCTTGTCCTCGACATTTCGCTTCCAGTTGACTCGGCCGAGCGGTGCGGGATTCACTCAATTTCAGCTCTCGCCTGATGGACGCTTCCTTGCTTTTGTTGCAGCGGATTCAGGCAATCGCTTGTTTGTTCGAGCCTTGGATTCACTCGAAGAGCGCGAATTTCCCGATACCACCGGGAGCACTTACCCATTTTGGTCCCCGGACAGTAAACACATTGCGTTCTTTTCCCAGCGCACGTTAAAGCGAGTGGCCGTTGAGGGCGGTCCTGTCACTAACATCACCGACGCACCCGACGGGCGTGGTGGGGCTTGGGGTCCGAACGACACAATCGTCTTTGCGCCTGCGGTAACCGGCACGCTATCTCGCGTATCGGCAGCTGGCGGTCCGGCAACGGCGATAGAGCTGCCCCGCGCTGGATCAGGGCCACGAGATTCACTGCGCTTTCCCGCTTTCATTCCGGAATCGGATCGTTTCTTTTATACAATCGAAGCCGCCACACGAGAAGGCGAAGGCATCTACGTGGGTTCGTTGCGCGGAGATTCGCCGGTGCGGATTGCGGCCGATCTGTCGGCAACTCGCTTTGTGCCTTCAACCGGCTCAAAGACGAGTGGCTTTATCCTCTTCCGACGTGCGACGACGCTGATGGCGCAACCTTTCAATGCGGCAAAATTGAAAACGACGGGAGAAGCGTTTCGTTTGGCGGACCTAGTTCCAGATTCTGGAAATGTTGCCAACGTCGCGTTCACGGTATCTGCTAACGGAACACTGATGTATCTTTCCAATGCCGGGGCCGAGCAAGAACGTGAGATCGTTTGGCTGGACCGAACTGGCCAGCGCGGCAAGTCGCTGCTAAGACAAAAAGGGATTACGGAATTTGACTTGTCTCCGAACAAATCCCAACTGATGTACTCGTTGTCGGCGCAACGCGTAATTGGAGATCTGTGGTTGTTGGATGTAGCGCGCGGCGTTCCGCAACGCTTTACCTTCGGACCCTTCAGCGCATTTTCGTCGATTTGGTCTCCGGATAACTCCAAAGTTGTGCTGACGGCCTATCCGGAAGATCGTCTGTATTTGAAGACGACTCAAACCTCGGCGAAAGAAGAACCCCTGTCCGCGATGGGAACGAATACAAACGCTACCAGCTGGTCCGCCGACGGAAGTTTCATTGTCTATTCACAGACCGGTGTCACGACCCGGGAAGATATCTGGCTTTTGCCTCTCGAAGGTGACCAGACACCCGAAATTTTTAAGCAGACTCCATTTTCGGAGAAGGAAGGACAGATCTCTCCCGATGGTCGTTGGATCGCCTATACATCCGATGCATCTGGACAAAATGAGGTTTATCTCGAACCAAATACTACCGGTGGCCTGCAACGCCAAATTTCGCTGGCGGGCGGAGAGTACCCACGTTGGCGCGCCGATGGGCTGGAACTCTATTTTCTGGCGAATCGAAAAATGATGGCTGTCTCAATACAACCCGCCTCGGCACCCGAGGCAGAACCGACGTTCGGAACGCCACAGGAATTGTTCGACGAGTTGAACCTCTTCGTTACCGAAGATGGACGGGCGTCCTATCAACCTTCATTCGATGGAGAAGAGTTTTTAGTGTTGATACCGGAGGGTGACGGCAACCCTTTCATTCCGCCGCTGAACGTGGTCACAAACTGGCAAACTGCTTACGAGAAATGACTCAAACTGCCCACAAAAAGTCAATTAAAGACAATTCGCCGGTTGCGAAATGAGGAATTTCGATTGTTGGTACGCACGGTTAATAACTTGCACTACCAAGTATTCCCAATCGATATGGATAAGCTACGTTTCATTCAGACTTTTTTTCATTGACAGATGAGGAATGTCGGCTTCCACAAATTCTTCACCGACAACGTGATAGCCCAATGATCGATAGAAGGGCACCGCTGAGACCTGCGCGTGAAACCAGAGTTGACCTAAGTTATTGGCGCGTGCTGCTTCCTCTAAGGCTTGCATGATCCGGGTGCCCAATCCGCGCCGCCGTCTCCATCATCCGCCGGTCCGTCGGCTTTTTCTCCGATTCGTGAAGGAACGTCGCCGAATCGAAATGGGCTTTGAGCAGTTCTTCGATTTGACCGCGCAGTTCCGAATTGTCTTTACAGGCCAAGTCCAAAAACTTGGCGCGCTCGGCAGCGGATAGTTTCAATGCTTCATTGAAGAGTTCGCTCTTACTAATGGCTGTTTCGCTGTGGCGGTGGTGATTGAAAAATTACGGCTGGTGGTCAAGTTTTGGACTTCTCCAGTAACTCCGCCACTTTGGTCCAGAGTTGCTGGAAGGCTTGTTGTTCTTCGGCCGGTAGTTTGGCGAGTTCTGCTTCGTCGCGAAGGCTGGCGAGGTCGGAATCCTGTTGCCAATGCTCAAGCGTTTGCGCGATGCTCACTCTTGTCTCAGGAGGACCCGATTCGACGAGCCCAGTCCAGGCAATTAGCTCGGCGCGCAGCCAATCAAGGGCTTGTTTGCGGAGTGTGGCTTTGGCAACAACGTCGAGGGGCGGATCGTCTTTTCCTGCGCCTGAGGCCGCGAGTGATGCTGAGCAGGCGGCGTTGTAGCGATGCCCGGCCTCGCGATCATCGCCGAGTTTCGGGTCGGCCTCGAGCGCTTCGGCCCAGAGGCGAGCCGCTGTAGCGTGGAGTGATTTCTCATAGGCGCGTTGCGCGAGCGCAAGCCGCTCGGCATTTTTGACGGGCTGTTGCTCACCGTTGATAATCACGGCCAACCGCGCGTCGAGGGCCAGCATCGCCGGGTCCGAATCACGAAGTACTGCTAGTTCACGCTCCGCCTCGACCACGCCTTCGGAGTCGCCTAGCCCTTGGGCCGCTTTGATCAGGTTGGCCAGGTGGTTGGCCAGGAACTGCCGATACTGAGGGTTCCTAGGATTGGCAGCCAAGGCCTTCTTCTGCCCATTGATCGCCTGCTGGAGCAGGCCGCGGGCTTCGTCGAATCGCCCGGCGGCTAGGTCGATGTTGGCCATGTTGTGGAGCAGCATGGCCAGTCCACTGGCGTCGACGGGTGACTCGGGGTGCGACCGTAGCAGCCGCTCCCTAATCGACAGCGCCGACTCGTACGCCTGCAAAGCCTCATCCGCTTTGCCGGTTGAATCGAGCAAGATGCCAATGTTGGTGTGGCTGTCGGCCACGCTGCGCTGGAACTCAATGACGGTGGGATTGGCGTCGGCCAACTGCTCCTGGATCGCCAGCGCCGACTCGTTCGCCTCGAGCGCCTCGCCCGGCTTGCCCGAAGCGCGTAATAAGACGCCGATGTTGTTGTGGCTGCTTGCCAGGCTGCGCTGGAACTGAATGACGGTGGGATTGTCGTTGGCGAGCTGCTGCTGGATCGCTAGTGCCGACGCGGACGCCTCGAGCGCCTCGCGCGGCTTGCCGGATGCGTGTAACAAGACCGCGATGTTGTTGAGGCTATCTGCCAGGCAGCTCTGGAACCGGGTGGCGGTCGGGTGGCCGTCGACCAACTTTTGCTGGATCGACCGCGCCGACTCGAACGACTGTAACGCCTCGATCGGTTTGCCGGTTTCGCTCAGTATGATACCGATGTGGTTGTGGCTGAATGCCAGGTCGCTCCGAAACTCGGTGTCGGTGGGGTGGGCGTCGACCAACTGCTGCCGGATCGCCAGCGCCGACTCGAGCGACTGCAACGCCTCGACCGGCTGGCCGGTGTCTCTACGCAAGACGCCGATGTTGTGGTAGCTGACTGCCAGGAACTTTTGAAAGTCGGATTCGGTGGGGTGGGCGTCGGCCAGCTTTTGTTGGATCGCCCGCGCCGCCTCGTACTCTTGCAACGCCTCAATCGGATTCCCGGTTTTGCTCAGTACTGTGGCGATATTATTGTGGCTGAATGCCAGGTCGCTCTGGAACTGGGTGACAGTGGGGTTGGCATCGGCCAGCTGCTGCCGAATTGCCAGCGCCGACTTGGACGCCAGTAACGCCTCGTCCAGCTGGCCGGTGGCGTGCAGCAAGCGGCCGACGTAGTGGTGGCTGTTCGCCAAGTCGCTCACGGACTGGGTGTCGTTCGGGTTGGTGTTGGCTAGCTGCTGCCGAATCGCCAGTGACTCCTTGAATTCGATCAGAGCATCCTGCTGGTTGCCGATCTCGTCGGTCAGCTTGCCTAGGTCGAAGTTGGCGGCGGCCAGCCGTGCGAGAGATTCGGATTTGGTGTCGCTGCCTTTCTGAAGACTTGTACGGAGGGTCTTGAAGTAATCGATAGGCTCTTTCAGGAGCGCCTTGCGCAGTAATTCGAGCGCGGGGCTGTTCTTGAGTTCAGCGTTGTTGGACACGGCGTCGCCGAACCGTCTCACAGCGTCAATCGCCTGCTGTTCCCGCTCTTCGGCGCGGGCTCGTTGTTGTTCTAATAGCGTGTTGGAAGACTGAAGTTCGTTGTTGGCCATGTCGAGTTGCGCGTTGACCGACCGCAAGTTGGCGTTGGCCCGAACTTGGACGGCCAGAACAGCGGCGGTTCCCGCGACAAGTGCAAGTAGTAACAGACTTGCCGCGAGCATGGTTCCCTTGTTTCGCCTCAGTAATTTCTTCAAACGGTAAGCCGTGCTGGGCGGACAGGCCTCAATCGCTTCATCGTTTAGGAAGCGGTCAATATCGCGGGCCAATCCGTTGGCCGTTTCGTAGCGGCGACTGCGTTCCTTGTCGAGCGCCTTCATCACGATCCAGTCCAGATCGCCGATGAGAGACTTCTTCAATTGATTTGGTTCGATGCTGCGCTGGGCGGCGATACTGGGCAGACTCAAGCTGCTGCTCAAGCGAGTGCTGGGTTTGGGGGGTTCGACTTCTTTGATCAATCTCAGGACCTCGTTCACTGCCGCTGCCTTCAGTTGTTGTCGCTCGAGTGGTGTGCTGCCCGTCAGCAATTCGTACAGGATCACACCCAGCGAATAGATATCGGTTCGCGTATCGACGTCAAGGTTATTGTGTTCCGCTTGTTCGGGACTCATATAGAGCGGCGTACCGACCATCATCCCAATGGCCGTGTGCAGCGAATGCTCGGTGAGGGATTGGTGCATCGCTTTGGCCAAGCCGAAGTCGATGACCTTGGGGACTGGCTTGCCGTCGTATAGGCAGATCAGAATGTTCGATGGCTTTAGATCGCGGTGGATGATCCCTTTCTGATGCGCGTGTTGCACGGCCTGGCAGACCGGCATAAACAGGTTCAAGCGTTCCTTCAACGATAACCGCGCTTGATCGCAATACTCCGTCAGCGGGACCCCCTTCACGTATTCCATCACGAAGAACGGCCGACCGTGGTCTGTCACGCCCCCGTCGAAGACCTTGGCGATATTGGGATGGTCCATGATGGCCAGGGCCTGGCGTTCCGCTTCAAAGCGGGCCAGCACGTTCTTGGAATCCATGCCAGCCTTGATCAGTTTCACCGCAACTTTGCGCCGTACAGGTTCTTTCTGCTCAGCCAACCAGACCGATCCCATCCCCCCTTCACCGATCGCTTCGATCAGCTTGTAGCGCCCGGCGATCATTGTGCCGGGGTGTTCCATCGGCCCGGTCAGCGCCAGCGTCTCCATCAACCGCCCGTCGGCCGGCTTGTCGGCTGATTCGTCAAAAGATGTGGCCGAATCGAAATGGGCTTTGAGCAATCCTTTGACCTGACTGCGTAATTCCGGATTGTCTTTGCAGGCCAACTCCAAAAACGTGACGCGTTCGGCGGCCGACAACTTTATTGCTGCGTTGAATAGTTCGCTTTCGTTCATGATCGTTCATTTGGTTGGTAACAGGAAGTCATGCAATTCACCGGGAGGGCGAGGCTCCAGCCGAGTCATTTCGAGGCCGTGGGAAAGGCCGGCTCAGCAGGAGCTTCGCCCTCCCGAAAAATGGCGGCCGTCAACTTCACGGCCACGTTGAAGATTTCGCTTTCGTTCATGATCGTTCATTTGGTTGGTAACAGGAAGTCAAGCAATTCACCGGGAGGGCTAGGCACCCGCCGAGCCATTTCGAGGCCGTGGGAAAGGCCGGCTCAGCAGGAGCTTCGCCCTCCCTAAAAATGGCGGCCGTCAACTTCACGGCCGCATTGAAGATTTCGTTTTCGTTCATGATCGTTCATTTGGTTGGTAACAGGAAGTCAAGCAATTCACCGGGAGGTCGAGGCCACCGCTCTAAACATCATTATTGTCGGCAAGTACCGAGTTGGTATAGAGTTGAGTCATGACACAAGGAGGTGTTTCATGAATCAGGACGAGTTTTCTGTTGAAGCTTTACGACGAGTCCCTGTGGCTGAAGGGGTTCTTTCAGTTCTGTCGTTTCTTTTTAGTGAAGATCGAATGTCATCCTTGTTCGAGCATCATCGGGGTGCTTCGTATGAGGGAACGTTATCGTTTCATACTGTTGTTGGGCTAATGTACGCAGCAGTGGTTGAACATCAGGCCGTGGGGAGTCAAGCGTTCAAAGCTGCCCGCACGGCTAACCAACTGCCTGTTAGTGATCAAGCCGCTTACGGAAAGATTCGTCGAATGCGTCAGTCGCTTTCGCAGGCACTGGTCTGCGAGTGCATAGAGCCTTTGCTGGAGATGTTTCCCGAGTCGGTACAGACGCAGGTTCCCAAGTGTTTTAACCAGTACCACGTTTACGGTATCGATGGCAAAAAGCTCAAAGACATTGCCAAACGTCTCAAAGAAACTCGCGGCTTGCCGGGGAAACTGCTCGGCGGCAAAGCTTTAGTTGCTTTGTCGATCCATGAACAATTGGTAGTCGGCATCTCCAGTTCTCTCGATGGTGAAGCCAACGATGGCCCGCGGGTGCCAGACCTGCTCGAGAGCGTGCATGCCAGGACTCCCCTTCTCAATATCTTCTTGGCCGACAGTCAATTTTGCGA
The DNA here is from genome assembly GCA_031409295.1 of Mariniblastus sp. Classification (GTDB taxonomy): domain Bacteria; phylum Planctomycetota; class Planctomycetia; order Pirellulales; family Pirellulaceae; genus Mariniblastus. The sequence continues at coordinate 26,009 of JANNWZ010000184.1, forward strand.
CCTGACAACACCCAAGCGAATTTTAGCCTATGGTTCGGATTTTGTGATACGTTACCATACTAAAGTCCATTTTCATGTTGATGAAGACCTGCCAGCGACTCGTGGACAGGACGGTTGGGGCCGACCTTACGTCGAAGAAATCGGCTGGCTCGGCAAACCCGGTACCAAGACCTGTATTCGCGTTCGCCGGATTGTCGTTCAACGTCAAGACAAGCCAGCGCTGATGATCGTGACCAGCCTTCTCGATGGCAGTCAATTCAGTGCTGCCGACATCCTGGAACTGTATGGCCTTCGCTGGACAATTGAAACAGCCTTTCAGCATGTAACCCAAGAATTCGACTTGCGTCACATGATTGGCTCCACGGCCGAAGCAACCATCTTCCAATTTTCGATCAGCCTCATCATCTACAACGTCATGAAACTGATTCAGGCTCATGCCAGTGAAGCACAAGGAGTCTCACCCGTTGAACTCTCGCTGCCGAAAATAATTCGCACAGCCAAGAAGCAGATCATTTCCATCTCCACGTTTGTCTCAGCACAAAAAACGGCAGACCTCATACTTAACAAACAGCCCACGGCTCACCGAGTCAGAAATCTGCTCGCAAAGCTATGGGACGATGACTGGATCAAAGCCCCTAAGAACAAACGGAACCCCAAGATGCCTCTCAACACACGCTCAGGAGCACATACATCTGTGCATCGCGAAATCAAAGCCTACAATCAACGAAAAGATGTTTAGAGCGGTGGGGCGAGGCTCCCGCCGAGTCATTTCGAGGCCGTGGGAAAGGCCGGCTCAGCAGGAGCTTCGCCCTCCCGAAAAATGGCGGCCGTCAACTTGACGGCCGCATTGAAGATTTCGCTTTCGTTTATGGCTGTTTCCCCTTGTCGGCTGGTGGTGGAGTGTCGGCTGTGGCAGCGGCCTTGTTTTCGTCCAGATTTGTTTGCCACTCGGCGGCTTTGGCGTCGAAGCCCTGGTCCGGTTCGGCGGCGTGCCAGTCGGTATAGAGTGTCACGAGCCGTTCGAGAGCCTCGGGAAGGCGGGTGCTGCCCTGCGGTGGGATCGTCGTCTCGCGCTGTTTCAGCCCCTCGTAGCCGGCCAGCAGCAGCGGCTCGGCGTCGGCGAACTTTTTCTGGCCCAGCAGCGCCCCGCCGAGCATCGACTTCGTGTTGAAAGTCCGCCAGTCGTCTGGCTCTTTCGCTTCGCGGATGGTGAGCGCCTCGCGGATCAGCGGCTCGGCCGCATCCCATTCCTTAAACGTGAGCAATGTCATGCTCGCCGCGGCGAGTTGCCCGGCCAGTTCGGGGCTGTCTTTAGGGAGCGTGTCGCGTGCAGCGGCGAGTAACTCATTCGTTAGGGACACGACTCTGGCAAGGTCTTCCGGTTTGGTCGGATCGGCTGCCTTGGTGTAGCTTTCGAGCAGTGCCCGACCGGTAAAGGCCAACTGGGGAACTTGCTTCGAGGCTCGGTATGCCTCCTCTAGCAACAACATGCCTTCATTCAACCGGCCAGCCTCCTTGTAACTAATGCCTAGGTAGGCAACGGTCCGAAGAGTTTCCGCATGTTGTCTGCCAAGCGAAATTTCTTGAAATCTCATTACATCTTCATACAGTGGAATTGCATTGTCCGGCCTTCCTACTTCTAGATAGGCATCGCCAAGGCTAACCATGCTTCTGATGGTGTTGGGATGCTCATTTCCCAGTTGGGCTTTGAATTGGCGGAGCACTTCTTCCAGAAGTGGTAGGGCAGAATCCAGGTTGCCAGCACCCTGGTAAGCACGTGCGAGATTGTGCATGCTCACCAGCGTTCCGGGATGGTCGGGACCAAGTTTGACTTTATCGATAGCGAGGGATTGCTCGAAAAGGGGCAATGCCAGATTTAGTTTGCCGGTAACCCTGTACGCCTCGGCGAGGTTATTCATGATGGTGCTTGTGTCAGGGTGCTCGGGGCCAAATTTCTTCTTGAAAAATTCCAGCGACTTTTCGAACAGCGGAATGGCCAACTCCGGCTTTCTTGCCTTGAGATATGCCGAGGCAAGGTTGTTCATTAAAGCAAAACTGTCCGGATGATCAGCGCCAAGCAAAGCTTTCTGCAGTTGGTTCGCCTCCTCATAAAAAACAATCGCCCTGTCAACATTGCCAGTGGCCTCGCAGACCACGGCAATGTTGCTGACAATCGTTAGTGTATCAGGATGTTCGTTTCCGACTTTTGCCCTCTTTAGTGCAATTGCCTGCTCCAGAAGCGGCAAGGCTCGCGCCGACTGTCCGACATCATGGTATACCATGCCCAGGTTATTCATGACCGCAACCGAATCTTCATAATCCTGGCCGAATTGGACCACCATGAGTTCCAGCGTTTCCTCAAGAAGTGGCAAAGCTAAATCCAGTTTGCCGGCTTTTTGGTAGGCCAGTGCCAGGCTGTTCATGGAACGCAAAAACTCTGGATCATTGGAGCCCAGATGCCGCTTTCGGATCGAGAGCGACCGTTCAAGAAACTCGGTTGCCAACTCAAATTCACCTTGGCCTTTGTAGGTGATACCGACGGCATTGAGGATTTCCGCCTGCACGAGCGGTTGATGGGGGAAACTGCTTTCGATTTTTTCTTCGGTCAATTCTCCAGCCGCCCGGTCAAGCAGTTCGCGAATCGTTGGGTTCTTTTTCGCGTCACTAACCGTTCCTCCCGATTTGATCAGCGCATTGGCTTGGGTAGTGAAATCGGCCTGGCCAAGAAGTTTATTCTGCAAAAAGTCAAGCAGCGCTTGCGAGATCTGTTTTTCTTCTTCGACCCTCTTTTTTTCGGCTTGGACCAGCGCGAGTCTGTACTCTGCCAATTTCTCGCCAGCTTCTGCCCGGGACTTCTGATCCTCGGCTTCGGCGCGCCTGTTCTCAGCGACCTTGGTGGCGATCTTCGCTGATTCGGCGGAACGGTTTGCCCGGAACAAACCAAACGAGGTACCAACAACTCCAGCCAGCAGCGCCAAAAGCACCAGATTCGCTGCAAGCACAAGCCCTTTGTTCTTGCGAAGGAATTTCTGGAGCCGATAGACGCGGCTGGGTGGGTGGGCCAGTACTGCTTCGCCTGCAAGGTAGCGATTGATGTCGGCGGCAAATCCGTTAGCTGTTACATAACGCCGTGCACGGTCCTTCTCCAGTGATTTCATCACAATCCAGTCGAGTTCGTTACGCAACAGCCCGGTCAGTTTTTTTGGTTCTGTCCCTCGACAGGACGAAATACCCGGCAAGCCTTCGGCGGTGCTGAGTTTCGTACTTGGCCTTGGGGGGTCTTCTTCCCGGATCACCCGAAGAATCTCCAAGAAACCTGCATTTTCGAGATCTTGCCGTTTGAACGGGGGCGATCCTGCTAGTAATTCGTACAACAATACTCCCAGTGAATAGATATCGCTGCGGGTATCGATATCCATTTGATTGAATGTTGCCTGCTCCGGAGACATATACTGTGGAGTCCCAACCACATTAAATCCCGTGTTGAGAGATTTCTCTGTCAATGATTGACCAGTGGCTTTGGCCAATCCAAAATCGATCACCTTGGGAACGGGCCGATCATCATACAATGCAATCAACACGTTGTTGGGCTTGATGTCCCGATGAATGATCCCTTTTTGATGAGCGTGTTGGATTGCCTGACACACCGGGACGAATAACTCCAGCCGCTGTATCGGAGTCAATTTCCTTGTATCACAATATTCGGTGATCGGAACCCCTTTGACGAGTTCCATGACGAAAAATGGAGCTCCCGTCTCGGTCAGACCGCCATCGATAATCCGCGCAATGTTCGGATGATCCATCAATGCCAAAGCTTGCCGTTCGACCTCGAATCGGGCGAGAACCAGTTTCGAATCCATTCCGGCCTTGATCAACTTTAGCGCCACCAGCCGTTTGACCGGCTCGCCCTGCTCGGCCAGCCAGACGGATCCCATGCCGCCTTCACCAATGGCCTCGATAAGTTTGTAGCGTCCGCCGATCATGGTGCCGGGAGTTTCCGTCGGTCTGGATTGCGCCATCGTCTCTATCCGCCGCCGATCAATCGGCTTATCGGCCGGTTCATGCGGTAACGTCGCCGAATCGAAATGGGCTTTGAGCAGTCCTTCGACTTGACCGCGCAGTTCCGGGTTGCCCTTGCAGGCCAAGTCTAAAAACTTGGCACGGTCGGCAGCCGAGAGCTTTAAAGCGGCGCTGAATAGTTCGATTTCGTTCATTTTGATACCTCGTATTCGCGAACAGTGAGCTTCCCCTATCCTTATGCGAGAAATCCGTTATCCACCCGAGAGGAATCTGCCGAGTTTTCCAAAATATCAATTCGGATCATTCCTTTTCCATTCCCGACGCAACCAGGCGCGGGCAAATTTCCAGTCATTTTCCGCCGTATCGGTGGACATTCCCAGTACTTCGCCGATTTCCCCAAACGCCAGTTCCAGGAACAATCGCATCTTAGCCACCTCGGCTTGGCGTGGATGATTCGCCGCAAAATGGTCGATCAATTCATCAACGGCGAGTGTCTGGTCCATTTTCTGAACAAAATCCGGAATGTCCGGCGGCTCAGCGATTCGTTGCCTACCGCCACCATGCCGGACGCTCAATTTTCGCCGAGCCTGATCCACAAGAATCCGTCGCATGGCTTCCGCGGCTGCGCCGAAAAAGTGTCTTTGATTTTCAAAGGTCGCCAGATTGTCCGTGCCGACCAAACGGAGGTAGGCTTCGTGTACGAGCGCGGTGGCTTGCAATGTTTGTCCGGGCTTTTCTTGCGCCAACTTAGCCGCCGCCAGCTTTCGCAGCTCGTCATACACCAACGGCAACAACTGATCGGCGGCGATTGGATCGCCGGACTCGATTCGCGCCAGGATGTGGGTAACGTCGGACATGAGAGACGGGATCGATATATCAACAATCAAAAAGAGCTTGCTTCATCCACTACGAATTCTAAACGAAGTTTCGTCAACTCGCACCTCCGCCCGGTAGGTAAACAATAGAGGCCGCGCTCGGCCAAGTACCTGCCATTCTTTATTTGCGGAGTTTTTGCCCATGACCAACTGCGCTGACACTGCGCGCCGACCCGACGAGCAGCGACTGGTAGACGTCGTATCGATCCTTGCTGCCGGGATTCTGAGGCTTCGAGAGCGACATTCGCTACCGACTGGCGACACTCCCTCAAATCCTGGCGATTCCTTTCCCCAACGCCTTGAGCTTTCCGGCGAAACCATGCTCAGTGTGGTCCACGGCGGTTTACCAGCCGCGAGATGCTCCCTGGACCAAAGAGACCAGATCAAAGCGGACAGACGTCTTAACAGATCCAAGGGATCAGGCGTCTTTGTCAGGAAAGTAGAAAACCAAGAGAAAAACCAAGAGGGCCACACCAAGACATTTTCCAATTTGCTTTTTGCGATCAAACCAAGTGCTTCCACTAAAAGGCTAGCATGTGGGTTTTATTGGTTTCGCGTGCAGTTCCAAGGACGCTCTCGGTTTTGCTTTGTCTGGCCCCGGCTCGTTTTTCGCCGGCCATGGTGCGAACAGAAATCTGGTCGTGCTTGCTGGCTCGCAATCTGATACGGCTAAAAATGTTGCGGAGCAGCGCGGTCAACGTTACGATGCCGCGCGCTCAGCTTTACGACGACGCCGCAATTGCTGGCGACCAATTGGCTGCTGGCCAGTGTGATGTTGGCCGACGAGTTGGTTCACTTGGGACAAACGGAACGGACGACTTCGGTGACCGGTGGACCCAATTGGGTTGATCCAACCGGGCAAGGAAGTCGGTTCAATCGCAGGCCAAGTCGAATATCGAGCGCGACTTTTGATCAATAGTTGATCGTACCGTTAAATCGCACTCGAACATTAAGGCCGTCAGGAGTTACGGCTTCAAATTGCGCTTGCCCTGTGGCCCCGGTGAATCGGCCCGTTCCGCCGGCAAACGAGTAATGTCCTTGTGCCGTTGTGGGGGAAACGAATTGCCCCGTGACATTGGCATTTAATTGATCACCATTGGCCGAATAAAACACGATCTGGCCTGTGACCGAACCATCGGGGTTCAAGAATAGAACTTCATCGCGTCGGTGTTTCCCCAGATGCGAAGCCCTACCCACGTACGAGATTTCCAGCCCGTTCGGCGGAATCTGGCCAACGACACTTCCATCGGCCATCCCCTGAATCGGCCGATCTTGTCCGCTGTTTTGCGCCGAAATAGGCGAGCAAACTGAGAAAAGTAGAAAACAGAATACGGCCGACATAAAGGCTCTTTGAACAAATTGATTGGACATGGTTTGGATTCCTTGTGTTGAATAACTGTGTCCGCAGCGGAAACAACCCGACCGCGGCTCCTATAACAACTGCGCGAAAAGTGAATCGAGAGCGCAGTAGAAATTTTGGAATTTGTCAGAATCTTTCAACCGACAACCACGCATCCATTCAGACCAGCCAACGCTTCGAACCGTCCCGTTTGATACATCAAATTTAGAATAATGGCCGGGACAATTTCGAGACGGCAATTTCCCTGAAATCCGAGAAATTCGCTGTTTTTGTGGTTCCCGAATCCCAGCTTCGTCGAATCGGAATGTGCCGGCATCCTATTGTCCGAGCGCGGTCTCGCGAGCATTTGCTAACCATCTCAAACTGCGGTTTTTGATAAACCGCGTAGGTGAGTTCCGACTTCGGGGGCGTTCGAAACGGTTTTCGACGCTGACTCAGGATGACGGTTCGAAACTTGGTTTTGAACTCCGTAAATCCAAATTCCGGCTTTTGGATTAATGTGTGGACGGCGAATATTCATGCGCATTGCTCTATGTCGGATCGGTAGTAAACTTGTCGCAAAAACCATAGAGAACATTAAACCGAGTCCGAGGTAGTCTGTATTCTCGATCCCCCGGGCCCCACCGATCGAAAAACGTCGATCGCCGGGGCCGGTTGGATCACGGCGAGTTCCGCAGCAAATCCCAATGTCGGTCGAACCCCAAAACAAACCGGCCTGCTTGAACCGAGAACTTGAACATCGGCTCCGTTCCAATGTCATTACGCGATGTCAAATGCTTATTTGTTATCCTGCCAACAGCACAATTTCGCAATTTCTCGTGGTTCCGGTTGGAAGCAGGTGTGCAATCGTCCGCGCACTCCGTCTTCGTCGGTGAGTTTTATTGGCGTCAACTGGGCCTGAATCAAACCGGTTCGGCGCGGACATGATCTCCGCGCGGCGCGCTGGGGTGTTTGTAGTCACCTAAGTTTAAATATTGCACCGAGCGTGAGATCCGTCGGGTTCTTGTAGACGCTCGCTTTGTCAACTCGACCTTTATGATCGATCTGATCGCCTGCCAAACTGTAAAGCGAATATCCAGGCTTCGGTTCGTCCTGTTCATTAATTGTAAACTTCAAGGGCGCTTCTTTGTCCAGGAATGGGTCAAATGGGACTTCGCCAATCCAATCGGGGACCAAGGCAGCAAGCGACTGCGGCAAATGTTTATTCGCTTTTCTGAATCCGCTAATCGCCAGTTCGCAAACCATCAATCGACATGCCGACACATTGAATTTCATTTGCCAATCCTTGGAACGAAGCGGATCAAGATGTTTGAACTTAAGATAGCGAAGCAGGAGCTGTTGATTCCAACGCGGGACTCGATCTTCCCAGGCACGACGTCGATCCATCACGGCCTCGAACGGTTCGTAAGCTTTATCCTGAGCAATGATGGCATCGATCAACCTATGTAGCTGTTTCAAATTATATTGGTCCTGGTAGCGATAAATTTCCTTGAGCAATTCAACGTCCAAATTCATCGACAGTGATCGGTCCAGCGGCAACCCGCCGTTGCCACACATTTGATTGACCTGAAATGCTTTTACATAGCATTTGATTGCATCGTCAGAACGCTCGTGCATCATCGCCAAACGCGCATTCGCAATGAAGATCTGATTTAGCGACATCTGTATGTTGCGCTGTGGGCATCGTTCTTTGAAACCGCCACTGTAAATCCAGTTGTAGTTAACTGACATCCAGGCGGGTTCTCCAATGATCACCGTGGCCTCCCTCAAGGGTTGGGCGTAGGAACTAACAATCGCAACAAGCCCAACTTCGTCTTCCGGTACTTTCTGAAGGTCAGGTCCTGCCATCGGGATTTGTGGATCTGACAGGTCGGTCCAATCCCCAATTTGGTGTTCGACTGAAATTAGCTTGCCGAGACTATTCGGCCCCGTCGCGTAGGGCGGCGGCAAAGGAGTTTTGTAAAGTAGATCGCCGATCATCAACAAAACGGGTAGTGATACGAAGGCGACGAGCCAGGGGGATAATCTTTGAAGGCGTTTCGATTTTGTTTCACGACAACTCAACACGAGAATCAACAATGCGGTATACGGAATCAGAATCGCGATAATCCATTTGATCCAAATTCGTTTCGCTTGCGTAGCGGCATCCGCTATCAAAGTGAACATGCCAAATGCCGTCCCAACTAGAACCGATTTCAAACTTAGGTACTGAAGCGGGAAATTCACCGCGTAGGCTAGGCTCAATGCGAAAAACATCGTCAGCGCCATGATGTCGCGAATTTCAAAACGCCTCCAGACTTTCCGGCAAATCGCTGTAAAAATGACAAAGACGGCCAACTGAACGACGGCAACGACAACGGCCTGTTCAGCAGGAATTATGGCCAGCAACCCAACGAACGCGACGGGCAATAATGCCCTCCACACCCAATGTCCGCTTCTTCGGCCCGCAATGATTAACAACAAAGCAAAGGACGTGAAACCAAATGTCGCCGCTATCTCGACGAAAAATCCGACTGCGTCTGCATTGTACGTCCAAGCATCGTGCGGAAATTCGTGACGCGGTATCAACCAATAGAACATCTAGTCGCTCAGTGCAATTAATTGTGATGCTGGAGAGGCGGATAATCAGTGTGCCAATTCCTGTCCAAATTTGTTCGAGTCCAGCAACGACACCGAACCACATGGAAGCAAGTAGGCACACCTGAGGTTGTTTCTCGAATTACCAATAGTATCACGCGACATCGCCATACTTTTCAACAAAATAGAGAAACAGAATGTATAGGAAGCCCTTCGATTGCCACAATAAGGGAAAAACGGACGGGGAAAAACGGACGGGGCCAGGACGGGAACGGACGGGGCCAGACAACCGCAAATACCGTAACAGACCAACACGACAATGAACCGAAACCGCAGAAAGTTTTCTTCGCGACCGCCACAAAAACTCCTGGCAACGAAAACTTCGATTCGGTCAAATGAATTTTCCGTCGTATTTTGGCCTTTGGCGTGTTCCCGGCATCGACAGCAACGCTTTAGAATGCGGCAGTCACACCATGGTTCCGTAACTCCAACACTTATCTGCGATCTTGAAGATCGGGGAACACTATGCAACGAAACATGATTGGGCTGGCCATTGCGAATTTCATTTTGTTCGTAGGGTTGTCCCCCAAAACAATCGCGCAGGAAACGGCCTTGGAATCTGTGCCGGCAGCCGCGAAGAGCAGTCCATCGATTCTGGCGGATGTGGTTTATGGTCACAAAATGGGCATGGCACTGACACTGGATATCGTGCAGCCAGTGGAAAAAAACGGTGCCGCAGTGATCTTTGTCGTCAGCGGCGGGTGGAATTCCAGCTGGTTTCCTCCGGACACGTTTCGCCGCATTGAATTGCTCAGCGAACTGGTTGATAAGGGCTACGTCGTGATTCTGTTGCGTCACGGCAGCGCGCCTTTGTTCAAAGTTCCCGATGCCGTCGCCGACGTGAAGCGCGCGGTGAAGTTTTTGCATAACAAGTGTGGCGATTACGGCTTCGAGGAGAACCGGATTGGTGTTTGCGGCATGAGCGCCGGCGGGCATTTGTCGCTGATGCTTGGCACCGACACCAACCAGTCGGTGGGCGACAACGCCATCGACGAAACAGCAGAAGCGAAGAACTCGGCCCAGGTCGCGGCCGTCGTGGCCTATTTCCCGCCGACCGACCTGCGAACGATGGTGGGGCCCAGCCGAGATTTTCCAGCGCTGGATTTCGACGTGAAAAAAGGGGATGACGTTTCGCCGCTGGTGCACGTGACACGTGATGACGCCCCAACGCTGTTGATTCACGGAACCAAGGATCGGCTGGTTTCGATCAGTCATAGCCGGGAAATCAAGACCGCCTTTGACACCGCCAAAGTCTCCTGCGAACTCATCACGATCGAAGGAGCAGGCCATGGCTTTCGCGGCGACGATTCAACCCTGGCCTCCAAGGCAGCCATTGAATGGTTCGATCGGTTTCTGGTCGCGTCTCCCCCAAAGTAGCGCCGTTACTCCCCCGAGAACAAGGCGACAAATGCTCTGTGACAGCATAGATTTCGGGTTGCGAAATCAGCCGCAGGGCGTTAGGCCACGGTTTTTTCCAAAGTGACCAGACGCTAGTGCGTTCCGGCTAATCCGAAATCCATGCTGTCACAATGCACTAGCCCAAGTCTTAGGTCGCGAAATTGCGGACTCGAACGTATCTGTAACATCCGCTACGATATTTGGAAGGACGAAAAAGTACGATATCGACTCTTGCGATTGCGTCGAGAATCTTCACAGGTCTACACTTGGGTTCGCTGGCCGCTGACAATTCAGCAGCGCAACAACGGGTGCCCTGATTTCACAAAGGAGAAACCAATGAAACTAAAACTCTCTATTTATGTGGCGATTGCTCTGCTCGGTGTCGGGTCACAGTCTTTCGCCCAAGAACCACCCACCGAACCAGCGGCCGTGGTAGCGAAAGTGACCGCGGCCGCTACCGCGTTAATCAATACACTGGATGAAGCCCAACAGAAAAAGCTCTTGTTCTCGTTCGATGATCAGGCTCAACGTCGGAACTGGTCGAACCTGCCCGTCGGATCTGTTCCGCGTAAGGGATTGCGCTGGGGTGATTTGAACGAAACCCAGCAGCAGGCGGTCAAGCAATTGCTGGCGGCGACACTCAGCCCCAATGGAGTTCAACAAGTCATCGACAACATGGGCGGCGACGAAATTTTGAAAAACAGGGGAAATGGCGGAGGAGGTCGCGGTGGATCGCGCGGCCCGGATTTTGGCCAAGACGCCTATTATATTTCCATCCTAGGCACGCCTTCGACAACCGAACCCTGGATGTGGCAGTTTGGCGGACATCACTTGGGAGTCAACGCGACTATTGTCGGCGATCAGATTACTCTATCGCCAACTTTGACCGGCGGACAACCCGTCAATTACGAAGTGGACGGACGTAAAATCAGGCAACTTGGCGAGGAGCAAGACAAGGCGTTCGAATTCATCGGCACGCTCACGACCGAACAACGGAAAATTGCCGCTGTGGATGATAAACCGCGCATGAATCTAGCTTTTGGGCCGGGCAGCGACGGAGCAAAGACCACACAAGAAGGAATTAATATTTCGACGCTCGACCAATCACAACAAGAGCTCTTGTTAGATTTGATTCAAACGCGAGTCGGACTCTTAAACGATGTCCATGCCGCTGCGGCAATGGAAAAAATTGCAAAACGACTGGACGAGACCTGGTTCGTTTGGTTTGGCCCGACAAAACCCGGCGGAGCCTCAGCCTATCGCATCCAAGGGCCCACCGTGGTGATCGAATACTCGCCGCAACAACTGGGAGGCGACCTGTCGGAACACACGCATGCCATGTATCGCGATCCGACCAACGACTACGGTGCAGGATCTATCGCGGTGAAGAAGTAACGGGATTCTGCCCAAACATTCGAAGAATCAGACTCCGCCATCGGCCTGGCGGACAACTGGGCCCGGACCAACGATTTTGTTCCTGAGCTGTGGAGTTTTGAAGTTTGCTGGTTTTGGAATGGCGGGTCGTCGTCGCCGATCTTAGTAATCTCCGCTTCCGGTTCGCACTGTCTAACTCGAAACGTGCGCCAATATTTTTGGCGCACGTTTTTTCATTTTGATAAACGGGCCGGACCAGCAACGTCTGCTACATTTCCAAAGATTGGGCCGATTAGAGGCTGGGCGACGACACGGCACTTTCGAGTGGCGCTTTTCAGTTTTATTCGCCGGATGGTTCGTTGAAAAATCAAACGGATCTGGCATTCAATCCGCCAGCGGTCAGCGTCGCGCCGGATGGAACGATTTTTGTCGGCGGTCCGGGAAGATTGGCCAAGCTATCTTCCACCGGAGAAGTCTTGACGGTACCGGATGCACCCCGATCAAACGAAGTAATATTGACGGACGGTGCATGGCGAATTCTGTCTCACCCAGCGCTGGTCGACCGAGCGATTTTTGTCAGGTTGGGCCAGCGAATGGTGCGATTGAATCTGGATTAGCAATCTGCATCAACCACCATTCGTCTGGGAACCTATTCTCTCTGGAATTGTCGCAGGATGGATTTCCAATCTACTCCATCTGACCAGTTCAGCACTTCCGCCAAACTCGCCCGGTCGTCGGTCCAGCGAACCAGCGGCATGTTCTCGGGCCAGGGACTTTGGAGTTTGTTCACCCAATCCGATTTCAATATTGATTCATTGTTCGTGATCACAACCCACAAGGAAGGTCTCCCGTCGCCCTTGGGTTTCGTATGGATCAGCAGCGGAATCATACCCTGTTCAATTGCGGCCTGATGCACCACGGGTTGCAAATCCAGAAACCGATTCGAAATGTGAACGATCAACACACCGGTCGATTTCAAATTTGCGCGGTACACGTCAAAGCACTCTGCGGTGAGCAAGTGCAAGGGAATTGAATCGCTGGAAAATGCATCGACAAACAACAAATCAAACGGCTCGCGTCTGGTTTCCGAATAGGTCGGTCGCCCACTTCCCTCATGAAGATTCGCGGCAGGAGGATCACTGCCGACTTTTAACCATTTTGATCGGCGTTCCAATTGCAATCGTCCATCACCGAGGACAATCTCTGACGATCCGGCTGAATCCCGTAGATAGGTGAAATAATGTTTGGCGATTCTCTCAACTTCCGGATTGATTTCGAAAAACACAAACTGATCTCCCGGTTTGGACCAGGTCATCATGCCACCGGCCCCCAAGCCAATGACTCCTACCAGCAAGCCTCGGTCTTGTTTTTCGGCTCGGAGAAAATCCCGAAATCCCTCGAAGCCAACCTCAACTCCGGTGCCCGGCACGTAATAGGAATTGTGTTCCATCGACCGCTGTGGATCCTTGAATTGAGCGCCATGTTCAATTCGACCATTGACAAAAACAAGGCGTTCACCTCGATCGGTCACGGCCACCAATCCATATTCATTGCGTGCCCGATAGATCACATGCGGTTGAAACGAAGGGGTCACGTAAATCATCAGACTACAGAGGACCACCGTCTCCGCAACCAACACGAGGACTATCATTAACCAACGGCCCCAAATCATTTTCGCGCGATTTTGCGAATCTCGTGGTTCAAAAAACAGGATCGCTAGGGGAACGAACAGGCAAATCAACAACGCGATTGGAAATTCATAAAATCCGACAAACAAATGGGGAGCGCCCAACCCCACAAACAATCCGCCCAACGCTCCACCGACAGACACCAACAAAAAGAACCAAGTAAGTTGTTTCGGCTGCGGTTTTAATCGTTCCAGCTCCCCATGACACGTCATGCTGGCGGCAAAACAGACGATCGACAATCCGGCGATCTGAATCGGTAATCCGGCATAGACACTGTAAAATACAATTGCCACGGCAACCACCGAACTGATGGCCAATAGCGGAGTAAAAATGCGGCGCTGATACCAATGGGGCCGGTCAAAGCAGACGATAAAGGACAGCAAATACAAACTCAACGGCAAGATCCACAGGAATGGAATCGAGGCGATCTCCTGGCACATCAAATTAGTGGTCGCCAACAACATGACGGACGCAGCCATCGCCAATAATATCCAGACCAACGGCTGGTACCGCGGCAACTTTGTCGCTGTAGCGCCGCTGCTCTCACGATCATCGACTGGAACCGCTCCCCAGTTCGGCCGACGAGCCGCTTGCAACCCGCTCCACCAACAAAAAATACAAAATATCAAAAACGTGATCGACCAGATTCTGGTTTGCAGGGCCAGTGGAAAAAATCGCTCAATCAAAAAGGGATAACTTAACAACGCCAGCATCGAACCTAGATTCGACAGTGCATACAGTCGATAGGGCGACCGGTCGGCGTGCGAACAGCTTTGCCAAGCCTGGATTAATGGCCCGGTCGTCGACAACACAAAAAACGGCAGGCCGATGGAAAATATCAATAGTCGAACGACCGCCCAAGTCAAATTTTCATCACCCGCTGGCTGGAGACTCTCCGCCGGAGTGATGTTTGCGAACAGCGCCGCACCGATCAAAACGACGGTATGCAGCAACCAGGCGTTTCGCGGCGACAACTGCCACCTCAACATATGAGCATACGCATAGCCCAACAACAGAGTGAACTGAAAGAACATCATGCAAGCGGTCCAAACCGCGGCCGCTCCGCCGAACCACGGCAAGATAAAACGGGCAATCATCGGCTGAATTTGGAACAACAAAAACGCACTGAGAAAAATTGTGATGGCGTATCGAAACATATTGATCTTCAATTTTCAAAAAAGCAGCGGTAAGTCAATCCGAGTTCTACTTCCAATTGAGAACTCGCGGAACCGTGATGGTTGCCGATTATTGATGCTGGTGGAAATTTCGACAATTGCAATTGTCAACCATGGCGCGACGAACCTAGCTCATGGCGGCGATCGCCGCGCGCAGCTCAATCACGACCTTGGTCGGGTCTGGGGGCAAATTCAATTGCGGACCCTGAAAGCGGCACGTCGCCAATTCGCGGGGTCGCTCGAAACTCCAGGCCACTAACTTGGCCGTGGAACTGGCGGCCGCGAATTCTTCCATTGTTTCCACCAGCTTGATCTGCCAAGCGGATTCAGTCGACGAAGTCGTCACCTGCAATTCCAGGATTTCGTTCCGACATTGCTGGGCAGTCGAGTTTTTGGGGGTCACCCAGATAATTTCGGGTGGTGTGCGATTGAGATGATCCAGTAGTTCGGCAATCGTAAGTTCGGCCACCGGATGAACCATTTGGCCGGCAATTTGACAGGCGGGCTGCAACACAAACCGGCGAAAGGACATGCGCGGATGGGGCAGCGTCAAGCGATCGGTTTGCAGTTGAATCTGATCCACCAATAGCAGATCCAGATCCAGTTTCCTCGCTCCCCACCGAACTCGACGCTCGCGACCGAGATCGTTTTCGATTTGCAGCAGCGCGGCATGTAGCGCAACGGGCGCCAATGTGGTCTGGACACGAAAAACAGCGTTCAAGTAATCCGGCTGACCCGCGGGCCCGCCAACGGGTGCAGTTTTTTGGGGATCGCTGAAGACCAGTGACTCAATACCTGGAATTTCGCTCAATCGTTGTTGGGTTTCCCGCAAAATCGCTGCTTCGTGACCTAGATTGGAACCGAAGGCGATCAAACAATCGAAAAGCGGTGGCAAGGCAGCCGTCCAGCAGGGAGGATGTTCGAGTAAATGTTTCCCGCCAGTTGCTTAAAAAAACGACGAAGGGCCTCCGAGCCACATTCGCCGCCTATTCTGGATCGTCAAATAACTCAACTCAACCAGACGAATAAAATTAGACCCGCTGGTCAAGCAACCATGCTGACCAAAAAATGATCACGCAATCGCAGCGTTTAGGCGAATCCATCCACCAATCATTTTGTCACAGGCAAATAAAGGGCGTGGAATCCGCTCCACGACTTGCGTCGCCGACTCTCGAATCCCTCAGTCGCCGTCACCCAAACTCGTAGAGCCGCTTCATGCAAACTCTTGATTCCAACGTTGATCTGATCTCTTTACAGTAACTCACGGCAAAAAACAAAATAGCGTTCGCAGCGGAACAGGTGCCTTGTGGCGGAGGTGGAACAATAATGATGATCGACTGCGGTCAACTCCAACGAATACATCGACTTCAAAACCAGTCTCGCACGATGTGGAGCTTAAATTCCCGATCGTGTGTTGTGCCATTTTGGGAATCGAAGCAGAGTTGTCAAGCAACGTTTAGTAAAAATTTACGAATTAAAAATTTCCAAAAAAAATTTTCCCCAACATTCGAAATCCTAAGACTTTAAAAAAAGAACTCGCTTACAATTGGCATCAGAATATTATTTGACTTCCGTCTCAAGAGACCAAACGAACCTTCGGAAAAATGCGAATGTTTAAGAGGTCCCCCAAATGTCAAGATGTCTCCGCGAGAAAAAAGCCTGTGACACCGCAAACTTTTTTGTTCCCAAGAACTAATCAACGACACAATTTTCGATAAGTCAATTTTATAGTGATATCATTTTTTCTTAGTTAGGGAGCTTGACTGAATTGCAGATCGTCCAATATCCCCACCCGACGTTGCGACACAAAACGAAACCTGTCACGCGTGTCGACCGCGAACTCAAGTCCATCGTCCGCGAAATGTTCGAACTGATGTACGACGCGCGCGGAATTGGACTGGCCGCGAATCAAGTCGACTGGCCGTTGCAGTTGTTCATTTTGAATCTGTCTGCTGATCCGGACGACGGTGAAGAATTGGTTTTCATTAACCCGGTGGTTAGTGCACCCAAAGGAATCAGCGTCGCCGAAGAAGGCTGTTTGAGCATTGTCGGTCTCAACGCCATGGTCACCCGGCCCGAACAGGTTCACGTGACGGCCTATGATCTGGCGGGCAATAAATTTGACCAAACCGTTAACGGTTTATTTGCGCGCGCTGTCCAGCATGAGAACGATCATTTACAAGGCGTGTTGTTCATCGATCGCGTCGCCGAATCGGCCCAGCGTGAGATCGCCTACGAACTGGAGGATTTTCGGATCGACTATTCCAGTAAACGTGACGGGAACGAGATTCCCGACGACGCGACGATTTTGAAACGGTTGACGGAACTCGAAGCCAGGTATTGCCGGTAACGGGCCAATCATGAAACTCATCCTGTTTGGCACCGGTCCTTTCGCCGTTCCGACTTTTCGATCGCTGCTGGATTCACAGCATGAAGTTCTGGCCTTGGTGACACGCCCGATTGCCGACGCCGGCAAACGACGCAAATCGGCGGAGAATCCTACGCGAGATCTCGGCTTTAGTCGGCACTTGAAAATTTTCGACCCAGTGAATGCGAACGATCCAGACTTTGTCAACACTCTTAAGTCTCTGCATGCCGATCTATTGGTCGTCTGTGACTATGGACAAATACTCTCGCGTTCGTGTTTAGCCGCCGCGCGGTGGGGTGGAATCAATCTACACGGTTCGTTGCTGCCCAAATACCGTGGTGCAGCGCCGATTCACTGGGCCATTTTCCACGGTGAAACCGAAACGGGCGTTACGATTATTCATATGACAGCGAAACTGGATGGTGGACCGTGTTTGGCGGCGGCTACCCTGCCAATTAAACCCACCGACACCACGGCGAACCTCGAACCACGACTGGCGGAATTGGGAGTCGCGCCGGTGCATCAAGCGATTGCAATCTTGGAACAATGGGATGGAGTTCGTTTGATCGGGAAAAAACAGTCGCCCGAATTGGCTAGCCTCGCGCCACGTCTGCAAAAATCAGATGGTCAAATTGACTGGTCTCGGTCCGCTGAAAAAATTGTCAATCAGATCCGGGCCTTTCAGCCTTGGCCGGGTACGTTTTTGAATTGGTCAACTGATCGGGCGAAAGAACCGCTGCGCCTCCTGGTGCACCGCGCGACGGCGCTACCCGCCGCGGTCGACGACTCGGCAGTTCCGGTACAGCCGGGTGCCGTCGCGGTATGCGATAAACAGCAATTGCTGGTGCAAACCGGCGCAGGTTTGCTGTCGATCGACGAAATTCAACCGGCGGGGAAGCGTCCGATGACCATCGAAGAGTTTTTGCGCGGACACCAACCGTCCGTGGGAACAATTTTCGGTTAGATTTCGGATGACTGTCGAGAAACGAGTTCTCTTCCAGACTTGAATTCCTTACCGGCGGTCGGCATGGTAGACTACCGAGCCAACCGGTACACCCAATCAGGGTGCTGGAACGACGGCTGGACGATTCCCCCAAAAAACGTTCCTTCAAACAAAATTCTGCCAACCCCCACGACTGCTGCCAATCCATGTCGAACGATTCGCCGATCCATAAACTGTACATCGAAACCGTGGGATGCCAGATGAATATGCTGGACAGCGAAATGATCGTCGCCAGCCTGCGACGCCAAGGTTACGAATTGACCAACAGCGTGTCAGAAGCCGATACCATTCTGTTTAACACGTGTAGTGTCCGCGAGCAGGCCGAAAACAAAACCTACAGCGCCCTGGGACGCTTGCGAGCCGAGAAAAAAAACAACCCCCATAAAATCATCGGCGTGATGGGTTGCATGGCTCAAAAAGACCAACAGCTCATTTTCCAACGCGCTCCCTACGTCGACATTATTGCCGGGCCGGGCCAGTTGCAACAAATTCCCGCTTTGATCGCCAAAGCCCGCGCCGAAGGAGGGCAACATTCCGCTCTCAGTCTCGGGCGGACGGAGGGTGCCGTGCAGGACATCAAACGCAGTCACGAAACATTTGATCCGCTGCGCGATCCGACGATGCGACCGACTCCGTTTCAAGCGTTCCTGCGAATCCAAATTGGTTGCGACAAATTTTGCACCTATTGTATTGTGCCGATGACGCGCGGCCCGGAGCAGGGGAGACATCCCGATCAGATTCTGGACGAAGCGAGAATTCTGGCGGACCAGGGCGCCAAAGAAATCACTTTGCTCGGCCAAACCGTCAACAGTTACAAACATGTTGCCGAAGGTGGAAACACCACGCGGCTTGCCGACCTGCTGTATCGGTTGCACGACATTGCGGGATTGGAACGAATCAAGTTTGTGACGAATTACCCGAAAGACATGGACTACGAGTTGCTGTCTGCGATCCGGGATTTGAAAAAAGTTTCTCCCTATTTACACGTGCCGCTGCAATCCGGCTCGGACGCCGTCCTGAAACGAATGAAACGCGGTTACACGGTCGGCGATTACCGCGAGATGATGGCGCGCATCCGAGAAACGTTGGGGAGTGTCGCGGCCATTTCCAGCGACTTCATTGTCGGGTTTTGCGGAGAGACGGAAGACGAATTCCAGGAAACAGTAAACCTGGTGGAAGAGTGCCGTTTCAAGAACAGTTTCATTTTCAAATACAGCGAACGGCCCGGCACGAAAGCGGCCAGCCATTTGCCCGATGATGTTCCCTTTGAAACCAAGCGTCGACGAAATAATGAACTGCTGGCCGTGCAAAATCGGATCAGCGAAGAGGACAATCAACTGTTCCTCGGTCGGACCGTGGAAGTGTTGGTCGAAGGACCCAGCAAACGGACCGCAGCGACCGCCAATGCAGTAACCGATGACCAGCCAGAGTCGAATCTGGCAGTCATTGATGGACTCAGACACGCATCGTCCGAACCAGCGCCGAAAGCAAACCGTTACGATGGGACACCCATACAATTGACCGGTCGAACGCACTGTGATCGGATTGTGGTATTTGATGGCACCACCCGTTTGGTGGGCCAGACGATTCCCATCGGCATCTATGATGTGTCAGCATTTACGCTGTTGGGTACTGTCATCACCGAACACATCGCGGGCAATCTGGTCAGTCTGGCAAAGTAATTCAACAAAATTCGACAGACCAACTCTCGAAATTTTGCTCCCTGCTCCTTTGTCCGCGCAAATCCCTTGATCCGAATTTTTTAAGCCGTTCTTTGGTCACTTCTCGGTGATCCCCAACAATCTGGTTGCGAGGCAGGACGGGCTGTTGATTTAGACCTTCAGCGGCCCGCAGGCGAAGTGTCTTCCATTAAACGTCGCCTACAACTTGCCGCAAACATTAAATCAACGGTCCGAGGAGCCTTGATACGAGCCCTCCCCGCGGTGACATCAAGCGAGAAATGTCGTTTCTTGTTCTAGATTTGGTCCGAATTTACTGCGTCAAAATGGCCGACGGAAACCTGTATTAATGGGTATCTCCCGATTCAGGCACTCGTTTGAGTCTCAAATTCTAAACTCTAAGTCCGAATAACCTTCCATTACCTCGATTTAGAGGTGGAAAATGGCGTTTTGACAGCATCTCAGTTCCCCCAATCGCGCAATCCGGTCGATCAAATTTGTTTTCCCAATCAGGATATTTCCTGCAGCTTATTGACGTTTCGTGGGCAATAGTTATCGTGGGAAGCTTGTTAAAGGAATTGTCGAGACGGAATTTAGAATAAACCACGCTGTTCTTACGAGAAGAAAAAATGAAAAAGTTTTTTGCTGCTGTTTGTTGTTGTGCCTTGGTTGCGATGAATGTTTCGGCTCAAGAGCCAATTCCAGTTGCTGGTGACATTGTCCAAGGCAATGTTGCTCAGTCCATTATCGAAGCTCCCGATTCGGAAGCGACTCCTGTTTCGGCACAAGATGCACCAGCCGCTGCTGCTCCTGCCACCGAAACACCTGCGCCGATGATTGTCGAATCTGCTCCAGCAACTGTGGATGCAGCTGCAACTCAAGGCATCGTTACTCAAGGCTATCAAATGGAAGTGCCAATGCAAAGCAGCGAAATGGGCATGGGCGCCGCTCCTTACATGAGCCAAAATTATGCTGTTCCCGTCAACAGCGGTTGCGGTTGTGGCCAAGCTGCTCCCATGATGAACTATGCTCCTGCAATGAACACCGGTTGCAACACGTGCAACACTTGCAATCAACCTGCTGTCAGCGATTGCTGTGACAATGGTCGCAATCGCCCACAAGTTATCAGCCGTTTCCGCGGTCGCATGACTTCGATGGGTGGACGCCGCAACAACAATTGCTGTAACTAACTTTGACCGGGTTGTTCGTCAACCACGTTTTTTGAACCCTGAAAACGCCAACTGGAATCAGTTGGCGTTTTTTTTGTCGTTGTGCGATTTGATAAGGCCAACGATGGCACTGCTCAACGTCGATATCAGACCGTGATCGCAGCGGCCGGAACCGGGAAGTGTTGACATAACTCACTGACCTGTCCGCGAATATTGGCGAGTTTGGCTTCGTCGGTGGGATGTGAGAGAGCGGTCACAATCCACTTGCCGACGAGCTTCATCTGATCGATGCCCATACCACGCGTGGTCAAGGCTGGCGTGCCAATGCGAACGCCGCTGGGATCCATCGGCTGCCGCGAATCATAAGGAATCATGTTCTTGTTGACTGTGATACCACAGCGGCCGAGTGCTTCTTCAGCGACACTTCCCCCAATCCCTTTCGAGGTCACGTCGACCAACACCAAGTGGTTATCGGTTCCGCCGCTGACCAACTGCAGGCCACCGGTTTGCAATACCTCGGCCAGCGTTGCCGCATTGGCTTTAACGGATCGAGCGTAAGTCTTGAATTCCGGTCGCATGGCTTCGCCGAAGCAAATGGCCTTGCCAGCCACCACATGCATTAACGGTCCGCCTTGCATCCCCGGAAAGACCGCTGAATTAATTTTCTTGGCCCAATTTTTTTTGCACAGCACCAACCCTCCGCGCGGACCACGCAATGTTTTGTGGGTCGTGGTGGTGACAAAATCAGCGACCGGAACCGGGTTGTCGTGTTCACCGGCGGCAACCAAGCCCGCGTAATGGGCCATATCGACGAACAGCAAAGCACCGATTTCATCAGCGATCTCTTTGAATTTTCCGTGCGGAATTTCTCGCGGGTAGGCACTCGCCCCAGCAACGATCATTTTGGGTTTGTGCTGACGCGCGAGCGCGGCGACTTGATCAAAATCGATCCGATGGGTATCGGCCGTGACGCCGTAATGCACGAAGTTGTAAAGTTTTCCGGACAGATTGAGATGCATCCCGTGCGTCAAATGACCGCCATGGGCGAGACTCAATCCCAACACCGTGTCACCTACTTCCAAAGCCGCGAGGTAGACGGCTTGATTGGCCTGTGAACCGGAACTCGGTTGCACATTGGCAAACTCAGCGCCAAACAATTGTTTGGCTCGGTCGCGAGCAATATTCTCCATTACATCGACGACTTCACAGCCACCATAGTAACGCCGACCTGGATAGCCTTCGGCATATTTGTTGGTCAGTATGCTGCCGACCGCTGTCATCACAGCCGGGCTGGTGTAGTTTTCGCTGGCGATCATTTCGAGTCCATCCTGCTGGCGATGGGCTTCGTCGAAAATGGTCTGCCAAATTTCCGGATCTGCCGATTGCAAATAATTCATGGTCGATGTTTCAATTAGTTCATTGTGGAATGGAGGCCGATTCAAGTCGTGCAATCTCGCGCGGGGGGCAGCAACGGCGTGCACAACCAGTGGACTTGATACCGCTATCTTAATTTCTCGATCAGGACTTCCAAGCCGCCCTCGTTGTCATTCATTCTGGCCGGAGAATCGTTGATTCGCAAACCCAGAAGACCGTCGAATGGAATTTCGACTTCGAAACGTTCACCGACGGTTGTCGGTTGCAGCAGGCCCTTAATCTTGTCCGCCGGATTGTCTTGCGCTGGATCCCAGACACCCGCCAACAGAATTCCCAACGGTCGGCCCCGGTAATATTCCATGGTGATGCCGCGGGCGGTGCAAGGCCAAGGTCGGGGTTGATTTTCAACGATCGACTGGCCAATCTGAAAACGGCCATCGCCGCTGATTCGCCAGCGCTCCCCTTTTTCGACGTGCAAGGCGGTCGTTTGCCATCCCTGGTCGGCCCGAATCGAATATCGAAATGACGGACTTTCGGTCGGGACTTCCGTGGCCTCGACCAGGCAAATTTTTTCCACCTCAATTCCATAGTCCATTTCGCTGATAAACAACAGCCAATCCACGGCCAACGAATCCCAGTTCTGCTCTAGTGCGTTGGTCACCTGACGATTGAATCGAGGTTCTGGCTGGCCAGCTTGTCGACTAAATTCCTTGAACGCCGCTGCGGACATAGGATGTTTTGCCAGAAACTCACAGCCCGCCCAGGCCCAGCCGTAATAGCGGACATCTCGAAACGCCGGTCCAGGAATGTCGAGCATCTCTTGAAGCGTTAATGGCGTTCCGGCAGCCCAATCGTCGCGAATGATCTTGATCCGCCCCCAATACGGCGTCTCATCGCGATCACGGACCTGAAAGTTAATTTTCAATTTGGCGGCACGATTGGTTGTTGAACTCTGCCACTGATTGAGCCCCAACCACTCCGCGATTCCTTCGCTGTACCATGGAGTGCCCAGTCCATCGAGAAACCATTCCATGAAAGCGTGAGTGCCTTCATGTAACAGCAGATGACGCGTGTAATAGTTTCCTGGTTGAACGAAGATCCAAATATTCGAACCGCGTTGATACCCTGCCGGAAAATTGGGAAGATCAGCAGGAATCAGCCCAGCGTTTTTGAAACGGAGTTGATCTTCCATGACAAAAGCGCGCATGTGCCAGGCGGATGTCCGCAAGGGTTCCACCTCGAAGTATTCGCACCATTGAGAAACCGCTAAATCGAATACCTGGACCAATTCGTCTATATCGGGACGGTCCCGGGCATCGGTATAAACCGTGATGTGTTTGCCAACCTGTTCTCGGATTCCATTGGCGACCACTTTGTCCAAGTCAATCGTCAGCGGTTTCGGAAGCCGCGGGTTGATCCGGTGCATCGCTGCCATCGGATCGGCCAACAAATCGTCACTTTGTTGGGCACTCACGGAGCCGACGAGACCCCACAGCATTACGACGGCAAGATTGGTGAACACCAATCGGTATCGAATACTGACAGAGGATGGTCGCATCAGCAGATTAATCCAGTTGTTGCCCGTAGCGCTGCGCCGACTTTCGCGGTTGAAACAACAGCACTGGCATCCGGGCAGCGGTCACCCAAGTCGCTTGACCGCTGGAAATCGAAAGCCAATTCGGGCCGCCGTTAGATTGTATTTGATCGATATGGAGTTTGCCAATCTAACTGCGTAGAAAAATAACTACACCCATCCGAGGTCAAGCTCTGATTCGATCCGACACTTTTCCCACAGTAGCACTAATTATTCTCGCCTTTGACGCCCCATTGGACAATCACGTGAAAGTGGATCTGGTACGTGGTTGAATTGATTGGGCCCTGATTGTCAATCACGATGCCGATGATTTCATGGCCCTCCGGTAGACCTCCCTCGATGACGCCAATCTGTTCCCACATTTCAGCGAAGGCATCGATTTCGGCCACCGCGATTGGTGCCCCGTATCCAACAGCAGTTGCCGCAATCGTGTAGGTTGCCAGTCGTGCTGGAGTAGCTTGACTGTTGGACAGAAACAAAGAAAAGACCAAACAAGTCAATAAAAGTTTCGGAGTGCGTAGCATAAATTCCCTATTTCGAAGAGTCAGCGTTGAGTCAGAGTTCTTAGTCGATCACTCTCTCTTCTTCGGGAAAAAGACTTTTAAGAATGAACACAAAAATCTTGTTTTCCGTTTTTTCAGCTCGCTCGGGGATGGCTACAAATCGAGCGGGCAAACGAAGGTTTTTTAGAATCCGACTGTGTTAGTCTTGGATAATTGGGTAGACTGGTTATGATCGGGGTAGACGGCTAATTGATTCTCGGTGAATAATGCTTGCAGGTAATAATGGCACGATCGTCAATGCTCTTCACGTTTCACAACATGGATTGAGGTGGACTTGATAATGCACAACCAGCAGTTGATCGTTCAACTTCTTTATTGGGCGGTGATTTTTTGTTCAACGTCGGTACAGGGCCAATCTGATTTCGCCACCGAAAATCGTGTCCGGTTGAATTCAATGGAGCCAAACTCCCCTGAGTACCTACTCGAGACGTTCGCGTTGACCGATGTGCTCCGCAAACACGATCTCAAAATGGCCCTGGCCAACGCCCAGCGATCATTGGAACTCGCGAACCAAGGGAGTAACCACGATTTTCAGACCGTTGCTCGGCTGGATGAAAAGTTGATTCGGGGAATACTGGAAGGTCGAATCACGGCCAAGTATTTGGCGGACGCCAGTAATCATCGCTTAAGTGATGCAGCACCACCGGAACTTAAGTTCCATTTCTACGAAGTCCTGATCGAATCGGTTATTTTTTCCGAGCTAATCGAAATTCCAATCGAGCCCTGGCTGATGGCGGTCCGTGATGCCGCCGAACAAAGCACGGACCAGGGTATAGTTTACCGCCAACGTTGCCTGGAATTGTATGCGCGAGCGATTTGGCGAGGCGGACTCCCAAGCGAGCCGAGAATAATGGACTTGGTGACGGCTTTGAATTCGGATTCGGCTGCCAACCACGATTTCGATGGGAGGGCACTGTTGTCATTGCTGGAATATCGGGTCGCCCAAACGCAGCGCGACAAATCCCGACAGAATTCTTGTATTGAACAAGCCATCTCGCACGCGCAAGCACAAGGAAACCGATTTCTTGAATCTCGCTGTCTGTTTTTTCAAGCACATCTGTACGAACAACGGAGAAAGATCGATCAGGCAACAAACTTGTTTAAGCAGAGTCTGAAGGTCGCCAGTCTATTAGCTGCGCCCGCCCTTATTCAAGCGACTGCGTCGACAGTCGGATTGGTTAGTGAGCGACACGGCAACTATCAACAGGCGATCGAGTTCCAAGTTCTATCGGAAAACCAAAGTTCGTTTAAAAGCAGCCCGATTCCGACGCGCAACCTCGTCTACGAAAGGTTGCACAAGAACTTGAGCCGATCCGAGCATCCTGCCGCAGCGATTTACGAACCGCTGATTTATCCTCGAGACGTCATCGTCGAAATTCGAAACCAGAACGGACAACTGCGTCAACTGGAAGAGACACTGGTTCACTCTCAATCGCACGCGGAAGAAAAAATTGCGCGGATGCAAGCAGCCAATTTAATCGCAGAAACACAAACGCAATCGCAGATCCTGTTTTTTCAAC
Organism: Mariniblastus sp.; assembly: GCA_031409295.1. Lineage (GTDB taxonomy): Bacteria > Planctomycetota > Planctomycetia > Pirellulales > Pirellulaceae > Mariniblastus. The sequence goes on from JANNWZ010000184.1 coordinate 51,806, forward strand.
GATATGCGGGGATTGCGACCCTGGTGATTCTGGTGCTTGTTCCGTGGTTTATTCTGTATTACCTTCGTCATCGTTTAAGAAAAATTGCCACGGAACTAGTTGCCGAGAAACAGCATTCGCATGACAGTCAAGTTCGCTGTGACGACCTGACGTTGCGATTAAATCGCGTTCAGCGCATGGAGAGTTTGGGGTTGATGGCCGGGGGAGTCGCACATGATTTTAACAATATTTTGGTCGGCGTATTGGGTAACGCCGAGTTGATTCAACAGAACAATGGCAATCACGACCGGCAGTTTATCCAGCAACGAGTCGCCAGAATCGTTGAATCTGCGGAAAAAGCGGCTGATCTCAGCCGCCAGATGTTGGCCTACGCCGGCAAACAACAAATCGCGCGACAGCGGACGAACCTCAATGATTTGATTCTCCAGTACGAATCCATACTTCAATCGGCTTGCCAGAAAAATTGCCGACTGGTCATCCGATTGGAAACCCGTCCGTGTTTTGTTCACATCGATCCGATTCAGATTGAGCAAGCGTTGCTAAATTTGGTTACCAATTCGGTCGCCGCGTCCGAACCCGGTAGTGAAATTACTATCAAATCTGGACTGTGCAAAATCACGACTCAGGATGATCCCACGTTGTACGGGACCAGCAGATTTTTGGGAGATTTCTGTTTCGTCGAAGTTTGTGATAACGGTCACGGAATTTCCGAGTCGGAAAAAGAGCGGATTTTTGAGCCGTTTTTTACCCTCTCGGACGTCGGTCGGGGGTTGGGTTTGTCCGTCGTCTATGGAGTTATGGAAGGGCATGGGGGCTTGATCCAGTGTCGGTCGGACGTGGGCCAAGGAACTTCGTTTCGACTGCTGCTACCCGATGTGTCAAAGTCGATCGTGAGCGAACACAAAGAAAGACCTTCAAACGAGCGTCTGGGGATTGTCGGATCGGAAGAGATCGGGAACCACATACCTGCTTCGAGACCGGGTCAAACAATTCTGATTATCGATGACGAGGAAACGGTACTCGAATTGTGCCATCAACTAATGGAGATCGATGGCTGGAATGTTATCGTCGCCAATGGTGGTGCCGAGGGTTTGGAAAAATTGATCCAACATAGTCAAGAACTTTCCTGTGTTTTGATGGATGTGGTGATGCCCGAAATGGGTGCCAATGAGCTGTTGAAAGCAATGGAATCCCACGAAATCTCGATTCCAGTGGTATTGATGAGCGGATTCAGTCAAATTCGTCTGGAGTTCTTTTTTTCGCATCCTAGTGTTATTTCGATCGTCGCCAAGCCGTTTCGAGCTGCCGATATTCAACAGGCAGTCCAATCGGCCGCAAACGAATTTCGCGTCAGAGTCTGAGCCGCGCCCTTTCTCGGATCGGATGAGTAGAACCGTCCAAGCCAACTACCGGACCAGCCGATCCAGCGCGTTTGCAAACCGCACTGCCGACCCATCGTCATACGAAAAATAGAGTGACGGCTCGATCAATTCGAGCTCCATCAATACCAAGTTTTCCTTCCACCGCACCAGATCCACTCGTGCATACAACAAGGATTGACCGATCGCGTCGATCACGGCTTGACCCGCTCGGTGAAACTCCTGGTCCAGGACGACGCCCCGAATCGTTCCGCCATGTTCTTCCTGAACCCGGAAGTCCTGTGCCTTGGGCCGCTTCTGGATGGCATGGCTGAACTGGCCATCGAAATAAAATAACGAGTACTCACCCTCCGTTAGGATCGAATCGACAAACGGTTGCGCCAACAATGGCTTTTGCTCGAACGTCTGTAGCGCCGCACGCCAGGACGCTGGATTCGACGCGTCTAGCACAAACGTATCATCGGCGTTGGCTCCAACCGTTGGTTTGACGACCATCCGTTCCGTGTGCAGTTCCGCAAACAATGTCGACAATTCATGACGATCCAAATGATCCCGCCAGACGGTGGGAATCGTGGGAATGCCACGATCAGCCAGTTCCCGTAAGTAAGTCTTATTCATGTTCCAACGGCAGATCTGCAACGGATTCAATAACCGCGCACGACTGTCATCGATCGTGGCCAAGACTTGCAAGAATTCACTTGGAGTTTTCTGGTAATCCCAAGGTGAGCGAATGACAACTGCGTCAAATTGATTCCAGTCCACCTCTGGATCATTCCAGGGAATTTCGGCCACTGTCCAGCCCAGTTCTTCCAACGGGACATAGGTCAGGTGGTCATGCATGAAAAAACCCGCCGTGTCCTGCATGGTCAAATAAGCGCAACGTTTGGTGGAAATCATATGCGAAATCGGCGACCGAAACTCAAGAAAATAGAGAACGACCGACAAATCGCAAATACGACGGGGCCAATAATGACAACGATAGCATCGATCACATCGTGTTTGTAGAATACCTGCCAAACTTCGTCTGCCGGATTGCCGGGATTCGATTTGGCATCTGAGCATTACTCATGACCCAAAAAAATTCGGCCAAAGCAGTGAACGTCCAAGCCGCCTTGCGCGAGCGAGCGGTTGCCGAGAAAGCGATCTCTTCCCGTCGTTTTTTCAAAGCGGGGCCTGGCGAGTACGCTGAAGGGGACCAGTTTCTGGGTGTGACCGTTCCTGACCAAAGGAAAATTGCCCGTCAATTTCGCGAGCTGTCCTTAGCAGAAATCCAACAATTGTTGAAAAGTCCGTACCACGAATGCCGCTTAACGGGCGTCCTGATTTTAGTCCTCCAATTCGAACACGCCGGGACCGAATCCGATCGAAAATTGCTGTATGATTTTTACTTGACGAACGTGGACTGCATCAACAACTGGGACCTTGTCGATTCGTCGGCGCCTAAAATCGTCGGCTCATTTCTGTGGCAGAAGAGTCACCAGCCGTTGTTCAAACTGGCGCGCACTAACCATCTTTGGAAAAATCGGATTGCCATCGTCGCGACGCAATATTTTATCAAACACGGACAACCGGAGACCACTTTGGAGCTGGCCGAGTTACTGCTGGAACATCGTCACGACCTGATTCACAAGGCCGTCGGCTGGATGCTGCGCGAGGTGGGTGAAAAAAATCCGCCGCTGCTCATCGCGTTCTTGGACCAGCACGTCAGCCAGATGCCGAGAACGATGTTGCGGTACGCGATTGAGAAATTGCCAGAATCCAAACGGCAATCATTTCTGAAAAAGTGACCGGTTGCGTTCGTTCTGACTCCAACGGAATAGCGGCTCGCGCTGCTGCGCCGCTATTCCTTGGGTCAACATTCGTTCACCATTCAGGCTTTTTCTTGAGCCGACATCCCCGGATGGTAAGTGGAGTAAACAAAGATTGGAATTGGCAAATCACCAAGATGCTGTTCGATCAACGGCTTGACGTCAGCCCAATTGAGTCCGCCCACGCCTGTGGCCAGCGCTGGTATCGCCAGACTGGTGATTTTTTCGACCTCGATCTGGTGCCGCAGTCTTTTCAAACAGTGATTGACATTCGCTACCGTGGCCCGGCCGGGTCGCGAACCGTGACTGTGCTCACCTTCCTGGGTCAGCAAATTAAAAATTCTCGCACCACCGGTCCCGCCCCACATCCAGAGCTCACCCGCTTTAGGATGCGACTGATGAGCATAATGCCGGAAATCTTTAGCCATCGCCGGCCACTTTTCGCGGATCGCCAACGCGAGACCTGAATCAAAGTGATCGTTGGGAGCAACACCATGCGCGATGGCTTGAGCGCTGGAAAGCAAAATATCACCGGACACTTCTTGAATCATCGGTTCGCCTTTGGTTTTTTTGGAGAGAGCAACTTCGCGGCAACTTTGGCAAGTACTTTTAGGAGAGCGAATCACATGCCAATCCGGAAACATTTCGTTCTGACAAAAAATGACTTCGTATGTTGGAGAATCGTCGCGCTACAACTGTGCTAGATCGCGCGCTAGGTGCAACGAATACTGGTTCCGCTGTTGCCCCCGCACACCAAAGCGATTTTTTGACGCGAGCGAACCGTTTGTTTTGAAACCAAAATCAACAGCGTTCAACAAACAGAACAGCGAAATCGCGAAAGCTGGTCTCACGCATTAGCGATTAACTTAATTATACTCAAGCTGGTTTTCAGCTGCGAAACCAGACCTGATTTATGCGGGCAAAATTAACTGTGATGTTTCCCAACTTGGACGGATATGAGTTTACACAACAAGAACAAGCACAAACGATCGCCTGGCACACTTCGAAACTTGCCAGCAACCCTACATCGGGCGACCAGGAAACGTCGCGAGCGAGCCAAAGCACCGCCGCATGCGGTCGCCCATCGACGCCGCGGCATCGCAATCCGATTTGCCGAACTTCGCCGCGCCGGTGTCGGCGCACTCGTCTCGTTCTTAGCTATTCTCGGACCTGGGATGTTAGCCGGTCTTTCGGATGACGACCCTGCCGGGATTACAACCTATTCAATACTGGGATCGGAGTACGGATACCGATTGCTGTGGATCATTCCCGTTTCGACGATTCTCCTGGTGTACTTCCATTTAATCGCGGTTCGGATTGGGGCCGTTAGCGGCAAGGGATTTGTCGCCGTCATTCGTTCTCGGTGGGGATCGCGGATGGGGTATGCTGCGGTGATTGGATTATTGTTCGCCAACTTCGGAACAATTTGCGCTGAATATGCGGGCATCTCGGCGGCAGCGGCCATGGTGGGAATTCCCTCCTGGATCAGCACTCCGCTGGCCGGAGCCTTGATTTCACTGATCGTAGTACTAGGTTCGTTTCATCGAGTGGAATTAATACTGCTGGTGATTTCTTCGACGCTCGCGCTTTATATTATTGACGGCATTGTAGCCGGTCCAGATTGGTCGCTCGTCGTTCAAAATTCACTTATTCCGAATGTGCCAGTGAACCAAGCTGCCTGGATTGCCGTTACCGCCACGTTAGGCACCACGTTGGCTCCCTGGGGGCTGGCGTTCATTCAGTCGTATGCGGTGGACAAAAAAATCACGGTGGCAGATCTACGTTGGGTTCGCATCGATGTCATTCTGGGATCGATACTTACGGGAGTGATTGGATTGTCAATTGCCGTGGCCTGTGCTGCGACGCTCCATCCCGCCGGAATCAAGATTGAAGAAGCGCGCGATGTGGCCGTGGCGCTTCGTCCGCTGGCTGGCTCGTTTGCAACCGTGTTGTTTGGCACTGGCCTGTTAGGGGCGTCTTTGTTGGCTGCCGCAATCGTGCCGCTGGCGACTGCATATTCTATCGCCGAGGGTATTGATGCGCCGGCTTCGCTCGACCTGGATTCACGACATTTTCAATATTTTTATGCCGCTTTTGTCGGGCTGACGGTTGCGGCAGTCAGTGTCGTTTCGCTGCCCGGTTTGTCGCTAATCCCGCTGATCTATGCCAGCCAAGTCGTGAATGCCGTTTTGCTACCTTTTCATGTGATCGCGTTGCAATTACTCGTGAACGACCCGAGGGTGGTCGGCCAAACGAAACTTGGTCGCGTGGCGACGGTATTTGGATGGATCGGCGTGCTGTTGATTATCGCTTGCGTCATCGCTTTAGGAGTAAGTTGGGTCAGCAGTTAGGTTGAACAGCTTCCCGCCGAATCGTTGTCAAAACGGAACGGAACTGGCTGATGCAATGTACGTGTCCCCCCAAACCTGACGCGACAGTCAGTCGGGGTGCAAGTTTTGATATCCACAAAAGTCGGATTTTAAGGCCGCATCAAGAGTTTGTATTAAAACTCTGCCAGTGCATTGCAACTTTTTAGGCCAGCCAGGCAAATCCGGAACCTTTCCATTTTAATCCAAGCGGAGTTGGTGTTTTTTTGGCACTTTCCCAAATCGATCCGAATTTCCAAGAACTAACTTGCCAGTTTGCAATTGCAACCTCAAGTTGTCGAATTGACCAGTAACCGAGCAAGCGTCTTAGCTAAGGCGTCCAGCGCTGCGGTGTTTGGCAACGTCACCTTCAATTGTTGTCGCCCCTGTTCATCAACCGTCGTGCATTGTTGCAGACTGTCTCGCAAGCGACTGATCACCTCATCCGGTGGTGGATTGGTGGCACCAGGAGACGAATCAACCAGTTCGTCAAGGAAATGAAAAACAGCGCCCAGCATTTCCCCGCCGGCAGCAGCAACTCGATCTCGACGTTCTTCGATCACGCCAGTCGTTGCCTGCTTTTGCGAGGCGTCCAAGGGTGCCTCTGGTTTGGCACCGAGCAAAATTTCCAATCTTCGGCGCATCTCTTCCAAGCCACTTACTAGCTCCATGGAATCGACCTCCGACTCGGAGTCGAGAACTGCCAGGGCCAAGTTTTGTTTGTCTTCCAGCGTAACCAGTAAATTTTCTTCGAGTGTTTTTTCAGTAACCAACAAGTAGACTTGCACTGGATTCTTCTGTCCCATGCGATGCGCGCGGCCAATCCGCTGTTCGAGCACCGCCGGATTCCATGGCAGATCGACGTTGATCACGGTATTAGCGGCTTGCAGATTCAAACCGGTCGATCCTGCATTGGTCGTCAGGAACAACTGGCAAGCCGCGTTAGTTTGAAATTCGTCAACAAGGGCTTGGCGTTTTTTCTGAGCGACCTGACCGTCCAATCGTACGTGGCGCAGCTTCAATCGCTTGAGGACCGTTTCAATCAGGTCCAGCATGGTGGTCCATTCACTAAAGATGATTACCTTCCGTCCCTGTTCTTCAAACAACTGCGTCAACAGTTCTTCCAGCCGGTCCAGCTTGCTGGAATAAGAAGGCTTTTGTTTGTTGACCAAAAACGTCCCGTCAGCGGACATCCGGCACATCAACAAGGCTTTCTGCAGTCGCAGCAAATCCATCTCGCTGATAAAAGGTTTGCGCACAACTTGAGCCACAATTTGCATATGCCCATTGTGCAGCATCAATTGCTCTTCGGTGGGTTCGATTCGAATGATTTCAGTAGTTCGCGGCGGCAATTGACTGAGGACCTGGGCTCGGGTGCGGCGTAGCATGATAGGCGCCAAAGTACGACGGAGCTCGGCCAAATTGCGATAGCCGAGAACTTTGCCTTTTTCATCCACTAGACGATGGCGATTGAAGAAGCGGAATCCAGGCCCCAACCGACGATCATCCACAAATTGAACGACGCTGAACAGATCGTCGAGTCGGTTTTCCAAGGGCGTTCCTGTCAAGACCAATGCATAACGCGACTTCAGGCTCTTCACGACGCGCGTCGTTTTCGCTTCCCAGTTTTTGATCCGCTGACCTTCGTCCAGCACAATCAGGTCCCAACTGCCCTGTTCAATTGGATCCAGATCTCGCAAAACTTGTTCGTAATTGCACAGCGTAAAAAAACAATCGTTGTGATATTGCGCGGCCCGTTGTTCGGCGCTACCGATCACCAACTGGCAATCGCGATTACAAAACTTGCCGATCTCGTTCCGCCATTGACTCTTCAATGAGGTTGGACAGATGATGAGAACCCGCTTGATGCCCGCTTCCCGCGCCAGTAATTCCGCAATGCCGATACCCTGGATGGTCTTTCCGAGACCCATATCATCGGCCAGCACCGCGCGGCCGGCGCCAGCGGCGAAGGCAATTCCGTCGAGTTGGTAGGGCAATAATTCTGTTTTAAGCAATTCCTTTCGCAGCGGGTGTCGGTCGGGAGCCTGACGGATTTCAGCGACCAATCTGGACATCCGTTGTTGAAACAGATGTTGATCGATCCATTCACCGGCATCCGGGGAAATACTCACTGGATGACCTGACTGTTCCAACCGCGAAACAACCTTTAACAAACCACTGAGGTCGCGACATTCGACACCCAAAAACTTTTTCGCGATAGTGACGGCTCCCTCGTTTAGAGTATGAGGCGGGAGCAAGTGCAAACTCAAATCGCCCCGATAATCGAGTTGGAGAGAAAACTGTCGGCGTTTGTATTTCCGGCGTTTACTGTCGGGAAATTTTTTCTTGATTTTGGTGAGCGCGTGAATCAGATGTTTACACGTCCCCAGCGTGTTGGTACGAAAGTCGGGACAATTACAGCTGGATTCACCCGCTTCTTCTCCGTGAATCGTCAACAAATAGGTTTTGCCCGATGCCAGGCTGGTCAATTGATAGTCGGTCCAGGCCTTGTCCGGTTCGGCAGGAGTCAATTTGAATCGTTCTTTTTTAGCGCGTTCGGTCCGATCCGCGATCGCCTGGTTCACCAGTTCCGTTTCACCGAGCGCTTCGATCGGAGTCCGCTCGATCGGAACTGTTGCCAACCCCAATAGCATTTTTTCTTCCAAGATCAACGACAGAGCAGCACCCAGGTGCTCGCAGGGATCGCTGCATTGCGTGCAATTGAAATGTAATCGATCTCGTGCCGAGGCCATTAGGGTGATGGAAACATTGGCCGTTTCACCCAAGACACCGCTGGGAATTTTCAGCTGAAACAAATCCCCCTTAAAATAGACCTGCTCGGTGACATCAATCTCAAACTTGCTTCCCTGGCGAAGCAGGTCTTTGCCGTTTACTCCCAACAATTTACAGGCTTGCAGATAATTCAGACGTGACAGTCGGTCTTTGAGCGTCAGTTTGGCACTTGGTTTGGTCGTCATGACACCAGTTCTCGCAATAAATAGGAATTCCAATTTGAAGTTTCTAGATCGATCAAATCATATTGTGATAATAGCCATTTCGTTTAACAAGCACGGAGCGCAGTTTTACAAAACCCGGATGTCAATAGATGCCGTTGATCGCGTTTTTTACAAAAAAACATTCCAGTGCCTGCCTACCAGCCACCAACGCGCAGTGTGGCTCGTGACGCTTCCGATCTCGAACGCCAAACCGACATTTATTTAGCGGAACTCGCATTCATTGGATAAAAATGTCTGTCGACTTTCCGCATCCCTGACGGAGACCCTCGAGTGGGTTGTGGCCACACGAAATGGTCCAGCGGTCGTTTATCGGCCCGTTCGTCAGCGAGCGGAATCAACACGTGGGAAAGTCGCCGCACTGCTCGAACGATATTTTGCCGGTTCGCCCATCGAGCTGGTCAATGCGCTGTTGAAGAATCCGGCACTCAGCGCCGAAGAAGTCCCCGAACTGCGGGCGCTGATTGACAACGCGGAGTCCAAGAAACCGGCAAAAACCCAAGTGAAAAAGGTGTAGTGGGAGCATTGTTTATCGCCAATACGGCATCGTTTCTCACCTACTGGGAAACTGGCAAACCCGCGTTCCAATTTGACGTTTCGGAGGGATGCGGCGTCGTAAACGAGCCTCTCTGAGGCTTGCGATGCTCCCACCCACGCAACTTAAGAATAAATCATTTGTACCCAATCGTTCAGCACATTTGTTCGCAACAATCGTTATAGGTGGTCAATGTTTCCCACGGTGATCTATTACACATTTCCGAATTTTCTGGTTCTTCCCCTCATTATTTTGGTCGTCATTCTGGCGATCGCGGCGGTCGTGCGAAAACGCGCCGCGACACTGCACATGATCTGTCTCATCGGGTTGATCGTGGCCAGTGGGGCACCCGTGTTGTGGCTGGCGGGTCAAGCACTCCACCTGCGCCAATTGAATCTGACCTTTCCGCTGGTAGCTCAAGACGATTTATCTTTCCGCCTTGATACAACTGTTGCGATGCAGCCGGTTGTCGATTCGGAAGACTTGCATCCAGTCGAATCGCAGCCGACCAATAAAATGGTTGTTCCGACAACCCGCGCTTTGCAGCCACCGACGACTCCGACAGCGATCACGATCAAAAGACTTTTCGGATTTTTGTTGGATGGCGCAATCTTGCTATGGCTTGTCGGCGCGATCTACTTCGTATTGAAAATTGGAATCGGCTTGCGTCAGCTGAAACGAATGTTGGCAGCAGCGACGCCGATTTCTGCCGTCGCTCCACCGCAGTTGGTCGCGCTGGCTTCCCGACTGGCGGATTCGCGAATCGCGTTCGCAACACACTCCGGTTTAGCGACACCGATTGCTGCCCAGGAAATCAATTCCGGGGTCAATTCCGGGGCCAGACCATGGGAATTTTTCGAGACCAAACGAGAAGCAAGATAGATTCGGATCGAGCCACTTTGATCGCCCGATCGAATGCGTTAAGGGTGATCTCTACTATCGACGTTTGAGATCAGTGCCAAGTCACAGCGTTCTCGCAGAGAAAACTAAATTGGTGCCGAAACATCACACCGCCAAGCCAGGTAAAAGGGAATAGGTAAACTGCGGCCCGTCCAACGATTTTCTTGAATTAGCAACATTATCGTAATCGCCTGTTGCTCAAGAAACTTTGAAATCCCGCCCATTTCCCTGCATCTTCAAAATGCTTTGGAATGTCCCCAGCTTGTCAGCTTGGTTAGCTTGTTCTCTTACTCCCCCGGTCTTGCTCAAATGTTGGAACTCTGCAATGCTCGATCGAAGTTCGTTTGCTACGCGGATTCCATCGAATCAAAGAGAACAAACATACGTTTCGCCTGATGAAATTAATCGTGGATTAGGATACTCTTTGTTGCAAAAGAACTCAAACCAAATATGCTAGCATTGACGAAGCGTTGCAATTGGTACGTTAGCGCCTAAGGGAAATTCAAAGAGGCATTCGGTCGAATAACATTTATGGTTAGATTTGTTTTCCAATCGATGGTCTGTTTGTTACATTCGTGCAGACGGGTTGGGCGTTGGTTTTTCGGGCAACAATTAGGTAGATGGCAAAAAACTGATGGTTACGATTCTCCATTGGACCAAAACTCTTTGTTTGTAACAATCGTTGGACTTGGTGGTGGGCAGACTTTATTGCTTCTAATCACTGAAGACAATTTGTTCGTAAGGCCTTGGCGGATCGTTTTGTTTGCATTTGGTCTGTTGCTAAATGTTTTATTAATCGCGGGCATTCTGGGCACCCGGATAGAAGGCACTGACTTTTGTGCGCTCAGTAACTCAAGCAGGAGATTTGGGAATATGACGCAGGTCTTTACGCTTTTTACGCTTGTTGTTTTTGGTGTACTCGCCGCTCTTGGATTTGTCCAACAAAAAGAGTCCGTAATTGATCAAATTTCAGTTTCTTCCTACACCTATTCGGCCGCGGAGATTGGCCAAGATCAAAAAGACGGAATTCTAATCGGCTTCAGAATCAATGGCACGCGATTTCGCAATGGGATACTTCCGACGAACATTAGAGTACGAGCATCACTTCCAGATTCAATCCATGATTCGTACGAAGTGACGCAGCTTTTGCTATTTGACACTCGGTCATCAAATTTGCAAAGAAATGTTACCGATCAAGTCGCGGATGTAAAAGTATACGAGTTTGTCGCACCATCGGCGGGATCAATCCCTGACGAGGTGACTGGCACGGATGAGGAAAAGCAGACTCGCCAGTTGTCGAATTACAAATATTACTTGATTTATGACACAAAATCAGATATGTATTATGGTGCAATTTATTTGATGCGACGAATTCCGATTGACCCATCACAAACAAATGATGACTTCGTCTATCAATTGAAGTCGAAAATCAAACAAATTAAAATTGACGCTTTTGAGATCAGAGACTTCCAATCCAAGGTCGCAATACCCGAATGAATAAGCACAGCTTGAAGTGGACTATTTGTTTGCTTTTTTTACTTTTCGAATCTCAGGTTGCGTTAGCTGGCCCCCAGTCCTTGGACCGAGGTCCCATCTACATCGTCGAGGCGTTGGCATTCGATGTTACTTCATATGAAATTGAAGTTGTTGCGGCGAGTGGAGTCGGTCAATTAAACGATATCAACCTAATCGAAGCAGTGGCAGATGCAAAAATTTCGATAAGAGACCCCGTCACTCATGTAGTTATTGAAGATCTCACTTCGGACGCCAGTGGCAAGGCGACGTTTTCGATGGACAAGAAGACTCCCAAGGTTAATTTGTCTGCGAATAAGGTTGGATTCATCGGACAAGAAATAAGCGTTGAATTTGCATCTGCATCTTCGCCAATTCGAATTGAAATCAAAAAACAAGTTTTCCAGGTACTGTCAACCATGACGTATGGTGGCATTCCTGGATTTGGACGACTTGCAACACCGGTTTATTGGCAAGGTTGTAACGATACCTATCAGGGTAGCACTCCTGTCGTGATGTTGCAATATGCTCCCATTTCATATGAGTCTTTTGTACCGTATGAAGCGCACGGTGGTTGCGGATTTCCTAATGGCAGGCTTACTGTTTCAGGAGGCAATTGTGGGACAATGACCGGTAATTGGATTCAGACGGTTGCGCCTGCTGCGACGTCGACGTATTCCATTCCAAAACAATAATCCAATTTGATCGGTTTGGGCCGAATTCAGAGAGAACAAAAGCCGGAGCTAGGTTAGTGGTTTTTTGTTCTCGCAGGATTTTGATCTTTCAGTTGGTTTGTTGAAGAGTGATCAGAAATCAGCGGTCAGGTCGGAGGTATGCTTGGACCAGGCCATGCGAATCTTGCCCGATAAAAATGCCGCCAGCTTGTTCGACGAATAATTTCGTTTCCGACTTCGACGGCAAAACAAAAAATTGGTCGCAAGCAACCGTTAATCGCTGATCGCATCTTGCACGGACAGGGTTCGTTGGAACGCAGTGGCTGTGACGTTTCGAAAAATTGTCGCGTGGGTGAGATCGGGACGCGGTTCATATGACCAATCCAGTTTGGGCAGCGCCAACGCTTTTAATGTCTCGGCCAACCGCGCGGTGTGCGGCGCGATGTCCGTTTCGTCCGCTGAAGTCACGTACAATCGGCGCGCGAGGTCGGATTGCCGTCGCAACAACTCGCTCGCGTTATTGATCAACGCCTGATTGTTCCACCACACCGATGGACTGACTGCGATATAGGTCTCAAACAATTCGGGAGTTAACAACCACGTTTCAATGACAAACAACCCCGCGATCGATTCACCCACCAGCGCTCGTTGTGTGGTACAGCGATAGTCCGTTTCGATTCGGGGGATAAGTTCCTGTCGAATGAAGTTGCGAAAAATTTCCGAGCCGCCGACAACTGGCGCTACGGCGCGATCGGACTCCACGGTTGTCGGAGGTGTCAAATCGCGGCGGCGCTCAGTATTTTCAATTCCGACGACCAAACAGGCCGGAATCTGGCCCGCCACAATCAGACTCTGAATCGTGTTGACGATGTGGGGAAAGTCTTCCTGGATGCCACCGTCGGGCATGAAGAGCACGGGATAAGATTGGTCGATCGTGGATTCGTAATCTGGCGGCAAATAGACATTAATTACCCGTTGTTCCTGCAAGACTTTGGAATCAATTAGCAGTGTCTGATGGGCGGGGATCGGATCGACAATGGCAGGAGTTCCGCCACATCCGACCAGCCCAACGCCGATCACAACGGCGACAACGGCGACAACGGCGACAACGGCGACAAATCTGTTTCGCTGAAGCAGGCTAAGTGGCATTTTTTTCAAGGCAATTTTTTGGATAAATTGGGGAGTCTCAAAGATTCTACACGGACTGGGTAATCTTCGCCGTAGATTGACTTTCAATGGTTTCAGGTGACCAAACCAAATTTTCTGGCAATTCCTGACCCGGTTCCCCCACCGCAATCCATTCCATCCGATGATGCTCCGCTGCCAACAAATAATACAATGCCGGCACGACAAACAGCGTAAAAAACGTTCCCACCGCCATCCCAGCAACGAGTACGGTGCCAATACTATTTCGCGCCTCAGCACCGGCACCAACGACAAACACCAGCGGCAAATGGCCCAAGACGGTCGCCGCCGACGTCATCAACACCGGACGCAAACGGGTTTGCGCCGCTTCGATAATGGCGGCACGTTTCGGGTAGCCTTGTTCTTGCAATGTGTTCGCAAATTCTACAATCAGAATTCCATTTTTGGCGACCAGGCCGACCAGCGTAATCAATCCCACCTGAGAATAGATGTTGATCGTGGTCAAATCCAAAAACGTCAATGTCAATACTCCGGTCAACGCCAATGGGACGGAACCCAGCAATACGATCAACGGGTCTCGAAAGGATTTGAACTGCGCGGCCAACACGAGGTAGATCAGCAACAGCGCAAACCCCAGCGTCACCGCCAAAGTCGAGCCTTCGCGGCGAATCTGTCGCGACTCACCCGCATAATCCAGCGTCGCAGCTGAACCGATCACGTCTTGAGCGATCGCTTCAAGAGTCGTCAAGCCTCGCTCTTTGGTTAGTCCAGGAAACACTGCGGCAAAAACTCGCACAGCACTTTGCTGTTGAAATCGATTGAGCGCTCGCGGCGCGGTCTCGGGTTTAATCGAGGCAAACGTGGAAACTGGAATCAACTGTCCCGACGGTCCGCGAATCTTCAAGTCCATCAACGAACCGGCTGATTGTCGATCGGCAGCTTCCAATTGTGGAATCACGCGATACGACCGATTGAAATAGTTGAATCGATTCACATAACCACCGCCTAACAAGACTCCCAATTCGCGCCCGACCGCTGCTTGATCCAACCCTAAATCGGCTAGTCGTTCCCGGTCCACAATCACCCGCGCTTGTGGCAGATCGATCTTCAAATCGGTATCGACGAACATGAACATGTTGGCTTCCCGTCCGCGGCGGACGATTTCGTTTGCCAATTCGCTTTGACGTTCGATCGGCAAATCGCTTTTGAGCAGCAATTCAACATCGTAATTTCCAGCGCCCGGCAGCGGCGGAACCAACACGGGAAACGCTTCCAAGCCAGGATTTTGCGAGGCGATTCCAAACACTTGCGGCAGTACTTCCTGCGTACTACGAGTTCGTTCGTCCCAGTCGGTCGTGATCACACCACCAAATCCGCCGCCGGCCGTAACCAGCGCCCACATATAGTCGGATTCGGGAATTGATTGAAAACCCTCGGCCAATTGGCTCGCCCAGCGCGTCGATGAATTCAATGTCGAATCCGGTGCCGCCGTCAGGATCACCGCAACCGCTCCCTCGTCTTCGACAGGCGCAAGTTCTTTGGCGGAAAACTGATACAACGGAACCGCAGCTGCGCCTGCCAATAATGTAGCCAACGCAATCGACCAGCGCAGGCTGATCACTGTTTCCAGCACGCCCGCGTACAATCCACGCACGCCGTCAAACAGCCGGTTGACCATTCGCGTCATCCAACCCTCGTGCCCACCGGCCGGACTCAAATAGGCACTCATGATCGGGGACAAAGTCACCGCGACGACGCCCGAGACCACTACCGCTGCCGCCAAGGTAAACGCAAACTCGCGAAACAACATCCCGGTCAATCCGCCCTGGAAGCCAATCGGCGCGTACACCGTCGCCAACGTAATCGTCATCGCGATGATCGGGCCGACCAATTCCCGAGCGCCAATCAACGCCGCGTCAATTTTGGTATGGCCGCGTCGAATATGTCGTTGCACATTTTCGACGACCACAATCGCATCATCGACTACCAAGCCCACGGCCAATACGATCGCCAGCAACGTCAAGAGATTCAATGAAAAACCCATCAAAAACATTACGATCGTCGCTCCGACCAGCGATACCGGCATCGCGACCAGCGGAACCAAGGCCGTTCGCACCGAACCCATAAACAGAAACACCACAAACGCCACGATCATGATCGTCTCGCCAAGTGTTTTAGAAATCTCGCGCAATGACTTGCGCATGAACTTGGTGCCATCGTACGCCAATTGCATGTCAATATGACTGGGTAAATCTGCTTGAAGTTCTTGCATCGCGGCGCGGAGCCTTGTTGAAACTTCAATCTCGTTGCTGCCAGGCAATGGCCAAACGCTGACATAGACGGCCTTCTCGCCTCGATACATCGCCGCCGCAGTGGGCTCTTCGCTGCCTAACTCCACGCGTGCGATGTCGGACAATCGTATGATTTTTCCTGGACCGGTCGCCGACGAAGGCAATTGAGAAACGATCAAATCGCGAAACTCTTCGACGCTTTGCAAATCGGTATTGGTCAGCAGATCGATCTGCACATCGTCGCTTTTGACTTGACCGATCGCCGCCAGAAAATTATTGCGCTGTAATGCCGAATAGACATCGCCCGGGGTCAAGCCGAGTTCACTCAAGCGTTGCGGCGAAATCCAGATGCGCATCGCCGGCGTTTGGCCGGCTTCCAGACCCGACCGCTGCACGCCCGGCAAGATCGATAAACGTGGCTGAACATTGCGGGACAAATAATCGGTTAACGCCGGAATACCGAACTCCGACGACGTGAAGCTGAGGTAAAACGATGCGTAGGGGCGGTCGGCGCGGATCAATTCAATCGTGGGAGGTTCCGCTTCCTTGGGCAATTCCGAACGGACCTGTTGCAGGCGAGCATTGACTTCCGACAGCGCTTTGGTGGAATCGTGATTGAGGTTCAAACGAACCGTCACCACACTAATGCCGGCGATGCTATTGGACTCGACGAAGTCAATCCCCGCGATCGAGGAGACTGCCCGTTCAATGGGAGTCGTCAAAAATCCGCGAACGGTCTCCGCGCTGGCGCCGAAGTACACCGTCGTTACCGTGATTGACGTGCTCTCCAATTTAGGGAACTGCTGCACCGGCAACGACATGGAGCAGCGCACGCCCACCAATACCAAAATCAAATTGACCACGATGGCCAGCACAGGGTGCCGGATAAATAGATCGGTAATCGACTTCACTGCACGGGCTCCTGGGGCGACAACACCATGGTTTGAGCGGGTTCGACTGCCGGACTGAGCGATGATTCCTGGTCAACGGCTCGAGTGGAGTTGAGACCAGCCGGCGTCTTGGCAACTTCTACCAACATCGCGCCATCTGAGACTTTGAAGGAACCGTCGGCCACGATTTGCTCGCCCGTTTGAAGCCCCTGTCCAATCCACGCCAAGAAACCATCGCCGGCTCCGGCCAGTAGCACACTGCGCGCTTGAGCGCGAAGTTGTCCTTCCACCGGTACCGCCACAAAAACCAATGTGCCTGTCGGACCTCGGCGAACCGCCGTAGCCGGAATGGCCTGCGCCGAAATCGGATCACCGTACTCAACAATCACTCGGATGGGATCATTTGGCAACAAGTCCGCTGGCGGATGGTCGAGTCGTGCGCGCGCCGTGACCGAGCGCGAAATCGGATCAGCCTGTGAGTCGATCGCAATAATCGAAGCCGTCAATTCAGTGGATTGCACGCTCGTTTTCACACGGACAGTCTGGCCGACCTTGATCGAATCTGCCACATGCGAAGGCATGGCGAAATCAATGTTCAAGTATTCGGCAATGCCTTCCAAAGTGGTTATTTCGGTGCCCGTTTCCAGATATTGTCCGACGTGTAGGTCAAACAAACCAACCCGCGCGTCAAACGGCGCGACGAGTGTTTTTTTGTCGATTAATATTTGCAAACGTTCGATCTCTGCTTCACTCTGGGTCAATGCAGCAGCCGCCACGTCCAGTTCTTGGGCGGTACTGGCGTTGGCACTGGAGAGTCGCTGGGCACGCTGGAAGTCAGCGGACGCGAGTTTCTTTTTAGCGGTTGCACTTTTGAGTTCTGCCTGTTCGGTGCGGGTATCCATTTTTATCAACAATTCACCTTTTCGAACCGACTGGCCAGGCGCCATCGCAACCTCCGTGACCACGCCCGTCAATTCCGTTCGCAATCGAATCGATTGCGATGCCAATACGCTTCCCACGACCACCGACGATTGACGAAATGTGATCGGTCGGGAAATCGCCAAAGTAACTGCGACGGGCATTTCGGGAGGGGGTGGGACAGCCATGGATGCTTGAATTTGACGGTACTTCAGGTAGCCGATCGCGGCCAACGTACCGACCACACTCAGCACTACCAGCAGAGAGCCCAGCGTCAGCCAAAACCATTTTGTTTTGCGCTGCAAATTGTCACTCGACAGTCGTTTCATGATTTCGTTTTTTCCTGATGTCTCAGTCGCACTCGAGAAATTTCCTCGTGGATAATTTTCCGCAACTGTCGGCGCACATGTGCCGCACGCGGCAGCACAACTTCAATCGGTTCGATCATGGACTGCAGCCACATTCCATCGACTGCTGCAACAATCGTCTCCGCTACATCGACCGACAATCCGTCGCGTCGCAACAGTGTCAGAAGTTCACCGTATAGATTTCGGGCCAAAAGACTACGGCCACCCCCTTGAATCAAAGCCAACATCACCGCGGCACAGTCTCGATTGGAACTGGGTTCAAACGCCGTCGCATCGCCCAAAAACAAATCGACAAACGCTTGTGCTCGCCGTCCGTGGCCTGGCAGATGTTGTTCAAATGCTTCGTTGATCATTGTCAGATACTGATCTACCGCTCGTTGAACAAATGCTTCGACCAAGGCTTCCTTGGTGGGATAATGATGAACCAAACCCCCTTTGCTTAGATTGGCTTGCTGACAAACGGCTGATAGTGTAATCGCCGGCAGACCACCTTGCAAAATCAGTTGCATCACGGCATCGAGGATGCGCGACGGCGTATCGGTGTTGTCATCGTGGTTCATACCCGCATGATACAGACCGACCGGTCGGTCGGCAACCCAATTTCACAAAATTTTCGCCGACTCCTGATTCCGTCGAGGGTCGATTTCGCAGCGGACAAATCCAGACGCCGGTTGGAGGGCCGGTATCCGAGAGTCGAAAACCGGCGACTTGCTCAACAACTAAGCACCTGTACATAAGTAAACTGGCATAACCATCACCAGCCGACACAACCAGAGAAAGGAACCGGGATTTACAGGATTTAAAGATGATTGTGGATCGGACTTACAGTAGGGAGAAATCACTGAGAAAATCATGGGTTGTGCATTCGAAGTCATCAATGAATCCGAAACTCGAATACAAACGATTCACACGGCACAAATGAATCTATCAGCGAATTGAAATCATCCTGTACATCTTATACATCTTGTTCATCCATGTTCATTCATTTTGTTCGAAAACTTATGCATAGGTGCTTATATTTCTTCCGCTGTCCAGCGTTTGACGAGGCTGCCATTTTGTTCAAGCGATTCTCGGGGTTTCTGGTAGGCTCGACGATGCTGCATCGTCGTCAGCAAATCGTCAGCCGCATTGAGCATCAAGCGACTTTCCCCCATCTCCCAGGCCAAGACATAGGCGCCGGCCGCCGCGTCCACGTCTCGAAAATAGGCTCGACAGGATTCGGCATCCATTTCCCGTCGAACTAATCGTGTGAGGCGACCTTGAATCTTATCTCCCGACTCAGGATCCACCGATAATTGTTCGAGCGCCCGATGAAGCTCGATAATTTCCGAATCTTGCGCCAACCGCGCGGGCAACGCTTGTAACATCGCTGGAATCACGTCGGCAAACGGCGCGATCGCGGTTGCCACCTGGCGATCAAAATCCTGGTGGGGTAACCGGATTTCCACAAAGCGCGGTTTGGTCGGGCTGCTGCAACCATCATGGTGATAATATTCGGCCTGGCTCAATTTTCCGCCACTCGATTTCCCACGAACTTTGCGATAGCTGGCCGCTGCGGTGTGGACATTCTTGCAAACGACCAGGCCTTCGGTCTCGATCAAAGTAAAAAAGACCTCGCGATTTTCCGGAGCCAACAGATGTTCATGCAGATAGTCCGCACTCTGGTCAACGGATGGGCCTTCGATTACCATGCCAAACCGATGGGGACGGGAGATGCTATACTCAATCCCGCCAATGGAAAATTTTCCGCGTTGATTTTTGGATTCGGCGAACAGCGACACAGGATACTCGAGGGTTCAGGTTTCTTTGCAACTAACAATCCAGTCATTCACTTTACACTGCATGCCCTCGATTAAACAACGACTAATCTTGATGTATTCTTTTTGGCTGGGTTTTTCCAGCCTCTGGTTGACGGGTTGTCTCCGAACTGCCGACAACGAAGTGATTGTGTACGCCGCCTTGGACAAGGAATTTTCCGAACCGATCTTGAATGATTTGGCCGCAGAAATGCGGTTGAGTATCTTGACGAAATTTGATCAGGAGTCCAACAAAACCGTCGGTTTAGTGACCGACCTGTTGCAAAATCAACGTCATCCGCGGGCGGATGTTTTCTGGAACAACGAAATCCTGCATACCTTGCGGTTGCAGAAATTGGGACTGCTGGAAGTCCACCTTAGTCCCCTCGCGAGCCAGTTTCCGGCACAGTTCATTTCCGACCAACAGACCTGGCATGGTTTTGCCGCGCGAGCCCGCGTGTTAATCATCAACACGCGACTGATTCCGGACCCGGCTGCTTACCCGCGATCGATTTACGATCTGGCAGATCCAAAATGGAAAGGTCGCTGTGCGATGGCCAAGCCTTTATTTGGTACGACGGCAACCCACGCTGCCGTGTTGTTTGAGCATTTGGGTAGTGCGGCCGCAGAAAAACTGTTCACTGAAATCGCAAACAATGCGGTCATTGAAGGGGGTAACAAAACGGTGGCCCTCAAAGTCGCTCGAGGTGAATACGCCTTTGGTATCACGGATACCGATGACGCCATCATCGAGTTGGAAGGCGCCCAACCTGTCGCGATTGAATTTCCCGATCAAGGGGTTGATCAAATGGGAACGTTGTTGATTCCCAACACGTTGTGTATTATCAAAAATGGACCCAACACTGAACGGGCAAAACGGTTGGTTGATCGGTTGCTTCAACCAGACGTTGAGACGAGATTGGCCCTTGGTCCCAGTGCGCAGATTCCTTTGAATACTTCGATCACGCTCCGCTCCCGTGTGCAGCCCGCTGCGCTGGATGAGCTAAGAATCATGTCCGTTGACTTTTCGGCGGCGGCCGATCATTGGGAATGGGTGGCACAACGTTTGTTGCAGATCTTTCCCTAACCGAGTCCCTCAACTCGACCCCTGACTATCTGTCGGCTCCGGCGTCGACGAAACCATTTCGGTTACGTTGAAACTTGGTGCTCAGTGACTCTTACTCTCTCTCTTTGAACAGTCTGGCGAAATCCCACTCTTCTGACGCCCAGATCATGACACCTACGACAGCAATCAAAACTAACAGCGCCCAGACAACCGGATGGACGGCTTCCAATAGTTGTTGCGGGGGATCCGAGTTCCTGAACCAGCGGCTGGAATCCTCCCAACCCTGACTCGTCCTCCGCCAACTCGATCCCGGTTCGGAGTGCGGTGACAACGTGTCCGATTGAGGTCCGGCCAAGACCACCTGACAAACGGGCGTTTGGCTAATCAACACCACTCCCAACGCGATGGCCACGATCGTGTTAAAAATTTGATTCATCTTGAATTGGACAATTTGTTGGTGCCAGCAGAGTATATAAATTGCACCCTTCCGACAAATCGGCCGAGCGCTAATCGCAACCTTCGCAACCAGTATGCCAGACTGATTCAACTCGTCCGTCGGAGGGCAAATTCCGGCCGTTTGGTCGGGTTTCGGCGTGATAAAATAATCTAAATGGCAAAACGATGGGGCTCGAGCCCGGTGTCGACGCGTGGTGTTTTGGCCTCATTCGCCAACGTTGTTGTTTTAACACCACGTCGCGAAAGACAAGGCCTAGTCTGCGAAATATCCCGAATTTTCGGTTCGACTGTTAAACTTGGCAAGACCTACAGGGTGGCCAAAATTGGAAAAAATCGGGTTCGCCACAAAACGAAAATTTGTCTACTCTCCCGTCCAATTCACCAGCTATTATTAAGTAGACGATTTTTCCCCGGTTTCTTTCCGACAAGCCGTCATGCCGACGCCCGCACAAGTCAAACGACGACAACTGATTCAGATGGCTGAAGGCTATCTGGATTTGGCCGTGATGTTTGAAGATCGCTGGACGCTCAATGAAACGAATCGTCGCAAGATGGCCAGTCGGGCGATCGAGTGTCTGAATGAGATTCGTAAACCTCTTGGGCACAAGCCCCATATTCTGTTCCTGAAGGGCCAGGCTCATCGAATCGCCGGCCGACACATCCAAGCCGTCCGCTATTTTGAGCAGTCGACCAAACTGGACCCGGACAACCTGCATTGCCTGTTAGCGCTGGCGTGGTGCTACAAGCGGACCGACCAATTGGAAAAAGCGATCGACGCGATGGAGAATGCGTTGAAGGTCGAACCGGGCAGTGCGATCGTGCACTACAATCTCGCCTGCTATGGTGCCTTGTCCCGAAATCTGGATTTGGTTGTGCTGCACCTATCGTTAGCACTCGATTTGAATTCCGAGTACCGCGAGTTAATTGCCCGCGAATCTGACTTTGATCCGATTCGTCATCTGGCTGGCTTTCAAGATATTCTGCAAGTCAACGCTTAAGCCACGCGTGTTCGCGAACCACTTCGAAATATTTCTTGCTGCTCCTTGCTCAACCAAACGGTTGTTACTCGAAGAAACTTCGTGACGAAATTCACAAGTGAGTGTACTTCGAAAATCTTGACCGATTCTCTTTGGTAAAACGAAAATTCACAAGTAAATTGGGAACTTCGCGCCGATTTCAATTTCCCTCTCATCGCCGACCGAAGTCATTGCTCGTTAACTTTCGTCTGTGATGACAACAACCCTAGGAGACGATCGTGGCTACCCAAACTCCCACTGTGTTATTAGCTCGCGACATAATGACAACGCGATTGATTACGCTTGACCCCGACATGGATGTGTTTCATGGCATCAAGGTCTTGGTCAAAAACAAGATTTCCGGTGCTCCCGTTGTCGACAGTCACCAAACACTGTTGGGGGTCTTTTCAGAAAAATGTTGCATGAAAGTCTTGATCGATGCAGCCTATGATGGCTTGCCCACCAACCAAATCGGAAAATTCATGGACGATGATCCGACAACCATCTCGCCGGAAACGGATTTGCTGTCCATCGCCCAGATCTTCTTGACGACGCCACGACGTCGATTGCCCGTCGTTGAAGGTCGAAAGCTGGTTGGCCAGGTCAGTCGTCGCGACGTTATCGTCGCGGCCTCGAAAATCATGACGCTCGACAAGAATCACCAACCTCCGAAAAAAGTCCTGCTGTATCTGTCGGCACTGCACGAAATGAATGACGCCCCGGTGGTTTAGGGCGCACGTTTGGCGGGTGTTTGGAAAGTTTCCGGTCGCGGCATGACGGTTCGTTTGCTAGTGACTCGCCCGTGGTTAAAGGCTTTTTTCAAACTTGTGTTTGACGGAATGTCAGCGACGATCATTTCCACCCAGCAAACCCGCTCGGTAGAGGAAATACAACAGCGTCATCAGTGACGTCACGAAGGCAGCGACGTAGGTAAGCGCCGCGGCTCCCAGCACTTTGTCGATTCCCTCGCGTTCCTGCGGACCGACAATGCCGGCCTCTACCACCAGACGTTTCGCTCGGGCACTGGCGTTAAAC
>JANNWZ010000185.1:0-5149 GCA_031409295.1 Mariniblastus sp.
AGTCGGACCTATTATCACGGCAAAGATCGCGATTCAATACCTCCCGGCAATCCGGATCCCCAGATTGAAATAGCTTCTAATGCAAGATCCAAAAATGTTGTCCTTTCCGATCAACTCTATCCCACTTCCGTCGCCGGCGAACACACATCGAGCCGAGTTGACTTGGCGCCGCTCTCGTGGTCATCGTCGGAAGCAGTTGCCAGTCAGTCGTCAGGTCAAACAAACGAACAGCTGCTCGGACCTTCGGACCATGAATTGAATCAGCCGTTGTTGTTAGACGAGTCGTCATCTGCGGTGACCGAGGCCGCCAAAGCCAGACCAAATTCCGCGGTGTCTCGCCCCAACAAAAGGAAAGTCGCAAATCAGGAGATTGAACCCACCGATTTGCTCGCGCCGAGCGAGGCGAAATCTGCGCAACTCGCAATTGATTCTGACGACGTCCCACTGGGATCCGTCACCGGGCCACCGGCCAAAGTCACCACAAGTCCTGTGTTGTTACATGCTGACACGGCAGCTCGACCGGACTTTCCGGATTCGATAACTCGTCGTTGCCAAGAGCGAGAGCTCAAACAGCGAATGAATCCGCCGGCGATCCAAGCTAATTCGTTGCCGATCGAACCCGTCAACTTCTACCCTTTACCCAGCCTTCGATCGACCGCCGAGCTGCGGCGTTCGCCGGATCAAACTGCGAAACGGGGCTCGCCCACGAAAGGGATTCTGACCTCTGGAAAGAAAACTGGCCCAGCTAGATCGGAATCGTCAACAGACACTGGTGGGGATGAAAGACCCGCGCCTGTTCCTTTAGTTCCGCTCAAAAAACCAACCGCGGGCTTAAAGAGTTCCTTCTCGCAATTGCCGTCGAGCATCGACAAACCACTGATAATGCGAGCGTCGACAGGCAAATGGAGCTGGGACGCAGCACCCAAGATGGACGCCGTTGCCCGGGCTCGCCTGTCGCAACCAACCGGTCAAGCGCAAACGAACCAAGTGTTCGGTCCTCAGGGAATGGCTACGCCCTCAATCGCAACGCCATCAATTCCCGGGTCAGGTTGGCAATGCACAAACGGTTGGGTACACCCCAATCAATCCAATTCGGATTTGATCCGCTTACGAGCAACACTTAACCAACCGCACGAATGGACGCCGCCCACGGTAAACATTAGCGCGGCAGCCCCATCCGAAAGCAATCCACGCTCCGATCAAATTCAATTTGATAACGACCGCCGACTGGAAATGCTACAACAACAGTTGCAAAACGGCACGCTGCCGCGCTACAACTACAGTCCGGCCATGGACATCGAAGTGAGCGACGCGATCAAACATTTGACGATTCGCCCCTCGGATAACGATGGCAGCCCGAAGACGATCGATCGGTAACCGACGAGAATTCTCCCCTCGCATACAGATCATACAATTCCCGCAGTGTGTCTCGCAGATTACCGCGTGCTCGCAGAAACGCCTGCTCGCCCGCCGCGATGATTTCTGGCTGTGAAAGTTGCAGGTCCTGCAGAATTTCGCGCAAGAGAGTCACCGAAGTCTGGCAATGAATCCACGTCGGCAGGCGCCCCGTTCGATGTTGAGTCGCGACCAAACCAGGAAGATATTTTGTTTCGCGCATTATTCGGAAGCGATTGACTAGCGATAGTCGCTCCATTCCATCCACCAACAACACTGCCCCTCGAAAAGCACTCGCCAAGCCTGCTGCCAAAAGTTTTCCATGAGCAGTTTTTTCCAATGGTAGATTGAGATAACTGACCGGTTGTCCCACCTTCGGCAACTGTTTGACCAATTCGCGCAAGAGCGTCGATTTTCCCGAACCACGTTGCCCGACGATCGCCCCTCGGTAATTCAACTTGGCCAAGCGTTGTAGATTTTCTTCCCAGTCCCCAAACGATAATCGAAACGGCACCGCGTGTAAAAGATCGGTGGCAAAGGGATTATGCCGGGCGGTGACGAAGTTCATTGAATTCGAGCCGGGTTAATACTCCTGGAAAACAGCGCACCATCAAAACAACGATCGTCAAATCAACGATTCGACGACAGTTTAAATATGGACCATTTCGGCGAACGATCTTGTATGGGAGTAAGTACAATTTCGCTTTCTGCCGGTGTGATTGAAATCTCGAGCTGTTCTGCTTCTTGGTCCGGAAACGAAATCACCTCGATCGCCCACAGCAGAGAGAGCAGTGTTCCGGAAAAACTGTTGGGGCGGGCCGGCGCTGCAAACTCAAAAGATTGCTGACCTTCAGCGGCGGGTTTCGCTACGGAACGGTTTACCACGACTTCCAAGTCCCGACTCCCCTTTCCGACAGTATACCAGATCAATCGTACGTCGATCCGCAAGGTTGACGCTGGGAGATCAACCCAGCTGACGCTGCCAGCAATCACCTCGCCGGGTCGAAAGTTGTTTGATTTTTTGTCGAGATTAATTGTGATCATCGAGCCGGACCGATTCATTGGGTTTGACACGAAAAAGATATTGTTCGTCCACGTCCGGCCAGCAGGGAATCACACCACGGACTCGAACGTGCCACAATATTTTGTTATGCGCGCCTTCAAATGTATGCATGGTGTTCGCCGGGATCTGAATTTGAGCATTCCCAAACTTGATTTGCTCCGGCAACATGGTTTCGAGCACGGGCACGACGGCAAACAATTGCGTATCCGTCTTGGTATCGGTCCCTTGCCGGTAAGTTGCGGATTCAGTTCCTTCGATGTTGATGGACAGGTTTCGAATCCGTCGAACGCCCGCTGAAGTCTGCCACGCGATATCGAACTGGCCACCAACGACTGCCGTGCCGGTACTCAGAGCAATCTCCACGTAGGGGTTGAGCAACGAAAGTAACTGATGAATCAGGGCCGCAACTACGAAAATCCCCACCAGCATAAAGGGTATCATGAACAACGTGATGATCAGCGAGAACAGGTTGAACCCATGATCCCAAGTACTGAAAAACGAAGTCCAGGTGACTCCATTCCAAAATAAAGCAAATAGTCCGATCCCGATTACGCGAAGCCATTTGGACGAGGCTGGTTTCAATTTTCGGGGAACATCCCATTGCAGGTCCAAAGCGTCGGCTTGGAACCGGTTCATCGGGGCAGTCAGTGGCTGTTCGGTCGACGAAGGAGTTTGAACGAGCTGAGATAACTCCAGTTGTTTCTGTTGGTTGGACGCGTAAGCGGAATAACCGCAGTAATAAATGACCGATCCGACCACGGCTAATATCAAGGGAAGCAACCCAAACCAAATATGATGCGAGAAGCCGCGATCCAGCACACTCTGCTCGGGTCGCTGAGGATCATAAAAGCAACGGGCCTTTGAACCGGTTGGATAGTCAGCAACCATTCGGCTGACTTCACTTTTTCTGGGCGAACTGGTTGCTTTAAGAAAGCAGATGCGGTCCCCCGTCAGTTCCCGAAGACCAACGGTATATTGATATCGAATAATTGCCTGAAAGCTGGAACCATCGGAATCACTTTGATCTTTGACTTCACTCAAGACAATCTGGCAATCGGTTTCCGTCCAGTTTTGTGATTGATAATACGATTGCAGTGGTCGCACGAAAAAAAACCACCACAAAACCAAACCGACCGCGAGAAGCAATAGACCGATCAACATCGCGATGACGGCTGTCCAGCCAACCGGTTCGTTTTCGGAAATTGGTTTGGCATTCATGAATGTTCCATTCGATTCGTTGGTAAGCCGTTGGAGCAACCTTGGTCGAAACTAATTCTGAATCCTGAAATTCTTCCGCTATTGTGATTCCATCTTGCCGCGGCGGTCGATCGGTTCGAATAAAGTCGCTTTCAAGTAATCGGAATTCATTCGACCGATGAAGGCGATGCTGATGCCCTTGGGACACTGGGCCTCACACTCGGCGTAGTTACGGCAGGAACCGAAGCCTTCTGATTCCATCTGTTCGACCATGGACTTCACCCGATCAAATCGTTCTGGTTGACCCTGCGGCAACAGTCCCAAATGGGAAACTTTGGCGGCGGTAAACAGCATTGCGGACCCATTGGGACACGCGGCAACACAGGCCCCGCAGCCAATGCAGGTCGCGGCATCGAGAGCCTGCTCCGCAACCTCCGGCGCGATGGGAATCGAATTTGGTTCGGGCTTGGGGCCGGAATGATTGCTAATGTACCCACCGGCTTGGATAATTCGATCAAACGCACTTCGATCGACAATCAGATCTTGCACGACGGGAAAGGCGCGGGACCGCCACGGTTCGACATAAATTTCGGCACCGTCCGGGAAATGTCTCATGTACAGCTGGCAGGTGGTCGTTTCGTGCTTGGGTCCGTGAGCCTGCCCATTGATCACCATCGAACACATCCCACAAACTCCCTCGCGACAATCATGATCAAACGCTACTGGTTGCTGGCCGGCGACGGTCAGTTTTTCGTTAAGGTGATCCATCATTTCAAGAAACGACATATCGGGCACGACGCCATCGAGGTCATACGACTCCAAACGGCCTTTGTCGTTTCGATTTTTTTGTCGCCAGACGTGAACACGAATTTTCATACGGATTGCTTTTTAATGGCTGAAAAAATATTGTTTTTTTAGTTGTTCCGGCAGATCGCGCAGGACTTGCCTTTGACACGTTGGTCAGGAATTATTTGTAATTGCGCTGGGCTAGCGGAAAGGCCTTGAACTCCAAAGGCTCTTTATGCAGAACCGGGGTTTCGTTGGGACCTTTGTATTCAAACACCGAAACGTGGCTAAATTCGTCATCGTTTCGTCGGGCTTCATTTTCGGGAGTTTGATGCTCTTCACGGAAGTGGCAACCGCACGATTCGTCGCGCAACAGCGCATCCTGACACATCAATTCACCAAACTCGAGAAAGTCGGCCACGCGCCCGGCATGTTCCAGCGATTGGTTGAGAGCAGCACCGGAACCTGGAACCTTCAAGTCGCGGTAGAATTCGCGACGCAATTCCGGAATCAATTTCAAACCATGTTCCAGCGTGTTTCGACTGCGGGAAATTCCGCAATCATCCCACATGATTTTTCCTAATTCGCGATGAAACGACGCTACCGTGCGTTTGCCACCAATCGACAAAAGGCGGTTGATATCCGCTTGAACGTCGGCCTCAACCTGTTTGAATGCCGGGTCGTCAGCGCCCATCCGATTGACTTCGG
>JANNWZ010000186.1:0-18159 GCA_031409295.1 Mariniblastus sp.
TTATCTTTCAGATGGCGTCGTACGATCTCGGCCTTTTGCTCAGCGGTAAATTTTCTTCGGTTTTTGGTCATGGAATTTCTCCTGGGTTAGCATTATGTTAACCCAAATCAGGAAATTCCAAATCCTTTAGAGGCAAGACACCGGACGGCTCGCGCCGTTCCGCTACAAAGTGAGTGGCATTGAGCTCGCGCCCTGCGGCTGATTTCGTCAACCCGATATTTAAGGTGTAAAAGTGCACTAGTTTTCGCTTGATTCCCGCAATCAAAGCTCAAGTTCGGAATCTGAACGGGCGACTTACCGTAACTTGGCGAATTTGTCTCAAAACGGTTAGAATTCTGGATCGCCGGCCATACCAGGGCCGATTAGAATGTAACACCATTTGGAATGCTGAATTGCCAATCCGAGCCGGGCTCCCAAACGGCTTTCTAGAAAACAAAACACCCGAGATCCCATTCACGGAATTCGCCATGAGAAACCGCCAGAAATTTGTGCCTAACAACTTCAATTATCAATCGCTTGAGCCGCGACAGCTGCTGGCTGGAGATGTCTCGGTCTCATTGAATCAGGACATTCTGGAGGTTACCGGAGATGTGCAAGCCAATCAATTTCAGATTGTCGGAACCGCCAATGGACACGCCCAAGTGATCGCCCCAACGGGTACAACGATCAACGGCAATGCCGGACCCTTTGTGGCCAACGTAGCCCTGCTCAACGTGGTCGTGCGGCTCAACGGCGGTGATGATGTGTTGTCGATCAGCGGATTGGTGCTGAAAAGTCAACTCATTGTCGAGGGCGGTGACGGAAACGACTCGATTAGTATCGGAGACATCAACGTTCGAAATCTGACTGTTGATGGTGGCGACGGAAACGATGTCCTGCAATTCCATAACGTTTTCAGTGCCCGCGATCTGAGAATTCAGAGTCAAGCAGGGGATGATACGATTTCGATCACCGCGCTAACATCCAACACTTTGTTGGCGGTCGATACCGGGGCTGGTGCGGACCTCGTAGCGATTGACAACCTCGGCGTTCGCAAAGCGATCGATTTGAGCGTCGGCGATGGCGACGATCGAGTCTTTATGACCGGCCTGATATACGGCTACAACACGAAAATTTTCCTGGGGACGGGCAACGACACGCTGAGCATCGTTCCGCAAACCAGCAGTGCCACGGCTACTTTTTGGCGATCGTTGGATATCAATTCCGGCGAAGGTGATGACAATGTTTTCCTCGGTGCGAGCGTCGATTCGCGAGGAAAGACCACCCTCAATGGTGCGGCTGGGAATGACTCCGCCGGGACCAGCGGTGCCATGTTGAATCGGCCACAAATTATTGGAATTGAAAATCCGCAGTTGGCAAATTTGAATGCGGCGCTGGAGACCTTTTATGCCGATCTCAACAGTCGAGGAGTGGACACCACGCCCTTCGGCCGCGTCCCCACACCGGTTGCCCCAGTTCTGTCCGTGAGTGATAGCGCGTTGACTATTCCGGCCAATGCGGTGGCGACCGTGATCGACAGCCTGTTGACACTTACTGCCAATGATCGAACGAGTCTGACCGGGGCCACGGTCAGGGTCGGAAGCAATGTCTCTGGCGAAGATGTCCTCGCCTTTGTGAACACAAGCAAAATTACCCATACGTTCGATGCCGCCACAGGAACGTTGACGCTAACTGGCTCGGCAACAGCCGCTGAATATCAAGCCGCTTTGCGGACCGTGTCCTACGACAATACGCGGGCCACGTCGCTTGCGGGCACGAAACAAATTACTTTTACAATCAATAGCTCCGGTGGAGCAGCAACCGATGCGCGGGCGATCACCTTGCAGGGACTATCTGCGCCGACGCTGGTGGTGAGCGACTCGACTTTGTCGGTCCCGAAAGACAGTCCCGCGATTGCGATCGATAGCCAACTGACGTTGAGTGGTAGCGACGGGACCATCGTATCCGGCGCGACGGTCGTGTTGTCGACGCCCATTCAAGGCCAAGACGTGTTGGCCTTCACCAACACCGGCCTGATCACCGGAGCGTACGATTCAGCGACGGGCCGATTGACATTAACGGGCTCCGCCACGCTGGCGCAATATCAGGCGGCGTTGAGGACGGTCACGTTCGACACCACCTCGGTCCAGACTTTGTCGAAGAGAGTTGACTTTACCGTCAATAGCAACGCTACCTCGGCAACCGATTCTCGCAACATCTCGGTCTTGGGATTACTAGCGCCCACGTTGTCGATCGGCATCGCTTCGCCGCTGACGGTTCCCGCCAACGCGGCACCCCTGGTGGTCAGTAATGTGTTAACTCTCACGGGCGATATCGCAACGATTGTCAACGGAGCGACCATCAAGATCATTACCCATATTGAAGGTCAGGACAAATTAGCTTTTGTAAACACGGCAGCGATCACTGGAGTTTTCAATGACGCGACCGGCACTTTGACATTGAGCGGTGCAGCAAGTTTGGACGCATACCAAACTGCGCTGCGAACGATTACGTTTGACAACACCCTCAACCCGTCTGTTACCGGGAGCCGACAAATTGAGTTCACCGTGACCTCGAATGCTGGTACCGCAACCGCATCGCGAACGTTGAACCTGGAAGGTTTGCCTTTACTGTCGGTAAGTAACACCGCCCTCAAACATTTTGGGAACTCGCCCGCGACCGCCGTGGACAATCAGTTGACTCTGACCGGTGGAACGAGCGTCAACGTTTCCCAAGCTCGCGTCATCATTGCGGGTAGTGTGGTCAACCAAAATGTGCTCGCGTTTACCAACACGGCGAAGATCACTGGCGTGTTCAACGCGCCGAGCGCCACACTGACACTGACGGGGAATGCGACGCTGGCAGAATACCAGGCAGCGTTGCGAACCGTCACCTATGACAACTCGAGTACGACCACGCTGGAGAGCACCAGGAAAATTGAATTTGCAATTACTACCGACCTCGGACCAGTAACTGCCGAACGCGACATCGACTTGGGCGATCAATTGGCCATCCGACAATTTGCGACGGCCAACAGTTTGACCACACAAGTGACCAGTTCCGGTTTGCATTTCATTATCGATGACGTCGGAAATGGCACCCATCCCACCGTGAGCAATCGTGTTCGGGTAAACTACGTTGGCACATTCCAGAACGGCACCCAATTTGATGCTGGCAAT
The DNA here is from genome assembly GCA_031409295.1 of Mariniblastus sp. Classification (GTDB taxonomy): domain Bacteria; phylum Planctomycetota; class Planctomycetia; order Pirellulales; family Pirellulaceae; genus Mariniblastus. Next base: position 3,159 of record JANNWZ010000186.1, read on the forward strand.
GGCACGACATTTTCGTTAAATGGCGTGATTCAAGGTTGGCAAGAAGGGATTCCGCTGCTATCGGTTGGCGGTTCTGGCCGTTTGATCATTCCTTCATCGCTGGCCTATGGGCCTGCAGGGCAAGGTTCGATTCCTGCTAATTCAGTGTTGATCTTCAACATCGATTTATTGGAAATCGTTTCCTGATGTTGTCGGGTGATCTCGCAATAGCGGCAGCGATGGTTACTTCAAATCGGTCGGCAAGACCGCTTGATGATCTTCATGCAAGCTGGACCGATTGACCCGTTTCCAGCCGCCAAATACCGGCGTCTGAGGACGAACAAAGACTCCGAGAAAATCCTGAAAACGCGACAGCTGGTCGTTGATCTTGCGATTTTCAAATGCGAAGTAGGTGCTTTCGAAATTTCCTTTTTGCGGATCATATTGCGCCGAATTTGCATGTATCGCTTTGGGTAGAAAATCCGCTTTCGCGAGAATGACTTCGATTTTGGAATACATCCGAGCGTCTTCAACTCGTTTCGGATAGGCTTCAAGCCAGTATTCATCCGGACTACTTTGTGGCACGACGCGCACCCAATAGCGATCGAGGATTTGATCTTTTTTTGCTCCGAACAAAAATGGCAGCGGGCTATCGATAATACGTTCGCCTTGCATCTCCGCCGGAATTTCGGATTCGTAGAGAATTTTTTGCGCGAAATTAAATTCAAAAATGGCACGGCCAGTGCAAATCCATTTTTCCTGGGAGATTTCCTTGTTGAGCTCTTCGTATTCAGCTTCGCCCCCCGGTTGCAATGGCGGAGCTTTGAAAGTCCATTTCTGGATCGTTTCGTAGAATCCTTTATCGGGTTCCGCATATCGAATTTGACCCGTTGCCACTTCAGCCGCCGCCAATTGATTCGTGCCAGGGTCCCGGTAATTCACGGTTCCGGAGTCATATGAGAATCGACGAAAGTCACACACGTACTGTTTCACGCTTTGGCTCGACGATTGCCAGTAGTCCAAAAATTGGTCCAGATATTTGGCTTCCTCTTCCGACAATTCAGGAAACGGTCGTTGCGGAATGGGGATGGAAGCGGCTTCGACGGCGGCCTGTTGTTGATCGAACGCCTGTTGGGACGCGTTTTGCATCGCGGCCTGCTGGTCAGCAGTCAACGCGCCTCCGCTGCCATCGGAATACTGCTGGGCAGATTGTTGCTGGGGAGTTTGTTGTTGCTGTCCAGTCGGCGATGGTAAATTCGTTTGATCTTGGGCGGCGACTGACAAAGTCCAGCCAGCCAGAATGGAACAGCCAACAGATAAGCAGAGGTTAATTTTCCAACCGTTGAGCATCGGATCGTCCTTGATTCAATCGCCTTGTTCCACCGAAATGGGCCCGTTATTTCCGACGAAGTCTATCAACTCGCGTGGAACCAACCTAGGTTAATTTGGCAATGTGCTAGCCATCGCGGATGAGTACAATGGGTGCATGATATCAGCTTGGCTTGTTTATGTTTGGTTAACACTATTCCTGGTCCTCGTGGGAGGACTTTGGATGTTGAATTTTGTTGGATTGCCTGGTAACTGGCTGATCATTGCGATTGTCGGCCTTTGGATCTGGCTTGGACCCGAGCGATTTCAGTTTCCCTGGATCGTGTTGGTCGCGCTGATCGTTTTGGCGCTGGTCGGCGAAGCGGTCGAATTTGCCACATCGGTCTTGGGGACCAAGCAAATGGGCGGCTCGTCGCGCGGGGCAACCCTGTCCGTGATCGGTTCGATAATCGGTGGATTGATTGGCGCGGTGATTGGAATTCCAGTTCCGATTCCGATCATTGGAATATTAATCGGTTCGATTTTGTTTGCTTCGATCGGCGCCATGGTTGGTGCGATGGCGGGCGAGTACTGGATTGGGACGCCGATGAAAAAAAGCGTGCAAATTGGCAGTGCCGCTTTTGTCGGGCGAGCGTTGGGAACGGTTGGTAAAATCACGATGGGTTCGGCGATGGTCGCATTGACGTGGGTGGCTCCGTTCGTTTGGTAAGCCGACCACTGCTCATTTATTCGTTGCCCCGTCAGTAAACCGCACCAATTCGTTGTCTAGCATTGCTAGCGAAATCTTAAGAGCCCCTTTGCGTCATGTTTTTCCGACTAAAACTCAAGCGAAACTGCCAAATGGATAACATCTCAATATCTGTGGTAAAATTTGTCGATTATGAGAAAACGGCCTGTCGTTTCGATTCGAATGATTCACGTATCCCTGCTTTAGCAAGAGACTTTACCAATGACCGGCGGACTTAGATCACTAATTGTCTCTATTTTTTCTGTCGGAGCGATCGCCTTGGTCTCGACGCAAGAAGCCGACCCGCAGCCAGACAATCGTATCGGTGCGCATTTTGACCGAGCCGCCAATCCGCGAGCTGCTCAACTCGAACAGTTTCAACAATCGATTGCGCGCAACAGCAATTATGGCACCTATTATTCGTCCCCCAAAGTAACGCGGGGTGAAGTCAGTGCTCAACCGAACGACAATCCGGGACTGCCGCTGGACTCGCCGGGGCAACAGCAGTTTGAACGGACGGTTGATTCTAGAACTCCACTCTCCTCGGCGGTGGCTCCATCCAACCGCTCCTCGCAGAATGTGCGGAACGTCGTGTATGAGCCGACACGACAAGATAATTCGTTCAAGAGTCAATTTGATCCGTTGCCAAATCCGAACAAAACGAAGGACTCCACCGGACAAACGAGCCTGGATGATACGATCGCCTTGACCGAATGCTCGGTCGCATTCATTGACGACATTGAGTTGCCTGCCCTGGAAAATGGTCAGATCAAGATATTGAATCTCAAGGAAGGTGATGCGGTACAAGCCAACCAAGTCATCGGTCAGATCGACGACGAACTGGTTTTGAGAATGCTTCAGCAAGCCCAACTCAAATTGGATAACGCCCAGGAAAAAGCCGACGACACAACTTCGTTGGTGGCTGCCGAAAATGAAATTGGGTTAAAACGGGCGGCCTACAATCGAATTAGAGAGTTGGTTGCTAAAAGCTCCAAGTCGGTTTCAGAATTGGAAATGGCTGAGTTTGAGTTGAAACTGGCGATGCTCAAAAAAACTGCGGCACAAAAAGCAATTGACGCCGCCAATGGTGAATCCAGAATTGAAATGGCGATTGTACAAGAAGCTCAAATTCATATCCGGCGACATGCCATGTCGGTTAATTTTAACGGTTACGTTATCGAAATTTTTAAACATCCACAGGAATGGGTGGCCGCGGGCGAAAAAATCATGCGAATCGCGCGATTGGATCAAGTGCACGTCAGTGGTACGGTTGACACGAGCGTCGTCAATCCGCATGAACTGATGAATCGTCCCGTGACTGTTGTCGCTCAACTAGCGAGAGGAGCAACAGAGACTTTTCAAGGAAAGATTGTCAACATCGGGATGGAACGAATGAGTGGCAGCTCGATTAACGTCAAAGCCGAAGTGGAAAACCGCCAGATAGAGGGACAATGGGTCTTGCAATCCGAAAGTACCGTGACGATGCAAGTTCATTTAAAATGATCGATTCAGTGGGTGCTGATCCATAAAAACGGCTTGCCCGTCTCATCGACTCGGATCTCGGCGATCATGCCGGGCTTGCTCTGCCGCAGTAATTTGGCCACGGCAACCATGTATGAAATTTTTTCGGTGACCAACGTCACCTTGACCGCTGACAATTCGATGTCGGCACGAGCCAAAGCATTGTGATCATAAAAGAAGGGCACGCCAGTCCGTTGCTCGATCGCATTGAGCGTATCGCTCAGAGCAAACCCGCGAATCTCGAGCGCCAATTGTTCAAACATTTTTGGTTCCACTTGAACCGGAGGTCGCTCGAGGGGCCAACCAATTGGCCAATTTTCGTTACTTTCGCGCGAATCGACAATCATCAGTTCGAGAGATTTGCCTTGGCGCCGCTGGGGCTCAAACACCAATCCGAGTGGTCGCACGATGACCGCGACGGCCGTACCTGCCGAAATTCCCTTTAGATCTTCGGTCACAATGGCCGAACCGTTCAATTCGCGTTTGGCCGCCGGAGCGAAAGTGAATTCCGTTCCGAGCATCTCCGAGATTTTTGCCAACGCTGCGCCAGTCGCCATCCCTTTCGTGCTGAAGTTCACGGGTTTGCCCAGTGTCGAGTTCAAATCAACGAGCTGGTCGGACGTCAAGCCAAATGCTTTTTTCTCGGCGAGCGCGACCGCAGCTCCGTCATCGCGCAGTTTCTGGATCAATGCGGAAATACCCCCTTTGTCGCGAATCGAAAACGTTCCACCGGGCAATAGCAATCGATTTCCGTCCACGGAGCCCTTGATGTAAATCACCACGGCCTCGCCTATCTGCGATTCTTCAATGGTCGGTGCTCCGGTAGAGTTGGTCTGCACAACGACGCGGTCAGCTCCGACATCTGCCAACATTTCCATCCATTGTTGTTGGGTACCCAATTGTGCGCCAGCATCGACACAGATCTGCAACTCGATAATGCGCGATTGCGCGAAAACCAATGGCGCAGCACCGATAACAAACATCATTGCCAGAATCGCGGTTCGAAAATGAGCCATCTTGTTCCACCCGATCTGAAGATATGATTTCGAATCGATCCCGACAGGGGACTGACGTTCGCGGGTAAAATGGGTCTGAACCCGTGGGGGGAGAGATCCTTAGTCGGTAACGCCGTAGCGACCAATGCAGTAAAACGCATTGAACAAATCGCGCACTCCAATTTTCTTGCCTTCATCGTAACCGCGGCTTTGATAGGAAATCGGAACTTCAGCGAATCGGTAACCTCGTCGTGCCAATTTCGCGGTGATCTCGGGTTCGATACCGAAGCGGTTTTGGTCGATTTCAATGTTCCGAATGGCTTCACGAGTAAAAGCCTTGTAGCAGGTTTCCATATCCGTCAGTTTCAGCCCGCTGAATAAATTGGAGGCCCCCGTCAGCATCGCATTGCCCATCCGATGGACCCAGGATTCGTCTTGCATTTCCGGACCAATGAAACGCGAACCATACACGATATCGGCCTCGTTTCGCAACAAGGGTTGAATCAACTGGGGAATATCGCGCGGATCGTATTCCAGATCCGCGTCCTGCACCACGATAAAGTCACCGGTGGCTTGTTCGAAGCCGGTTCGCAATGCCGCTCCTTTGCCGGCATTTTTTTCTTTCAAAATGATTTTGAACCCCGGCAAGCCAACCAGCGATTTCAGAATTTCGCGAGTCCCATCCGTGCTGCAATCGTCGATCAACAGAATTTCCGAATTCAGTGGCAACGCCGCCACCCGACTGATCACGCGACCGATCGTCGCAATTTCATTGTATACCGGCACGACAATTGACAACACATAATCGGTTCGCGGACTGGCGTTAACGCCAAACTCAGCGGACCGATACTGATCCAGCTCGGATTCGACGAGATCGGCGCATCCGTTCAACCGTTTGAGGATTTGATCGAGGTCGTGAGACGAAGACAGACCGTTTGCCGGACCGGCCGAAGTCCGCTGGACTGGACGTAAGAACGCGTCCGAATTCGCGGTTGGGCTGAACACCACAGCTTGGACGGGATTAATAAATCCAGCGATTGACTGGTCCGGATTGGAAATTGGCTGATTCACGATTTCATCTCAAGGAAAATTCGAGTGCCTATTATTGTAGTCGCGCAGCGTGTGCCGTGGGGAATTGGTCATTCCGGGAAACGCTTGATCTATCTTCGGCAGCCACCAATGACTGAAAACAGCCACCCGACTAATGTGACAATTATGCGATAGATTCACGGTGATTGGGGGCTGAGACCGTCATAATCGGAGTATTCAACCGGTTGCTGGACCAGCCCGGTGGCTCTTGGTCGCTGAGCCGCGGTTTTCCTCGCAGGGGGTCGCGGACAGATTGGTTGTTCGATCAATCCAACGCTCAGGATTCGTCGAGGATTTGAGCCGGATGATTCAAGTCAAATTACCAGCGACCATCAATTGATCGATGACAAACTGTCTGGCAGATTCAAGCCGGATGGACGTTGCCACGGTAACATTGGGTCGCCATTCTGGTTGAGGACGACGGTCGACAACAAACACGCCGCGGGTCAACTCGCCTTCGACCTCGACATCCCCGGCCATCGGCTCGGATTCAAACAATTGCGGCTCGAGCAGCGCTAACGCCCCAATCGCATCATTCAACACAATGCTTTCCATTCCCAATTGTTGGCGATAGGCTCGAAACGTGAACGGCAATGCTTGACGCAAGAAATAACCGACGCGCGTATCGATGCTGGGCAATTCGTCCATCATTCCCAGACCAAACGTGACTTGCCGTGTCAAATTCAGAGGCACGAGCGTTTTCGTAGTTCGTGATTTCAAGACGGATCGCGCGGCCTGCGGATCGAAGAAAAAATTGAACTCGGCGCAGGGTGAAATATTTCCGCTCCCATCGGTACTACCGCCGGTCATGATGATCTGGTCGACCATGCCGGGCAACATGGGCTCACGTTGAAAGGCGCGTGCAATATTCGTCAATGGCCCCAGACAAAGAATCGTAACTTGCTCGGGATTGGCTCGTATGCAATCGACGATTAACTTGTCCGACGGCAAGGCGTGTTGTAGTTGGGATGACTCGAATCCTGAATTGCCTAATCCGTCTTCGCCATACAGGTATCGCGTATCGACCGCCGGAGCGTCTTCAGTGGGTAGCGCCATTCCCAGTCGTGGGTATTTAGCCGGATCAAGTTCCGAGATGATCGCTTGCAAATTGTTGTTGGCTTGTTCGGCAGTCACGCAACCTTCGACAGCCGTTATCGCCAGGATCTCGAGTCGAGTGTCAAACAACATCATGCAAAGGGCCACGGCATCATCCGTTCCCAGATCACAATCAATAATGATTTTGCGAGGCATCCATCACCTGAGGTGGTTATTCGATTGGGGGTATCACCCAGCACGGTTTCGATTTTAGAGTGCTGCCGCCGCTCAAACAAGGGAAAAAGGCCAATCTCGATCGGTTCGCCTGATTTTTTAATTTTGATTGGAGGCAGGTACTCCGGTTAGTTCAGCCTTGATGTTTAGCAATGTTGATTCGCACCCTCACCGGCCGGCCGATTAAATGATAAAATGGGAATCTTTGCCCCATCAATAATTCTTCCGCTGGAGTCGCGATTGATATCCGATGCCATCAAACAAGTCTCCAGCCATCAATCGCTGACGCAAGAGCAAATGACCGCCGTCGTCGATTCGATCATGCGCGGAGCTTGCTCTGAGGCGCAGATTCGAAAACTGTTGATCGGGATTCACGAGAAAGGTGAGACCGTCGACGAACTCGCGGGAGCTGCCAAAGCCATGCGGATGCATATGCGTCCGATCGAGTCACGGCGCGAAAACGTCGTCGATACTTGTGGCACTGGCGGTGGCAAGTCCGGCACATTCAATATCAGTACCGCTGCAGCGATTGTCGCGGCATCGGCCGGAGCATCGGTGGCCAAGCACGGCAACCACAAATCTACCAGCCAAACAGGTTCCGCCGATGTCTTGATCGAATTGGGCGTTAAGATTGAATGTTCGCTCGATGTCGTGCAGAAGTGTTTGAACCAATTGGGATTGTGTTTTTGCTTTGCACCCTTGTTTCACCCGTCAGTCAAGCATGTGATGGCGGTCCGACGAAGCCTTCCCCATCCGACCATTTTCAATTTATTGGGACCACTTTGCAATCCGGCGCGGGCTCCGTTTCAAGTCCTCGGGGCAGGGCGGGGAGAAACCCGCACCAAGATTGCGGACGCGTTGGCGCTACTGGGAACGACGCGGTCGATCGTCGTCCATTCGCGTGACGGGCTCGGTGAAATTTCCAGTGGCGATCTAACCGACGTTTCCGAAGTCAGCGGCAAACAAGTTACCGAGGGTGTCTTATCGCCACATGATTTTGGTATCGAGAAACAGAGTGTGATGTTAATCCAGGCGGCGGACCCCGCCGATAGCGCCGATTTGATCCGGCGCGTGTTGGCTGGCCAATCGGGTGCGGCTCGCGATATCGTCGTCGCCAACGCGGCTGCGGCCCTGTGGGTGTCCGGATTGAGCGATAGCCCTTCCCAAGGCGCAGCGCGTTGCAACGCGGCCATCGACAACGGACAAGCGAAAGAGATGTTAGCGGAATTAGTGAAGATGACAAATCGCGGGTGATTCAGATTCCATGAGTACCGACTTGAACCAATCCGAGCCACCACTGGAAGTCGATGCACGAACCGTGAAGTCACTGTTGGACGAAGGTGCCGATTTGTTGCTCATCGATTGCCGCGAACCCGCCGAACGGGCAATTTGTTCGATTGAACCGTCGCTGTTTCTTCCGATGCGGGAAATTCCCGAGCGATTGTCCGAACTCGAGCCGCATCGAAATCGACACATCGTGGTCCATTGCCATGGCGGAATCCGCAGTCTTCAAGTTACCCAATGGCTGCGTCGACAAGGCTTCAACAACGTCCAGAACCTAAGCGGCGGAATCGATGCCTGGAGTCTCCAAATCGACAATTCGGTACCCCGTTATTGAGTGAAAAATCCTACCGGTCCTTGGACGAAACCCAATGTCTCGTTTGGATCACCGACGTGTCCTTCGAATAAGACGAGGATATTTAATTATCCGCGTCGACCTCATAGCCCAAATAGGTTTAGTTTGTTATGATTTCCATCCCGAATGCAATGTGAATCAAGCCTATAACTGCCCGGGCTTGATGTTGATTTCGGGCCCCAGCAATTCAAGCGGACGTGGCGAAATTGGCAGACGCGCTAGATTCAGGTTCTAGTGGCCGCAAGGTCGTGGAGGTTCAAGTCCTCTCGTCCGCACTGTACACAATCACTAAGTAAAATAAGGTCGAAACAGCGATTTGTTTACCTGCCGGCGGTCGGCAGTTGGGTTGCAGGTCATTGGCCTGCCTGGACGTCGATCCCAAGATGTAGTTTATACCAAGCCTGCAACGCCGGTGCGTCTTTGGCTTTGAAGAAAATGCCGCCAATGCCAGTGACTCGCTTCATAGAACCTCCAAGATCGGCTGGGGAAAATCGTGTTTTCTGCGACCTAACGGTTCGGTTCACTTCAATCGAGCGAGCGATCAAACACTTCGAGAGCGCGGGATCGCGGTCCAAGGTGGAACCGAATCTTCGCAGGCGTTGGATTGTTTCTCACGGCCTCACGTGGTCCGCTGACTCGTCGGATCATACTCGATCGCGGAGCTCCAAGCAAATCGTTTCCGGCGATTAGACTTCGTTCAGTGGCTCCGTTGCATCGCCGAAATTCGCCGGTCGAATATCCATCTTGTCCATCATCGAAAGATAAAGCCGACACATTTGACGGTTCGACTGGTTGCGGTAATCAAGTGTTCGTCCGGTTTGGATTCGTCCTCCACCACCACCGACAACAACCACCGGCAGTTGATCGTTGTTGTGACTGCCCGTCATCATACTTGAACACATCAGCAACATGGAATTGTCCAGCAAGGTGCGCTCCCCTTCCTGAATCGCATCGAGCTTGCGGGCAATATAGCTCAGCTGCTCGACAAAAAACTGATTGACTTTTAGCCAGTCGGCAGTGTCGGAGTGCGATAACAAATGGTGAATCATGTAATCGACGCCCAAGTGCGGGAATCGCAATGAAGAATGATCGTTATTCAACTTCAGGCTCGTGATCCGCGTCGTGTCTGTCTGGAAACCCAACACTAAAATATCGCACATCAGACGCATATGCTCGGCGATATCTTGAGGAATTCCGCCGGCTGGACGGGCCATGTTCGGTTTGTCGAGCGTGGGACGCCAGCCTTGCAATTCACCTTTCTGGCCCGCCCGCTCGATTCGTTGCTCGACGTCGCGCACCGAATCGAGATACTCGTCGAGCTTGCGTTGGTCGTTGGTACTGATCCGTCGGCGCACGTCTGCGGCATCCGTCAAAATCGAATCCAGCACGCTCTTGTCCCCAGCTTGCACGTCGTCTTTAAACAAGCGATCGAACGCCAATGCCGGGTACAGCTCCAGCGGCGTCGGCGTGGTTGGCGAGGTCCACGAAATGTGCGAACTGTATAGCATCGAGTAGTTTTTATGCACCGATGGGTTGGCCGCCTCGCAACCGAGAACCAGGCTCTGGACCTTGGTCGAGCGACCATAGGTTTGGGCGAGATACTGGTCGACGCTAGTACCCGACTTGATCTCGCCGCCCGACGCCAACGGAGCTCCCGACAACAGGTTGCCGGTTTGAGAACTGTGGATATTCCCCTTCGTGGCCTCCACGTTGTAGAGTCCTTGTACGAACAGCAATTTCTCGCGGAAGTCCGTCAGGGGCGCGAGCACTTGTCCCAGTTCCATGGACTTACCTTCGCCTTTGGCCCACCATTCTTGGCTGTGAAAACCATTGCCAGCGAAGAGTATGGCCATCCGAACCGGCGCGTCGCTGGAATTCTGACGCCGCGTGAACTCGTCACCCCAAACCGAAATTGACTCCATCCAGGGAAGTGCCATGGAGACTCCCAAACCCCGAAGAAACGCACGGCGAGAAAAGTGCTGAGACATTTGGTTCATCCTTCGGAAACAGAATTGAGAATTTTTTGTGTCATCGTCACGAATTAGTGTTGTTTTTGCGACTGGTCCCGGTTTGCGTTACTCGAGGGGAAATTCCTGTCCGCGAATCTCCCGGAATTGCGGGCTGCGAACAATCGCTTCGATTGCGACGCCGACGCGATAGTCGTTTTGAATGAGCTGTTTCTCGATGGTGTCCAACAGCGGTTCGTCGGACAATTGAACCGATCTTCCCACGGCATAGCCTAACAGTTTCCTCGTGAACTGCCCGACAAATGCCTCGCGGCGTGTGGTCCCAACGTAACGTTGAAGATCCTGTAACCCCTCAACAGCAGTGCCATCGTACAGCACCGTTTTCGTATCGATCGGCAATCCACCGGCATCGGCCAACCGCAATCGTCCGATCGCATCGAACCCTTCCAACGCGAATCCATAGGGGTCAATGCGCCGATGACATCTGGCACAGGCCGGATCACTGGTGTGGTGGGCGACGAGTTGTCGCTCGGTCAAGCCGACGGGAAGCGTTTCAGACAGCACCGGAACGTTTTTTGGTGGGCGCGGAAGTTTCTCGCCGAGGATGACTTCACTGAGCCAAGTCCCGCGCAGAATGGGACTGGTCCGGGAGGCGCCCGATTGCTTAGCCATCGTCGTCGCCAACGCCAGAATACTACCGCGCGAATATTGTCGAACCCCATCAACGCGCCGAAATTCGGCTCCCGTGATGCCAGGGATGCCATAGTGCATCGCGAGCGCTTCGTTCAGAAACGTCACATCGCTGTCGATCAGTGAAATTAATGATCGATCGTGTTGAAACAAATCGGTCAGAACCAAAATTGACTCCTCGTACATCGCGCTGCGGAGTGCGGAAAACGTTGGGAAATGCTGTGCACTTTTTTCGTTCAGATTGTCGAAGTCGTGAATGTGCAGCCAGTGGCACCCGAACTCAATCGCCATTCGACGCGCCTTGTCATCAACGAGCATTCGTCTCGCTTGCGCAACGAGAACCTCCGGATCATGTAATTTGTTGCTCGCGGCGAGATCCAGCAGTTCAGCATCGGGCGCCGATGACCAGAGAAAATAGCTCAACCGGCTGGCAAGTTCGTACTCGGAAACGGGTGCGGCTTGCTGTCCCGCATTGGGAGATTCGAGTCGATACAAAAACGCCGGTGCGACGAGAACGCGTGCCAGTGTCAATCGAAACGCCGCCTCGTGTGTCAGCTCCTGTTGTCGTAGGCTGGCGTACAATCCACGCAACTCGGCGACCTCGGCCTGGGCTAACGGACGTCGATACGCCGTCGTTGCAACATCAATCAACGCATCTAGCTGTTGCGGTTGATCGTCCAACAACCGCTGCCGAAACGCTGCCGCGCGGTCCTGCACTGGTTTTCGCAGTGGTTCGAAAGCTGGTAGCAGATCGGCCCGATCTTGCGTCGCAAATTGGTACAACTGATCGAATACGGTGACCATTTCCAATGGTTCCTGAGAGATGTAAAACAGCTCTTCCCACAACTGATCCAAGCGTATTTTTTCTGCTGGCGTCAACATCAATCGCTGCAGTCGTTCGTCCTCGCGGTAATACAAAATCAACGTCACCGTCTCGTCGACCGGGACAATCTGGTCGTAGCATAATGCAGGCGGAAACAGTCGACGAAATTCTTCCAAATTGGATTCAATTCGCGCAGCTGCTGCGGTTCCTGGATTCACGATCAAGGGAGAGGCGACAGAGCGCTGCGCCTCGCTTAAGCCGGTGGCTTGGACCGTCAACCGAACCGATCCGTCGTTGGCCGCAACGGGATGCAAGCCTCCGGACACGACGAATTCGGAACCGGCCACCAGTTCCGCTGGAAGGCATATCGACAGGCTATCGGGCGCGGACGCACCCAAGTTCATTGACTCCGTCGCCGTTCCATCGGGACACTTTCCGAAGCGAGTCATCGGCAGTCGCCATTTTGATTCCGACACGGTTGCGGGATCAGTCGGTTGTCCAATCAAGTCACGAAAAATAGCCCACATGAATGGTCCCGCGATGGACCGCAGTTGTTGCACCAAAACTCTGTCGGGTGAATCGAGGGGGAACGAGGCCGGATCGCTTTGCATGATAACTTGCACTTCATCCGCCAATCGTTGTTTTTCAACCGGATCGGTGGCCGCCTGCCACTTTGCCAAACATGAATCCGCGGGAATCCCATACCCTTTGCCGTCACTCGCGGGTTCCGAAAAGAAATGCCAGACGCCAGCATTCCCGAAACTGTCGGCATGAGGATTGCCCGCCAGGATCTGCGTTGCAACGTCTTTCCAAAGATTCCATTCTCGATTTCCATCGTTAAGTGTCAGATCAACTGCGGTCAGGTCGCAGGAATGATTGCCATCTTGCGGACTGATTACCATGGCGACGACATCGCCGGGGCGCACGGCGACCAACTCGAAAGGGCCGACGGGGACGATCGTTGATCCTTGGCTGGTACCGGCAGCCAATCGCCGCCGCGAACGGCCGCGCCGCAACTCCAATGACCATCCCGTCCCGTTGCCGCATTCCGGATGAGCGTGCTCAATCGTCCCGGAAATCCTGATCGATCCGTTGATTGGACTGCGCCACCCAACTGCGATGGATTGGGTTGGGGATGGATGTACGGCGACACTATTGGGTCGCAGGTTACCGGGAATGCGAACGGCTTGGTCCGACGAGTTCGCCAACACGCCGAGCGAGTCATCGCCCACCCAACCTTGGATAAAGTCGAAAGCAGCGAACCGTTCCTGTTTTTCGCGGATCGGTGTACCCAGTTCCGTGATTCCGTTATTGGCAACACCCAGGTAATCCAACCAAATCGCCAGCGCATCAATATCGAGACCATGTTTTTTGGTTAGCGATTCCAATTCGACGATTGAGTCGGATTGTTCGGCCTCGCCCGCTGCTGTAAGACATCTGGCTGCCTGAGCGAAATAGCGATCGCGGCTCTCGATCAATTCGTCTGCGACACGGACTAAATCCTTGAGCAACGCGTCCGGCCGCCCCGGTGCCACAAACCGAGGACGCTCCCACACAACTTGATTGTGTGGGCTTCCGTCCCCGACATTGTCTGCTTGAAGTGACAACTGGATCTCGCCCGATTGACCATTGGGCAACTGGATCCGAAACTCGTGTTGACCAGCGAGTGGACTGACCGGGACCAACCAGGAAGTTATATTCTCGTGCAATCCAATTTGACCGACCGAATTGAATCTAAAAAGAGCCTCCTGCCAAGGCGTGATCAGCGCCATCAACTGGGAGGCGTCGCCGACTCCCGCAGATTTCCACTTCGCTCGCAGTGGATCGAACAAAAATGAACTTGAGTCCGCGTCGTTCAGCATCGTCCACAAGTTGCCGAGATATTTCGAACTCAGTCCACGTTCTCGTGCTACCGTTTCAATCGACTTAATACCTGCCGCGAGCGACTCTCGATCTTCAATCGTCGCCAACAAATACTTTTCGACCGGAAGCCTGCCGCCCCGATTGGTGTCGAACTGAATTCCCTGCAAGTCCACCGCAGTCCCACCGCCACTATCGGTGTAGCGGGAATAAAGGCTCCGTATTTCTGCCAGATATTCATTGGTCCAATCGCGCCGGGAATTACTCGGCGAGAACCGCATGCCGGTGGGTAGCAACACGGCATGCGAAGAGACTTCTTTGGCTGCATCCAAATATTTGGTCAACAGGGACGGTGACATCACAAGTGAGTTGCCAACGTTGGTGAACCCCTCTCCCGATGCACTGTCGACTGGAAATTCCCGGGCCACATTCAGATCGGCAATCCGCGTCAAGTCTTGCAGCGTGTAGGTGTATTCGACGTTGTTGAGCCGACGTAACAGAACCGGCCCAGGATCACCGGCGTGGACCGCGGCTTCCAACTTCAAGTAGCTCTGCACCCATGTGACGAGTGCGGCTCGCTCATCGGCGGAAGGCTGCGGCGAGTCCAACGGAGGCATCTGCTCGCTCGTGAGCATTTCGTTGATCTTTTGCCAGATTGCCGTTTGTTGGCGAATCTGTTCTATGTTCCCAAAGTCAGTCAGATCAATTTCGCCTTCGACCAGGTCGCCGGAATGACATTCGTAACAAAGCTGAACGAGCAATGGTTGAATAAATTTTTTGAAGGACGCGTCGAGCTCGGCTGAATCAACTGTTTGCGCAGTCAATCGGCAAGCAATAAACACGATTATCAGCGCGAATATCGGGACTGTCGCCAGGGACGGCATGCCTCGAAAGACTCTTGAGCGCTGAAATCGCATTCGATCCCGGGCCCCGAGAACGTAACCTGTATCAGCCACCGGCACCTCCAGTCTGTTGGCGAAATCGCGATTGGACTTGAATACTTGACTTTTACGTGTCCCCAACAAAGTGAGTTTCAGCTTTTTTTTGGTTCACCTGTCGTTGTAGTTTATACTGTTTGCCATGCCATTGCTCGATCTTACCGGGAACAGTTGACCT
>JANNWZ010000187.1:0-22744 GCA_031409295.1 Mariniblastus sp.
CGGTCGTTTCGACTTCAATATCGAGTTCGCTATTGCCTTCGATCGCCAGCATTGAGGATTGAAACGCCACGTCGCGCATTCTGAAAGGCGACAGCGTCAGCCGTTGCCGATCGGCATCAGCCAACGGGTTTGCGAAATCAATGTGCAGGGGAATGTTACCAAGTCGCGGCCGTGCCAATTGGACGGTCCAGACTCGCGTCGAATCCGTTTCCTCACTTCGATAATCTTTTAACTGATCCTCAGGGGACTGAATCGAGATCGAACTGGGTGTGCTGAGTGGCAATTCAAATCGAAATTCGCCGCACGCCGCTTGTTTGACTTCATAAATCAACTCCCCATGCACCACTAGTTGATTGGGTTGAATTGAGTAGAAATTGTAGCTGCGACCGGTAATCGTCGGGCGCAACCGATTCAGTTCCAGCGACAGTTCGTACTTCGAATTGCCAAAACGATATGCGAGCGGCGCATTGACGGTTTCGGTCTTGAACTCTTGGTTGTCTGCCTCGTCGAGCAATTCCAAATTGACAAATTTTGTGGGCTTGATCGCGAAATCTTCAGCGGTCACAACAGCAATCGTGCCGGTGTGTTTTGTTTGGCCAGCGACGATCAGCTCAGGAAATTCGACCGTGTTGGAGTCCCATTTTTCGAGCCAATTCAACGGCGTCTGAGAGGCTTTCAGGAAAAGTTTGGTCGGCATTTCGGCCGAGATCCGGGTCGACAATCGAATCAGGAACTCAGCCCGATCCTTTGAATCCAGACGATCGAACCGAACGGGCGAACCAGCGCTGTCCTGCAACTCATTCAGTCGCCAAGTCTTCGGCAAGGTCAACTTGAAATCGAATCGCGAGTCATGCCGACTGGTCAATGACAAACCCGTTTGCAATTCGAGACGCTGATTTTCAATGACTAATCGGGAACTGGATTTAACGACTAGTTCAGGATCGGGAATCGAGAAACTGTCCGTGATTGAATATTCACGCTGGGGTGCATAAAAAGCCGCCAGTACTTTTAAAGAACTACTGGAACCGGATACCGACATTGAAGCAGGGATGGCGGCTAATAAAAACTGGTGATCGATTGGAATTAGCCCGGTTGATTCAAGCTTGGTCGACCTCAAGCCCACGTCTGCCAACAATCCAACCACCGCGACCTCGCCGACGACATCGATCGGGCGAATGATGGGTAGGGTCCAGCCTCCGACATTGCTTTGCTCACGTCCGGCAACGATGCTGACAACGAATGGATCACGTGTGGGCTGACGCAGCTTTACCACCAAACGTCGACCAGCGTTACCCGTTCGGTTTTCCGCTATGCCATCATCCGCTGAAACCGCGACACCCGATGGGGATTGGTTTTCCGCCGTCGCTGGAACGATGACTTCCCATTGGCTCAACTGCTCGGCCGTAACGGCCGAGACATCGAATCCGGCGGGGATCGCAAAATTGATTTCTTCGATCGCGCCATGAATTACGTCGAGCGAACACGTTACATGCAATTCGTGACGGAGTGGCGTGAGATTGTGAATGATGACGCTGCGAGAAACAACGACTTGGTCGTCTTTCAATTCACGGTTATTCAAGGACAATACGACATCCATGGGCTCGCGAGTTACGAGCAGATCGAAAGTCGTAAGATTGCCGGTTTCGTTGTAAGCGCGTTCGACGACAACCGCGCCACTTTTGATTTCCACATTACCTGACACGGTCAAACTAAATTGGGTCGCGGATGTCGCGGGCAATTGCAACGTCAGCGATTGTCGAGCGGCGGTCGTCTGCACCGGTACGGTCAGCTCGATCTCCAGCGTTTGTGGCGTCTTGCCCATGGTGAGCAAGACGATTTGACCTGCCGGATTTCGCCACAGCTTGGCCGGTTTATCGCCGAGTCTTGCCGATCGAATCGCGACGCCACTCAAGGACAACGGAATTTGAATCAGACCATCATTCAATGGTTCGACAATCAGCGTGCCTTTGATCTGTGCGATACCGGCTTCGATAATGCCGGTGTACCGTGCTGAAATAATCGCGCTGTCCAGCGGGGCTTGCTTGATTTCTCGAATCCTCGCGGACGCCAGCAGCGATTCGTACTCCGCTTGGGTCAGCAAAACACGATTCGAATTTCGATCCAGCAAAATACTCAGGTTTTCGAACGGCACGTAAATATGTCGATTCAATTCTTGAAACGGAGCCGGTTGCCCATCGACTTGCGAGCGCACAATCGAGGCAGAAAACATACTGTAAACTAAGGCCAACGCCACTGTCTGAATAAATCGTAGTCGACGGTTGGCCGTTGAATGTAACGCCGAGTCAGGCTGGCGAATCATTGTTCACCTCCAGCGTTTTTCTTGTTTTCGTTCTCGTGCAAGTCGACTGTATCTAAATGGGACGCTGAGTCGGTTCCGACGAAATTGGGATCAATCGCGACCACTGGATCAAAGACCGATCGAATCGAATTCAATTGATGATCCGATCGAATCCGTGGCGCGGTTTGGAACCATCGCCGAAAATGGAACACAGCCCAGGTCAATACGACTAATCCTGCCGTTAACAGTAGCGACTCACTCAAAAGATGTTCCGTCACTAGTGGAAACAGCACGCCCAGTAAAACAAGTATCGCCAATCCGAGCAGCATCCCGGCAAGTTGTCTAGTAATTGTCGATCGCCACAACACCAAACCGACCAATGCCATTAGCCCGCAAACCAACACGTTGAGGATGGTCAGACTGAAGGTCCGCAATTGAAGTGAACCTTCCGGAGCCGGCACTGGGCGCAGCGCCGAGAACACATAAGGTCGTCCATCGACTTCGAATTTTTGACTCGCGTTCCCATCGAAATTGACACCCTCCACGACCCAGCTCAAAAGAGCGTCGACGTTTTCCTGACGACGGCGGAACATACGATTGGTGAGTGAACCAGCGCGACTGGAGTTTAGAAACGCAGCAATGCTTCCGGAATTTTCGTCAATCGCTTCATCGGTCCACGGGCCAGATTGATGCAACAGGGCCTTTTCTTGAGGTAGGTAAACGCACAAGTAGACTTTTTGCACCGCAGGTTCGTCGGTAAACACTGGCAAATCGATTTGGTTCGGAAAGCCTGGCAGATTGTAGCGAACTTCTAGCAAAAACGGCGTGTCCGAGGTTTGTCCGGTTAACGGAATATAGATCAGATCCTTTCCTCCTCGTTCGGGTGTCACGCGTCTCCCATTGATTCGAATGGGTTGGTCGTCAAAGGAAGTGGCCGCATCAAATCCAGCGGGGAGTTGCAGGGAAATTCGTTGACCCACACTGCGAACTTGATAGAGACATTGAACCGACAGTTCATTTTGACGCAGCACTACCACGCGAACTACGGCCCGTGAAATACTGGTCTGTTTGAGTTCCTGAAGTTCAAATCGTGTGGCTGTCAGATTGAGTTTCCAATCGTCGACGAACTCAAATGCCAACGCCGCATCGCTGATTTGTATTCCTTGAAAGAGATCGGTCTGCGGGTCAATGGGGCGCAACCCAGTCGTACCTGCGTCTGGGCGAACATCGACCGTTTCTGATTTTGTTAAGACAATCTGCCCGCTGGCTCGATCGACAGCGGCTGGAATGAGTCGTTCGACGGAAACCGCGGCGCTTTCGCCCAAGGTCAACTCCGCAATTTTTTCTTCCCATGCAAAACGAAATTCATGTTTTCCAAAAAACTCGGTATCGCCGGTAAGTTCCCACGCGATGAACCCATCGCGAACGTCGCCGGGCTGTGGCGTAAGCGGTTGGTACAAAACTTTTTCCGAACGATTTCGCAGTTCGCCGACTAACTCCAACGGAACATCGAGCCGAAGTGATTTCACGCCGCTATACAAGACTTCATAGAACAGCCGCGCATCGTACTTGACCACGCCGGATTGAATCGAAACCGTGACGACTTGTTCGGCCGTCACTTGCGGCTTCCGTCGCTTGGCTGTTAACTTGACTTCGGCCGGCGTATGGGAAAAACTAAACGCCAAACGAGGTTTTAGATCGTCGAAGTGTAGGGCCGAAGCCAATTTTTCTTGGGCAGTTTGGAAACTGTCCGCGCGCAGGCCACTGGTTGAGGCAGCGTTGATTTGCAGACTCTCCGTCGAATACACGATTGCATGGCCTTGGGAGAATTCGATATCCTCGAGCGCGGCCTTCGGGAGGACGGCGTTGATTTCCACCGCCGTTTCGCTGGGGGTGAGCAAGTTGACATCGGTCAGTTCTCGAGTCAGCGACACCAGCAAGCCCATTTTGCCGATCGCCTTTTTGCTCAATGTGACGATGACACGTTTCGGGTTGACAGCGTCCCGATAAAATGTGTCGATCGGAACATTTGCCAGTCCATCCAGCGTCAGCGGCCGGATTTCACGAATCTCGAATTCGACGGGAACATCGAGCACCAACTGAAACACACCCGTCAGTTGAATGTCGTAAATCGCGGACAGTTCAACATGCATTTTCATGGGGCGGATCGCGATTTCTACCAGCTGCTCGACGTTGACTAGCGGTTGTGTTTTTTTTACTTTGAGCGAAAATTCAAACGGAAGTGCCGCGTAGCGATACGCGAAATCCCAAGCCTGATTAGCCAATTCCGGGGGCAGTTCCGTCTGATCCATCTGCAACAGTCCCGTTTTTTTGTCGACCTCGCCACGCAGGTCGGTCGCGAGTCTTACGACGACAACACCGCTATTGCGTGAAATGTCGTTGACCGCAATCGGTGGTGCCGTAAACATGCTGCCGTCGCTGTCTTCGACAAAGGACTCTAATTCGATTGCCAATTGCTGCCGACCGAGTGTTGGTTCGAAGAGTTCAACCAGAATTGTCTGCGGACCGTTCGGATCGGCCGCGTCGAACGGCTTAACATCCCATTTTTTTACGTTACGATCAAATACGTTGACAACTTTTTGATCAGCCGGCACGGATAACGAAAATGATCGGATTTCGGCGCGAGAAATATCGAGAGTGACCATGGCACTTGTACGGGCGACACCCTGATCAATCTGGAATTGTGTTTTGGTTTCTGCTGAGACCAGCGCCGATAATCCAGCCGCGCCTTCGGATTTGGGGGTCCAGACGATTTTGACTTCTGGAGCGGCCCCTACAAATGCTTGAATCTCATCGCCAGGAATTTTATTATCCGCTGGATCAATTCCGGTCGGTTCGGTTGGTTTTTTGGACGTCGCGATCATCGGTTCGATTTGCACGTCGATGTCGGATTGACCGGAGCGAATCGTCCAACGATTGATGGACGATTGCGGCGCGGCGAAACTAACATTGCTCTGACCGCCCAACTTGTTCAGTGCTTTCGCATACGACAGACTGAGTTCGATCATCTGGGGTACATCAGTGTCGTGCGTGACGAGCAACTCAAATTGTCCGTCGTCCAACGAAACGACACGAGCGGGCTGGTTGTCAATCGTGGCACTGCGAATTGCGACACCGTTCAATCGCAATGGAACGCGATGCCAACCTGCACGCAGGATTTCGATTTTGAGTTTCGCATCGACGTTGACAATTTCCTGACCGAGCGTCGCGATACTTTCGATATCGGTAATGACAGCCCCCAACGGCGGCCCGAGTTCGGGTTGCGCGACAGAATTGGCACGCGCGGCATTCCACAGCTGTTGAAATTGGTCGTAGGGCAAAAATACGCCGCGGCCATCCCGCTCAAAAACCTCGCGGAGTTTGTCATAGGGAACGTAGATCGTTCGTTCATTGATCGTGGTGTCCGGGTTTTCCGGAGGATTGGGCTCTTGTGCCCGCACCGTGAACGGCGCGATGATCACCAAGCAAAATATAAATCGACGCAAGAATTTGATGGCCAGCGGATACATAGAGTGGCTCGACGGAGTTAGGTGGGATCAACGTAGGACTTGCGCGACAATGGGTCGGTTCCCATATTTATTGCCAGATTTGAAGTTTTTTAGAATGGAATTACCAGTTGCCATTGATTCAGCGTTGGGCAAAGGCAACTGATTCGCAGATTGTCGACGGGATCAGTTGCCAAAAGTCACGAAATTGTTGAAAATTGCGGTCTCGAATTTTTTTTGTTTGGAATCGCGGTTCATGAATTTTTCTAAGAAACCCAAACCAGTTGACTGGAAAAAAATCCTGATCGTGGCGATCGTTTTGGCCATTGGCGGCTACCAATGGTACGTTCAAAACGTCGTGGTAAAGCCGGCGGCAGACGCTGTCGCGCAGGAGCAGAGCGACGAACCGAGCGACGAACCGAGCGAAGAACCGAGCGACGAACCTGCGGCGCGCGAACCAGATTTGCTCGCGGGGACGACAGCCGAAAAAAAACCGGTTGCAACCAGGTCGGCCACCCACGCACCTACCAAGTCGAAGACTACCGGAGCGAGTGTTGACAAGCTACCTACGTCGGCGAGAACGCCAGCCAATCGTTCGAATGAGCCCGCAACCAAAAAAGTTGCATCAAAACAGCCGGTCGTGCCGGATAAAAAAGATTTTTTGGTATCGGTCGGAGGAAAGAATCTTCGTTCACCGGCGGGACTGGTTTATGGAATGGGCGGCGGAGGAGAACATCGCGTTGAACATGTGATGAAGCATGGTGCCGATGATCTCAATCGTCCGTCCCATGGTGTCTTTGACGGCGATCAAGAAGCCATCCTCAAGTTACTCGACGAGGCCTACGAAATGGTCAAGAGTAAATCCAAATACGTTAAATCCGAATCATCGCAAGGCAATACCGCCTATACCGTTTCGATGGGAAGAAAGATCGGATACGAGGGAGGAGAAAAAGGCAACCGCAGCGGCAATCGTGGTCTCAATAGCGTCCGGTTGGTGTTGGACGGGGATCGCGTGATTACGGCATATCCCTATCGCTAACATACGTGCCAATCGCCAACCAGGCCGAACACGGGAGTTCCGAAGTTTCGTGGCGCACGAATCCTGGCTCGTGGCGCCACGTTACTTGATGAAGTTGGATTAATCTGCCGACTTCACGACATTGGCGATTGCCTGGCACAACGGGATCAGATTTTTGCTGTTGATACCGGCGATATTGATCCGTCCATCTTTAAGTGCATAGATTGCATATTCGGATCGCAATCGCTCGACTTGATCAACTGTCAGGCCAGAATAACTGAACATTCCGCGTTGCTCGTTGATGTACTGAAAGTCCCGATCGGGAATCATGCTGGCCATTGTTGCTACAAAGGTGGCGCGAAGTTGCAAAATTCGATGTCGAATTTCGGTCAATTCCTGTTCCCACTGCTTGCGGAGTTCGCTGTCTCCCAGCACCGTTTCGACTATTTTCCCACCATGCAACGGCGGGTTGGAATAGATCGTGCGAATGGTTGCCTGGAGTTGGCTGCGCATGGCCGAGCCCGTGGCAGCGTGTTGTGCCACTGCCGTTACGCCACCGACGCGTTCTGCATACAGACCGAAATTCTTGGAAAACGAATTGCAGACCAATGCTTCGCCGCCCGATTCGACGAATTGACGAATCGGAAAGGAATCCTCATCGAGATTCACTCCGAATCCTTGATAGGCGAAATCAAAGATTGGAAAAAGCCCTTTTTGTTGGATCAAGGTGTTGAACTCGATCCATTGTTCCGGCGTCGGGTCGACGCCAGTGGGATTATGGCAAACCGTGTGCAATAAGATCGCCTGCCCAGATTTTGCCTGAGTCAGCGAGTCAATCATGCGCCCAAAATCCAAGCCGGTCTTGTTGGCGTTAAGATACTCATACCGTTGAATTGCCATCCCAGCCGCGTTAAAAATCTGTGGATGGTTGGCCCACGTCGGGTTGCTGATCCAAATGGTGTCGACATCGAAAACGCGTCGCAGGAGCTCACCTGCGATACGAAGTGAAACGGTACCCCCCGGGGTTTGAGCCGTGGCCCAATGAAGATTGGTATTGCTGGCAACGGCAGCACCCAGTACCAATTTCCCAACTGCATTATTAAAGGCGGGCGATCCGTCGATGGGCAAGTAGTTTTTAGATCCAGCGGCATCGAGCATGATTCGCTCGGCAGCTCGAACACATTTCAAAACTGGCGTTTGGCCAGATTCGTCTTGATAAACTCCCACAGACAGGTTGACCTTATCAGAACGACTATCTTGTTTAAATTGCTCGAGCAATCCAAAGATTGAATCGGGAGGATTGAGTGGTGCCGAATCGAAAAGGGTCTTGGTTTGTTGAATAACAGTCATCGGATTCAGTCTGGCGTCGGCCTATCGATTGTGAGTAATCAGCATCAAAAGTTATTAAAAGTCGCATTTTATCTGGTTTGCAACTTGCAGGTAGGCCCCCGGAGAATCTTTCGGCCGGGACAAAAATCATCATTGACCGGTCAGCAACAGAGTCTGTCGTCGGCTGTTGCGGGCTGCCGATCGGGAAGCAATAATCCTTAAGCGTTTGAATCGCCAATAACTCTTAAGAAAACACTTCGGTCAACCATGTCACAACGAGTCGGTTTATGGATTGTGGGAGCGCATGGTGGTGTCGCTACCACCGTCGCGGTCGGTCTAGCTGCGTTGAAAAAAAAAGCCGTTGACGACTGGGGGTTGGTTAGTCAATTGTCGCCTTTCCAGAACTTGGGTTTGGTGGATTGGTCTCAAATTGTGTTGGGTGGACATGAAATACGGCAGACCGATTCCATTACCGAAGCCTGTTTGTTATCCGGCGTTACGCCGGCTATCCCTCGTGAATTGATTATTCAATGCGAACAAGACCTTCGCGAGTTCGATCGCAATGTTCGACCGGGAGTGTTGTACAATGTCGGTGAGACAATAGGAAATTTAGCGACTGCTGGCTACGCCCAACTTGATCGAACTGCGGGCGAGGCAATCACTCGTATCCAAGCCGACCTGCAGGAATTTGTCGAGCGCAACGAGCTTACCCAGTTGATCGTGGTCAATCTCGCATCCACCGAACCGACCGTCAATTCGAATTTATTGCCCCCGACCTGGGTGGAGTTGGAAGCGACGTTATCGCGTCCAGACTGTCCGCTGCCAGCGAGTTCGTTGTATGCAATTGCGGCCTTGGAGCGCGGCTGGCCGTTTATCAATTTCACCCCGTCGTTGGGTAGTTGTCCGGCGGCGATTCAAGAACTGGCAATCGTTAACAAAACGTGTCATATTGGGCACGATGGAAAAACAGGTGAGACGTTTTTGAAAAGCGTGCTCGCTCCGGCATTCGCCCAACGGAATCTCGAGATCATGAGCTGGGTGGGCCATAACATTTTTGGAAACATGGACGGTAAAGTACTGGATGATCCCAGGAACAAACAAACCAAAGTCACCAGTAAAGATCGGTTGTTAGGACAGATTTTGGGCTATGATCCGCAAACTCATATCAGCATTGAATACATCCATAGCCTGGGCGATTGGAAGACTGCTTGGGATCACATTCACTTTCGTGGTTTTCTGGGTACTCCCATGATCATGACGTTTACCTGGCAGGGTTGTGATTCAATTTTGGCCGCACCGTTGGTCTTGGATTTGTTTCGATTCACCGAATTAGCAGCGAGACGAGGCGAAACTGGACTGCTGACATTTTTGGCCAGTTTTTTCAAATCGCCGCTCGGGACAGCTGAAAACGAATTTGCAAAGCAATTCCAAATGTTGACCGATTGGGCAGCCGATTTGACAAATCGGCAAGCTTGACCGTGTGTGGTTATCTGGTTGTTTTCGTCAGGCTTCGTCTCGCTGAAAAAACTTGAACAGCAAAAGTGTTCTCTATTCACTTTCAACGAAAAATGGGCTGAAGCAGCAACCGATGGCAGTCATTTATTTCAAACGATACCGAATGCAAGTTGATTTGCGCGAGCGTCGCTTTGACGACTTAATTGTTCCGCCCGGGTATCGATTCCATGCGTGGCAGCCAAAATTATTGGACGCCCATGCAGAAGCAAAATTTCGAAGTTTTCGCAACGAATTGGATGCCAATGTGTTTCCGTGCCTGGGTGACGCCGACGGATGCCTGAAATTGATGAAGGAAATTAGTTGCCGACAGGGTTTTGTCCCGGAAGCAACCTGGTTGGTGACGTATCAACATCCTGATTCCGGCCGACGAGAAAATTGTGGGACCGTGCAAGGGATCAGTGAACAGGTTGAGGTCGGCTCGATTCAGAACATCGGCATTGTTCAATCGCAGCGGGGCAAGGGCATCGGTTCGTTGATCGTGTCTCATTGCTTGCGGGGATTTCAACAAGCCGGTATCAAATTCGTAAACCTCGAAGTGACCTCGCAAAACACCGGCGCTGTTCGTCTCTATGAGCGCATCGGTTTTCGTATTTTGCGAACTGTATTTAAGTCAGTCGAAATCGTCGAGCATTAACTCGCTAACGAGGATCGAAACGACGCGTTAGTCGTCTGGACCCAACTGCAAACTTGGCAAATTTGCACGAAAGAGTCTCCCCAAAACGTACTGGCAACCAACGGCACAAAAAAAAAGTGCCGGCACACCCAGAGTGCCGACACTTTCACATTCGCTCAAGCCTGCTAAGGATTGAGTTGGTCACAAAAAGCGTGCTTAAGTAGCAAGATTAAAAAAGGGCGAGTAGGACTGGGTTCCCGCTTGTGCTGGAATGACCATGTTCGGAAGGTTCAGAAAATCGGTATCTCGCTGGTACTATCGATCTGTATTGTCGGGAAACCGATCTACCAGTGACCAATCGGTTTCGGAATCAGTCGGATTGGGTTTCGAGTATCCAACCGGTTTGGGTGGAGTGTTTTCATTTCTCAAGCTGCGCTTGGTCGCGTCGTGCTGAACCGATGAATCATCGGCCGGCCTCTGTCCTTCCGTAGGATCGTTGGATTCATTCTCGCCGGTGCTTTCGGAAGAATCGGCATCGCCCGAGTTTTCCGATTTGGACGGTTTGTTATCAAGGATGGAGGGTGGGGGCAGTTGGAAATCGCCTCCGCTACGATTGTTTGTAGAGTCAATGGAATCATCAACTACGGCCCAGTGTGGTCGATTGCCCTCCAAATACCTACTGGTTTGAGGTTGCGGACCCATTTGGGAAATCAACATGGAATTGTGAGCGCTGTAGGGATTGTAATAATCCGAATTTGGGCCGGGGGTTCTCGAGTGATAGCCTGGCCCGAAGCCGTGTCCCAAATTTCGGAGGACCATTTGTGCTGGACTGCGAATGCCCCGCCATTGGGCGGAAACGGGGGAGGAACCAAGTAGTGTAAGCAACACGGTTCCAGACAACAGCAGAACGATAAACGGACGTAGTTTCATGGCGAATCCTTTCGACTAAACACGCGGTGCAATAAGCACAATCATCTGGCGCAACCCTGGATCGGCCTAATTGACGATCCCAGTTGTGACCTGTCCGTTCTTGTATCGCCGGTTTTCTGCAGCGAGTTCATTCGATCGGTTGGTAATCTCATACGCGCACCAACTTCTTCGTGGGTCGCAATAACGTTGCGGTTTGAGACTGTTGAAACTACTGCGGCGGTTGTAAGAGAGGTACTAATTCGGCGTTTCGTTATCTGAGGCAGGGTTATGCCAAATTGGATGGCTCAAGCAGGCGATCAAGACTGAAGTTGCCAATAAATCAACCCAACACCCAAAATGCAATGAACTAACACAATCAACGCGGTGATGAAAGTGAAGCCAACTTTTTGCGTCTTATGACGAAAAAAATTTCGCCCGGCGATCGCCCCCGGCCAGCCGCCGAGCGCGGCACACAAATGCAGTCGCGATTCGGGAATCCGCTGCCGGTCGAGCCGTGCACTGCGTTTGTCCCACCCGTAAAAAACGAATGTGATTAGGCTCATAATCGACAGCCACACCAAGTATCCGTACAAAACCAATCCCATGCCGATTCCAACTCGAAAATACGACGAATTAATGTGAGATTTACACCGCTCCGGTCAGAAAGGGGCTCCCTGTGCAATTCAACGATGCCAAAAATTGGTGTTGGACCTCAACAAACGCTTGCAGAAGTTCCTGAGGTGAGACTTCATGGCGGCTGGCGACGCGAATCGAGTCGTTGCTCAATCGCACCGCTGCGATTGAATTTGTCACCTGAATTTCACACCAGGTTACATCTTTGTCATAATTGACCGCCACCGAATCGAGTTCAGAATCTTCGATATGGTCCACAATTGCTTCCAGGTCCAGATCGCCAGCAGTCGCCAATTCCAGGATGGAAAACTGGTTGCCAAAGACTTGGATAAACGCTGGTGAAAAAATCTGAGTCGAATCGCGAATGTCGACAATTGAACGACGCCAAACGACTTTCGCGGGATCGGCATCTAAAAATGAAATCGTGATCTCGTAATTGAAAAATGGAGTCGAAATCATGCCTCCGCCATCACTCGGTCCATTGACCAAAATTTCTTTGCGTTTGAATCCAAATGCCGAACGTAGTTCTGCGAATTTCTCTTGCAAGTCGTCGTCCAATTCCGCGCTGGTAATTTCGGCCAAAAATCGTCGATCCCCATCGCCAACCGACTGGGGAATTCGATGGTGTTTTTGAAATTTTGCCAACTGTTTAAGCGGTTGGATTTGTTCGTTCAACAATCGGACGTCGCCAATTGGTTTTGTTTTTTTGCCGTCCATGATGGGTCGCGTCTTACTAAGTTAGAATAGGAGCTAAAATCAGCTGGCCGATATCTCAACCGAAAACAGGCTGCATTTTTTTGGATCAAAGTAGGTTGCCAGGTTTGTTCAAGAGAGCGCTACCTCCTGCGGTCCGCTTCGCCGCACTATTGTAACATTAGAAACAACATGCGTAACCGCTGAAGGATCTTAGCCATGCGCCAATCAATTGCAGAACAACTAGGAATCTTGATGGCGCGCCAACAACGGCACATCGTCCTGGCCGAGAGTTGCACGGGCGGAATGGCGGCTGCATTGTTGACTCAAGTGCCAGGAATTTCAAATTGGTTTTGCGGTTCCGCCGTGACGTATCGCGAGACAACAAAACGGCAGTGGTTGGGCATCGCCACAGAAACGATTGAACAATTTTCTGCTGAATCACTGCCGACAACCGAGGAAATGTCGATCCGGGTCCTCGAAAAAACGCCAGAAGCTAATTTGTCCGGCGCCATCACTGGACATTTCGGTCCCGGGATCGATTCATCGATTGATGGCGTCGTCTTCATCGCGATCGCCTGCCGAATTCGGAGCCTGTCCAAACTGGAGTCCGAGGAGACAGCGATTCAAATTATTCACAGCCAGCCACATCGGCTGCAAGGCAGCGGTCGGACGGAGCGGCAAAAAGAGGCTGCAGAATTGCTGTTGGCAGAACTCGCAGCCTACTTGCGGACCGAAAACTACTCCAGCAAACCGGAGTAGTTTCGCATCACCAAATGGCTGTCAATCTTTTGCACCAGGTCAAACGCGACACTAACGGCGATCAACAGACCAGTTCCACCATAGAAGCTGGCGACCATATAGTTGACACCTAACAGCTCAGAAATAACTGTCGGGACGACGGCAATAAGTGCCAAAAAGCCAGCTCCCACGTACGTGATTCGCTCGATCACATTTTCCAAATAGTCTTCGGTGCGGCGACCGGGTCGATAGCCTGGAATAAACGTTCCGCTGTCTTTCATGTTGTCCGAAATTTCTTTGGGATTGAAAGTAATTGCGGTCCAGAAATAACAAAAGAAGTAAATCATCCCGATGTAGATCAGGTTATAAATCATCGACGTCGGATTCTGCAGCAAGGCACCAAGGCTGCTGAATTGGCGGCCGAAAAACCCATCTCCGATGGCCCCACCGAAAAGTGAAAACAGAAATGGAGGGACCATCAACAAACTTTGGGCAAAAATGATCGGCATCACACCCGCTTGGTTGATTCGCAGCGGCATGTATTGGCGCGTGCCACCATAGACGCGCCGTCCTCGAACGTGTTTTGCACTCTGAGTGGGAATTCGACGCTGTCCCTGAGTGATAAATACGACACCCAGAACGACCCCCACGAACATCAAAACCAGCAAGATCATCTTTTCGAGGCCGATGTTGCCAGAATTAAAACCCGTCAGCGAAAACGATGCATTGTTGCCCAAGCTCATTAAGGCTCCCGGCATTTGCGCGACAATCCCAGCCATGATCAATAAACTGATCCCATTGCCGATGCCGTATTCGTCAATCTGCTCGCCGAGCCACATCAGAAAAATACTTCCGGACGTCATGATCAAAATCGCAGTCATCTGCCACATGAATGTCAGATTGCCGGAACTGTTTTCAAATTCGGAAGCGATCATATTTTGATCGCCACTACCCGCCATCACGACGTACCAGAGGTAGCCGGCGCTCTGAATAATGCACAGGAGAACCGTTAAATAGCGAGTGTACTCATTGATTTTTTTTCGGCCGGCTTCACCTTCTTTTTTCATCTCTTCCAGCGGCTTGTAGACGGTACCTAACAGCTGCAGAATGATCGACGCCGAAATGTAAGGCATGATGCCCAAGCCGAAGATCGTGATGTTGTTCAGCTGGCTACCTGAAAAAACAGAAACCTTAGCCAAAAATTTGGACAAGGAACCGCCCATGTTCTTGGCAAATTCGGAGACCGCTTCCTGATCAATCATGGGCAGCGGAATTTGCCAGCCGATTCGATAGATGGCCAGCAAGAACAAAGTCAACAAAATTTTGCGACGCAGTTCGGGAATGGTAAATACGACGCGTAATTTTTCGATCATGATTTCGATCCCTCGACAAAAAAGCGATTCTGAGCGGGAAACCGGCGCCACTGTTTGGCTAGCAAACGGACACCGCACCCGTATTTAGAACGGTTTACTTTTTCTTTTGAGACGACTTTTGTTTGTTTTTGACCACTGGTTTGGCCATTGGCAGTTCAACAATTGTACCACCTGCGGCGGTGATTTTTTCTCGAGCGGACTCGCTGAACCGATGAGCCGAGATGGTTAGCTTCTTGGTAATTTCGCCGGTTCCCAACACCTTCAGAATATCATAGCGGTACTTGGCCAAATCTCGTTCAGCCAAACTATCTGGCGTCACCGCTTCACCCGCTTTGAAATGAGCATCCAAGTCTGACAAATTGACTTCGCCGACGGAAAGCGCCCACTTGTTGTTAAATCCGCGTTTCGCAATCCGGCGAATCATCGGCATGGCACCACCTTGGAACCAGGGTTTGCTCGAATAACCGGCGCGTTGTCCTTGACCGTTGTTACCGCGAGCCGCAGTTTTTCCCCAGCCGGAACCGGGTCCGCGGCCGATGCGTTTGCGTTTTTTGTACTTGACAATGCCTTCGTTGACTTCGTTCAAATTCACAGCTGGACTCCTCGTAAACGTTCAACGTCGTCTTTGGTTCGGACTTGATGCAAGGCATCCATCGTGGCTTTGACCAACGTCACTGGGTTATTGCTTCCGAAACTTTTTGTCAGAATATTTTTCAGGCCAGCCGCTTCGCAGACGGCTCGAACAGCCGAACCCGCGATGATACCGGTACCAGGACCAGCCGGCAGCAGGACCACGCGAGCGGCACCAAAGTGGCCGTCAACTCGATGGGGGATCGCCCCATCGATCATGGGGATTTTCTTCATGGTGCGCAGCGCTTGTTTGTTGGCTTTCTCCACGCTGGGTTGGACTTCATTGGCTTTGCCATAGCCCCAACCGACTTTTCCATTGCCGTCTCCGCAAACGACCATTGCGGCAAAACTGAACCGCCGTCCGCCTTTTACCACAGCGGCACAGCGTTTGATTTTTACGGTTCGCTCGACAATTCCGGAGCCTTGTTGCCCTTCGTCGTCGCGGTCGCGATTGTCTTTTCGTGAATTTTTTGCCACGTTAACCTCGGTAGTATTTTTGTCCGACGGTGGCTAAAAAGTTAGCCCGAACGTCCACACATTTCAATATTTTTTTGGGTCGAGCCGTAAGCTAAACCGACGATTTAAATCCAGCCGGGCGTTACCCGAATTCGCTAGAACTGCAATCCACCTTCGCGGGCAGCGTTGGCTAGTTCTGCTACACGGCCATGAAACTTATAACAGGCGCGATCAAAGCGAACTTTGGTCACTCCGGCAGCTTTGCCTCGTTCCGCAATGGCCTGACCGATAATTTTTGCCGCTTCGCAGTTACCGCCGTAACCAATTTGATCGGCCAGCGATTTATCGCGAGTGCTGGCCGAAGCCATGGTGCGTCCGTTTTCGTCGTCAATCAATTGGCAGTACAAATGCTTGTTACTGCGGCGAACGCTCAAACGCGGGCAAGCGGCGTCGCCACGAACCTTGTCGCGGACCCGATTGGCACGTCGCCAGCGTTGCTTGTTGACTAATTTTTGTTGTCTCACCGGACTATCTCACTTCGAAAAATAATTTGAAACCAGATTCTGAAGCGACTGCCGAGCATGAATCCATCGAACAGTCGCCAGCCAATTCTCGCACTCCACCAACTGGGATTAAGCTTTCGCTGACTTACCAGGCTTGATTTTCACGAACTCACCAACATAACGAATTCCTTTGCCTTTGTAAGGCTCCGGTTTTTTCAAAGAGCGGACTTCGGCGGCGAACTGACCCACTTTTTGCTTGTCACAACCCGACACATTGATATGAGTTTGGTCAGGACAGATAACTTTCAATTCTGGCGGAATCGGTTTTTTCAACTCATTTGCCAAACCAACTCGCATCGACAGTACATTGTTGTTGATATTGCAAACGTAACCAACCCCCTGAAGTTCCAACTTTTTCTCATAGCCGTCCTTGACCCCGATGATCATATTCTTGATCAACGCTCGTGTCAGACCGTGATAAGCTCGCGACGCTCGATCATCATCGCGACGGGAAACGACGACTTGGTTCTTGGCTTCGTCAACGGCGACCGCCACTTCGGGTCGCAAGCCGTAATCAAGTTTACCTTTGGGGCCTTCGATACTGACCATTCCATTGGCGATATTAACTTTTACGCCATCGACGATGGGTACCGGTTTGTTTCCAATTCGTGACATCAATCTAATCCGACAGTTCTTGAGCGTTCAAATGAACGCAGGTTTTAGTGATAATTGTTTTGTTTCGTGGCGATTCGCCGCGTGCACTGTTCCGTTCGGCAAGACTGGCTTGCAGATGCCACCGCAGTTCACATCCGGTCTACCAAATCTCACACAGGATTTCGCCACCGACTTTTTGTTGACGCGCTTCGCGGTCGCTCATCAAGCCTTTGTTGGTACTGAGAATCGAAATTCCCAATCCATTGAGGACCGGACGCAACTCGCGAGCTGAGGCATAAACTCGGCAACCTGGCTTGCTGATTCGTTTGACGTGTCGAATCACTTTCTCGCCGCTCGGTCCATATTTCAGGTCAATGTGCAGTTGGCCAACGGGTTTCGCTTCGGCCGCTTTCCAATCCCAAATGAAACCTTCGCGTTTTAGCACTTCGGCTAAACCGGTTTTCACTTTGGAAATTGGCATTTCCACACTTGGCCGTTCAACACTCACCGCATTACGGATACGAGTAAGCATGTCGGCAATCGGGTCAGTCATCATAGTCGCTTGTTTCCCTTACCTTGCCATTACCAACTAGCCTTGCGAACACCGGGAATAACTCCCTGTTCAGCAAGGACGCGAAAGCAGATTCGACAGATCCCAAATTTACGATACACCGCGCGCGAACGACCGCACAATTTGCACCGTCTTTCCCGGCGAACCGGATACTTCGGTTCTCTCAACGCTTTGGCGATTTTTGATTTTCGTGCCACAGCTAACGCCTGTAATTAAAGTAAATAGTGTTGTTAAAAATTTGACTTACCGATCCAGCCCATCGGAGTCACTGTCTACATCTCAAACCGCTGGCAGTTGCGAGACATCCGTCCCAATATTACTAGACTTTTTCCAAAGCCTTACGTGTTTCCGTGAATGGCATCCCGAACATGGTCAACAACTCGCGTCCTTCCTCGTCGTTTTCCGCAGTCGTCACAAATACAATATTCATGCCTTGGGAACGGGTGAATTTGTCCGGGTTCAACTCGGGAAACACACCATATTCATTCAGACCGAGACTGTAATTACCGCGACCATCAAACGCTTTGGAGCTAATTCCACGAAAGTCTCGCACCCGCGGTAACGTCAATGTCAACAACCGATCCATAAACTCGTACATCCGGTCGCCTCGCAACGTCACCTTGCAACCGATTGCTTGACCTTCACGCAAACGGAAGTTGGCGATGGATTTGCGTGCCTTGGTAATCACAGGTTTTTGGCCCGCGATCAACGCCATGGCTTCACTCGCATCCTGCAAATCTTTTTTCTCTTGAGTCGCCGAACCTACGCCCATGTTGATAATAATTTTTGACAATCGTGGTAACGACATCAAATTATCGCGTCCCAATTTTTCTTTTAACGCTGGGACCAGCATTTGATTGTAAATTTCGCGTAAACGAGCAGCCATGGTTCTCACTCAGTTTGGGGCCGCTGACAATTCCAGCAGCCAGTTCATATTTGGTTTTTGATTCAGCACGTCGACTTGACTCGACTCTCACACGCTTCGGTTTTAGATCAGCTCCGGATTCAGTCTTCACAGGTCGATTTACCGACGATTCCACCAACCCCAAACAGATCGCGTCCAAGCGGCGTTAGATGACCTCGTTCGCCAAGCTGACAATTTTCATATAGTTTTTATCACGCAGTTCGCGGGCCACCGCACCAAAAATGCGGGTTCCACGCGGATTTTTATCTTTATCGACAATGACCACCGCATTGGCATCGAATCGAATGTAACTTCCATCCGCGCGACGGGTCCCTTTTTTGCAGCGAACCACAACGGCTCGCACGATCGCTTTTTTCTTGATATCGCTGCCCGGAATAACGCTTTTGACACTGCAAATAATAATGTCGCCCAAGCCGGCCACTCTTCGTCGAGAGCCGCCGAGGACTTTAATGCACATCACTTCGCGAGCACCGGTATTGTCGGCAACTTGTAAACGTGTTTCTGTTTGTATCATGGTTTTATCTTCCAGTAACAATCATTGTGCGGCAGTTGAACTACAACTAACCGACAATCAGCATTACGAATTCGCCTCCGCACCCGCGGTCAATTTGTCGGCCACTTCTTCACTAAGCGATTCCGATTGCCGACGAGCGGCCCGCATCGCAGCCACGTCAACTTCGCGACTCTTTTGCACGATCGTCACCAACGACCAGCGTTTCGTTTTGGACATCGGGCGAGATTCAATGATCTGCACCAAATCGCCTTCGCTGGATTCATTGTTCTCATCGTGTACATAACAAATGGTACGATCACGAAAGAATTTTTTGTATTTGGGATGCCGCACCAATCGCGCAATTTCGACGACTCGCGTCTTGGCCATCTTGTCGCTGGTAACGCGACCGGTTAATACTCGTTTGGGCATGTTAAATTCTCACTCAAGTGATCGTTGTGGTGGCGAAAATCGCCCGTTGTTCTGGATTCCGGTTAGCGGATAAATGTACTACTTGGCGGCAGCAAGTTCCCGTTCGCGCATCAAAGTCTTGATGCGGGCGACCAACTTGCGATTGCGAGCCAGTTCCGTCGGAACTTCCAAGCGATCGGTTTGGGCCTTAATTCTTAACCGGAACAAATTTGTGCAGGCGTCTTTCATAACAGCAGTCATCTGCTCGTTACTCATCTCACGCAATTCGGATAAAGATGACATGGCTGTATTCGTAAAAAAACTATAAAGGGACAACAAGCGAACCAACTACGAACTCCGGATGAGTTCGTAGTCCCGTTCAAAATTTACATTACGCGGCGTTTTACCAACCGAACCTTAAAAGGCATTTTGTGAGCCAATCGAGCGAAACAAATTTTTGCTTGTTGCTCGGTTACTCCCGACAATTCGTACAGGATTGTGCCTGGACGGATCGTGGCCACCCAAAATTCTGGTTCACCTTTACCTTTACCCATCCGCGTCTCCAACGGAGTCGACGTAATCGACCGGTGTGGGAACACGCGAATAAACAATCTACCTTCACCTCGAATGTACTGCTGGGCAGCAATACGTCCCGCTTCGATCGTTTGGGCTTTTAGCCAACCTGCATCCAGCGATTGAAGTCCGTAATCACCAAAGACAACTGAGTTGCCTCGGGTTGCATTACCTTTTATATGACCTCTTTGGACCTTTCGATGCTTGACCCGCTTTGGCATCTGAGCCATCGATCTCGTCTCCGTAGTTACCTTGATTAATCCACACTTGAATTCCGATTTGTCCCTGCGGCGTTAACGCCTCGGTAAAACCGTAACTGATTTTTGCTCGCAATGTACTCAGCGGAACCGAACCGCTTACCTGTTTCTCCCGCCGAGCCATTTCCGCTCCACCCAATCGTCCGGCCAACTGAATCTTGATTCCTTTGGCTCCCGCGTCCATCGACTCTTCTGAGGCGCGTTTCATCGTCCGACGAAAACTCGAACGGCGAAGCAACTGTTCCGAAATTTTTTCAGCGACCAACTGGGCTTGCAAGTCCGGTCGGCCGACTTCTTCTACTTTCAAATTGATCCGACGTCCGACCAGATTTTGAATCTCATTCTGGAGCCGCTCAATCTCTTGTCCTTTTTTTCCAATGATCAGGCCCGGGCGGGCGACGAACATGGTCACGCGAACTTCATCCCGAGTCCGTTCAATTTCAACTCGATCGATGCCGGCCGCTTTGTAGTTTTGGGTGGGGTGTTTGCGAACAAAGTCCCGAATTTTCTTGTCTTCTACCAACAGCGTTGCATACTCAGCCTTGGGGGCATACCAGCGGCTTTTCCAGCCTTCCATAACGCCGGCTCGAAACGCGATTGGATTTACTTTTTGACCCATAATTTCAACCAGGTTTAAAAATATTTGTGTGCGGTACGATTAAACTTCTTGGATTCCGACCCGAATGTGTGACATCCGTTTCAAAATCATGAATGACATTCCTCGGGCACGAGGCTGCATTCGTTTGAACATGGGTCCGCCGTCAACGCAAACTTCGGAAATGTACAAACTGTGTTCTTCAACGATCCGACCAGGATTCTGATCCGGATCTTGTGCATTGGCCAACGCGCTGCGGATGACTTTTTCCAGCATCCGGGCCCCGCGATGGGGTTGAAACTTCAGGATGTCCAAGGCTTCGTCAACGAACTTGCCACGGACCAAATTGGCCAACGGTCGGACTTTGCGAGGACTAATCCGTGCGTATCGGTGTTTTGCTTCGAATTCCATGGTCGTTACTACTGGGATTGACGTCGGTTGCGTAATGATTCGTGTGGGTTGCTATCGGTTACTGGTTGCAGAGGCGATCTGCGAATGTTTATTTGCCGCGTCCATGACCTTTGAAGGTCCGAGTGGGAGCGAACTCGCCCATTTTGTGTCCTACCATTTCTTCAGACACCAACACTTTCACGTGCTTCCGGCCATCGTGAATCATAAATGTATAACCAATGAATTCAGGCACCACCGTACAGGCTCGGGCCCAAGTTTTGATTGGCTCTTTGGCTCCTGCCGCTTCCGCCTTCTGCACCTTGCGGAACAGTTTATCGTCAACGAAGGGACCTTTTTTCTGTGATCTACTCATGTTTGATTTAGTGGCTGATATCTATGGTTAATTTGGCAAGCCGCGGAAAGCGAAATTTTACGATTTGACTTTTAACTGTCCATAACGTCGCGATTTACGGCGGCGAACGATCGCGGAATTCGAAGCTTTAGCCAATTCGCGAGTCCGGCCACCCTTGGCTGGTTTTCCAGTCGGACTAACCGGATGCCGACCACCTTTTGTACGTCCTTCACCACCACCGTGCGGGTGGTCGATCGGGTTCATCGCTGTTCCGCGAACATGCGGGCGACGGCCCATCCACCGGGAACGGCCAGCTTTGCCCAGGACGATTGAACCATGTTCGGAATTGCCGACTTTACCAATGGTGGCTCGACAGGCAGCGGGAATTCTTCGGATCTCACCACTGGGCAACGAAATCTGTGCCCATTTCGCTTCGCGAGCCATCAAGACGGCATTGGTTCCGGCACTGCGGCACAAAACCGCGCCTTGACCAGGCCGCATTTCCACATTGTGAATTACCGAGGCCAAGGGGATATTTTTGAGCGGCAGGCAATTGCCCACGACTGGCGGAGCCTTTGGACCGCTCTCCAAATTGGCTCCTTTTAATAAGCCTTCGGGAGCCACAATGTAACGTTTCTCGCCGTCGTTGTAATGCAACAAAGCGATACGAGCACTGCGGTTGGGATCGTATTGAATTGAATCCACGATCGCTGGCACACCGTCTTTTTCACGTTTGAAATCAATCACGCGATACTGTTTTTTATGGCCACCACCTCGATGTCGCGCCGTGATTTTGCCCTGATTGTTTCGGCCGGATCGTCGGATCATCGGGCGCAACAAACTTTTTTCGGGCTTGGCACCTGGCGTCAGTTCAGCGAAATCGCTGACCGAAGCGTCACGTCGCCCAGCAGAGGTTGGATTGTATATTCGAATTCCCATTTGATTGCCCGTTGGCGTTTTAAATGTTCTGGATTTTGTCTGTGTTATTTAAGCCGAAATGCGGAAGCCGGTTGCGGCTGTTATTACTCTAAAAGAAATCAATCTTGTCATCTTTTTGCAACGTCACAATCGCTTTTTTCCAGTCCTTGGTACGACCGTAAGTAAACCGATACCGACGCGGCTTGCCTTTGCGAGTCTGCGTCGAGACGCCTGTCACGCTCACTTCAAACAATTTTTCTACGGCGCTTTTGATGTCAGTTTTTGTCGCTGCGGGATTGACTTTAAACGTGTACTGGTTCAGCTCGGTAGCTTGGTACATCGCCTTTTCGGTTACCGACGGCTTGACGATAACTTGGTGCGGTTCCAAAA
>JANNWZ010000188.1:0-141919 GCA_031409295.1 Mariniblastus sp.
CGATTGAGGGCATGATAAAGTCCGCCAGCTTCGTCAGCCCGTGGTGGTCGCGGCATCAGATATCGCTCCTGAAAAAGCAAAATCCTACCCGTAACACTGTCAATTGTCAATCAAAGAGGCCTGACCCCTTTGACCCCTTCATTTAATGCGGACTCACGTGCTGGACTCGAAAGTGATTCACACCGACGACACACAAGTGAAGCTGATCGATCATTCGATCGGGGGCACGAGGTTGGCCCGGTTTTGGGGTTACTTGGGTGACGCCAAGAATCCCTATGCCGTTTATGACTTTACCACCGATCGCAGTCGCGCGGGGCCGGAATCTTTTTTAGAGAATTATCGTGGCTATCTGCAGGCGGATGCTTATGGTGGCTACGACGGAATTTACTCCAGCGATCAAACTCACTCGCACAGTGGCATCATCGAAGTTGCCTGCTGGGCGCATTGCCGTCGCTACTGGCACAAGTCGAAGGAACAAGATGCTGAGCGTGCTCATCATGCGTTGGCGTACATCAGTCGGCTGTACGAAGTCGAACGCGCGACACGTGATTGCGATGCGCCGACTCGGCAGACCAAACGAGCCGATCTTGCAGCGCCGCTATTAAAGGAGCTGGGCCAATGGCTGGAGCAGGAGCAGTTCTTGCCCAAGAGCCTGATCGGCAAGGCGGCGACTTACACGCGCAATCAGTGGTCGGCTTTGAATCGTTACGTGGAAGATGGTGACTTGTCGATCGACAACAACTTCGCCGAACGGGCGATGCGTCCCATCGCAATTGGTAGAAAAAATTGGCTGTTCGTCGGAAGTGAACGCGCCGGACAACGGGCGGCAGTATTGGCTTCGCTCGTCGCCAGTTGCAAAAACAACCTGGTCGAACCATGGGCGTACTTAAAAGACGTGTTCACGCGAATGGCGAAACGTCCCACCGGCGACAAGTTAGCCGAACTGCTGCCTGATGTTTGGCTCAAGCAAAATCCGACTCACCGCTGGGAAATCGCCGAAAAACGAAAAACCGAGAGAGAGGCAAAGACGTAGTCCCCCGTGCGCTTACGATCGTTAAACAGTTCCAGCAGAATTGGACCGAAGAGTTAAACTCAGAAAACATCGCCAGGGCCTGTCGAGATAGTGGCATGACTTGGATCAACTCGATGCTCAATCCGGTGGCCACCGTCCAAATATTCCTGTTGCAAATCTTGCACGACAATACCTCCTGCACGCACCTGTCGCACCTGACTCGAATGGCTTTCACGGCAGCCGCTGATTGCACCGCGCGGGTACGAATCAAGCTGGAAGTGTTTCAGCTTCTTTTGCAACGGTGTGTCGAGTCAGCCCAACATCAAACGCTCGACAGCGGTCGTTGGTTGGGGCACCGGGTATTGATGGTTGACGGTTCGAGCTTTCGATGCCTGATACACCTCTAGTTGCTGACACCTTTCGTCGCCCCGAAATTACGAACTCGGACTCTTTAACGTGAGATTTGGCGGACTAGCGAATACTGATTGCCGACCATCACCGTGAACCTCAACCTGGTTAAGCCTGAATCGCAACGGTGTCAGCGTCCAGCCTTCGGTCGAGGAGGCCTGTTGAAGTCGCTTGAGACCGCACGACTTGCGGCAAATCGTGTTCACGTGCGAGGCGTTGATCGTCATCATTCCCCAATTGGTGCGGACATGAAAATCGGCAAGGTCGCACTGTCCGACAAAAATATTGCCGCTTTTTGTCGCGACGACGATCTGGTTGCCAATCGCTGGCTTGTCTCCAGCAGCGGGTTCGTCCGCACCTTCATTTTTTTCCAGCGGCGATTCTACGGCGGTCGTCCCCGGTAGAGGGGCACTCTGCGGAAGCGGCGAAAACGAAGTTGGCAGGAGCGGTGTTGGTAGTTCGCTCGGTTCGTCCTTCTTAGCCTCGACACGAATAAGCGATACGATGTCAACCAACGGAATTTTTGCCGTGCCGTAGTCGAATTTAAGTTCCAATTCGATCAGATCAGTGAAGTCTCCACAGAGAAGTTCATCCGACTTGGTGATGAAGACCCATTCGTATTCGGGAAACGCTGGCGTCTTTTGCGGCATTTGTGTTTGGGCAAAATCAGACATTCGGTCGCGATCATGCCGTTCCAAGAACTGAAGTTGTGGCAACGGCATCGGATTAGGAATTGGCATGCTCAGCGTATTCGGTCCTGTCGATTGTGGTGCGTAGAAGGCATGAACCGGCGCCCTCGATGCCACAACCGGTGCCGTCAATTCCACAAACGGTGCCGTCGATCCCACAACTGT
Organism: Mariniblastus sp.; assembly: GCA_031409295.1. Classification (GTDB taxonomy): domain Bacteria; phylum Planctomycetota; class Planctomycetia; order Pirellulales; family Pirellulaceae; genus Mariniblastus. Next base: position 2,275 of record JANNWZ010000188.1, read on the forward strand.
CCTTTGGCTGTTCGGGCCGCCGTAAAGGACCAAAAGAAATCCTACACCAATCAAAACGGCAATGCCAAGAATCATTTTCAACATTACTCTACACTCCTTTATTCCGGACCATTTTCACGAACCCACTATCCACGATCGTAATCGTTCCGATCGACCGTTCCTATCGCAATTGCATGCTCCTATATTCTCGAAGCGAAAATTGTCGGTCGACCGCGCAATCTACAGCTACGCCAAGCGCCAGACCAAGCAATATTTGCCAAACCATCGTTAATTACTGCCTTGTTCACCCAATCAGACCTCCCATGTTCAGGCATCATGCTGGCAGAAATTTGACAATCAGTCGTAATATTTGCAAATCACTACCGCCGCATCAAGATGTTGTGAAAATAAAGGTGTCAATGAAACGCAACAATCGCTTGCAGCAATTGGCGCTGTGTTGTTGAAAATTCCCGGACTAAAAATTCTCTCACCTGCCGACCCTCTTTCCCACAAATGCGGAGTGAGTTTGATTCGAGCGGCGGAGTCCAATCGTCCGAATTTGTGGGGCGAGGGGGCCATTTTTCTAGTTTGGCTGCGACAATTCGTTTCGGTGCAGAACATCACCTGATGACACTTCGGACAATGATAAACGGCCCCAATGGGTTTGACATCGCGTTCACCCGGTGTGCGGTGGGCGTCCCGTTTCTCCGCCAAGTTGTTGTTCAGATACCCGGTTGCGCGGGGCCAAGTTCGTGGCTCCATACCTCAACACCAGCCCCACTGCGACGATGCCGAAGATGGCACCGGCAATCCAATCTTCCCGCGGCGACCCGCCCGTCTCGATGCCCGCGAATAGGTCGCGCTTGACGTAGCCCCATGACGCATCAATCGCGCCGTGCATCAGGACGGCCGCGAACAGGCTACCGCCCGTCGTGTTGTAGACCCAGGTGAAAATGATGGACATGACCAGTACTGCGGGGACGAACGCGGCCAAGTAGGACCACGGGATCGACGGCGCGAAGATGAAGAATTCCGGGAAATGCCAAAACGCCCACACTACACCGATGAGCAGACTGCTCGTCAGGGCCGAGTAGCGGCGTTGTAAGTGAGGCAAAGCGAATCCGCGCCAGCCGACCTCCTCGAACAGACCCGCACCCAGGAAGCCCTCGGTGACGGCCGCCGCGAACAGGTAGTTTGGCCACCCGCCCCAGTTCGGCGGCGGGACTGATACGCCGAACAAAGCCAACACCCCGACCATGAGGACGACAACGCCAAGCGGCAGAGCCAAGCAGGCGATCAACACCGGCCACGCTCGGCCAACCGACCAGGGCGCAAGTTGCATGACGAGCCGCCGGACCCCTGGCAAGCCGTACAGAGCCAGCGTCAACACCAACGCGGCAATGCTCGGCCCCGCCGAGACGACGTGCGGAATCCAATTCGTCGATGGTGCGCGCCCTTGCATCGCGAGCAAATGCGCCAAAGAACCGGCTGCCGTAATCGCGTAGGCGAGCAGAAAGAACCAGAGCACTGGGAAACGCGACAAACCCATACGAGCCATCCTTCCGCCAACCGATTGGCAATCTAACCCAACTTTTTACGTTGGAATCATCTATGCGTTGGACTGAGACATTTCGCTGGTCCGCAGTATGCGGAACCGATGGGACGCGACGCCTGTGGAAACATTTTGTGTTGTCGGCAGTTCATAGGCAAGTAGATTGTGGACCAAAAGTTGCTGTATTTTGTGTACGTTTAGGAAAGTAACGTCGTTTGAAACCGTCTGTTTTTTATGCTTAGCAAACAATGATCTGATGCGAACAGAGTCGTGTTACAAAAAATTGATCGAAAGAACCGCGAATCTGGAAATCGAGAAACTGGATAGTTTTGTATTGCGACGGGCGTCGTGTGGACTGGAAATTCGAACGACGCCAGTTGAGACGGATGGCTTGGCAACAAACTCATTTAGCAGAGTACAACGTCGCCAACTCCAACATTATTTTCTCTATTTGCTCGAAATAGCTGTCTTCCGGCAACGTCGATTTCTTTAGACGCAGTTGTTCGAGTTGCAATTCCAAGCGATTGCGTTGCTCAAGTTGTTCCGCTGATAGTCGAGCTTCCCACGATCCTTTTCGCAGAAATATTTGGTTCGCAGCTAGTCCGTCGGCGATACCTTGAATCGGCTGCTTGACGGCGCGGGTTCCAGAAAACCACTCCGCGGGTGTCCCCAAACCATCGCCATTGTCATCGAGCAACGCGGACTCGGTCGCCAAACGGGTTTCCTGTTGATAGAACTCTTGGGTTCGCGCGCTGGCCGCCAGAAACGCCTCTAACAACGAGGTCTGCTGGTCCTTGTCCAGATCGATAGTTGTATCGCCAAGACAATCCGCGAGAAATCCGCCGAACCGGGCAAAGTTCTGTTCGGCCCCACTTTTCGTGGCCGTTACAATGACACGTCGCTCGCCCGTTAACTGATTGATAAATGGACTACTGGCCGAAGTGCAATTGATTACCACGACGCGTCCCTCAATCGGAGCCAACCAAGCTTTCAAATTCTCAGCCGATAGATCTGGGCCACGCAAATTGAATTTGGCTGTTCGCTGATCATAGGTCCCATGACCTATCATCACCAACCAAAATTCCTGGCAACCGGCTTGAGCAACGCGATTCAATTCAGCCTCAATCAAATCCAAATCTGCCGATCCATCGACGGCATCCAACCCGATGGTCAAACACTCAATCCGAGTCGTTAGGATGACCTCCGGACTATGTTCGTCGGATTCTTTTCCCTTGGACGATTCAGTTGACGATGCGGACTCAATCGCAACTCGCCATTTTTCAGCCCACAATCGAAACTGGATGCCATACTCGGGAGCGCCCTCGGCTCCCACGACGACCATCACCGTTTTCGACTGCGCCTGAGCCGTCGTCACCGATAAGCCAACAATACAACAGCTCAACCAACAACAGGCCAATAACCGAAACGTCGGTCGTGTCAAACCGAGGCAAACAAACCAGGAACTGATTCTCGTTTTGAAGGTCATCAGGGCCAACCTTTCCATCTGCGAACACCCCATTCCGTCACTAACAATGACATCGCCATTGCCATTACCATCCAGCGATGCCACCAGGGAATCAACTGCGTTACCGTGATCGGAACCTTTCGATCGTCCAAGCTATTTACAAAGGCATTCAAGCCCGCTGGATCGATCACTTCACCCCCGGTCCTTTCCGCCAATCGCTCGAGTGACTCTCGATCGGGAACCAACGAACGAAACTCGGCGGCATCGGGATCAGCCACCCAACCGATTTCGCGCTGCTCGATCAAGCTTTGGTCAGCAGCCTTGGCGATGACCTCCGCACGAAATGCGCCAGATTGTTGGGACGCAAAATCAGCGACATACCGGCCGGCCTGAGCGTCTACCGCTTGAGCCACCAGTTGGATCGTTTTGTTGTCGGGCGTCAAAATCGAAATAGCTACTTGCGCGTTATCCAGCGCTCGAAAACTCTCGTCGCGAACATCAACCACCAACTGCACTGATTGTGCCGCATCCGAGTCTCGCAATACTTCCGCCTCGACGCGGCGCGGTACGTCGGACACTAACCACCGAATCATTTGGCGCCAAGACTTCATCATGTCGTCGTTTTCCACACTGGACTGCATGTGCCAACGCCACCAATCGCCGATCATCAACGCTCCGACCCGCCCTTTGCCAAACGGCTGGACAATCAGGGCTGGCAATTCCGTTCCCGTCGACGACTTGACGGTCGCCAGGACCGACGCGCCGGGTTTGATTGTTTGTGCCACATTCAAAGTCTGAAAGGCGGGCATGGCGGCGAGACGTGTTCGCTCTTGCTCCTCAGTCGAGGCAATCCGAACCCAGGGTTGCAACCATCCTTCGCGGGTGAGGTTCAATTGATACGGCTGACTCGAAGATTCTGTGATCCGATCGTCCAAGTAGATCGGCAACAGCTCACCGATCGTTGTCTGCCGATAGCCGCCAGCCGCAAACGACTCCAATCCTCCCAGCATCAACAGACCACCTCCGCGCAGACTGACAAACTTTTTTAATAGCGATTTTTGATCTTCGGTAAAAAAATTGGCTTCGACGTCATCGAGCACGACGGCATCATATTGAAACAACGACTCGGCATCTTGCGGGAATCCGCTACGCAGTTCCTCTTGGTCTTGTGTACCCAATCGCAGAAAAACCGGTTCATCATGTTGTTCGGCCGTATCATCGTCTTGATTCGCAAAGCCGCGATACAACGGATTGGACTCTTGACCGCTGCGGCCGCGAAACGAAAACTTCGCTTCGCGACGGGCAATACGGACCAACGCCACGAGACTAATTTCATCATCCACCGCCATGGCACGGCGCAAAAACTTCAGTTCCCAATTGGGGCGCCCCGTCACGTACAGAACTCGATACGGCCCGCGGCCCCGGTTTACAATCACGATTCGCTCATTATTGACGTTGGTCGCTTCCAAAACAGATTTCCCGACCGTCGCGAGACTTTCGTCCGATTCCAGGAATGTTCGAATGCGATAGACGTTGACGCCGCGTCGTTGCGGTTGTGTATTGAAACGAACGGCAAATGTGCGTCCTGCTTCGACTCGCCGCACAGTCTGTCGATCCAGTTCCTGATTCGCTGAATCCAACAGTTGCACGACGATTGACTTGCCCGAAAATCCATGCGCAATCATTTCCGCCGTAATCGTCACCGGCGCCGATTCAAAATTGGTTTGTGAACTCCAAACCCGCGTGATTCCCAGATCGTCGGCGGGTTCAGGTTGGCCAATCACCACTGGATAAATCGGTGGCAATTTCGACCAATCGATGTTCTGCCATTTCGATTCCGCTAATCCCGTATCCGTCATGTTGCCATCCGTTAATACGACAATCCCGGCAACCGGTCGGCCCGACAATCGCTCGGACGCCAATTTCAAATTGCCAATCAAATCGCTGCCTCGCTGATCCGCCTGAAACATTTCAAAATTAGCCACCGGGCGCAACTGGCGATCAAATTGATAGCGTCGCACCTCAAAATCGCCAACCAAATTATCAAGCCAATTCGAGTCTTCGTTCAACAGTCGCTGCAACGCGAACTCGCGCGATTCCGATGCTCCACGATCTTTGATCTGCAGACTCTGACTATCATCCGCCAGAACCAGCATCAGATTCGCTCCCGGTTCCGGCCGACTGTGCCGATTCATGGGCTCGAGCAAACAAACCGCTAACAAGGCGAGGGCAACAAATTTGACCAATCCCAAACCCAATTTCAGCCACAGTGAACCGCGAGCCATCGCGTAACTCCAAAGTATCACCGCGATCGCGACTGCCAGCAAAATTGCCACGCTGCCGATCCAATCCCAGGCTCCCCAATAGTTGGGAAACATCATTGACCGCTCCCAATTCGCTCATAGTATTTGCGAACGGAATCTTGATACTGCGTCGGAACGGGGTCGCGATCGAGTGGTACGCGAGCATCCCGCGAAGTTCGGCGAATCAACTCTTGGGCCACTCGATCCCGCAATTCCGTTAAAGGTTGCGCAACCTTGAGTCGTACCAATTCCCAATTCGGCGCCGCGGAATGGCGTTGATTCTCGCGTCGCATTTCACGAGCCGAGTCGCGAATCCGCGCGGCGGCACTTCTTAATTCTGGGTCTTCAATCATTTCTTCGACATCTCGTAGACGATCCGACCACTGACGAAAATCATCGCCGGCAATCGGTTCGAGAATTTGTTGATTGCCGCCGCCCGATAGCACGCCACCTTGTTCCCGATTGGAGTTCCCTGAAGGATTCGGTTGGCTCCGATTGCGAGCAACGTCCACGGGTTCATCGCCATCGGGCTGGTCGGAATTCGCCGATTGGGCTGCACTATTTGATCGCATTTCAGATGGTATGGACCGATCAACGGATCGATTGGCATCCGATTGATCTTGGCCGGCAGACGATTCCGTTGATTCCGTTTCGTTTTGTCCAGCGTTTTGGGCCTGTTCCGTCCGGTCTTCGGAACGATCTGCCTCGCCGACTTGCGAACGTTTCATTTCTTGTTGCAGTTGATCGTTCAAGTCCTGCAACGCATTTTCGGCCGCGCGTAACGATTCCGTTTCATCCCCGAGTACACTTTCAGCCGCGACTTCAATGCCAGTACGCATTTCTGCGATTCCCTTTCGCGCAATGCGTTCCTGGGATTGAGCATCGTCCATCCAACCCCTTTGAAACGACTCGCGTGCCGATTCAAGTGCTTGATCGGGACGCGCAAGTTCGCTCTCGCGGTAGGTTTCGTAGAGTTTTTCAGCGAGCAAAGGCTCCAGCAACTCCGCCTCCTGGATCGTTTGTTGTAGTCGATCGCGCAACTTTTCAACGGATTCTTGTTGGTCGTCGAGTTGTTGAGCAACATCGGTCGCGTCGGAATCAGTTCGCAACGAAGGTGTCGTCCTATCAATTGGCAGCGCTTGATCCTCGGCGTTCATTCTGTCGGCGATTTTTTGTTCCCGGTTCTCCAAATTCTGCACTTCGTCACGTAGTTCGCGCATTTGTTCCGTGAATTGACCAGCCGACCGGTTCCGAAACTCGTCGCGCAATGTCTCCAATTCGCGCTGGGCACGGGTTCCTTCGGCCGCTGCCTGAGAGACCGCCCCCTCTTCCAGGGACTCGGTCGCATCGCGCAAATTCTCGCGGGATTGTTCGAGTGATTTGGTCTCTTCCGCCATTCGCTGTTGATTTTCTGGCTGCTGCATTCGATCGATTAATTCATCGGTATCGCGCAACATTTCCTCTTGTTGGTCGCGCAAAGACTTCAACCGCCGTTCGATTTCAGATTTCTCTGCCGGCGTTTCCGCCGACACCAGAGCCGATTGCAATTCTTTGATTTGCTCGTTGATGTCCTCCTGTCGACGAGCCAACTCGCGCAAGCGATTGAGCACTTGTCGATCTTCCTGTTGCGCAACGGGTTCGGTTTCGTCGGTGGCTGCCCGTTCAGTTTCATACCGATTTTCATCGCTCTTTAAATTTAGCTGCTCCATTTGCTGTTGGGCGCGACTGTTCGCTTGTTGTCCCTGTTGACCGGATTGCTGCTGACTCTGGACGACATCGTGCTCGCGCGCGCGAAGTTTTAACATGGTTTGATAGGCAGACTGCTCACTGCCGAGCGCTGGCTGAAGCAATTCCGCCGACTCACGTTGCCGTGCATTGTCCAGCTGTTCCAGCGCCTCGCGCATCAGAGAGGTTGCGGTCTCGACATACGATTGGGAGGTCGCGTCATTGATTTCAGCGGCCAAGTCTTCGACTTGTTCGAGTGCGTCCTGTTGTGAATCGATTAACAGTTGAACATCTGAGGAAAACGTCTCCGATTCATTCGCGCGCACCTCACGGCGAATCAATTTCCAGGTGGCATTGATGATCTGTTTCTGGAGTTCGGCGAGTTGCTGGGCCTGTTGTCCGGACTGGCCTGGCTGTCCAGGTGGTTGTTCGCCTGCGGGAGGTGCCTGTCCCTGTCTAAAAATTTCATCAAAATGCCGTACTTCGGCGAAGAACATATCGCCTTTCACGCGACGCGGCTCGCCGTCGGGCCCGAGGTCTTCGGCCCAAAAATAATACGACAACAGTTCGTCCGGTTGGGCTGCCAGAGTTTCCAATTCCAACAAATGATCGATCTCATGTTTCTGCTTGCCCTCGCCATCGGTCAGCAAAACCAATTCGCGGGACGCTTTGCCAGCGATCGAAAAATTGACCCCCAGCAATTTGATCCCAAAATCATCCCAAGCCGTCGCCGCCAATTGCAATTCCTCGATCGCCGAAACATCGACATCTCGCGCCGGAAGAGTAATTTTTAAATCAGGCAACTGGTTCTTCAAAACATTCAGCGCAAACTGGGGCGGGGTTTGGTTTTCCCGACCCTCGGTATCAACCAATCGCAATTCAAACTTGGCCGACTCAAGCATCGTGAGCCGCCCCGTCCATTTTCTCGGATCAACTTTGTCCGGTTGCAATACGAGCGGGAGCTGTTCCACAACGGGAGCGGTTTCCGTTGAAGCACCATCGGATGACAGACGTGGCAATACTGCCGGTGCATTTTTGGTTGGGACCAAAACCGCAGAAGCAATCGACTTGTTGAGATAAATCAAAAACTCAATATCGGTTCCTTCTACGGCGGAAACTCGACGGATGTCAGTCAGCTGTTTTTCCGCCAGCCGCGTGTAGGCAGGAAATCGAAGTGTCGCATCAGCGCGAATCATTTTCGGAAACTCAAACACCGTCACTTCGAATTGTTCAGATTGTTGCTGCGCATATTCAACCCAGTAGCGGATGGGTTGGTCGATCAGTGGAACGCGACCGCCAAACACCGGATCATCCAGACTCTTATTCATCGGCAGGCGAGTCGAATCGCCATTTCCAGCCACATAAACCAACACGGACTCCGGGGGGATCGCGGCGGCAAACCGGGCCATCACCAGCAGACTTTTACCTCGCTCGATTTCGGTATCTCCTGGTTCGACCGACAATTCGAATATGTTTTGGTCCACCGCAACATCGGAAAAAAGCCGAGTGCCCCGACTTGAAAACAATCGGGCTTGGATCGACAAACCCCACAAAGAGCCCAGCAATCCGACCAGTGCCAATCCGCTAGTCAGCGAGCCAATGCAAAGCTGCCAAGCCGGAACGAGCGATTCCCATCGTTCGAAGAAACTATGATTGATCGCGCGCCGAATAACATCGTGTTGTAGATAGCCCAACGCCTTCGTGCCCATTGGCTGAAGTTCGACGGCCGTCCGCAGGCTGGAATCCAGCTCCGGAAACTCATGTTCCAAACTATCGACAACCCGCGACAGTTCGCTCGGAAATCGATGCAACCACCAGACTGCGAAAAAACTGATTATTCCCGACGCCAATACGATTAGCCACGGCAAACGCAGGCTCACAACATCCAATTGTCCTTGATGGTTGAGCCACAACAATAATCCGACGAAGAGGGTCAAGCCAATCCAAATCGCGGTGAGCGTCATGCTCATCCGGCGCCAGCGCAACCGACGAGTGATGCGCATCAACCGTTGTCGGAGTTCGTGGTTCATGTTGTCAGCCCCGTCGCCTTGGATTCGATCGTCTCGTCAACAACTGCCAAAGAATCTCGTTGGCTGCCGGTTCGACCAGCCAGCCAAGTCTCTAAAATAAGTACCGTGACTGCCGCCAAAATCAGCCACTTCCAAATTTTCTGTTGGTCTTCCAGTTCGCGATCCCGCTTTTCTCGCAACTGGGCGAGTTCAGCGACAGAGGTCGATTGCCGACCGATTTTTAAAGCGAACATTTCTAATTGTTCCAGCGGCAAGGGCTCGGTCTCACTCTCCGCTCGATCGACGTTCACCGCGAAATTCAAATCCGTATCACCCTTTACAAGACAATAAATGCCTGGCAAATCGGTTTGTTCGAACCGGGTCTCTCCCGCCTTGACTTCCGTTTCCTCAAGGTCTGGTTTTATCATGGTCCTGGCATCAGTCGACGGCATAAACTCAATGGGTTGATTCACCCATAAAGATTGTTTCAAGGGGGCAGTTTCCATCGCGACATCGAGAATTCCTTGAACCAACGGAACAAATTTGGTTGACAATGCCAACTGACTATCGCGCGGGTGCCATCCGCTGGCGAGAGCCAATACGCGGCCTCCCGTAGCAGGGCGGCACTCCCAAAGGGCAGGGGAGGAGTCATCAAACCGGGCCACAACTCGGATTCCAGCATCGCCATCGGCTGGCTCCGTCAATTCCACGGAGCGGTGGTTCCAAAAACGAATGGTCGTGAAATCATTATAGCGTTGGGAATCGAATGGACTGAACAACGGATGGCGAAAGTCAATGTCCGACAGCATGGCGTAGGGTCGTTGATTGACCGATTCCGGTCGAGCCAACGGTTTGTTCGAACCCGCGGTCGTGTTGGCGATTGACCGTGCATTTGTCCAGCGCGCCGTCGATTTGATGGTTTCATCATCTTTAAGAACGAAGAATACGGTTCCTCCGGAAGCCAAATATTTTTCGATCTGGCCCGCCCGATCGTCGTTGATTGCTGCCGTTACAACAACCAATGTCGTCAGCGCCGACTCTGGCGAAACCGCATCCGTTTCCTTCGATTGTGGTGTTGGCAATGGGTCCGCGATGACTGGCCGTCGAAATTTCAATTCATCTGCATCGGTTGGCTTGTTAATGCGAAACGTTCGCATGGGCGAATCGACCATCGCGCGCGACAAATAGAACTGCATTTGCTCGGGATCATCGGGATCTTCGTCCCCCACGTATGCAACTTGCAAAATTTGCGGTTGTGCTGGTACGGCGAAGAATGAATTATCAAACGGTTCGGAATCACCGGTCAACACAAACTCGTTCGCTGAAAGAGCCGTTGGATCTTCAATCTCGACAACACGAGCCTCACCTGCGGGGACATGCAGCGGAACCGGATCGGGCACCGCGGTCTGATGAACACCCACCCAATTTAGAAAAAATTGCTCGGAGCCCGAGTCGGCAAAGTTTCGGACGCGAATCCGGGGAAACGAAGACTTTTCGTCGTCTTGATTCCGCGCCAAAACTTGAATGGTCACATTGTCCATGACTTTCGGAACGACCGTACGAAAATCTATGAGTACATCGGCGGGCCATTGATATGACTGTAGGTGGTCTATTTTCGATCCTCTTTGCAAATCGCTGATCACAATGAGTTGCAACTTCGGACTGGTAATTTTGCCGTCGTCGGGTTGCGATTCGCGCCGTTGGACCATTTGATCGGCCACCGTCACAATCGCCTTTCCGAGATCGGATCGCGCAAAACCCGGCTGCCGGCGCGCGAAGGCCTCGCGGACCACGGTCGACAATGGTTGAGATCGCGACGCCAAGTCTTCATCAAAATCGACAACGACCTGGACGTCATCATCAAACACCCATAAAGCCACTTCATCGTTGGGCTCGATTTCACTCAGCGCCCGGTCCAGTTGTTGGTGAGTTTGCTGCCACAAATCGGCGCGGCGCATGCTCGCGCTGCGATCTACCAGAATCGCAATGCGCCGATGGGCCACCTGACTCGGCGAAAACTGTGTGGCGTCTCGCCAATACGGTCGCATAAAGGCCGTGGCAATCAATATTACCGCAGCCATGCGCAGCAACAACAGCAACCAATTGTCCAGACGACTCCGTCGCGTCAAGTTCGGCGGCGATGGTTTGAGAAACATCAGTGAACTGAACGGTACTTCGCCGCGCGGCGTGCGGCGAATCAGGTGAAACAAAAACGGAAACGCGACGGCGAGCGCACCCAGTCCAAAAATCCAAAACAGCGCACTCATAATCCGCCTCGCGACCGATTCTGGGCGGTTTGAGGAACACTTCGTCCACGCTGCTTGCGCACTTGAATCAGGTCAAACAATCCCCGATCGAGAGCTTGGTCAGTTGAGAACGAGAAATAGTCGACGCCCAATTGATCGCAAACACGCTTGATCGCCGTGTTGTGTTCCTGAAATCGCTGTTGATATTCTCGGACCGTCGTTTGCGGATCAACAAAAATCTCCCGTCCGGTCTCCAGATCCCGAAACAGCGCCGCGTTGGAAAAATCAAAACTGATTTCGCGTGGATCGAGTGTTCGTACGATCATGACATCATGGCCCTGTGATCGAAGGTAGCCGAGCTGGTTTTGCAGTTGAGTTACTGGCGCCAACAGATCGGAAATCAACACAACCATCCCACGTTTCGCAACGGTTCGCGCGATCTGCTCCAAGGGGGACGATAAATCGGTGGACTTACCGGTCGTCGAATGATCCAGGGCGATCATCAAACGTCGCAAGTGTCCCGTGCGATAGCGCGGGGCAATCAATTCATGGATTTGATCGCTAAACGTCACGACTCCGACCGCATCGCGTTGGCGGTTTAGAAAATAGGCGAACGTCGCGGCCAAAGTTTTCGCATAATCCGACTTGGAATATTCCAAAGAGCTAAATCCCATTGACCGACTAAGGTCCAGCAGCACATAGCAACGCAGATTCGTTTCCTCTTCAAAGCGTTTGATGTAATACCGGTCGCGTCGCGCAAAGAGTTTCCAATCCAGATAGCGCAAATCATCACCAGGAGAGTATTGACGATAATCCGTAAACTCCGCCGAAAAACCGTGATAGGGACTGCGATGGAGACCAGCGAGAAAACCCTCGACGACAATCCTGGCTCGCAATTCCAAATTCTTGATCCGAATAATTGCCGCCGCCGACAGGCGCGAGTCATCTGCCTTGGTCAATTTGTCGAGGGTATTTTCCGGAGCTTCCATGGGACTCGGCTTGGGGACTTCATTAACGATTCAGATAATTCAAATACAGTCGCATACGTCGTACGAGTCCGAATGGAGACACATTAAACAAGGCGAAAAAGAAACTACGGCGCAGCGACATGTTCCAACAACCGACCGATGATCGTCTCAACGGAAACGCCTTCAGCTTCCGCACGATAACTGAGTAAAATTCGGTGTCGTAACGTGGGGAAAGCCAACGCGCGAATGTCATCGATGCTGACATGCGAACGACCATTAAACAATGCGCGGGCTTTGCCTCCGAGAACCAGATTCTGCGCTGCGCGCAAACCCGCACCCCAATTGACGAACTGATTGACGAAGTCCGGTGCACCAATCCGATGGGGACGACTGGCATCGGCCAAGCGTACTGCGTAACGAACCAAATCCTCGGCGACCGGAACCTTGCGGACGGTTTGATGAAATCGGATTACATCCGCCGCTGTAAACAGCGCTTCGACGCGCGGTTGAAAGTCGGAAGTCGTACGCTGGACAACCCGGACTTCATCGTCCTGTGGCAGGTAATCCATGTGAACATTGAACATGAAACGATCGAGTTGAGCTTCGGGCAGAGGATAGGTTCCTTCCATTTCGATCGGATTCTGAGTCGCCAATACGAAAAATGGTTCGGCCAACTGATAGCGGGTTCCCGCCGACGTGACTTGGTGTTCCTGCATGGCTTCCAGCAAGGCAGCCTGGGTCTTGGGAGGCGTCCGATTAATTTCGTCGGCCAGAATCACATTGGCAAAAATCGGCCCCTCCACAAATCGCAGGCGGCGAGAACCATCCGGTGCTTCTTCGAGAATCTCGGTACCGGTAATGTCGGCCGGCATCAAGTCAGGCGTGAATTGAATCCGCTTAAACTCCAGGTGGAAAATCTGCGCGATGGTCCGCACCAACAGCGTTTTTGCCAAGCCGGGAGCCCCGGTAATCAGACAATTGCCGCCAGCGAACATGCTAATCAAAATCTGTTCGATCACTTCCCGTTGGCCGACAATCACCTGCTCGAGTTGAGTGAAAATCTGCTGTCGTCCGGCGCGAATCTGGTGAACGGCGAGTGCTTCTTCTTCAAATGTTTGAATCGACACGAGGGCTCCAAAATTAATGGGTTAAGGCATAAACAATAATGTTAATGCCCAACGGGTAGGCATAGGGTTCGGAGTACGTTTCAAAATAGCCGCGATCGACTCCTTCGCGTTCCCAACCATCTCCCAGATCCGTATTGTGACAAATGAAAGCCATGATCCGACGATCGTCGTCGAAAATCCCTCGATAGTGCGGTTCCTTCGCGTCATAACGTTCTGTTTCATATCCACTTAGGTACGCGTGAACACTGGGAATCATCGGCTTGCGATCGAGGTTGTAAACGATGTGGAAAATCTCGTGCTCCAGCGGCACTTCTTCGGGCTCGCGATCGGGAAACACGCGTTTAATTTCTCGATAGAAGTTCTCCCACTCGCGTTCACCCCAGAAATCATCAACCATCAGGAATCCTCCTTTGGTCAAATAGTTTCGCAAAGCAATCACCTCGGCCTCGTCCAGCAACATGTCACCCGGTTCGATCAAGTAGATAAAGGGGTAATCAAACAACTCAGGATCCGTCAGTCGAAGAATTTTTCCCTCGGGATCGACTTCGAGCGAAGTCAGTTCCTTTAGCCGAAACGATAAATTCAAGTCGGCATCCGGATAGTCCGTTTGCCATTTCCCACCTCGGCCCCAACCTCGGCGCGTCGAATCGTATTCCACACGCACAAACGTAAACACATCCTGTGGAAACTTCTGGTTATTCTCCCATTGTGGAACGCCGTTGCGATCATCGGCGGGAATATCAGTATCGCGCATCCCACCAAAGCGCCGTTGAAAATCCTGCGCAACAACCGCCAGGCCAATCAGCAATAGCGCGGTGAATGTCAGAAATTTGAATGAAATTCCAAGTTTCATGGGATTTTTTTCGAGTCGTTGCCAGGTGGCGAAATTGTCGGTTGGGTCGTATTGCTTGGTTCTTGGAAGCTCGCATCCGTCGGCGGCGGTGAGTTTGGCTCGACAGATTGCTTGACAATCTCCAGCAACAACTGATGCGCTACCTGAAACCGAGGAGCCTGTTCCAAGGCAATTAGGACATGTCGCTTGGCCGAACGCAAATCGTTTTCTCGAAAAAAAGCGCTCGCCAGGCGATAGTTCAAATCGGCCACATCGAGAGGATTCAGCCGGGCCAGGGCACGCAACGATTCGATCAACGCTTGATCGTCGTTGGTTTTTTCGGCAGCGGTCGAGAGATAGCGAAAGGGCAATGGTATGAGCGGATTCAAAGCAATCAACCGTCGCGCGTAGGTTTTCGTGATTGGCCATTGCTCCGCAGCGGAACTCAATTCCAATAATCGTTCCAGCGGTTCAACCGAGTTTACATCAACCGCGAGTAGGCGCTCCAATGTTTGGCGCTCGTTATCTTGATCGCCCAATTGGCGATAGACTTTCGCCAACAACACATAGGCACTGGGCGTGGCAACTGGATCGATGTCGATAATCCCGTTTAGCGGTTCAAGGGCCGATTGAAATTGTCCATCGCCGATCAGCATTTGCGCCAGTGCCACCAGTCCGGCGATGTTGCGCGGATGTTCTCCATTCCACGTTCGCCATTGATCGGCTGTGGCGGTAGTCGGCAAATCGGGTTCGTCCCAATTGGCAGCGGCCGCGTATTCATTGGCTCGCTGGATCGCAAACTCGGCAAACTTCTGATCTAAAAACTCGATTGGCGCCAAATGTCGGCGCAGCGCATCGTTGATTGGTGTGCCGAGTGCTAATTCATCGAGAACTTTATTTAAGGATTCGCGACCGTACTCCTGGATCAGGTATTCGACCACCAGCGACGATTGATAATAGGCAAATTGCAAATGAACGGGCGAAGCCGGATTCAAAAACGCACCGCTCAACTGACTGACCGGCGTGAGTTCCGCGCCGAGCATCATCGTGCGATATTTGGGATTGATGGTTTGCCCCCACGCCGGATCGGATTGCCGTTCTTCATAGACGGAAATTCCTTCGCTCAACCAACGGGGCATGCGGTTCTGCGTCTTTTGCAACGTAACGACGTGACAGAATTCGTGCCAGAGCACGGACTCCCAATTGGTCAAATTCGATCCTTGGGCGGCAGGACTGTTCATCGTAATCAGTCTGCCAAAACACACTCCCAGGAATCCGTTCCCGCCGGGCAGGCCAAAAGTTCGAATGGCAAAGTCCTGTTGGCGAGGAAAAATCTCGATGAAAATTGGCGTTTCCAATTTGATATCGTATCGGGCACACAAAACTGTCTGGGCGCGGTTCAGTAACTCCAAGACCCGGGCGCCGTACAGATACGACTCCTCGGTCTCCATTCGAACCACGAAACCATTTCCTTCGAGCGTGCGAAAGTTCGCCAGATTTTCACGCAGCTTGACGAGATTGTGCGCGACCACGTTGTATTGGTCGGCATCAAAAATCTCATCGGCCAACAGCCACCCCTCCAGCTCTTGACCCAAACGCAACAAGTCATGGGCGAGTTGTAATTTCGCCGGTAAATAATTATTGTCGTACACGAGTGCCCGGCGTTGGTAGGGAACACTTTCGGCGAACCGATACTTCTGCGACAGTTCGCGACCGATGACCTGATCGACGGCCGGATTACCCGACCAATACTCGAGGGCTCGTTCCCGGTACTCGGCCTCTTGAGCGGGTCGATTGTCGAGATTGCCCAAAACCGCGCGGTAGGCCCAGGCGATTGGCTGATGCGGATTGACGGTGAGAATTTGTTGCAACAGTTTTTCGGCGGCAACGTAGTCTTCGGAACTAACTTTCTGATCAACCAGCAACAACAGACTGTCGACATGTTGCGGATTTAGCTGGAGAGCCGCCTCAATTGCTGTGGCGGTTTTGTCAGGATCGCTGGGCAAAAACGATTGCGCCAAACCAAAATGCAGATCTGGATTTCCGGGTTGCAATTCGATCGCTTGACGAAAGTTTTCCGCTGCCAATTGGTAGTCATTTTTGTCGAGCGCCAGTCGAGCGATCGCGGCGAGGCAACCGGCATGACGCGGGTTCTTGTTTTTTGTCGGTTCGAGAATCTTGTCGATGACTTGTTTGGCATCGAGTTGACGCAGCAAGAAGGCGTCGGCAAGTACCAGTTGGTTCTCGACGTCGCGATAGCGCCAATTGTCGTCGTCTACCAATTCAATGATCTCGGTCAACAATTCAACCGAACGCTGGGGTTGGTTATTGAACCGGTTGATTTCGATCCCGACGTGTCGCAACCGAATACTATTAGGAAAACGCTCCAGGGCCGCATCGAGGGTTTGCAACGCTGCGCCGTATTGGCCTTGGGCCAGTTGGCAGCGGGCGACAATGTTGGACCAGTCTTCGGCGGTACTGAATTCGCTTAACTGATCGTCGAGCGATTGCGCGAGTTCGGCCGCGGCAGCGAAATCGCCACCCTGCAACAGTCGCTCGACGGGAACTTCATTTGTTTCCGCCAGAACTTGGGCGATGTCTTGGACCGGTGCAAACGGATCTGAGTTCGCGGTTTGGCACCAAGCCATCGGGAGCCAACTTGCGAGCACAAGCATCCCGATCGCCAGCCGAAATGGTCGAACCTGTTTTTCCATTTCTTCGAGGAAAATATCGACACCCCCTGAGTTTCGTTTGAATGATCACACTTGTAGTCAGCCGGCAAAAAACGGGCTTCGACCGTTTCTATTAAACGCTTTGGGCTGGATGAAGTTACGTGGAATCAGGACAAAAAGAAATAGTTCCTGATGACGGCAACCCTAAACTTGCGGCAACAAATTGAATCCTACAGTTTTTACTAACGGATTCAAAAAATTGCAACCAAAGCGTCTTAGGAATTGTCGCGAAATAATTTCAGTGATTGGGAATCGAAAATCACGAAACTTTATCGGCATTTACTCCCCTAGTATCTGGATGATAGACATCCAGATACTAGGGGGAGCTTGGTTAATGGTGGTGATTCGAATGGATCTAACCCAAAAACGAGACAACGAGAAATAGCAGCTCACTAATCCAATCCGAAATCGGGCGTTTAGTTCGCGACAGTTCCTAAAATCGTCCACGTGAAATCGTCCACAAGAATTTGACTTCAATCCCAAATGTGAACCGATCAGACCGAGCGACCCGGCTGCCGTTGGGTTTACTCCAACCTAGACAAAATGGGAGCAGTTGCAGGCATCACCTGGCTAACAACACACTTATTGGCGAAAAAAAACGCCCACAGAATCTATCTGTGAGCGTTTGAATTTTTTGCAAAGCGTAAGATCGTAAATTAGCAAGCTCGGCGTCGTCGAGCGACCAGCATTCCGGCCAAACCGATCAAGCCCAAACCAGCGGTGGTTGGTTCGGGAATGGCAACCGTCGTAAAAGTAAGACTAAGATTATCAATCGCTAAACCGGCGTCACTTCCAGTATCGTTTACATCTAGCCAACGTAAGAAAAACTGTTGTCCAGGAGTCCAATTCAAACCAGTAAAGGTGAATGTTCGCACCGCTTGGTTTAGTGGGTCGTTACCATTAAGTAAACCATTGGCAGCTACAAACGGGGGACCCACCAAATCAAGGGACGTTTGGGCAGTAAAACTAGGAATGTTGGTCAAAAATCCAGCGGGTACCAAAGCTTGATCGAAGGAAAAAGATGACGCCAACGTATTCGTTGTAGCTGTCGAACTTCTCCAGTTCTCTTGAGTGAATGCAACTGTGATGCTATCAACGGTATCTGTAGTACCATTTACCAGCCGAAACCCAAAACCCATGATATTCGTGCCTGAAGCAATTGCACCGAGTGCCCGATCTAAGTCGCCCGTTGCACCAAATGAGTAGATGCCACCACTAGTTGCCGATCCGTCGCTAGCGGTTAGCCCCGTCGCAGTTGTACCGGTCCCGGCGAGTTTCGTTCCATCAAACCCAGAAGTGCCAGGAACAGCCGCTTGTGTACCGACAGTTGCAGAAAAAACACTGGCGATTGTTGTGATACCTAGAGAATCAAAGTTCTCATTAATCGTTGATCCAGCGTAAACGATATCCGCCTTAACAGCGCCGGAAACTGAAAACGCAGCGATTGCGATCGCAACCGCCATTGTCTTTGTAAATAATTTCATTCTAAATTCTCCAAATGTGTATCTTAGATGAGGCGCGACAATCGCTGCCAAAATGTAGCAAACATGCGTACGTGTCAAGCTTAGCAAATACATCCTCTCATGCAAACGCATTTAGGCCGTAGATTACTAGATTAACACAAGTTTAACACAATTCGGCGGTTGTCCACCTGTCTGAACTGTAAACCCGCCATTTTCCGCGGATTTTTCTAGTTTTTGCCGGAATCATAGGGTAAATCGTTAAAAAGTGACTTCCAGTTGCAACGACTTGCGACCGCTTTGGTTTTCGTTCGCTTCCATTTCACGCCGAGCCGTGGCGAAAAATTTGGCTGTAAAATGGACATCCTTGTCCGTTTTCCGTCCTTGTCCGTTTTCCCTTGGTTACGTGTTCGTCGGCAAGGATGTCCTTCGTACGGCTGATAATCTTGCTTTTGCTGATCGCCCGACCGCGAAAACTCGGGCAAGTTTCGAATGTTGAATTGTGTATTTTCAAATAAGACGACAGCGGAAAAGTGTTGCAATACCGGCTTTTTTGTGCGATGATCCCTAGTTAGACTCCGCCCACTTCCAATCGGATCATTCACCGAAACCTGAAACCCGCTGGGCTTGTACGCAAGGGTTCAGGAAAAAATTCGCCGGCGATTGAATCGCAGGTCGATTTTCAATCGCGACCAGACACGAAATTTTCTTTACAGGAATTGGACATCATGAGAACTATCTGTTTTTCAATTTTTATGCGGACGTTATCGTTCGCTGTTGCGGTAGGGACCGCGGCCGCGGTTTTTAACATCGTTGTCGAAACCAGCCTCGCGCAAACTCCGTCCTTACAATTGACGCAAGTCGCCACGGGATTGACGAATCCAATTTACGCGACCTCGGCGCCTGGTGATCCCAATCGTCTGTTTATTGCCGAACAAGGCGGAAACATTCGCATCCTGAACCTGAGCACCGGGACTTTAAACTCGACATCGTTTTTGACGGCCGCTCAATTGGGTAGCGGCACCGGTTTTACAACCGGTGGCGAACGAGGGTTATTGGGATTGGCGTTCGACCCCAACTATCAAACCAATCGCCGGTTCTACGTGAACTACACCGATTCGTCCGGTAACACCAACGTGCGTAGTTTCCAGAGTCAAGCGGGCAATGCCGATTTGGCCGACGGCGCAAGTGCGGCGAGTATTTTGCAAATCGCGCAACCGTTTTCCAACCACAATGGTGGCTGGATGGATTTCGGTCCCGATGGACATCTGTACATTGGCACCGGCGATGGTGGCAGCGGCAATGACCCGGGCAACCGAGCCCTGGATCGCAGCAATTTGTTAGGAAAAATGTTGCGGATCGATCCCAACACGACCAATGTTGGCGGCTACACCAGTCCCAATTCCAACCCCTTTGTCAATGATGGAAATGTCAACACCCGCGATGAAATCTGGGCCTATGGTTTGCGCAATCCCTGGCGTAACAGTTTCGACCGGTTGACGGGTGATTTGTATATCGCCGACGTTGGCCAGGGTGCATTCGAAGAAATCAATTTTCAACGAGCCAATAGTGCTGGCGGCGAGAACTACGGTTGGCGAGTTCGCGAAGGAGCCAACAACACCGGCTTAACCGCGGGTACCTTGACAGGACTGGCGACTCCCACCGACCCGATCCATGATTACTTGCACGGATCCAATGCGTTCGAGGGATTCAGTGTCACGGGAGGTTTTGTCTATCGCGGTCCGGTCACTGGCTTGCAAGGACAATATTTCTTTGCCGATTACGTCAGCCAGAGATTGTTTTCGCTGCAGTTCAACGGAAATTTGGCTGGCCCATTTAACGCTACCAATTTTGTCAACCTGATCGACTGGAATGACAAGTTGACGTTCGCCAACGGAATTGGCAGTCTCGGCTCGGTCACGTCGTTTGGACAGGATTTGAATGGGAACTTGTACTTGATGAACAATAGCGGGCAGCTTTACCGGTTCACGTTGGGTGCAATTCCGGAACCGGGAACGGGAATACTGTTGCTCGTCGGCACGGGACTGTTGGCTGCCGCACGGCGCCGCAAGTCGTAAACCGTCCGGCACAGTTGTGCAAGCGGCAGTTCGATTGATAGGTAAAATGGAAACATCGCCAATGGTTGGATGTTTCCATTTTTTTTGGATAGATTGGAATTGGCTGTCCGGAATGATCGTCACCGTTCGTCGAGCTATTATCGTGACCATTCCAATTGTCTTTTTTTGAAGGAAATTCCCATGCCTAAATACCTATTGATTTATCGTGACTCAGCCAGTCCTCAATCCCAGCCCTCACCCGAAGAGATTCAGCAATTTCTCGGCATGTGGGCGGGTTGGTTTCAGAAATTCAAGGATGCGATTGTCGATGCCGGAGACGGTTTGTTGCCGACCGGCCGCGTGCTGCAAGCTGACGGTGTCGTAGCCGATGGACCCTATGTGGAAGCTAAAGAAATGATTGGCGGGTTTTCCGTTTTACAGGCGGACTCCTACGAGGCCGCCGTGACCATTGCCCGCGAATGCCCGATTGCCATCGTCGGCGGTGCCATTGAGTTGCGCGAATTCGCCGGCTTTGTTTAGAGAAAACGGCACGGCGATGGCGAACGGGAAATGAATCCGACCGAGGCCAGCATGAAACCGACGGCGATCTTGGTCGAGCATTTTTTTCGACATGAGTATGGTCGCATCGTCGCGCTCCTCACGCGAAGTCTCGGTGCTCGCCATCTCGACTTGATCGAAGACGTCGTCCAGTCGGCGTTGTCGCGAGCCTTGATTACCTGGCCGCGTTCCGGTCCGCCCGACGATCCATCCGGTTGGTTGTATCGGACCGCAAAAAATTTGGCGATCGATGCATTGCGACGGGAACGGACAGCCGCCAGGTTGTGGTCGAAAGTTGGTATTGCTTCCGAGACTGCGCTCGAAGAGGCCGAAATCACGGTGGATTTTGCCGACGAAGTCGGTGATGAACCCTTGCGTCTTTTGTTCTTGTGCTGCCACCCCGCGATTCCACCCGAGTCGCGAGTGGCTTTGGCACTTAAAACGGTGAGTGGATTTAGCACGCGAGAAATCGCCAGTGGCCTGCTAACCACCACTGCCAATGTGGAAAAAAGACTCTCGCGTGCCAAAGAACGATTGCGCGAGAACGGGTTGGAGTTGATCGAAACGAATCCGCACATGGTGCGCGAGCGGCTGGAGTCCGTGCTTTCGACGATCTATTTGATTTTCAATGAAGGCTTCGCGGCGTCTCATAGCGAGCAAGTCGTACGGCGCGATTTGTGCGATGAGGCGATCCGTCAAGCGCGCATGTTGGCCAATCATCCGCTCGGTCAGTCGCCGGCAACTTGGGCGATGTTGGGACTGTTCCTGATGCATGTCGCACGAATGGATGCGCGGATCGATTCGCAAGGCGCCGTGGTGCTGTTGGGAGAACAGGATCGGTCAGCATGGAACTGGGAGTTGGTCATAGAAGCAATGCACTGGATGCAATTGAGTGCGACTGGCGATGAATTGAGTCGTTATCACATTGAAGCCAGCATTGCCTGGGAACATTGTCGCGTGGAGAACTTGGAACAGACCGATTGGAATCAGGTGACCATGCTTTATGAAATGTTGGTCGAACGGTTCGCCACGCCGATGATTCGTTTGAATCACGCCATCGCAGTGTCCTATTCGGCAAACGTGGACGCTGGATTGGCCGGGCTGTTTGCGATTCGCACGGAAGATCGTCAGTGTCTGCGACCGTGGTGGGATTGTGCATTGGCCCAATTGTATCAGCGCCAATTGAACTCGCGCCAGGCGATGTCGCATTGGCGGGATGCGCTGGCACTGGCCTCCAGCGGCGGGCAGCGAACATTCATTCAAACGCAAATTAATCGATATGAGAATAAAGAATTTATCGACGACCGACCCAACAACGGTCCGACAATGCGTGAGTAACAAATCGGATTAGCCGGAACGCGCTAGCGTCCGGTTACTTTGGAAAAAACCGGTGCACGTCCGGCGGGCTGATTTCGCCAACCCGAAATTTATGGTTTAACCGAACACTACACTCATTCAAACCTAACCTAACGTCGATACATCGCAACTTTGAACGGTAACCATCCAACAGTCCATCACGATCGCGAACTCAAAACAACTCACTCGTGTCGCAGGGCTTCGATGGGGTCCATTTGAGCAGCTCGAATCGCAGGATAGAGTCCGAACAGAACACCGACAGCGACCGAGATAAAAAACGCCAATGGAATCGACAACGGGACGATCACGGGCGACATGACCTTGGCGACCTCTGGTAGTTCGTTGTAAAAATTAGGCCAGACCGTTTCAACGATATCCTTTGTCGTGCTGACTACGACCGGGCACAACAATCCTCCCAGAATTCCCGTCAATCCTCCGACGACGGAAAGAGATACCGTTTCGACCAGAAACTGTTGCGTAATATCCGAGCGTTTGCCTCCGAGTGCCCGCCGGATACCGATTTCGCGGGTTCGTTCCGTAACAGTGGCGAGCATGATGTTCATGATGCCGATGCCTCCGACGATTAACGAAATCGCCGCGATCAAACCCATGAACAACATGAACATCATCCGCGTTGTGCGGGCTTGTTCGAGCAATTCGTAGGGCACGACGACAGCAATGTCTTGACGTTCGACGTCGGTGCGGGACTTCAAAGTTGATTCCACCAATTTGGCGGTGCGGGGTACATCATTGACGTTGCTGACCTGAACCGTGATTTGGGACAGCTCAAAACTTTTGACGGAAAACGAACCGCCCGTTTGTTTTGTTTCGTTGTCTCCCATCCGCAGTCGCATCGTGGTGATCGGGATGTAAATATCCAATGAAAAATCTTGTGCGGCCAACGAACCGCCAATCGCCGCCGTTGCATTTTTCGGCTGCAAGACACCCACGATTTTGTAATACTCTTTTTTCTCCGGCAAGAAAATCTGTTTGTTAAGCGGATCTTCGGACGGAAAAAGTCTGTCGGCCAATTTGGCAGCAATTACACAAACGGAGGCCTTCGAATCGCATTCTTTGAAAGTCAGAAAATGTCCGCGAGCGACTTCCAAGCGGGTCACATCTTTGTATTCCGGCAAACAGCCGACCAACCGCCCGTCAATCGGTTTGACATTGGCGTTGCCCGTGTAGGCGAACTTTTGGGGAATCTCGCGAATTTGTACGACCTGTTTGACCGTCGAGATCGTCCGGGCAATCATTTCGGCTTCGCTGCGTTTGACGCCAAAGGCCGTGATTTGGCGAAAATTTCCGCCACTTTCATCGGGAGGCTGGATGCTTCGAATGATAATATTCTCGGCCCCCAGATCTTCAATTTGACGTTGAGCTTCCTGGCTGATGCCTTCGCCGATGGCGAGCAACCAAATCACGCTGGCAACTCCAATGAAGATCCCCAACACCGTCAACGCGGATCGCATGGGGTGCAACAGCAGGCTCTTGATGCCTAATTTCCAAGTCCGAAACATCAGCATTAGCGAACGTCCACCTTTTCTTTGATCTGGGCATTTTCCGAGATCGATTGGATTTTTTCGGCGGAAAACGTGCGCCGATTTTTGATCGGTTCGTCGACCACGACCATACCGTCCTTTAACCGGATCACCCGTTTGGCGTGTTCCGAAACGTCGTCTTCGTGAGTCACCATAATGATGGTGCGACCTTCATCGTTCAGACGTTGAAACAAGGCCAGGATCTCGTCGGTCGTAACCGAATCCAAATTACCAGTCGCTTCGTCGGCGAGAATGAAATACGGATCATTCACCAGCGATCGCGCAATGGCAACTCGTTGTTGTTGGCCGCCGGACAATTGCGTCGGGCGATGATTGAGACGATCACCCAGTCCCACCATGCCAGCGAGCATCGTACTGCGCTGTCGCGAATGCGCGGTCAATTTGCCCATGTAATACAGCGGAACTTCAATATTCTCGACAACACTGAGTTGGGGAATCAAGTTATACGATTGAAATACAAAACCAATCCTTGAAGCGCGGATGCCAGAAAGCTGATCATCGGTCATGCGGGCGACATCGTCATTGCCAAGCAGAAACGAGCCCGAGGTCGGCCGATCCAGACAACCCAACAAATTCAGCAACGTACTTTTTCCGGAACCCGAGGGGCCCATGATCGCTACATAGTCCCCTTCAGGAACGTCAAACGAGACGCCGCGCAACGCGCGGACGGTTTCACTCTTGAGGACGTAATGTTTTTGCAGGTCACGAATGACGGCCGCCATCTTGGGTGCCGCGGCATTCATTGACTCGCACCGCTGGGACCACTGTCGCCACCCGCACCGCCGAATCCCCCGCCACTTTGCATCCGTTCCTTCATGCTTTTGATCGAAGCATCTGCTTCGGCTTCGCTGAGGAAACCGTCTTTATCGGTATCGATGCGGTCGAAAAAGAACTCGTAGGGCGAACCGGCTTCGGTCTTGGTCAATTTGCCATCGCTGTCGGTGTCTTTGGATTTGATTAGAGCGGCGCCACTGGCAGGTAACTTCATTCCACCTGCACCACCTGAACCACCTGCACCGCGACCTCCAGCAGCAGCCGCTGGGCCACCGGGCGCTCCGTTGGCCTGCTGTGGCGGGCCTCCTGCTTTCGCCTCTCCCGGGCGGGCCGAGGCGATCTCTTCCGAGGTTTTTCCGACGGTACCCAGTTCGTCGTCCGAAAGTTCAATCTTGGAATCCAGTTTCAATTCTGGCAGGTCCATGTATTCCTTGTACGCTCCCGGATTCATGACCAACTGATCACCGACTTCCACACCCGACTTGAATAACACGACTTGGGAGTTCTCACCGGCGGTTTCGACAGGCAACGTCTTCCATTGATTCTCGCCGATTTTGGCCAGGCAAAATTGTTTCTCTTGGACCCCATATACCGTCTGAATCGGCGCGACCAAAGCGTCGGCAGCAAATTGAGTTTGAATCGCAACCGAAGCGTTCATCCCGGGCTTCAAGTTCTCTGGCGGATTCACAATTCGGACGAAGACCGCATACTTTCGTACACTACTGGACATCCAACCACTTTGTTCGGCGTACTGATTGACTTTCGTAACGACTCCTTTGAGAGTCGAATTATTTAACGCATCCACGCGAACTGAAACTGGCATATTGACTGCGATTTGAGTAATACTTTGTTCATTGATGAGGGCTTTGACTTCCATTTTGGTGGGGTTGGGAATTCGGATCAGCACCTGGTTCTCGCGAACTGTGCCCCCCTCTTCCAAGCCCCAATCCTGTCCGCCGCGGGATGATTCTTTGCCATAAACAACTTGGCCCGAGACGCCTTTAGGAACTTTGATCAAACACTTTGTCGTCATCGATTTGATCTCTGCCATCTTGGATTCTTCAACCGTATAGGCATCGATTTGGCTGGCCAAATTTACTTTTGCAGCTTTGATGTCGCTTTGATATTGCAGAATGAATTTCTGAGAGGTGATTTCCTTCAACACTCCCATTTTCTTTTCTGCCAAGCCTAACATGTTGCGGCCTTTCTCTTCGTTGATCTTGGCGCGTTGGACGGCGAATTCGGCGGCATCCATCGCCTGTTGAGTAATGTAGGCCTTGGCATGGAGTTTTTTGCTATGTTCGTAAACTGCCTCAGCTTGTTTTAATTCTTGTTGAGCGGTGGTGATTAAACTTTTGGCATCGAATTTTTCATTCTCGATCGTTTTCTCAGCTTCGACGAAGATCCCCTCTTGGTACTCCTTCAAAACGGCTTCCGCAGTAGCCAACGTCGTTTCGGCTTGTATCTTCAAAGTCTCCGCATTGGCCATCAAGATCTTCTGTTGTTCGAGTTCCTTCTCGTACATGGTCGCATCCAGTTGGATCAGAAAATCACCTTCTTTGACACGGGTACCTTCGGGCACGGCACGCAGCACGGTCAACACGCCATTGCGAGCCTTGGCTTCACAGCGAATCTCGATATTCTCGCTACTTTGGATCTCGCCTTGATCGAGAACCTGAGAGACGAATTCCCCGCGCTTAACTTCCGCCATGATCGGCTCGATCGTGACCGCTTGGTCACCGCGGTTAAACAAGTAGTATCCGGCACCACCGAGAAACAGGACCAAAAAGACACCAATGACCAACAGCGGACCGATGCTGCCATCACGCTTCGAGATCGTGGGTCTGCAAAAATTAGGCTGCCGGGCGTCCGAGGACGCGGTCGAGGTAGGTCTGATCATGGTTTGAACTTTTGAAGCCTCTAAAACGAAAGAAATATTGAAAATTCCCCAGATATCATCAGCCGAAATCCTAGGTGTTTAGCAAGTTAAGTACTTCAAACCGTAAAACCGTTGGGGGTCCTACCCAGTAACTTTTTCGTGACCGTTTTGAGGAAGTAACTCAATCCGGGACAATTATAGCGATTTGGTGATTGGTTTTCGATACAACATCGGCCTTCTCCAATTCCCGAAACAAGCCAAGCCGACACCGAGTGGATGCGTGCTTTGATTATAACCAGAAAAGGGTCGTTTTTACGAAGCCAATCTTCCTATTGAACCGCTCGAATGCGCTTAGGTTTCGAGCGTAAAGTGCCTTAGCGACCGATTGGCGAGAATATGGGGATTCAAATCCGGGCCATGGAATAATCCGCTAAATCGATTTGGCTCGTCGAATCAAGGTTTTTGTTCGGTTGTTGGCGAGCACCTTGCCCCCAGGGACTTGCTAACGACCAACGGCAGAAACGAATGCCTAGAAATAACCTCGGCAGCGCGGAATCGGCAAACTATATGGATTGAATTACTTTGGGTTTCCGCTCAATCGGTTAAACCCCTCACCAAAGGATCGAAAATTGGGTTCCCAACCGGTCCGAGGGGGTAGAGGTTGCAGCGGATGGGCTTGAAGTGGTAGACCTGGCTGGGGGTCTTCGATGGGCGCGGTCAGGTCATTTACCAGAACGGGAATTTGGGTGGTTGTGTTAATTCCGTCGGATTCCGAATTACTGGAAACTTGCCGCAGCACATTTCCACTCGATGGTTGAAATCCGCTTGGTGAATCTGCCTTCGCAACAACACCACTTTCCGACGTTGTGGGTCGGGTCCGGGTTTCGAGGATTCCCCTGTCCGATCTATTTTGCACGCTCCAGTTATTTGAAATACCAGGCTCCTGCTGGACTGCAGAGGATAGGATCATTGGAGTGCGGGCCGCGGGAATCGTGAAGTCAGGTGCGATGAAGGGTGGCGAAGTTTTCTTGACCAAGGACACAGCTACCTCTGGCTCGATCGGGACCAGCGGTTGACGGGCTGTCGAAGGCGCCGCCCCCCGTGGAGTCCGCGGCGACAGTGACTGGCGTGAGGAAGATTTGGCACCTAACGGTTTCGGACCAAGAAAATTACTGCCCTGATCGGTCGGACGCGTGGGTGGTGAAAGTTCCAGTTGAAAGGGCAGCGGTTCCGGCGACTGTTCTGTGGGAATTTGATTCTCAAGTTCCGATGGCGTTGGACTTTCCGCGTCGGGGTTGATTCCTTCGGGCGGCAGTTGCAATTCATTCAGGTTGAGATTAGTCCGCGGCTTGGTTGATTCCTTTGTCGGATCGGGAACTTTAATGGTGGATCGTTCCGGCGCTGGTCGCGGGGGCTCGATCGTTTCACTTTGATCACTGCTTGAAGCTTCAATGATGACAACCGGATTAATTACATCATCGCGACAGAATTGGCAATCCAATTCAACGCCCATGGCTGCTGCGGCACGCATACCAATCGTATTATCAATCAAACCCGGATCGATCCAGACGCCTCGCTCATCGATTTGCATCGTCTCCATATCAAAGTCCAAACTTCGACGGAGCACTTCATATTCAACCCAAGCACTGGTAAACCGGTTTTGAATCAAATTCAAATTGTTAATTGCATCCGCAAGATTTCGCGCAGTGAAGCCGCCCAATTGGGTGGAACCACCGCCTCCGCCGCCGCCTCCGCCGCCTCCGCCACCAGCAGCCCCACCACCACCGCCAGCTTGCGCCGTCGGGGCTTCCAGAGCTAATCGGTTCAATTCAATTTGTTCAATTTGGACTTCTACGGAGCGACGATTTAACTCAAACAGTACCTTGTTGCGACTAAGGTTTCGAATAATATCGCGCAAATTTCGTTTGACTTCATCCTCAAATTGGTAGAACAGCCGGCGTGATTGTTGATATTGAATCAGCACTTGGCGATACTGATTCCGTTCGGCCTGTCGTACAATCGGCGAATCAAAACGAAAACCAGCCCGCAGTTGTCCGGTTTCGTAACGCAATTTGAATGGATTGTCGCCGACGTTTCCAATGTCGCCTTGAAACACCAGATCGACTTGAGATTCCAATTGATCGGCGACAAATTCGATGCGCCGCCAATTGTCAACCAAACTTGCTCGTGCGTTCATCCAGTCCCGTCGAAAACAACGAGCGACTTCAGTCGCGAGCTCGGCATCGATTTGGACATCCTGGATTTGGATGGAGTTGGATCGGGCCCGAGCTTGAAGCAACGACAGTTCCAGCAGCGTGTTATTCATCCCCGAGAGTAATTCCGGGATTCGATCCTGGATATTTTTTTTGATCGTCGTAAACAGTTCCGCAGACGACAAACCGACTTGATCACTCTCGAGACTGGTAATTTGCCGTTGTGCCTCGCTGATGCCGTCGCTGATTTTCTCGATGCGGTTGAGTATATTGAAGTCGTTCGCTGGATCATCGAGTGCCCCTCGAAGCTGATCACTGGTTGGAATTGATCCGGACGCGAACAAGGACGGGTCAACGGCCGAGGCCACTTCGCCATTGTCGATCGCCGTCGTCAATTTCTGTAGATAGGACAAGCGATCGTCGCGAACGGAATCCAGTTTTTCAAAATCTGCCAGCAGCTGAGCGACGTCATCGGTTTTGATTTCCTCGAGCGCCTGGAGTGCAGATTCCAAGTACGGTCGCATGGCCAATATTCGTTGGCCTAACTCCGCCGACCATTTGAAATTGGCATCCTCGACCTGATCCGCTCGGCCAGGCAGTAGGTCTTCGACTTTGTTTAATTCGTCACCGGTTGCTTTACGCAATTTCGCAATGTAAATTAATCGATCATTAATTTCGTCGCTGATCAAATTAAATTGATCCAATAAATCGTCCTCGATAACAACGTCCAGATCGGGAGGCAAACCGATCGCTTGCTTAAATCGATCAACGGAAGTTTGGTAGCGTACGCGTGCTTCCACCAACGCCGATTGTTGTCCATAAACGGTCGACTCAAATAACTTTAACTGCACGGCATCGAGTCGATCGCGGGCGAAAAATTCACGAAATAGCTCCAACACGGATTCGAGCTGGCGCACATTAAACTCCTGATTGCGAATCTGTTGTTGCTGCAACAACAGCCCGTAATAGCCGCCGACATTGGTGGTCGCGCCCCCGGGCAAGGTTAAGAAATTACCCGTGCGGTTTGGTCCGGCGCCGGCCGATCGGCCAGTGGCGATTTGCAGGTAAAATCCTCTTCGGAATCGATCCAGCTGCCGGACGTTGGCCAGGAGGGTGCGCTCGGTTTGCGTTAGCGATTCCATGATTCGGTCTCGTCCAGCACCCCGCATTAAAGGTTGGATAACGGAAAAATCAATCAACGAATTGGCCGATTGCGTGTTGTTACCGGCAAAGTTGAACAAAATGGTATTGGCGATCCCGACTGCAAAATTAGCTCCCGTGGTGCCGAGGCGGGACATTCGCAAACCATTTCCAGTTGCTCCCAATGAGCTGGAAACTTCGGTGCTGGAACTTCCCGATCCGCCACGAAGCCGGCCCCGGGTTGTCACGAACGAATTCAATCCGGTAAAGAGTTGAGTATCGAATCCGAACCTTTCCAGGCTCACATCCAGCGCCGATAGATACAGCGTTTCGTTCTGCTGTTGCAGTTCGGTCGAATGCAATAGCGCAAGTTGAAACGCCCGATCCAACGTCAACACTAGCTCGCCTGCCTCGTTAGCAGGCAAATAGGATTTCCAATCCGGATTTTCCACAAAATCCGTATCCCCATTGGCGTGCCAGTGTGGAAATCCCGGTTTCCCATCAACATTATGCATTAACTGATGCGAGGCCGCATCGTCTGGCGGAATCGGTGGATGGTCGTTGGAAAACGGGTTAAACATCCGAGAGTAGGGGTCAATTGCGATTGAGCCTTGGGGGTGGTTCCAACGCGGATCGTTGGCTTTCTGCCGGATCAATCGAATCGCCTCGGCGTCGGCCTGACGTCGGTAATAACTGCGATGGCATCCGACCATGGCGCATATATCAATTAAAATGACTACAATCAGTAGCCGCGTGATCTGGGTCGGCAACACCGGTAACTCCTGGGTTGGCCCCAATACCAAGAATGCAGCGAGGACTATTTCGGCGCAGTCAGTCTTGGCAAATTGGGTCGGTCGGTCGAAAGATCCGGATCCCAACGAACCGGCGGGGGGGTTCGATTGGAGAAAATCTCCCGACATCACAAGATTCGGGATTTGCCCGGCCACAACTTAAGCGATTATTCCGGATGTTTCGGTCGCAAACAGGACTTTGACGATCCCCAAGCAGATACCAGCGATGGGACGATAGCAAACTTGACTAGCCAAATTGCCCAATTTAATATGGGATCTGGGAATACCTGAATTGCGAGGCATTTGGGCTCCCTTCACACTTACTTCGTTCCAAGCACGAGACAGCTAAAACATGGACTTGATTTCCGCAGGCATCATTGGGTTGGTGTTCATCTCGTTGATTGTTATTACCGTGTTGTCTGCCAAGACATGGCATTGGGTCAACATCGTATTTGTTAACCTCACTTTTTTAGCCGGTGTCGGAGCTTCGATTGGTTTGTCGCAAGCGTTGCACCTTCGTCAACGCGATATGTTGGATTTGGAACAATCGCAAAAAAGTGCGGAAGAAAATAAAATCGCCGCCGAACTCGCGGTCAGCGGTCGGCCGGACTCAAGTACCTACGATCGCAGTTCACTGCGGGGCATCACGCATGAGATGACGATGGTCATGGCCGGTCGCGGGCGCGTGTGGTCGGGTGGCACGGTGACGGTTGAAGGTGAAAATCGAATTTTTCAATTCGCTTCCGCCAGACCCGCCGGTGATGCCAGCGTAGTCAAACTCAAAGATGTAACGTTGCATTTGTTCGCCGACGGAATTATTTTCGAGAAACCTTATCCCCAATCCTATGTTGGTAGTATCGTGGTGACCGAGGAGTCGGCAGAGAAATTGACTTTGAAGTCGGTTTTTATTGTAAACCCTACCGAGTGGGCGCAACCCACGGCGACTTGGTCGTTATTTGAAAAAATGCCATTGGATCGTCACGACACATTCAAGATGCGAATCGTGGCCTACGTGGACGCCAACCCCGACACGGCGACCGAACAGGAAAAACAACTTGCCGAAAGTATCCGCAATGACGAGATGCAAATCGGTCCCTTTCGTGAAATGTTAACCAACGTAATTCTTAAACCGGAAGCGTTCAACTTTGATCCGGCTAATCCTGGACCAGAATATGAGAAACTGATTGACCAGTATGCGTTCGACGGTTTTTCGCTAGGACAAATCCAAAACTGGATTGACGAGAATACGGCCAAGCGGATTTCGCAACGGTTTGAGCCGCTGCCGGCCGAAGTCTTTATTCGGTACCGATTCAAGAAAGCATCCAAAGAACCATACGTTGTCGATTCGGAAGGTGGGACTCTCGAAACCGAAGGGCTATTTACCAACCTTGGTCACGCCGTTGACCCCGCCTTGAAAGCCCAAGGGCCAGTCAGTTTCAATGAAGGCGACACCGTGTTAGTCGACCAGTTAACCGCGGAAGGGCAACGAGGCAATGAGCAAGTTCCGAAATTCCAGGACAAAGAAGACGTTGAAGAGGTCGATCGAATTTACGTGCGAAAACTGCGAGATTTCCCGTATTTGTTCGCCAATCTCAGCATCCAGACGAAAAAATTCATCGAGGAAACGGAACGTGTGAAAGCTACCATCGTCGTGCAGGACAAATCTCACGCGGATGCGGAAGCTCAATTGGCCGATCGGATGGCGACCAACGCTGGCTTACAACAGGATAACACGAATTTGCAAAGTGATTTGGAAACGATCACTGCTTTGGACCAGCTCCGCAGTGAAGAGGTCCGCAATCTGGCGGCGCAAATCGCGACGCTCAAGAGTCAGATCCAAGCCCGCTATGATCGCATTCAGGAACTGACGCGAACGGTTGAACGCCAAGTCTACGCCGGAAAATAGTTGCCCGCCTTGCCTGTGTGAAGGTCTTATTCCAAGTCTGTCGCTGACCTGATTTGATCAAGTATCAAGGGCCGACAAGGCCCGAATGGTCCCAACCGCGTTCATTATTGTGATTCTTGCTCGCCGTCGCGTTGGAGATATTTGTCTCACCTGCGTAGCTTGGAAGCTGGAACGCGGTATCATATGAGGGTGAAGTGGACTGCTTGCTTCACATCGATGTACGATTACCGGACTTCTCCTCCAAACACGACGGATCAAATGGGATTTGAAGATCGACAATATTACCGCGAGCGGTCGCCGGCGGATTCTGGTTTTTATTTCAGCAATCGCTCGATCGTCACGTTAATCGTAATTGTCAACGTAGCGATTTTCATTCTGGATGCGTTTACCCCATTGTATGAGGTCAACGGTGATGGCACCCATTGGTTGAGTTTCCTGCTGGGGATTCAGTCGGATCGACCTTGGTTTATCTGGAATTATCTGACCTACGGTTTCGCACACGCCTCGTATTCCACAGCTACCAGCTTCTGGCATGTGGGTGGGAACATGTTTACCTTATTCGTGTTTGGTCACTCGGTCGAACACACGCTTGGGCGGAATGAGTTTTTGCGATTTTATTTGATTTCGATTGTCGTTTGCGGATTGGGTTTTACGTTGCTGTCTCTGTTGTTTGGCTGGCAGTTCTCGTTTTTAGTTGGCGCTTCAGGTGGCGTTTCCGCAGTGGTGGCGTTGTTTATTTTCATGTTCCCCCGGCAAACGATTTTGTTGTTTTTTGTCCTGCCCACCCCGGCCTGGATCTTGGGAATATTGTTATTAGTGCAAAACATTTTCGTAGCGTTGCGGCCCGATTCTCACACGGCCTGGCAAGCCCACTTGATCGGATTTGCTTTCGGCGCTGCGTATTTTTATGGACGTTGGAATTTTGCATCATGGCAATTCGGCAAGTTTCCCAACCCGTTGCGATCCCAACCGCGGTTGAAAGTGCATGACCCTGACAACGGCAATGACAAACTAAAAGACCAAGCGGATCTGATTTTGCAAAAAATCACCGAACATGGAGAATCCAGCCTCACCTCGCGCGAACGTAAATTGCTGAACAAATATAGTCAACAATTGCGAAAAAAACGTTCATGATTTGCGAGTTTGATGTTCCGCAGGTTTTAACTTAAACTTGAGATCAGTACGGTTCGATTTACCAACGGTCGGCGCTTGATTCCATGAAGTTTGATTTCCAAATACGATGCATCGTTCTGCTGATCGCCCTGCTGGTTTGGCTTCAACCGAAACCGTTGATTTCCCAAACGACTGAACCGGATCGCCAGGTTCTGGCAGATGTAGCGGCCAACGCGGACGATTTCTACCGGCAACAAGTCAAGCCAATTCTGGTTAAAAATTGTTACGAATGCCACGCAAATGATCCGGAGAATATCAGCGGAAGTTTGGCGCTGACCTCGCGCGAAGCGATCGAGCGGGGAGGTGAATCGGGGCCGGCGATCGCTGCGGAAAAAATCGGTGAGAGCATTTTGTTGCAAGCCGTCAATTACGAAGTTTACGAAATGCCGCCGACGGGCAAGCTGCCCCAGCCCGAGATCGATATCCTCACGAAATGGGTTGAGATGGGAATTCCGTTTCCCGCAGGCGAAGAAATTGATTCAGGCACCGGCCACCACTCGACCGTTCCACAGGTCGACGCGGACACAAAACGCTGGTGGTCGTTTCAACCTGTGCAACGTCCTGAGTTACCCACTCTCAGCCATGTCGGTTGGCCGCGCAATACGATCGATAATTTTATCCTCGAAAAACTTGAAGCCTTGAGCCTGACCCCGGCACCGCCAGCGACCCGACAACAACTTATTCGGCGCGCCTATTACGATTTGATTGGTTTGCCACCTTCGCCATCGGAAGTGGAATCTTTTATCAACGATACCGATCCGCAGGCCTACGAAAATCTGATCGAACATTTACTGGCATCGCCGCACTACGGAGAAAAATGGGGACGGCATTGGTTAGACTTGGTTCGCTATGCGGAATCCAATAGTTTCGAGCGCGATGGAACCAAACCCTTCGTCTGGCGTTACCGCGATTATGTCATTCGATCCTTCAATGACGACAAACCCTACGATCGTTTTTTGATTGAACAACTCGCCGGTGACGAACTCCCCGAATCGACACCGGAGGACCTGATCGCTACCGGCTATTATCGACTCGGCGCGTGGGATGATGAACCGGCCGATCCGCTCCAAGCCAAATTCGATGATCTCGATGACATTGTTGCAACCACCGCCCAAACGATGTTGGGATTGACGGTCAATTGTGCCCGCTGTCACGATCACAAAATCGATCCCATACCGCAGAGTGACTATTACAGTTTTGTTTCATTTTTTGAGAACGTCCGGCGATTTGGCGTGCGGTCTCCGGACTCCGTGGACGACGCTTCCGTGAAGATTATTGCCGGCCCGGCCCCACCCGAGCAACAGCAGGAACATGCTCGCGCGATGGCTGAAGCTGCGACCGTCATCGCCGCAATCGAAGCCATCGTCCAACCGGATTTTGAGTCCGTTGAGCACGAAGAATTCAGCTATGAAGCCAATCGCCTCCGACTAGTCCGCAAACGTGTTGGTGGCTTGTTGACTGAACAACAGTTCCAGGAATACGAGCAGGCCTGCAACCACCGTCGAACCCTACAACAGAACCCACCCGGTTCCTACAAAGTCCTGTGCGTCACGGAAGAAGGCAGCACGCCACCGACCAGTTT
Organism: Mariniblastus sp.; assembly: GCA_031409295.1. Lineage (GTDB taxonomy): Bacteria > Planctomycetota > Planctomycetia > Pirellulales > Pirellulaceae > Mariniblastus. Next base: position 37,664 of record JANNWZ010000188.1, read on the forward strand.
CATTCGCGTGCGGGGCAACGCTGGAGTGCAGGGCGCCGAAGTTCAACCTGGTTTCCTATCGGTGCTTTCGCCGCCGTCGCCGGAACTTGCACTGCCAGCAACCCAATTGTCGACGGGGCGGCGATTGGCCTTGGCGAAATGGATTGCCAGTCCGGATAATCCGCTGACGGCGCGCGTGATGGCCAACCGTTTATGGCAATTCCATTTTGGCCGGGGAATCGTCCGCAGTTCAAGCGATTTTGGATTTCAGGGTACACCGTCGACGCACCCTAAACTGTTGGACTGGCTGGCGGCAGAACTGGTGCAACAACGCTGGAGTTTGAAAGCCATGCACCGCATCATCATGAACTCCAGCGCATATCAAATGTCCAGCCAATACAATCCAACGGCTCACGAAATTGATCCCGCCAATGATTACTTTTGGCGGTTTGATTTGCGCCGGCAAACTGCTGAGGAGATTCGCGATTCCATTTTGGCCGTAAGTGGTCAGCTGAATCTCGACGCGATGTTTGGGCCGAGTATTTTTCCAATTCAACCACCGGAAGTTTTGGCAGGGCAGTCTCAGCCTGGTGCCGGATGGGAGAGTTCGTCGGAGTCCGATCGCCGCCGGCGGAGCATCTATATTCACGTCAAACGTTCATTGCCGGTGCCAATTCTGGCGACCAATGATTCCGCCGAAACGGACAACACGTGTCCCGTTCGTTTCATCACAACTCAGCCGACACAATCGCTGGGCATGATGAATAGCGCGTTTACAAACGAGCAAGCTGGACATTTTGCCAAGTCAGTGGCCGCTGAAAATCCCGAGTTGACGGCTCAGGTCGCGGAGATCTTGCAACGCGTCACGCAACGACAACCGGCGCCGGAGGAAGTCCAACGGGGAATCGCGATGATTGAGGATCTGAAACTCAATGAGTCATTGTCCGCCGAACAAGCCTTGGAAACATTTTGCTTGTTGGCGTTAAATTTGAACGAATTTGTTTTTATCGATTAACCGAATATGAAACGAAATTTTTGTAATCGCACGCGGCGCGAATTCCTGTGGCAAGCCGGTGGTGGTTTTACCGGATTGGCAATGGCCGGCATGCTTGAGCAGCCCTTTCTCAACGCCCAGGAAGTGCAAGCCGACGGCGTAACTCAGTGGAAAAATCCATTGGCAGCCAAAGCCGCCCAGTTGGCACCTAAAGCCAAATCCGTAATCTTTTTGTTCATGTACGGCGGCCCCAGCCAAATTGATACCTTTGACTACAAGCCGACCATGTATGGTATGGACAACAAGACGATCGAAGTCAAAACCTTTGGTCGCGGCGGCCACAAAAACCAAGGTCGAATTGTCGAGCCGCGTTGGAAATTTAAACAGTATGGAGAGTGCGGAAAATGGGTATCCGATTTATTTCCAAACCTGGGACATTGTGTTGACGACATCGCGTTCGTGCACAGCATGACCGCCGATTCGCCAATTCACGGCTCCGCCATGTTGCAGATGAACTCCGGAAAAATTCAGAGCGGGAATCCTTGTCTCGGTTCCTGGATCAATTATGGACTGGGCAGCGAAAATGAAAACTTGCCCGGCTTCGTCGTGATGCTCGATGGTCGAGGGGGACCGATCAGCGGACCAAAAAATTGGTCCAGCGGTTACATGCCGGCCACTTATCAAGGAGTCGTAGTTCGCAGTGAAGGTACGCCGATTCTCGATCTTAAGCGTCCCGCGTCGATGTCCGATCCAGCCCAACGAAAAATGCTGGACGTGTTGCGTACTTACAACGAGCAGCACGAATCCAGCCGAATTGGCAATTCGCAACTGGCGGCCCGCATCGCCAGTTATGAATTGGCTTACAAAATGCAAAGCACGGCGCCCGAAGCGGTTGATCTGACACAAGAAACAGAAGCGACCGAAAAACTCTACGGCATCGATCAAGAAAAGACAAAATACTTCGGACGGCAATGCTTGATGGCGCGACGATTGGTTGAACGGGGCGTTCGATTTGTACAAATCTATTCAGGTGGAGCTCACAATGATGCCAATTGGGATGCGCACGGTGATCTGGTTGCCAATCATACGTTGCATGCGGGCTCGACCGATCTGCCCATTTCCGGCCTCATCAAGGACCTCAAACAACGAGGTCTGTTTGACGAGACGCTGATTGTGTGGGGCGGCGAGTTTGGCCGACAACCAACGGCAGAATATGCGGAAGGGACGGGCCGCGATCACAACGCTTACGGTTTCACAATGTGGTTGGCCGGTGGCGGTATCAAGGGTGGCATCAGTTTCGGCAAAACGGATGAACTTGGCGCCAATGCGATCGAAAATCGTTTGCATGTGCATAGAATACATGCCACCATCTTGCAACAGTTGGGCCTTGATCCAAATCGACTTTCCTATTTTTATGGTGGCCTCGATCAAAGGCTGGTTGGCGTCGAAGATACCAAGCCAATCTTCGATATCATCGCTTGAAATTTCAGTTTACGAAAATGAATCTCCGGCTGCGAGGCTCTGCTTCGCGGCCGACTGTGTTGCCGGCTCCGCCAGCGGTTCTTGCTCGTGGTCGCGGAATGATGATCCACCTCAGCGAGGCCGAGCCTCCAAGACAGTGCGTTCCAAGGCGGTGCCTTGGAACAAGTCGTCAGAAAGTTCGCGTTGGGCGTTCGCGAGGTGGCGTTTAGCGAGAAGTGACAAAAAATTGGATGTTGTACCGGCTCGGCATCCCCGTTTCAGGTCGGGATTCGCCGATTTGAAAAAATCTCCCTTGTTCGGGGTTGAATTTCTCGCTAATACGTTCGCCCGTGGTTTCATTGGGTACTGTTGATTCTTGATCGCCAACTGGTTGGCCGATGTTCGTCCGAATACTCACGTTGATAATGCTGTTAATGTTGTGCAGTTGCGCGCGCTTGGATCAATCTAAGCCGACCAATGGCCCCCAATTCGCTGCTGGTCAAATGGCGACCGATTCCGTTGCTTTCGAAATAGGAGTCGCCCAACTCGACAATTCCCAAATTGACGCGTTTGAGGAATTTTGGTCAGTCTTGGACCAGCAAAAATTACCCCTGCAAGTCCGGCAACGAATCGACCAAAACGGCTTACGTGTCGCCATCATGGCCTCGCAGGCACCTGCCGTTTTGCAACAACTGCTTGAACCGCGATCACTGGACTTGGAAGTGCTAGATGTAGTTGAACAGCAATTGGCCGCAAAAAACCGAATGGAACGTAAACCGCGGATCATCGTCCACGAGCGAATCGTCAATCGCGACGGCGAAACTTATCCGATTCAGACTTCTGAGATTCACGCGGAGTATGCTTGGGTGGTTCGTAACGGAGAATTGCAGACCGTCGGGACCGGCCAACTTGTCCGCGGGTTGTTCGAGATCATGACACTGCCACAAGGGGATGGGTCGGTTCGTTTGAGAGTCACCCCGCAGATCCAGCACGGACTTGTGCAGTCCATGATCGGCGTGGCTGAACGGGATTTTGTCTACGATGCCGGCCAGACCACCACTCGATTAACCGACCTGACGTTTGATGTAACGCTGCGGCCCGGGGAGACACTGGTGATTGCGCCAACTGCCGATCGTCAGGACTTGGGGCGATTATTTTTCGGTCCAGCTACGCCCATCAGCCCGCTGGAACAAGACGCTGAAAATGCGCCCGAGGTGCACGCGAACCAGGCCAACTCGACGAATTTGACGCATCGAATGTTGCTGGTTCGGATCGTGCAAACTCAGTTGGATGATGTATTTGGGAAATCTCTGTCGGCGGATCCATTGACCACAACGTTCCGAAGATAACCGTTAGAAAACTCCAACGGAGGGGCGGGTGCAATTTTCTGGTCTTCATTTCGGGCCGACCGCGAGCGATTCGGGTGACGCCGCGTTCCGCCATTGAGTAAAACGGGGTGGAAGTCGATAATGTTTCCATCCGTTGCCACCCTATTCCTTTGGTCAACGGCGCAACTCGAAAAAATCGGAGAAACTTGACCATGCCCTTGGTACCCCTGCGACTCGTATTAGATCACGCGGCCGAAAACGGTTATGGAGTGGCCGCGTTTAATGTCAACAACATGGAACAGATTCAATCGATCATGGAGGCCGCCGCTCAAACCGACTCGCCGGTTATCGTGCAAGCCTCGCGCGGTGCGCGGAGTTATTCCCAGGACAATTACCTGCGACACCTGATGTTGGCCGCCGCCGAACTCTATCCGCATTTACCAATCGTGATGCACCAGGATCACGGTAACAGCGTCGCCACGTGTATGAGCGCGATCGAGAACGGATTTACTTCCGTGATGATGGATGGGTCGCTGAAAGAAGACGGAAAAACCCCAGGCGACTACGCCTACAATGTGGCCGTGACTAAAGAAGTCGTCCGGCTGGCCCATGCCAAGGGGGTTTCTGTCGAAGGAGAGCTAGGCTGTTTGGGCTCGCTCGAATCGGGCGAAGGGGAACAAGAAGATGGCCACGGGGCGACGACAGCCCTCAGTCACGATCAATTGCTGACTGATCCAGCGGAAGCTGAACGGTTTGTTGCCGATACCGGTGTGGATGCGTTGGCGGTAGCCATTGGCACCAGTCACGGAGCCTATAAATTCACGCGCAAACCCGATGGTGAAGTCCTGGCCATGGATCGTATCGAAGAGATTCATCGCCGACTGCCCAATTGCCACTTGGTAATGCATGGCAGCAGCAGTGTGCCCCAGGAATTGCAAGACATTATCAACAAATATGGTGGCCAGATCCGTCAAACCTATGGTGTGCCCGTCGAAGAAATTCAGCGCGGGATCAAACACGGCGTCCGCAAGATAAATGTCGATACCGATAACCGCTTGGCCATCACCGGCGCGATTCGCAAGGTGTTTGCCGAAGATCCGGCCGCGTTCGATCCCCGCGCCTATTTGAAACCCGCACGTGATGCCATGAAACAAGTTTGCGTTGACCGGATGGTACAATTCGGACAAGCAGGTCAGGCGGCCAAGTTTCGCACGATGGCCAAATCCTAATTCGACCGTTACGGACATGAACATTGCCCTCGACCCAACGCAATCCGCCGAGCCTTTGGCTTGGGTGGATCAACGCGAGAGATTGTTGCTCGCCCCGTTTGCCATGCGCAGTATCGACTCCTGCGGTCGACTGCATCCCGAAGCCGAACATCCCTATCGCGGTCCGTTTCAACGTGATCGCGACCGGATCCTGCACAGCTCGGCCTATCGGCGACTGGCCGGTAAAATGCAGGTCTTTACCGGCGAGATGGGGGACTATCATCGCACGCGTTTGACGCACACTCAGGAAGTGGCGACGATTGCGCGAACGATCGGTCGTGCGCTGGGGTTGAATGAAGACCTGATCGAGGCCTTGGCGTTGATGCATGACATCGGGCATCCGCCCTATGGCCATGCCGGAGAGGATGCATTGAACGAATGTTTAGCGGACGCCGGCGGTTTTTCGCACAACGAATTTGCCCTGACAATCGTCCAGGAAATTGAAATCCGTTTTCACGAATTTCCTGGATTGAATTTGACACAGGAAGTATTGTCAGGACAGCTTAGTCGGGCCGACAAACAAAATCCACACCGCAGGTCGTTGTTGGAAGTCCAGCTGGTCGACGCGGCGGACAGTACGACGTATGACGCTCACGACACCGATGACGCGATCAAACTAAAATTGGTATCGATTGACGAAATGAGAGACTTGGGCCTAATTCAGGAATGCCTGGCCTACGTCAAAAAAAATTACGCCGCACTGAATACTGACTTGCTGCGTAAAGCACTAGTGCACCGCTTGATTGAAAAACAGGTCACGAGCCTATTGACCCATTGTGCGACCGAGTTGAAGCGCTACGATTTTAGATCCGTTGAGGAAGCAATTAGCAGCGATTTCGTCGTCGGGCATTCGAAAGAACTGACCGAAAAGAAAAAAGAGCTGGAGAGGTTTTTGTATGAACGAGTCTATCGTCATAGTCATTTGATCGACATCCGCGACCGAGCCCAGGATCGACTGAAACAAATGTATCACGCCTATTGTGAAGATCCGCGCTGGTTTCCCACGAAATATCAGCGGCGCGCGGAATCCATTGGAGTGCGACGGATGGCGGTTGAGTACATCGCCGGTATGACTGATCACTATTGCGAGGAGCGATACCGAAAAATGTTCCCGTAATGGCTCTTCTTTCTTTCGGTTTTTGCTAATAACTCGAATTTCGAGTACATTTCAGGGTACCTATTGCAGGATTTCCACCCTAAAATAAATTGTGAGATGGAACACTTTTATCGTTCTTGCGGTTTCTGGATTTTATTTACAGAACCATGCCGTGGGAAACCGGTTAATCAACTGGTGGAACCGAGTTATCGTAGGCCCGTCGCCTGGAGCGATGGGTGTTTGTATTGAACTGTTTTTTATCTGCGGATGACGGCCCATTATTGCTGAATCCCGCGCACTTTTTTTTCGAGTAAACAACATGGCATTGTGGATATTAAGAGCTTGTTTTTTGATTGTGGCAATCGGGCTAGGATTGTCCTTGACTGCCAATTCAGCCCTGTTAATGAAACAGGGACCTGAACCAATACTTTTGCGAGCGGGAATCTTCATCCTGTTTCTGACGGGGGCCGTGGTCACAATCTTGGCAGATATTTTTATTCGCAACAAACGAATCGATATGATATCGAGCGTTTATTTCGGATTGGTGGTCGGTCTCTTTTTGACCTACGTCGTGGATTTGGCGTTGACTCCATTGTTTGGAGTGAGCAATGGCAATGAAACCGGGATCAATCCCAATATGCTGCGCATTCTATTGGTGTCCTTTTGCGGTATCTCGCTATGTTATTCCTGCATCAGTTTGCTTTGGCAGACGCGGGAGGATTTCCGATTTGTAATTCCCTATGTCGAGTTCAGTAAAGACGTCAAAGGGTTGAAACCGTATGTACTTGATACCAGCGTGGTGATCGACGGAAGGATCGCCGACATCGTCGATACTGGCATCATTGATAACCAGCTAATCATGCCTCGTTTCGTCCTGGGAGAGCTTCAAGGCATTGCGGATAGCAGCGACAAAATGCGTCGTTCACGTGGTCGTCGCGGACTGGATGTGCTTGAACGGTTGAGAAACAACAAAAACATTGACTTCAAGATCTACGATCGCGAACTGCCCGAGATGCAGGATCAGCCAGTGGATATCAAGCTGTTGATGCTGGCTCGTCATCTGGATGGGAAAGTGGTGACCGGCGATTTCAATCTGAACAAAGTCGCCAAATTGCAAAATGTTCCGGTCATCAACCTGAATGAAATTGCCAACTCCCTAAAACCGGTGTTCCTGCCAGGCGAACACATCAGCATTCGGGTCGTCAAAGGTGGCGAAGGAACCGGACAGGGAATCGGATACCTCGACGACGGAACCATGATCGTGATCGAAGACGGTCGCGATCATATCGGCGAAGATGTGGAGATTTCCGTCACCAGCATGTTACAAACCAGCGCCGGGCGAATGGTCTTCGGTAAATTCGAAGCCCGCAGTCATCACGCTTGATGACTCGCAGCTGAGACCGAAAACGAGCACAACTCACTTCAGCATTACGCAAACCAGAATACCAGCCATCAATGAAAGAGACATCAAAAAATAAGGTTGATAGTTGTTCAATACTCGAAACATGTAATGGATCTCGCTTTTTTGGTTCGCGGCTTTGCGGATTAACATTTCGACCACCATTTCAACACAATGATGTGGACTTGCCAACCACCCCAAATGATTGGTTAACGTAAAACAGCTGACATTTCCGAAAGAAATTCCATTACTTCGAGTATTAGCCACAATTGCCCGGCATTATGCCCTCAATTTGACGACAAATAATGGCTCTTTTTTTCCGGCGACCCGATTGGTTTGAGGTGCGATTGGAGGCCCTCCGAGCACGAAAACCGAGCTCGAACTGGAATTGATTTACTAGCCTGCACAAACGGAAATTTTTGCAAAAAGTTATAGTGAATTTTTGCTTCGTCGCGAAAATTTTTCGGCCCCAATTTAAAACTGAGGTATGTTTCCATTGAAAGCAGTTGGTTTTTGTTCTTGGTTCAAACGGAGGAAAGCCTATTAAAAGTTACCTCGTTATTGAGCGTCTGAAAACCTGAGAGTTTCTGGTAGTCGCCAGCGACGAATTGCTGAACCGCTACCGCATCTTGCAAACCAACACCCGTCCCGTGAATAGCACCGGACGGGTGTTTTTTTTTCGCGCGGCAGACCACTCTCTCGCCTTCATTCCCCGATCAAAAGAATCTATGATAGCCACGTTTCCATGCGGCGATGGGTTGTCTCGGACTCAATTTAGATAGGTAATAAAACTGTGTCTGCGAAAACGCGCGAGTTAAGTCGCAACTATGATCGTGCCGCCTGGTTTTATGAAAAGATCGCCAAGTTTTATTCGACCAATCAAATCCGCGCCAGCAAAAGATATCAGCTGAATTTCATCGCGCCCGGCGATAAAGTGCTGTATCTGGGAGCCGGAGCTGGCGAAGATGCCGTGATGGCAGCCCGGCTCGGGGCGATCGTCACGTGCATCGATATCTCGGCCGGAATGTTGGACCGCGTCCAGCAAAAATTGGACCGCGAAAATATGAGTGCCGAGTTGATTTGCGCTGACGCATTTCAATTTGACCGGTTGGGTTATTTTGACGTGGTGGCCGCGAATTATTTTCTCAATGTGTTCCGTCGCGACAGCATGATTCGAATGCTGGGTCATTCGGCCCAATTTTTGCGTCCGGGCGGCAAGTACTTGATCGCTGATGTCTCGCTACCGCAGGGTTCGCTCCTCTCGCGTGGCTTTAATTTGTGCTATCTAAAACTCGCCATGGCCAGCTTCTGGACCATGGGGTTGGTCCCGTGGCATGAAAATTATGATTATGTCGCTCATCTCGCGGCAGCGCAACTGGAGCTGCAACACGTCCAATTTTTCCGGTTTGCCAAGCAGGGACCAATCTTGTTTCAAACCATTGTTGCCAACCAGAGGTGCGAGCGATTGCCCGATTCTATCGGTCAACCAGTCGCGCCAAGTATTCTTTCAACGCGAGGGCAGTAACTTTAATCTGATCGGCGCCAGGGACGATCCAATTCGGTGAAGGACCATTCGGTTGGGCATAGAAATTGGCCGGCACGGGAGTCAACTCGAGTCCATTGGCGTTGGCCAGTCGCCGGGCCCGCGACATGTGGAAAGCGGAAGTCAGGATACCGGTTCGGCCGGCGTCTGGCGTTTTGGCAAGCAGGGTTTTCAAGTTCTTCATTTCTTCCAAAGTATTGATACCTTCGATTTGTTCAACGCTCTGAGAGGGCACTCCCAAACCGATCAAAATCTCAGCCGCTTCCTCACGCGGATGCAGATCGTCAACTGACGTACGGAAGGAATCTGAGCCCGTGCAAATCAACACGCGTGCCAACCCCGCATGAAATAATCTGGCCGCCAAGACAACTCGATCGCCACTTTGTGCCAGTTGGGATTGACCCGAGAGTCGCGAACAAGTTCCGCCCCCCAGCACCACCAAATGATCCAGCGGCGCCATCGCAAATACGTCGATGTCTTGGTAGGGCGCCTCCAATGTCGAGATCAGCCAGTTGGAAACAAAGCTGTTTCCGGCGACGGTCAACACGACCCAACAGCCCAGCCCGACCAAAGCTGGCCAAGCTTGTCGGTTCAACAAACAGAAATACACCAACACCAGCAAGGTCAACCAAATCATTCCCCCCGGCATCACTAGCTCCGTCAGTATTTTCTCCACCATGGTCGTGCCACTAACCAATCCGACCCCACCGAGAAACAATGCGCCGACGAATGCCAACGTCAAACAATGGGCCAGCAAAAACAGTCGCTTGCCGCCGCTCCGGCCTTCATTGCCCATTCGCCGGTCTTGCGAATAGTAACGGTCGTAGTCGTCTTCCCAGTTTTTTTTTCGATTCCAAAATGCCATAAATTGTCTTCTATGCGTTTCAGTGCTAATTGCACTTGGGCCCAAATGGCTGTTTGCCAACGGCTGCTGCCGGTAATTGTCAGCCAACAGTATTGCAGAAGTTCAGCCGAGACTTCCAGCCTGAAAGTTTTCAAAACGGAACTCCCCGCTGGAAGTCCCGGAACCGTCTACGTATAACGGAATCGGCATGAATACCCGACGCGGCCGGTCCCAGAGAAATGTCAACCAGGAAATTTCCAGTCGCGGGGCTTTCCCCCTCCCTTGATTCAACGCTCGAAGGCAGGAGTTACCAACGATGCTCAGTCTACAATCTTCCTCATCGGCTCGTTGGCTCGATCAAGTCGACCAGCATTTGGACGAGATCCTGATCGACCACGCGCACTGCGAAAAAAAAGCTGCGGGAACGGCGATGAATTTGATGTTCGCGTATGTCGAAAACCAGGAACTCTGCCGTGAGATGACCGAAATCGTCAACGAAGAACTCGCACACTTTCACCTGGTACTGGCGATTCTCAATCGGCGTGGAATCCCCTTTCGTAAACTCAAACCAAGCAGTTACGGACGAAAACTGAACGATTTGGTTCGCAAAATCGAACCGCACAAAGCGGTGGACCGGTTGTTGGTGGCTTGTCTGTTCGAAGCGCGATCCTGTGAACGGTTCGATTTTCTTCGCAAACACATGATCGGAAGGGATTCAGAACTCGCTGAATTTTATGACAGCCTGTTTGAATCCGAAGCACGGCACCACACGACGTATGTTAGGATGGCGAAATATTTCGCGGCCCCGGACGTTGTTAAATCGCGACTCGATGAACTCTCCGCCGCCGAAGCTGAGATCATCGCTGCTGGTGAAGATTTACCACGTATGCACAGTTAATCCAACTTCAAATTTCCAAATTCAGACATCGAATTACCCATGCCGCTAACTGAACATCACCACCTGCTCGATCAACTCCGCGAATGCGGTCGGCTTTTTCATCAACGCGGCTGGTCAGTCGGCACAAGCAGCAACTACAGCGTAATCCTGAGCAACGATCCGGTGGAGTTAATTGTTACGGCCAGTGGCAAGGACAAAGGCCGACTCGAGCTTGCTGATTTCGTTCACATCGGCCGCGACGGTCGGCCGCTCGAACCCAATCAACCGAAATCATCCGCCGAAACCATGTTGCACGTGGTATTGGCGGAACAGGCCTCGGTCGGTTGCGTGTTACATACTCATAGCGTTTGGGCCACTTTGTTATCCGACTATTTTTTTTCCGATGGCATGATTGAGATTTCCGGATACGAAATGCTGAAGGGTCTGGAAGGAATTACGACTCACAACACCGCGCATTGGATTCCAATATTTGAAAACACGCAAGACATTCCGGCGCTGGCCGCCGAGGTCCGTTCCCGGTTGCGCGATCCGATGGAATCGATGACCCACGGATTTCTGCTTCGCCGGCACGGTCTGTACACGTGGGGTCAAGACGTGTTTGCGGCCCGTCGGCATGTTGAGATCTATGAATTTTTGTTTGAATGCCTGGCCCGCCAAATGATGCTTCCCGCCCGCCAAACGAAATCGCGCGAGTAAGCTCCAGATGCTGCCTGGTTCATCTCTCGGAATCGGTTGCAACATGTTCCTCACGGGAATCCTTACTGGGGGTATTCGTGCGAAAAAATCGGCCACCGAGAGAACCGAATTCGGCGAGAAAACTATGGTGGTGTAGCTCTCGATTCTCGGTGCTCTGGGTGGCTTAATACGGCGACGCGAAAGAAGTTTCCCCAGTGGCATTTTATTCCCAATGGGATAAACTATTCGCTGCGAGCGGATCAAGACCGGCTTCATTGACAATGCCAGCCCGTAAGAGCGACCGCCTGTCGACTTAACTGACTCAATGGTTATCATTGCTGTCGATCCTGAATTTTCCAACCGAGTTTCTATCCTCTCAGGCTTTCCCATGGCAACTGTACATATTCCTGACGAAAATCGCGAAATTAAAGATCCGGCGGAGATTCGAACTTTCCTGCAGCCGTGGGGAATCGTCTTCGAGCAATGGGACGTCGATGGTCGCATTGGTGCTGATGCCACAAACGAAGAGATTCTGGTTGCCTATGCGCCGGAGATTGAACGGCTGAAGTCCGAGTATGGCTTCGTTACTGCCGATGTAATCAACGTCTCGCCCGCAACGCCAGGCTTGGAAACGATGTTGGCTAAATTTGATAAAGAACATCTGCACACCGAAGACGAAGTCCGATTTACGGTTCGCGGCAGCGGTGTGTTTCACATCAACCCGCAAACGGCTCCCGTGTTTAGCATCACCGTCGAATCGGGTGACCTGATCAGTGTTCCCAATGGTACGCATCACTGGTTCAATCTCTGCAGCGACCGGACGATTCGCTGCATCCGATTGTTTGAGGACATTTCGGGTTGGACTCCGCACTACATGGACCAACCCGTTCACGAAGACTATGCACCCCTGTGTTTGGGCCCGAGTTACCTCCAAGGCAAAGCCAGCGAGGAATTAGACAGGGGTTTCAAACTCTAGTTGATACTGGCTGGCCCCTGCTCCCGGTTCAATGCCCACCCCAACACCATGATTACAATTTCTGCCCGTGGCATTCTGCTGGACATCGAGGGGACGACGTCGTCCATTAGTTTTGTCCATGACGTAATGTTTCCGTACGTTCGCTGCAATCTGACAAACTATCTAGCCGCGAACTGGAATTCGGAAGCGATGATCGAAGCTGTCGCCGGCTTGGCTGCCGACATTGCTCAACCGAGTGCGAGTGCCTGGCTAGCGGGAAAATCAGTGGAGGAGCAACAGCGAATTGTCCAAGACACCGTGATCCAAATGATGGACTCCGACATCAAAGCGACCGGCTTGAAGCAATTGCAAGGGATGATTTGGAAATCCGGTTTTCATTCCGGACAACTTGTTGCCCATCTGTTCTCCGACGTTGCTCCTGCAATTCGCAGTTGGCATTCCGCCGGTGTCGACGTACGAATTTATTCTTCGGGTAGCATCGCGGCCCAAAAGCTGTTTTTCGGTCATACGATCGAAGGGAATTTGCTGAATTGTCTTGGCGGTCACTACGATACGACGATCGGACCGAAGCAATCTGCCGCCAGCTATGCAGCAATCGCCAGCAAATTTTCCTGTCCGGCCAGTCAAATTCTGTTTATCAGTGATGTACCGACGGAATTGGAGGCCGCCAAAACGGCCGGCTACCAAACTGTCCTCAGTCTCCGACCCGGCAATCAGACCGTCAACCCTGCGCATGGTTTTGCCACGGTGGTCAGTTTTGCTGAGTTGTCTGTAACGGCCATTCCTCAAACACCCATTTCCGAAATACCGGTTCAATAAATTGCCTTGAACCGTTCGGCGACTGACTGCGTAGCATTAGTCCACCTGAAAGCGGTGCTCCATGACGGGGTAGATTTTGGCGATTTTTCGTGGCCCATAGGATGGTACCGAACGATTTGACCGTCATTTTGGAGATCGATTATGTTCTGGTTTTTTGGGCGCGCCCTATTTGTTTTCCATCTCATCGGAAGCGTTGGCAGCCCGTTGTGGCTGGTTTCAAACCACTTATTTGCCGAAGAACCAGCGGTGTCGTTTGATGTGCCCGCGTTGTTGAGCGCCCGCGAGATTCCTTTTGACAGCGTGCATTTCGCGACGACGACCCAAAAAACAATTGAAGTGATTGTTCCCGTGACTTCGGAGATTGTGTCCGCCGATCAAGGCAATATTATCGCGTTTCGTTTCGACGTGTTTTGGAATCGCCACCCGTTTCCGATTTGCGACTATGGTCCCAAGTCGCAAACTGTGTCTGACATTGCGGGAACAATTTCAGTCGATAAATCAATCGAGAAAAATTCTACGCTCGGGCTGAAACTCAGCGGTGGTTTTCAAAACACGGCCACTGGCACCGGTCACGCCGAACTGACCAATCGCGAAGGGACCAAAGTCCAATATCACGAAATCCCACAACACGAAGTTCTGGTCGCCGCCGGTACGATTCGACGGGGCACTGGTGCGTTTTTTCGTTTCCACCCGTCGCGCGTTGAAACATTAGAGGGTGGACGTGACCTGATTCTCGCATTTCAAGTTCCTCAATCCTGGCGCGGAGGCCTAATCCAAGTCGAATGTACGGCGACCGGCTCGCGTAAAGTCTTGGCATGGCAGGAGCCATTCGAAGTCAGCCAAGTGTTCATTGTCCCGATCTTTTTGGACTCTGATGATTCGGCTCGACTGAGCGCCACGCAGTTCGTGCGTCGCGAAAAACAACTGCGCCAAAGTTGGCAGCGATATCAAACGGAATCAGAATCGGCGCAACCCCAATCACCGTTTTCCGCGGTGATCTTTAGCGCAAGTTCGCGCAAGAAGAGCACCTCACGGAGTCTACCCGAAAATTGGGTTCACACATTAATCCAAACAAACAATGCACCGCTGGAAAAATACCACGGGCAACTGCCAGCCGATCTGGCGACTGCCGCCACGGAATTTGTGCGCGCGCGCGCGGAACTGCTTGAACTCAGTCGATAGACTCGGGTGGTAAGGCGGCAATTCGATCTTGCCGGTCAGAAAGTTCGTTCAACGAAGCACGAGCGATATCTAACGACACTAGCTTGCCGTGTTGAAAACCAAAGCCGCGAACATGAAACGGCGATTTCACACAATCAATTGTCGCTAAATTCGAGTTTGGCCACGTTATCGATCGACAACGGGTTCTGGGTGAACCGCCGATGACATTCCGGGCACAAATCGAATCGCTGGCGTTGATAGACACTCGCGCTGATCTCCGCGCGTTCGGTCTCGTCGAGCTGTTCCAGAATGTTTTGCAGCTCGACCAGATGATCGCGATCATCGGCGGCATCATCCGAAATCGGATCCAACGCAGCGTGGGTTTCGATTTGGACCGAATATCTGATTTCCTGTTCGGCGTCGATCATCCGGCGGCAACGATCGCAAGAATAATGGATCATGAGTCTCGTCCTTTGAGAACACTGGGGTCAAATTCCGAACTTTAATGCTAACCGGTCGCGCGGTTGGTAAGCAAGCAAAAAAATAAAACACTTTAAAACAATAATGCTGGCAATTTAGCGCGTGAAACTCCCGCCGTTCTTATTGAGCTCCGCCAAGCCGCGCTCGATCACCTGTCATTGCCTTGCGTGTTCACCAATCGGCGTTCGTCAATCACTTTTTTTGGGGGGGTGAGAAGACCTTGGTTTCGAAGCCCTGGGCTGGGATGATTTTGGGTTGGCAGACTTGGGCTTCGGTGAAACGGTTTTGGATGTAATTCGTTTGGAGGATTTTGGTTTTCCCAACTTCGAATTTTCGGATTTTGATTGGTTTCCAGTCGACTTTCCAGGCTTTCCAGTTCGCTTTTTATCAACGGCGTCCCGCTCGGAAATCCGACGCTTTTTGCGTTGACCCGCTTGCGGTCCACTGGCCCGTTCAAACGCCCAACCGTCCGGTTTTTCGGCTGGCCGTTTTTCTTGCGCTGCGGGTTCGTTCTTTCCAGCGACTCTCTTGCCCCCCAATTTTTCTTGCCGAGCTGTATCGTCGCGAGAAGGTTTCTTTTCGTGTCGAGCTGTCTCGTCGCGAGCGGGTTTCTCGCGAATCGGCTTTGCGCGAATTGAATGTTCGCGTGGGGATTTCTCACGCACAGTTTTTTCACTGTGCCGTTGGCCGGCCGGGCGAGAAACGTGTTGACTGCGTTGAATTACATTGCGCGGCGATGGTTTGACTCCGGCCAATTCAAATTCCAGCATCCGACGGTCCGGGTCAACCATGGCAACTTTGACTTCGATCTGGTCGCCCAAACGAAATTGATTGTTTTGCTTAAAACCAGTCAACATCCGACTCGCGCGATCGTATTGGTACGAATCTTCGGGCAAATTTGCTACGGGTAGCAATCCCTCGGCTGGGATTTCGACCCCTTGAGCGAAGATACCAAACGCTTCGACACCGGTAATGATCGCATGCAAGGTCTGACCGACCTTGTCCGACATGAAATTCAGCAACTTCAGTTTCGTCAATTCCCGCTCGGCTTCGGCGGCTCGTTTTTCCAGCTCACTGCAGTGTTTGCCTAACGAGGTCAAGCGATCGAAATTCGATTCAGGTTTTTTTCCGTCGATCAAATCACCGACCATGCGATGAATGATCAAGTCAGGATAGCGACGAATCGGCGACGTAAAATGGCAGTAGGTATCGGCATTCAAAGCATAATGGCCGATTTCTTCGGGGCTATAAATGGCTTTTTGCATGCTGCGCAGTACGGCATAATGTATCGCGTGTTGTTCGGGCATGCCTTCCGATTGTTCGATAACCCGCTTCATCTCATAGCGGTTTTGCAAATTCTCTGCGTCGATGCCCAATCCTTTGACGAAGTTATTCAAGTCGGCGAGCTTCGCATCGGTCGGATAGGGATGGACGCGCCGCATCAGAAACAGCTTTTCATCGACCAGTCGCTGTGCCACGGCAATGTTGGCGGCCAACATAAACTCTTCAATGACCTGATGGCTCTCAGTATTCTCGACCGTGTGGGCGCCGCAAACCTTTCCGTCATCATCCAAATCAATCTTGATCTCCGGCAACACGAGATTGATCGCACCACCATCCATGCGACGTTTGCGAATTTTCATCGCCAGCGTATGCATGTCTCGAACCAATTGGAAAACGCCCGGAGTGAGTTTCTGGCGCCACGGTTCATCGTTTGCCAGATACTGATCGATCTCCTCGTAATTGAATCGGTGCACACTCTTGATGGCACCCCGAAAAAGCTCGGTGGCGATCGGGATACCGGTATCGGTCATTTCTATCAAGGCAGTCAAACAATACCGCACGCGATCGGGTTGCAAACTGGCGAGGTTGTTGGAAATAATTTCCGGCAACATTGGAATCACGCGATCGGGCAAATAAACGCTGGTGCCTCGATAAAATGCTTCGTTGTCCAGTTCTGAATGATACGGCACAAAATGCGACACGTCGGCGATGTGCACGCCCAATTGCCAATGTCCATTCTCCAGGCGTTCCAACGAAATCGCATCATCAAAATCGCGAGCCGTTTGAGGATCGATCGTGATCACGGTTTTGGTGGTGAAGTCGGTGCGATTATCGGGTATCGTTTCGTCATTAAACGCCGCAGCCTGTTGGCGGGCGTCTTCGAGAACCTTCTCGGAGAAATCTTCGGGCAGTCCAAACTGCCGAATGATGCTCAGGGTATCGACGCCCGGTTTGCCGCGTTCGCCGAGGACTTCGACAATCACGCCTTCCCCCTCCTGCTGGCTAGAAGGAAAGTGCACCATTTCGATGACGACCTTGTCATCGACGCGGCAATTTTTGGCACCGGCATCGCCAACCAAAATTCCGGTTTCAAACAGGCCGCCATCAACGACAACGATGCCATCTTTGCCGCGCTCGAAGTAAGTTCCCACGAAACGATTGGTATGACGTTCGAGAACCAGGACGATCCGACCGCTCGCCCCGCGCGGGTCGGGTTTGGAATCTTGATGGCCGCGCGAGAGGCGAATACGAACAAGATCCTGGTCGGCAGCGTCAAGCGTTTTTTGCTTCGGAATGAAAATATCTTCCGACCGATCGGTAGCGGTTGAAGCTTGTGGCGTCACAAACCCAAATCCCGCTGCCGCGCGACGAAAAGTACCAATGATCTCGTTCGAGCGTTCCAAAGTTCTAATCGTCGCGTTGGAAGTCTTCGTTGAATCCGTGCCGGATTTGGATTTGGCAGCTGTTTTGACCGTGGCCATGGGTCGAGATTTCGACAGCATTACCAGATGTTTTGGGCCGTAGGCCAGGCGGTCCTGTTTGATTAATCGTTTAATCGCCCGTTTAAGATTTTTCTCGTCGTCCAGCAGTTTCAGGCCTTTGGCAATGCCGCGAAGCTTCATGGGTTGATAACCGTCGCTAGCGACGAAATCAAGAATTAGTTTTTCAAAATTAATCGGTTCATTCATGTTCAGATTTTAGGTCCCCTTAACGGAGATTACTACAGGGGAAATGGAGCAGGGGAAATGGAATAGCTAGACACAGACACAGCGCAGGGATTGCAATTGCACCACTGAGGTCAAACGACAGCGCGAAAGGTACCATTCCAGCCGCTGCACCTGTGGTGATTTGCGGTCAAATGAACTCTGCCCACGAAAACGGAGGCCGAATCGACAGCGGGCGAATCAGGACGGTTGACCGCCTTTGTAGAGCTTACGTCCGATACTGGGATGATAGACAGTCCAGGGACTGGACTTATTGACGTCATCGGCAATCAATTGCTGGAAACTGTGCAGTTTCGCATCGAGATTGTCCAGCAAATGCAAAGTGATTGCTTCGACGGTCATGGGCAACTTGGGGCTGCCGAATTCATATTCGCCATGGTGAGAGACAATCAGGTGGCGCAAATGGTTCGCCAATTCAATCGGAAAAACTTCGCCCGCTTGTTTTTCAGTCATGACAATCATCTCATCCAGCATGCCAACGCCCAACACCAGATGTCCGATTAGCTGTCCTTCGTCGCTGTAGCCGAGATCGGGTGCGTAGGTAAGTTCGCGGATTTTGCCTAAATCATGTAAAAACGCCCCCATCAATAACACGTCTTGGTCGACTCCGGCATAGTGCGTTGCGACTAGCTTTACCACCTCCATCAACGACAAAATATGTTCCAGTAGTCCGCCATGATAGGCATGATGGTTTTTGACACCCGCCGGTGCCGTGCGGAAATCGCGCATAAATTTCTCGTCAACCAAGTAGCACTCAGCCAAATTTCGCAGATTGACATTGTGCATTCCGCGCAGCAATTCCGCCACACGCGCGACCATTGATTCCACATCGACGGTCGAAAGCGTTTCAAAATCAGCCAGGTCGATTTCCCCCGCCGACGATTTTTCAAACTCCTTACACAGGATTTGCATACCACCGTTGAATAGCTGCGAGGCACCCTTGACACGAATGTAATCCCCGTTGTCGAAGCCATCAAAGTGCTTCTGATTCGCGTTCCACAACATCGCCGTCACGGAGCCAGTGCGATCGCTCAACCGAACCTGAATATATAAATTCCCATTACGATTGGTCCGCAACTGTTTTTCGGAGGCCAGAAAAATCTGATCGATGACTTCGCCATCGCTTAACTCGGTTACAAAACGACGGCTCATGAAAATCTCTGGGTAGGCACACAAATTAAGCGTCAAATAAACAATATTGAGTAAGCGGATTCTAAAGCCCCAATCGCCAATGAACAAGGTAACGCCGCCTGGCTGATCAACCGGCGAATTTGTTGACAGGCGGTAGAAACTGGGGGACAATCACCGGCGGTCCCTCTCAAGTCTCGCGTCGGTCCATGCTCTCGGTTCAATTTTCCATCGCGGTCCAATTCCCCAAAAATCAAATAGGAAACCATCGATGCACCTCCGAAAATGCTTACGACTATCTGCGGGCCTCTGTTGGTCAATGGTTTGTTTATTGCCATCGTCAACTTTTGCTCAACAACAAGACCTGCAAAAACTGGTTCCGACCAGCGTCTTTGCAACGATGGTAGCCAAGCCCAAAGCGGTGCTGGCCCAACCGGCTTACGAGCTCATTCCCCATGAGTTGATCAAGATCTTCGGTACCAAAGAAATGGGACTGGAACTGCTGGAGATCTCGCGCGTTACCGTGCTGGTCGATGAGATTGTGGATTCTTCTATGGAAAAACCACCCGGCTTGGCGTTGATCGTCGAGTTTGATACGCCGCAAAAACTTGGCAATCCGATCATTAGTAAAATGACGCCAACGACCATTGCCGGCAAAGAAGCATTTGCGTTTCCCCAAGACGACGTTGCGATGCTGATGTTAAACGACAAGACTTTGTTAGGTGGGACAAATAGTTTTTTGGAACGAATACTCAGTGATGAAGCGCGCGACAACGCAATCTTCGACAAACTGAAATCGGCACCGCAGGATGATCACGTAAACATCGTGATTCAAATCGATTCGATTCGAGGCTTGATTAAACAGAACTTGCCGCCACGTTCCCAAGTTCCACCGCCCTTTGGCGAATTTATGGCCCTGCCGGACTTAATCAAGTCGATCTCGTACCGGGGCAATTTTTCGAAGAACCAGATCGCCGAATTAACGATCGAAGCGAATAACGAAAAGGATGCTTTGAAGATCACTCGATTGGTGGACAATGCGCTGGAATGGGGCAAAGGGGCCGCTTTGACCGGGATCGCTTCAGAAGCGGAAATCGATCCGGAGTACGAAGAAGCCGTCGTGGCTTACGCGGACCGTTTGACGGAAGCCCTGAAATCAGGGTTGAAACCAAAATTTGACGGTAATAAATTGGTCTATGATTTGAATCAATTGCAGTTTTCGGGGGGCGGAAATCTTAACACCACTGCGACGATTGGTGTCTTGGTTGGATTGTTGCTACCGGCGGTACAACAGGTCCGTGAAGCCGCTCGTCGGACGGAGTCAATGAACTATCTCCGCCAAATCGGCTTGGCGGCGCACAATTACGAATCCGCCTTTCGCAAACTGCCCATGCAAGCCAATTACGACAAAAATGGAAAACCACTGCTCAGTTGGCGCGTCCATTTGTTGCCGTTCATGGAAGAGTCAGTTCTGTACGAACAATTTAAACTCGATGAGCCGTGGGATAGTGAGCACAATATTCAGCTGTTGGATCAGATGCCGGAATGCTACAAGAATCCGAATTTTCCGGACGACACGCGGACCGTTTATTTGGCCGTCGCGGGACCGGGAACCGTGTTTCCAGGCAACAAAAAAGTCAACTTAAACGACATCACCGATGGTACCTCCAAAACGGCGTTTTTTGTGGAAGCCGATCCCGACATGGCCGTCGAATGGACGAAACCTCAAGATTGGGAATTCGACGCAGACGATCCGATGAGAGGTCTGGGAAATTTACGCCCCGGTGGTTTTTGCGCTGCGTTCTGCGATTGCTCGATTCGCTTCATAGACCAGAATATCGATTCGGAAACATGGTTTTCAATGACACAGATCGCCGATGATAAGTGACCCAATCATGAGTTCGAGTTAAGCAAGCGATCACGGGACTTTTGAAATTGAACTGGACCGTGATCGGTTGGGAAACGGTGACCAACCGCGTTTGAATGCGAAACTCACAACAAAAGCCGTGGTTGAACTCGCGTTCAACCACGGTTTTTTTCCACGTCTTGCACAGACCATTCGAAATCCAGCCCAGCGTTTTTTGACTTGGCAGATTAGGAATGTCGTCTTGACTGCCTCAAGCTCGCCGGCGGCGACGCAAGACCATCCCCAACATTCCGACGCCCACCAGGGCTGCCGTGCCTGGTTCTGGAATGGCAACGACCGTAAACCTGATTCGATAGACTGGCGTATTGGCTGTCAACTGGCTATTGAACACATAACCCGCTCCTGTTGTTAGTCCATTGAATCCAGCCAGCTCGGCAAAATCGAAATTGACTACACCGTTCTGGGGAGTACGGAGCGCATTGGTGCCGCCGACCAGAAACGCTGCATTGGCCGGATCAAATAATTCTGAACCGTTATCCCAAATTTCGCTGGCGATAACGTTGATCTCGTTGAGGATCAAATTCCCAGCGATGTCAAACAGTTGGTACTCTTGGGGATCGTCGTTGCCAATGAAATAATCATTGCTCGGAACGACCATCGCTCCAAACGTAAAAAAAGGATTGAGGTCTGTATCGATGTCAAATAGGGCCGCAGCCATGGCGCCGGGTAACAACGGGCCAGGGGGACTTGGGACGACGGTCCCCAAAGTTGCGTTTGGATCGGCTGCGGCAAAAGCCGGGAACCAATCGCTACCACTTCCGCCTTCGGCAATCGAGGTAATCGGTGCTGTCGCCGTTTGACCAATATTGAACGAATCATAGCTGCCGTTGTTAAATCCAACCCGCAGCGGAGCAAAAGAAACACTGTTGGTGGCCGCGAGATTCTCAGCCGTCACTTGTATTCGTCGAAGTTGTGCCTGACTGAATGCCGGTAGAATGACCAGGGCTACGAATGCCGAGGTCGCAAAAACTGTAATAGAACTGGGCTTCATCGTTATCGTCTCTCAAAAAATGGGGGGGGTGCGTAGAACCAATTTTGCTGGTGAATTGTTAAAAAATACGCGGACCAAGTGAAAGACGCTGTTGGTTCCAGCTCCTTACAACCGGCACAAAAAGATTTTTGAGACCCGAGCGCGGAATAGTTTAAATTGGCCACCGGATCGCAAGATAGAACCAACTCGGCGGTCGCCGACGACCTCCCGTCGAAGGCCTGTCAAACGGGGTTGTCACGTGCATATTGCCGTAGTAAATCAGCGCTCCCCACTCGAAACGAACCGCCCCGCGACTTAGAATGCGGGCCGGTTTTTTCAATTTAACCGGTTCCCGGCGACCGATTTCGGTGGCCTGACGTTGACTGGGGAGCAATTGACATTTTTGTCCCGACCCCATTTCTGAACCTGACAAACTAGATTTTTTGTGAACTACTAATGGCAAAAACGGGCATCACGCCGACGCGGGCAGACGACTATCCAGAGTGGTATCAGCAAGTTATCAAGGCTGCCGACATGGCGGAAAACTCGCCTGTTCGCGGCTGCATGGTAATCAAACCGTGGGGTTATGGAATTTGGGAAAACATGCAAGCGGGCCTGGACAAAATGTTCAAAGAGACCGGGCATGAGAACGCCTATTTTCCACTGTTCATCCCCATCAGCTTTCTCGAAAAAGAAGCCCAACACGTGGAGGGTTTCGCTAAAGAATGTGCCGTCGTCACACACCATCGTTTGGAGCCCGGTCCCGATGGTGGCTTGATTCCAGCTGGCCCATTGGACGAACCGTTGATCGTGCGACCGACCAGCGAGACCATTATCGGCGTGATGTTTGCGAAATGGATTCAGTCCTATCGCGATCTGCCACTGAAAATCAATCAATGGGCCAACGTGGTTCGCTGGGAATTGCGAACGAGGCTGTTTCTCCGGACAACCGAGTTCCTATGGCAAGAGGGACATACAGCGCATGCGACTGCCGAAGAAGCTCAAGCCGAAACGCATTTGATGCTGGATGTGTATGCAGATTTTATCGAAAACCAGATGGCAGTTCCGGTAATTCGTGGAGAGAAAACGGCGGGCGAGAGATTTCCGGGAGCCGACAAGACGCTGTCCGTCGAAGCGATGATGCAGGACCGCAAAGCCCTCCAGGCCGGTACTTCGCATTTTCTGGGACAGAATTTTTCTCGCGCGCAAGAAATCAAATTCCAAGATAAAAACGGAACCGAGTCGTTCGTTTGGACGACATCTTGGGGCGCCTCGACTCGTTTGGTCGGTGCTTTGATCATGACGCACAGCGATGACGACGGACTAGTGTTGCCACCTCGGCTCGCCCCTCAACAGGTCGTAATTTTGCCGATTTTCCGCAACGACCAAGAAGAAGCTCAAGTGCTCGAGTATTGTCAATCACTGAAACAGGAGATCATGCAAGTTCGCTATCACGAACAACCTGTCCGAGTGATGATCGACCAACGCGACCTCCGCGGCGGAGAGAAGAAATGGTTCCATATTAAACGTGGCGTACCGATTCGGATCGAAGTTGGCCCACGTGATATCGAATCGAAGAGCGTTTTCGTCGGGCGGCGCGACCAACCCAAATCGGTTGGCAGCGGCCGCGCCGAATTCATGGCGGGCCTCCCACAAATGCTGTCCGACATTCAAAATGGATTGCTCGAGCGCGCCCGGCAGATGCGTGAACAACATACCCGAGTCATTACCACGCTGGAAGAATTCACCGCGTTCTTCACCCCCCAAAATCTCGATCGACCGGAGATCCATGGCGGTTTTGCCCACTGCCATTTTGTCGACTGCCCTGAGACCGATGAAATCCTGAAGCCCCTCAAGGTCACGCCGCGTTGCATTCCGCTGGAGGATGAAAAAATTCCCGGACACTGTATTTTTACTGGTCGCCCAACCGTTACGCGCGGAATTTTCGCAAAGAGCTATTAGTCTAGTTTTCACTTGGCCGCAGTTCCCTAGCTGACACCAGATCGCGATCACCCTTGATGGGCGAAATTACTCAACATAAACCGGTATTGCTAATTGCCGCGATTACCAGTCGGTATGCATCGGCCTTTGACTGGACTGCCGCAACCGCTGGTCAGAGCTGGGGGCCGATTGCCAAAAGCAGTCCCATTTTCGATTTTACTGAAACCGACTACTACGTCGCCTCGATGGGTGACGCTCTCAAAAAACAGTTCATCGCGTTTGAAAGATTGATCGATCCCGGCGCTATCGCCGGAACGAAACATCAATCCAATTCCTGGGAACGGGATTTCAAATCGGAAAATTCCTATCCGCAAGAGCGGCCGATCAACATCGATCCAGGTTACATCAGTGAAGCCAAACTGGTCCTGGTTACTACGAAAGACCGCGACCACCGAATCTATTTGACAGATGGGATTTTCGCCGAAGTTACGTTGCATTTCCGGGGACGTGCATGGACTCACAGTCGCTGGACCTATCCCGATTATCAACGCGCCGATTTTCAAGGTTTTTTTACGGAGTGCAGACAATACTTGCGCGAACGAATTCGTCACGAGTGAACGACTATCTTTGCCATTTACCCCAACCGCCGTCAACTGTAATCTGTAGCCTGGGCCGGGCTGATACGGCCATCCAGATTACCTATACTTCCATCCGAGATGGCTGTTCTAGCCACTACGTCCACCTGTGTGAGGAATCAATGAACCAAAACTGGATTGCTGTGAGGTTCGTGTTGCTTGTTGCCGCCATAGCACTTGCTGCTGCCACCATTGGTTGCGGCCAACCGATGGCGATGCTGGACATGTTTTTGAATCCATCATCCGTTGACATCGACCAAGAGCCCGCCGACACCGACAAGAATTCTTCCAAGTTGGATGCTGAAAATTCTGGCGTGGATGAACCGAAGTCAAAGGCCGAGGAGGATGCTGAAAATTCTGGTGTGGATGAACCGAAGTCAAAGGCCGAGGATTTGGTCAAAGATTGGGACAAACCGACATTTGCAATTTTCTTTACGGGACGCCAACACGGCTACATGGAACCCTGTGGATGTACCGGGCTGTCGAATCAAAAAGGGGGCATGATGCGTCGCCATTCATCGTTGAAAGTCCTCGCCGATCGTGGCTGGGATGTAATCACGATTGATTCCGGCGATCAAGTCGAACGATTCGGACAGCAAGGGCTGATCAAACTCGGTAAGACCTTCGAGTCCATGTGCCAGATCATGAAATACGACGTGATCGGATTGGGAATCGGTGACCTCAAAGTTCCGTCGATTGATTTGGCTCAGTCCATGATGAACGCCAATCAAGGGGTCAATCCATTTGTTTGCGCCAATATCGAGGTCGTGGATCCCGATCTATGTCAACGTTTTCGCATCATCGAAAAAAATGGAAAACGAATTGGCATCACCATGGTGCTGGGCGATGAATTCTTGCCCGAACTAGCCGGCGTCGATGGAATTACTGCGATGCCAGCGGCGGCTGGATTGACTCAGGTTATTCCGCTGATGGACGCCCAAAAATGCGACATAAAAATTCTGATCGCGGCGAGTTCACTGGAAAACTGCCGGGAGATGGCGAAAAAGTTCCCGGCATTTGATTTACTGATTACTTCCGGTTCTCCAGGTGATCCGACGCTCGAGGCCGAATCGATTGACACCGGTGCGAAAGCGACCTCGATGGTTCAAGTCGGTGTCAAAGGGATGTATGTGGGCATCGTTGGATTTTTTGAGAAATCAGGAAAGACTGAAATCAAATACGAACGAGTACCGTTGGATGATCGGTTTGAAGACTCCGCTGAAGTTAAACAAGTTTTCATTCGCTACCAGGACGAACTGAAACGTTTGTGGGAGTCTGGTCAATTGGCCGACATTCAACCGCGTCCGCATCCGTCCGGTCATCAATTCGTCGGTTCGGATTCCTGTGCCGATTGTCATGAAGACGAATTTCAGATCTGGTCAGATGGAAATAGCGG
This sequence comes from Mariniblastus sp., assembly GCA_031409295.1. Taxonomy (GTDB): domain Bacteria; phylum Planctomycetota; class Planctomycetia; order Pirellulales; family Pirellulaceae; genus Mariniblastus. Next base: position 63,590 of record JANNWZ010000188.1, read on the forward strand.
TGATGGCGGGCCGCACCAACATGCGACTGCCAGTTTGACCAATCCCAACGAGCGCTCCTGGGTGCAGCGCAATTTCGATCCCGAATGTGTAAGTTGTCATATGACGGGTTGGAATCCTCAGGGATTTTTCCCCTACGAATCAGGTTTCCTGGATATCAAGAAAGATGACGCGCTGTTCAATAATGGCTGCGAAAATTGTCATGGACCAGGATCGGCGCACATCGACGCTGAACGAAACAAAAAAGACGACGAAAAATTGCTGAGCAAATTGCGGGATGAAATACGTGTGACGGTCGAACAAGCGCGCACGTCGACCTGCGTCCAGTGTCATGACTTGGATAATAGCCCGGACTATGTCAAGGAAGGCGGTTTTGATAAATATTGGCCGGAAATCGAACATTAACTTGCTCCGATTCGTATCTTTTTTGCGACGTTCCGTTCGTTCGGGTAGAATAGTTCAGTCCAAAATGCCGGAGATGCCGATTTCGGTTTTTTGCTTAATCGACCCACAAACCAGGGAGAGACCTAGATGACCACGCACCACAACGTCGACCGTCGGAATTTTGTGCGGGCTTCCGCAGCGGCAATTCTCGCGACGCCATTTGTTTCGTCGACAGCTTGGTCGCGCGGTAAAAATACCGGGGGAGCTGGGCAATTGCGCGCTGGGACCGCCGATGATGTTACACTTAAGGGGCGAATTTGGAAGACGCTAAAATTCGGTATGACCGACGGAGTTAAAGGTACTCTGACCGAAAAATTTCGCGCAGTAAAAGCCGCCGGATTTGCAGGAATTGAAATGGATTCGCCGGGGATGGAAGTCGAGGAGACCAAGATCGCGATAGCCGAATCTGGCTTGCCGGTCGACGGAACGGTCTGTTCCACGCATTGGGAGATTCGCCACACTAGCCCGGATTCGGCAGTGCGCGCCAAGGCACTAGCCAACTTGCAGACGGCGATTCGGGACACCGATGCTGTGGGTGGAAAAACCGTGTTATTGGTCGCCGGCAGTGGCAACGACGGAACCCCTGCTGAAATCTGGGACCGAGCCGTCGAGAACATCCAATTGGCTGTTCCGTTGGCGGCCGAAAAAGGGATCAGCATTGTCATTGAAAACGTCTGGAACAAATTTATGTATGATCACGCTGGTGATCATACACAGACCGCTGAACAATACGTGCGATTCGTCGACGAATTCAATTCGCCGTGGGTCGGGATGCAGTTTGATATCGGCAATCATTGGAAATACGGCAGTATGGGTGATTGGATTCGCCAACTCGGGCGCCGCGTGTTCAAGTTGGATCTAAAAGGATTCTCCCGCGCCGAGGACAAATTCAAGGATATCGGACAAGACGACATTGATTGGGCCGATGTTCGAGCGGCACTGCAAGAGATCAATTACTATGGTTGGGCTGCCGCCGAAGTCGACGGGGGAGATCTTGAACGACTGAAACTAATCTCAACTCAAATGGACGAAGTTTTGAAGTTGGCATAGGCTGTTGGTATCAACTGTTTTCGCGCCATCCGCGTATTTCAAACCTGTTGTTGACTCTCGAGTTCACCTAGACACGTTATAATGAACATGCCACTGACAGCCCAGGATTTGACCGGACAGGTGCTCGGCGATTATTCGTTGTTGCGTCGGTTGGGTCGCGGTGGAATGGCCGATGTCTATTTAGCGCGGCAGACCTCGCTCAATCGCAATGTCGCCCTGAAAATTCTCAAACCGGAACTGGCGCTCGACGAATCCTATGTCAAACGGTTTCACCGTGAAGCTCAAGCTGCAGCAGCGTTGGTGCAGGCCAACATCGTGCAAATTTTCGAAGTCGGTAATTTCAAGGGACTGCATTTTATTGCTCAAGAATACGTGCATGGCCGAAACCTGCGGCAATACATCGATCGCTATGGGGCTGTCGAACCCGTCATGGCGGTCAATGTACTGCGGCAATGTGCTGCGGCCTTGCAAAAAGCTGCCGAGTTTGACGTCGTGCATCGCGATATCAAACCCGAAAACATCATGCTTTCCACCAGCGGCGAGGTGAAGGTAACTGATTTTGGTTTGGCGCGAATCAACAATGACTCGTCGCGCCAGGCGCTAACGCAAATCGGTATCACGATGGGAACCCCTCTGTACATGAGTCCCGAACAGGTAGAAGGGCGCGCGTTGGATTCACGCAGCGATATTTATTCGCTCGGTGTCACGGCCTATCATACACTGGCGGGACAGCCGCCGTTCGAAGGTGTGAATGCGTTGGCCATTGCCCTGCAACAAGTGCAAGAAAAAGCCCAACCGTTGGAATTGATCCGGCCCGACGTACCCCTCGAGCTATGCCAGCTCATTCACCGAATGATTTCCAAAGAACCCAGTGATCGGCCACAGGATCCGGCAGGATTACTGAAAGAAATCCGCAAGATTAAAATCGACGTTGACGAAAATTGGGACTTGTTAATTAGCCGGCTCGCGACCAGCGAAGCCAATTTTTCGGCCCATTCGGCCACGCTTTCCGAATCGAGACTTGCTGCGACACAACAGTTACAAGCCGTCCTGAAAGGCCATGTCCGTTCCTGGTGGGGGAATCGCTGGGTGTGGGGATCGTTAGCCAGCCTGTGTTTGATAGGCCTGATTGTTGGGATCACGGTCGCTCAACGAACCGTCCCTCCGTTTCCGTTGAATGTCGAGAAACCAGTTTCACATAAAATTCCTAAACAACCTTCCGTAGAAAAACAGTTTCGCTCCGCCTATTGGGGAACCTATGCTTTAGGTTTAGAGGACGAATCGACCAAGATTGAGTTTTGGAAAGCCGTGATGGAGTATTTTCCATTGGATCAAGCCCAAAAGGAAAATTTCAATGAAACGCGATTTTATCATTGCCTTGCACAAACTCGCTTGGGAGAAGTGTATCTGTCTACCGCCATCGCTTTATCTTCAACCGAACCCAGATCGGCGCAGACTCGATTGGCTGAAGATAAACTCATTCAAGAAAAACTCGGAGCCGCCTTGGAGATCTTTGAGTCTCTCGAAAAGAGTCCGGAGCTGACGGAATCGTTCCGCGTGATTGGATATGCCGGACAAGCAATCGTGTTTGATCTGTCCGCCGAAATCGCCGGCGGAGCGGCCTTACAAGATACGAAGATCCGCCAGAACTTGAGCAAGATCGGTGACAATACGGAAATGCTCAACCAATTCATGCGCGAGGCCATCGAGAACATTCGCAAGCGTTTTCCCGCCAATACGCGATACCATTATGACCGGCTTACATTGGGCCTGGTTTAACACTGCCAGCGCGCGACCAAATCAGGTCCGAAAATTCTGATTGATCCACCACCACAACCGAGCCCCCAACGAACGGTACCCGGTAAACACTCGCGCTTGGCCACCCAAACCGATCTTGAGGGGTTGGTCTGATTTCGGCAGCGGTACTTTGGCAAAATACTGCAGATCCTTTTGATCGATTGCTCCCACCATCTCCGTCATAAGATCGGGGGGACGAGCCTGGGAAATCGGGCCGCTCGGTCGACCGGGTTCAGGTTTTTCAAAATCTTCGCGGTCGATCGCCGAATCCGTTTCACCAATCGACTGCACCTTGGATTCAATCACTTTCTTCGGATCCGCGTAGAGTTTGATTTTTGTCAGTTGATCGAGCTGAGCGAACTTGACCTGATTTTCGCTTAGAATCACCACCGCATACCACTGGCTCAGGTCTGCGACCTGACAGAATCGCTGGCCCCTCTCAGCGGTTACCGTTTCATGATTGCCCTGCAGCCAGGAGGTATCATCAACGACTTCAACTTCGGCGGAGCCGTGCGTTCGATGCTGGTAAGGGGTCTCCAACACGGTTCCTGGGATGGGACTGGTGATATTCAGCTCGGCCAGCTGTCTTTCGACTCCATTGGCAAACAATTTGAGATTTCTAAGTTCGGCAGTAATTTCGGCAAACTTATCGAGCGCGCCCGGCGTCCCTTTCGAGCCGTTGCTGATGATCTGTTTAAGTTCCAATTCTTTCTGGTTGATCTTTCCACTCGTTTCGAGCCGCTGTAACTCGAGATCGATATTCTTCAAGGTCGCCAATGATTGACCGACCGTCACCGTGTCGCCGGGCTTCACCAAACATGTTTCGAGTTGCCCCGATTGCTTGATCCAGATGGTCTCCATTTCTTGTGGCATGACGACCAAACTGCAGCGCAAGTAATGTGGCAATGGCAGAAACAGGATCAAACCGATGACGGCCAACAGGATAACCGAGATGATTGAGAATCGAACTTTTTTCACTTGATGCATCCGCCCTGGAACTGACATGTATTTGTACAATTTGTAAATCGGCATCACAATCATGCCGCCCACGGAAAACATGGCTAGCCCGATTCCAATGGACTCCAGACCATATGGTTCGAGCATTTTTGTCAAAAACGTAATGATCGCGAACATGATTGTCCAACGATAGCAGAACGCCGCGATGGTAAACAACGCAAAAGCCACGGGACGATTCGCTGGCATCAGTTGATCGTCCGGAATCTCGAGTCCCAGCCAATGTCGCCCCAACAACGTTGTCAGGGCACGGTTGGCCTTTTGATTGAGGTTGGGAATCTCCAACAAATCACTCAGAATATAATAGCCGTCAAAACGCAATAGCGGGTTTCCATTGAACAACACTGTACTAATCGAACTAACCACCATCACTTTAAGACAGATCTCCTGCACCACTCCTGGCTGGACAAACCACCAGGTAAACGTGGCAATCGTCGCTAAAATGATCTCGACATACATGCCCGCGGCACCGATCGCCGCCCGATGCCATTTATTCGGCAATCGCCAACTATCCGAAACATTGCAATACAAACACGGCGTGAAAACCAGCATCATGAAACCCAGTTCGTGACATTCACCCCCCAGGCGTTTGCAGGACAACCCATGCCCAAACTCATGGAAAATCTTGGTAACCCCCAGCACCACGACGAACAAATACCATTGACGAACGTCAAAAAACTGTTCGAAGCCGGGTAATTTGCTTTGGAACTCCGCCCAATTCACCAATACGGAAAAGAGTGCAATCGTGGCGGCGATGGCGGTAAAAAAAATGGCTGTGGGAGTAAATACCCACCACACATATCGAATCAAGAAGTTTAGCAGACGCTCCGGATCAAAGCCCCGGCAGCGCACTGCCAAGATATTGGACAGTTGGCCGAAACGTTCCATCAACTTGCTTTTGCGGCCACGTTTCAGCAGCTCTTCACCTTGACCGCTAACATTCGAGGTGACCAATCCGTCTTTATGAAAACGAGTCAGAAGTTGCTGCAACTCTTGGCGGGTGATTCGTTTGGGAGCGAACTTTCGATGATAATTGTTTTGCAATTCGTCGATCGACTTGAGTCCATCCAGTTGTTGCAACAGATAGAATACGTGCGGGGGAAATTGATAATACTTCTGACCCAGCGGTTCCTTGATCACCCAATATTCGACACCTTGATACGTCATCCGGTCGAATGTCAAATCGGCGCGCATCCTCATCTTCACCGGCGGAGCGCCCGAGGGAGCAGGGTTGGCTACGGCGACCGGTTTACCGGTGGGCGGAATTACCGACATCGAACCAGCTCCTAAAAGAACACATGCGTGCGCAACCAGTCAAAGACCTGATAGAAGCAAACAAAACCCAACGACCGCGAGCCGCAATGAATCTTCGCGGTCACGCCCGCTCCCGTTCTTAACTCATTCTTCAATTGGCGAAATTGTTCGCTGCTGGCATCCACAATTGCTTTGTATTCGGTCGTGCCAGCCGCCGAAGTGACTGCCAGGCTGGAAACACTAACCAATTTTCCGCGCAAGATCAAATTAGGATTCGTGCCGATGCGAAATTCGACCTCCCGTGGTTCCGCTGGATTACATTGCATTGCCTGAGTCACGTAACCGATTTTGTTTTGCGGAATTTTCAAATCGATTTGCCAGGTTCCGGAAAGGTCAGCGACTTCCAGAACCGCCAAATTGGGACTGGCCGGGAAATTCAACAGTCTTCGTTTCGGTTGCGGCGTCACGATCGTGCCGTCGATTGGACTGGTGATTTGCAGAAAACTCTTTTTCCGTTCCAACAATTCCAGCTGTTTGTTCAAATTCGATTGACGGGCATTCAGTAACTCCAAGGTGTCGGCGACTTCGGCTTTTTTGTCTTTATCCAAACGCCCTCCCGACAACTGGGAGTTGGCGTCTGAAATCTGGTGGACGACGGTTTCAAATTGCAATTTCGCTTCCGTGATCTGCAGCGCGAGATCCTGATTTTCCAGTTCCAACAACACCTCACCCCGCTTAACGTCGCTGCGTTCGTCGATCAGGATTTTGACGATGATTCCATCGGTTTTGGAATAAATGGTTTGTCGCTGCGTCGGGTGCATTACCCCGTCGACTTTCATTTTCAGTTCTTTGGGAAAGAAAATCATCAACAACGTCAATAGTCCCAACGCGACTAAGCCGGTCATCGTTTTCGCAAAATGATCGCGGAACAGCAAATTCTGTAATCCACCCAGTCGTTGCCAGATTGGCAACAAGAATATCTCGCCGTGCACCCGCGCATTTTCCATCGCCAGTTCGGCTTGGGTCACAATCAAATCACAGTTCTCCGTGATCTGTTCCCGTTTCACGTCGGCATCGAAATACTCGATGATCAGGGCGCCAAGTTTGCGGGCCTTGGGGTTGCGACGGCTGCGCATTTCCAGATCGGGGGCTGCCGGCGGGCGCGCCAGCAACGGCAACACCACCAAGGTTCGACTGTGACCTTCGTCGAGATAGTCGTTGATCTGACGAGCGACATCCGGCGCGATCCCAGCGGTACTGCCAGTAATCCAGAACGGCGTATCGGCACTGACACTGGAGGTCGCGACCGCGCCCAATTTGCGTACCACGTTGGCCCGATTGTCGAACCGGTCCTGGCTACTGATCGCTTCGATCTTACAACGGCTACCGTTCCAGCGAGCGACACTGACGCGGTCACAGTTCAACAACCGACGTGCTTCGTTGGCGATTGAATAGGCCGTTTCCGCCGGTTTGATAAAGCGATGAACTTCCGTGACATACTCAATTTTGTCTTGCCATTTGTCCGCATGTTGCGTCAAGCGCGCCAGATCCTGTTGTTCGAACCAACGCTGAAACAGCTGTGCGATTTGGACAAGAAAACGCAAGTAGCCGTCTTGGGCGGCGGGCGTGATATCGCCACGCTGTAACAGCTCCAACGTCCCGCAACACTTTTTTGCGCGATCATAAACAGGCGAAAACAGCAACAGGAAGGACTCGTCCCGAGCTAAATTGGGATCTTTCGAAATCGAATCGGCAAACGCTTCCGAGGTCAAACCAATCGGTTCCTGACGCGTGACGACCTCCATCACGGCATTGGTGTGTTGCGAGTTGTTTTGCGCGGTCACCAATTGGGCCGTTAGATGGGGCGGGCTGCCCGATTGATGAGTCAGTCGCGGTTGCGAATCACCGTTGACCTGCCACAACAATGCACCGTGGGCTCCGGTAATCTTGACGACATTGGACAGCACCGCCTCACAGAACTGATCGAAGTCCTGTTCCGATTGGGCCAATTCGTTCAATTGTTGAATTGTTCGCCGGACTTCATCGCGAATGGCCGCAGATTTGTCTTCGTATTTCGATTCGCCAGCGGACATCGATTGTCAGTTTCTGTTCTAAGTAAAAACAATAACAACGGCTGGGCACGCGCCAGTCCAAACGATCAGCCAACTCGACTCAATAGCAACTTCAGCGCCGAAAAAACGCGGCTCTCGGCACATCGATATCTTACAACGACAGTTTCCAAATAGTAAAACAAATCCGCGCGCTGCACTTGGCAGAATCGAAAAATTTCCGGTTGACCCACTGGGTTTCCCCGTGTTGTCGCTATTCAAAATTATCCAGAATCGGATCCAAGCCCATCTCCCGTTGAGATTTGGCCAACATTTTTTCATTATACATAAGGATCCGCCTCGACCGGTAGTGTTGGCTCTCGACCTTCTGCTGGGCTTTCAAAAAAAGCCGGTACCATGATTGGGTTGTACGAATTTTTCCGGATGATCGATACCGATCGGCCTTTTGTTTGCCAAAGGCCGAGTCCAATAATTTATCCTCGGCAGAAAAATACTGCTGCACGGTACCGGGATCGCCTTGTCGACCACAGCGACCGAACAGCTGCTGATCAATTCGCGACGATTCATGAATCTCGGTACCGATTACGTGCATCCCTCCCAGCTGGGCAATCGCTTCATCGATCTTGATATCGGTTCCGCGTCCCGCCATATTGGTGGCGACGGTAATCCGACCTCGTTGCCCGGCGGCGGCCACGATGTCGGCCTCTCGTTCGACCTGCCGGGCATTAAGCACCTCGTGTTCGATGCCCGCCTGGGACAGCAATTGAGATAACAGCTCCGATTTCGCGATGGAACGGGTCCCGATCAGGATCGGTCGGCCCGTTTGATGGACTTCAATAACGTCCTCGACGACCTGGCGAAACTTTTGCACTTCTTCAAACGCAAATTTGACCGGCAGGTTTCGACGCTGGCTGGGTCGATGCGGAGGGATGACATTGACTCCGGCGTGATAAATTTTCTTGAATTCTCGACGAGAACTGAACGCGGTTCCGGTCATCCCGGCAATGTGCGCGTATCGACTGACAAACGATTGAACCGTGATCTTGGCTTGGGAGTTGGTGTCCATCGTAATCTCAACTCCTTCTTTGGCTTCGATCGCTTGATGGATGCCGCGACTCCACCGCCGTCCTTCCGCGATGCGCCCGGTCGCTTCATCGACGATCACAATTTCATTGTCGCGAATGACGTAGTCCCGATCCAGTTGATAGTCCCGGTCCACCTGGATCGCGCGTTCCATAAAATCGTACATCTCCAATAATCCTACGCCAGCCAATTCGGGCGGCTTGGAAATATCTCTTACCCGGGCGGTCCCCGTGGGTGACAGATCGACTTTACGGCGTTCGCGATCATACCAATACTCGGCATCCTCGCTGAAGCTGGGCGCGTGAATCGCGGACCAACTGTACAACATCTTTTGTTGCTCGTGGGTGGTTCCATCTTCCGCCGCCGAAATAATCAACGGTGTCCGGGCATCATCAATCAAAATACTATCGGCTTCGTCAATCAACAAAAAATGCGGCGCTCGATGGACCGGCAGACTGGCCGACGATTCCGCCACACCACCGGCGGCGCCGCCATACCACAGCTGCCGCTGTTTCTGTTCGCGCTGCGCCGAATGGTCTCGCAAAAAATCGAATCCGAATTCCTTCATCGTGCCGTAAACGATGTCGCATTGATATGCCGCACGACGTTGTTCCCGCGACATCTCGGACTGGATGATCCCAACAGTTAAACCTAGTGCGTGATAGATGGGTTGCATCCACAAGGCATCCCGTTTCGCGAGATAATCATTGGTTGTTGCTAACAGGGCGCCTCGACCGGACAGGGCATGTACGACCAAGGGCAGGGTAGCCGTCAGGGTTTTACCTTCGCCGGTACGCATCTCGGCGATTTGCCCACGAACCATCGTCAGACCGCCCAACAATTGTACATCGTAATGTCGCAATTGAATCTGTCGTTCGGCGGCCAATTGCACCAAAGCAAACGCTCGCACGATCAGGGAATCGGTCAGCTGCTCCGATTTGCGGGATTCAAAGGCCAGATTCAGCCCTTCATTCCGAAAAGCCAATTCGTCGAAACCCGCATAGGTCTGCGATTTCGTTTTGACATCGAAGAGGAAGGAACCAAATTTCACGAGCAGTTATCGCATGGAAAAACATCAATCAAGCCGGTCGGCAACCTCCGTACAATCTTAGTCGATCGCGGCCCGTTCTGGATAGCAACAAAAAAGCACGCCCGGAATAAGAGCGTGCGCTGAAAGCATCAAACGGTAAAATCGTTACAATCCAAATTGCCGGATTGCGGCGAAACTAACAATTCGCTTCCACAACATTGGTGACTCCCGACGCGTTGATCGTGACCTTTTCAATTCCGCCCGTGAGAATATCAAAACAATCGGTCGCCAATTCGCCGATGATGATATCGATACCGGTGAACGTGGCGAAATTCTGCACTCGCGTTTGGGCCAGGTCCTGATCCGTAATATTTCCAATTGAGCTCAAAATTAGACGATCTCCTGCTTGGCTGTTACCCACCAGTTGGACCGCTGAATTCACTGCCAAATTCGTATTGGCTGTCGAGTTGAAAGTCAGCGATTGGAAACTGAGAAAGTCTGCGGCATCGGTGCCGAGATTGATCAACGCCCCCGAGACATTCAACAAAGTGTTGACGGTCGTTAGAGCTGTCGACGTGTCCGAGACATTTCCATTGGCAACCAAAGTCAAACTATTCGCCTGGTTCGTGCCAAACAAGAGAATCCCGCTATCCTCCGTGAAATCTACTTGCCCTGGTGAGTCGAAACTGATCAAACCCGCGTTGAAAATATCGGTGGTGGGATGATCACCCAAGACCACCGACAGTCCGGCGAACCGCGCTCCGGTGTCAATGGTCGTCAGCGCGTTGATCTGGTCAGAAATATCACCGAGCGAGGTCAGGATTAGAGAATCAACTTGGCTCAGGCCGGCAAATTGAGTATCACTATTTTCGGACACCACCACATCGCCAGGTGAGTTGATCGTTAGACTTCCAAAATTAAACACATCACCGATTCTCGTTCCAAGGTTGATCGAGGTGTTGCCATAAAATGCAGCATTGTTGGTCACCGTCATCGACGCTTCATTGGCGTTGGTCAATTGGTCCGACGAATTGATGATCGAATTGCCAGCCGAATTACTACCCGCGATTATCAAATCACTGTTCTCCGTGATCTTGAACTGACCGGTTGTTGCGAACGTGATGGTACCGGAGTTGAAACTGTCGGTAAGTGTTTCTCCCAAATTGACCGACGCCGCGTGGAAACTTGAATTACCGCTGACCAATAATTCGGCAGTCAAGTCATCGGTAATCACACCGGGAGTCGTCAAGATCAATTGGGCGGCTTCGTTATTGACCTGTACCAGATGGATATTTGAATTAGCGTTGAGCGAAACCACACCCGGTGCATAAAAATAAATTGCCCCGGCACTCAACTGATCGTCAACTGCATTTCCCAAATCGATACTATCCGCATCCAGGCCAAAATTATTCGTAACCGTGATGCTCGCTCCAGCGCTATTGGTTAACGCTCCCAACGAAAACAGATGCGCGTTGAGCGCGGTGTTGGTGCCGGCGATTTGCATCGCGCTGTCTTCGGTAATATTTACGTGCCCCGTGGAGTTGAAAGTCACCCGGCCAGCATTGAACCGGTCCGTTCCGTTGTCGCCAAGGCGAACCCGCGTTCCGTTAAAGGTCGCCAAATCGGTCACAGTAATAACACTTGATTGCCGATCAAAAATCCCTGCGGAACTTCTTACCCGCAAATTATTGGCAGATGACGTGGCCAACCGCACAATACTGTCTTGCGTCAGATCAACGTCGCCGGAAACAGTAAAGCCGACCTGAGTAAATTCGGTCACATCAACGATGTCGTCACCCAACGTTACATTGGCTGCGGTAAAACTACCGGTCAGTATTACGGAGATCGAAGCTCCTGCATCATCGGTCACGTTGCCTACGGCAACGACCGTCAGATCACCGGTCACGCTGATGCCAGAGAAATTCAGATTGTTCAGGTCCGAAATACTAGCCGAGCGAAAGAGTCCAACAGTAGTCAACGAGACTGCCCCGACAAATTCATTATTGGAATTATCGAGATTGATTGGATTGTCGCCGGAATTCAGCGTCGTCGTCCCGCTCACGATTACCTGCCCAGTCGCCGCGTCGCCGATCTGGCCGCCCGACTCAGTCGCCTTTAACGCGATCGACAAATTTTGAGCCAGTTGATAGTTGCCAGTAAAAACGGCCGAAACCACTCCCGTCACGGAAATTCCGTTCAAGGCGGCAGTATTACTGTTGAGGAAATTCCCGTCGAAAACGACCGACTGATTGGTTCTTAATCCATCTCCTACGACATTGATCGTGCGAACCGCTTGAAACGTGGCGGACTGTACGCCAACCGTAGATGGATCGAGATCAATACTCGCGTTCAACGAGACATCATTCCCGATAATGCCAATCGTGGCCGAGTCGTTATCCGCCGTCAAGGAAATTGTTAGCAAACCCGCACCGTCAATTGATCCAATCACGGCGAGCAATCGACGATCTTCAAGCACTTGGTAATTCGAAACAGCGCTGTTATTGGTATTCTTGCGCCGACGTTTCAGTGGAAATTTCGAACCCATCGTTGTTGCTCCTTGTGGTGTATGTTCTGTTACCCGTACCGCGATCAGGATGGATTTGGTCGATCTCAACGAAGGAAAACATTCCCAAGGTCAGTCGAAACAAATATCAGCGGTCGCCAAAATAAGAAAATTCAAGCCAAGTCGCCCAATCGGAAAACTCGACCTCATTTAACTCGACAAACTCACTTGAGGACATTAGAAAAAATTGCTACGATTCGCCAAACACCAACAATTTGATGGATTGAGAATGAGAACTTTATGCCAATTCCCATGTACTTCACCAAGTAGGAATTGTCCGACATCTATGGGTCCTATGTAAAGCCCATATCCTTTGCTAGCCACGCCAATTGCCCGTATTGCACCATTTGCCAAGATTCTGGTTTTTATATCGCAAAATGAGATGTTGAATTTCGATTTCCGCCGAACCAATAGGAAATGCTCGAAATCCGACCGTATACTTCAACCCGGCGAGGAGTTTTATTCTGCCTTGGTGGATTTCGGCGGCGAGCCCCAACGGCTGGATTTTTCCCGGGAGAGTTGGTCTGGCCCCCCCGAAAATTGCCTGGGTTGGTGGAAGTCAAGAGTTCCGGATGTAGAAAAAGGCAAAATCTACTGGGTGCCCCGTCCGGTTTTGTTGGCCTATTTTGATTTCGTACGGGAACAATCCGACAAAGCGGACGTCGCCTACATGATGGGGTTGTTATTGGCCCAGAAAAAAATCCTGTCGGTCGTCGATTCGCTTCATGCCCCCGTCGGGGAGCAACTACATCTGTTTAACCGTCGTGACAATTTGCATTATGAAATTCCCGTTGTCGAAATTTCACGAGAACGTTTGGGACAGATTCAAGCTGAATTGTCCGAGCGATTGTTTACCGACCAGCCATTTGAGTCCGAAGGAGAACTCGAATTAGCCGAGGAGTTTTGAACTCTAAACCACTGCCACCGCGTATTCAAGGATGAATTTTCGTGTCACTCAACTTTAAAATTCAAGCTCCGGTCTTGCTGGCATTGATCCTGTTGGTGGTCACCCAATCCGGTTGCCAGATTTTTAAGCGATTTGGCACACAACCCGATCCCGCACCTTTGGTTTTTAATGCACTCCCGTCTCAAAGCGAATTGATCACGCAGCTCAATTCGCGTGCCTCACGCGTCCGTCAGTTGCAAGCCAACGTCGACCTGTCGCTCGACGGCGTGCCAAAACTTAAGGGGACGATACAAATCGAACGCCCCGATCGGTTGCGACTGAAAGCGGGTGTGATGGGAGTTTCGGAATTGGGTCTCGATGTGGGCAGTAATTCTGATCTGTTCTGGGTGTGGAATAAGGTCGCCATGCCAGGTCAAACACCCGCCATTTATTTTGCGCGGCAACAAGATTTCCAGCGACTGCAAAATCAAGCCGCCTTGCCGATCGAGCCGCAATGGATCATCGATGCATCGGGACTGGTTGAGTTTCCACCGACAGATGTGCAGCAAGGCCCGTTTGTTGATCCAACCGGTTTATTGAAATTGATCTCGACTCGTCAAACACCGCGCGGACCGATCACCCGCGTGACTCTACTCGACGCCAAATCCGCGTTGATCCGACAACAGGCCTTCTACGATGCTAGTGGCCGCCGGATCGCTTACTCCGACTCGAGCGATTTCCGGTTCTATGCCGACCAAGAGGTAAGCTTGCCGCACCGCATCGTATTACATGTATTTCCGCCGGACGGGCAAGAATTGAAAATGGTGCTCGACGCCTCAGACTATCGAATTAATGCCCTCTTTGGCGACCCCGATCAGATGTGGAGCATGCCCAAACCGGCGGGGGTCCCGGTGATTAACTTGGCTCAATAACATCCGCGAGCGGGCGGATTGAACCAACATCAGTCTGCGGGCGCTTGACACCCATTTTCAAGGCTATACCATTTTATCTCTGCGCCTGAACTATTAACAATTGCTCTCAAACGAGGAGAAGATAAATGACCCATGTGGTAGCCAAACCCTGCGACGGATGTCGTTATACCGATTGCGTTGTGGTTTGTCCGGTCGAATGTTTTTACGAAGGCGAAACAATGTTGTACATCCATCCGGATGAGTGCATTGATTGCGAAGCCTGCGTGCCAGAATGTCCCGTCGATGCGATTTATCACGAAGACGATCTGCCCGAGGAATGGAAAAATTACATCCAAATAAACGCCGATCGATCCGAAGAATGTGAAAATATCACCGAACGCAAGACTCCGTTGGCCGACGAAAAATAGTCCGGTCAGATCTTCGGCAAATTACCGTCCATTGTCCTCTTCCTGTCCGTTGCACAACGGTCATTCATGACCGTTGTCGCGGCGGCAAAATCTCTTCCGATAGTTCTTTGTGCCGTTGTTTTGTTGCCGATTACGAAAATTGGCGTTCTGAAGGCTCGATAGCTCTAGGCGTAGCCGTTCATGGCTTCGAGTTGTTTGACGGCAATGCAAAAGAGAGCTCGCGCGCAACTTGCGAGAAAAATCGTGCCCCGTTACCAAACAATTTCTCAGTCAGGCGATGAATTGTGAACGAAGCCTGGACAACGAAATCTAGAAACACAGAGGCGCAAAGGTCGCAGAGAATCCGCGCCTCCGCGTTTCATGGATTCTTCGTGTTTCCGGAAATTCAACGTGAAAGATTGCCGTACCCGAGTCGCTCCGACATAGATTCTTGGATGCCTTCTATCCGGTCGAATGGACGAAAATCAAAATGAGTCACGATTCGGTAACAACGAATGAATCAACTCATTTGTCTCTTCCCGTTTTTTCAGCCGGGCGGTCTTTCTGATTTCCTGATGACGAAACAACAGTCGTTCCTCGACTGATTCGGGAACGACCGTTGGGACTTCGGTCGGCTTGCCTTGTTCGTCCAGCGCTACAAATGTCAAGAATGAAACGGCGGCGATTTGGCGCGGTCGATCGAGTGAGTTATTTTCAGTCATGATCTTGACGAAAATCTCCATCGACGTCCGGCCCACCGAACAGACATACGATTCCAGAATCACGATGTCGTTATTCTGGATTGGACGGTGAAAATGCACGCCGTCGTTGGACGCGGTGACCACTGAACTGCACGCATGTCGGCGCGCCGAAATCGCTGCCGCTTCATCGATCCGTTTCATCAGCAGACCACCAAACATGGTGTCGTGGGCATTGGTATCCCCCGGCAACACAATGCTCTCTTGGACGGCCAGCGAATCCCGCATCTTCATTTGTGTTCGTTCATTCATACTCGCGAGTTTATCGCGCGCCTGGTTTTCCGCCAAGCAGAGCGCATCGTGTGCTCCCGGCTTGTGGTTCCGAAGGGAAACACACCTATTTGGCGAGCGGCAGCGTGGAAACTACCGATCATAGCTTGCGCAAAGGGTTGATTATCTAGTCGTTTTACGGCAAGCAGCAAGCGAATTGTCTTCCATTGAACGTCGCCTGCCTGCCGTTATACACAATCCGCCCGTCGAGTATTAAATCATCTATCCGTGACGTAGGGGGTTGGGATAATCTAATCTGCCGCTCGCCAGTTTGAGCGTCCCAATCGTCAACTTTCGGCAAATCGTTGACATTTAGATGACTTGTGTTAGCCTGAATTCCTACAACATGGTTCATGTAGGTGGTTGTTAGGGAGTGAGAACAATGGCATTTCATCGGCGCGAGATAACTCTTTGCATCGGCTTGGTCGTAACAGCACTTTCTCCGAAGATGGCATTTGCTCAATGGGCGATGTATGGTGCCAACGCGCAACACACTGGCATCTCAAGTACCCAAGGCCGTGCGCTGGATGGCATCTCGTGGCAATCGACGATGGACTACCACCCCGGTACGTTTACTCACTACGGTTCGCCAACGATCACGCAAGGAAATACGGTGATCATCCCCGTGACAACGGGCAATGGTACCGACTTCGTGGTCGAAGGCCGACGGGGTTCCGATGGCTCGCTACTTTGGTCTCAAGCCACGGACTACATCGCTCCGACATCGCAATGGCGCCCCAGTTTCTCACCGGCAATTTCCAAAACCTCGCCCACGGATTACCGAGTCTACATCCCCGGTGCCGGCGGCACAATGAATTGGCGCGATAACGCCGATCAAGCAGTTCCCTCGGCGACCGGCCAAAGCATTTTCTTTGATAACTCGCCTGGCCATGCGGGTTACTTGGCGGACAAAGCACTCTATGATGCCAACATCAAGATCAATACGCCAATTACAACGGATGCCTCAGGAAATCTTTATTTCGGATACCAAGCACTTGTTAACACACCGCTAATTGCACAGGGTGGCGGTATCGCTCGCATTTCCGCATCGGGGGTCGGCACATTCGCGACCGGTGCTTCCATAGCCCCCGGCTATAGCCAGCCTTCATTGAATTCGGCGCCGGCAATTAGCGCTGATGGGACGAAAGTCTACGCTGCCTTTAACAACGGTGGCGGTTTCGACAGTGGAAAACTGGTGCAATTTGACAGCACTACTTTGGCGCCACTCAATTCAACTGGCGTGATTGCCGGTGTTTACGGCCTCTCGACGGCGTCACCAACGATCGGCCCCGATGGAGATATTTACTATGGAAGCGGCTCGGGTGTCGGCTTTCGCGGAACGCTGATGCACTACTCCGAGGATCTTCAAACCGTTAAGATACCCGGCTCGTTCGGCTGGGATACGACCGTTGCGATTGTCGACGCGTCACTGCTTCCCAATTACCATTCCGCGGCAAATTCTCCGTACCTGATTTTTACTAAATACAACAGTTACGGTTACAACAACGGTGCCAACAAGATCGCCATTCTCGATCCCAATGTTCTTCAAGTTGATCCACTAACGGGCGACAATAACATGCTGGAAGTCCTGACTCAAACGGGTCCAGGCCCAGACGAATGGTGCATTAATACGGCTGCGATTGACGTGCTTGGCAAAGCGATCTACGCCAACAACGAAGACGGCCACCTTTATCGCTGGGACCTTACCACCAACACGCTTTCGGATTTTCAGCTCACCGTTCCAGGCGGGCAGCCCTATACGCCAACACTGATCGGCCCCGATGGTAAAGTCTACGCGATTACCGCTGGCACTTTGTACGCCGTCGGCCTCACCGCGATTCCCGAACCAACAACTTTTGGACTGGTTTGTGTTGCCTGTGGATTATTCTTACGGCGTTCGCGCCGGGCGATTCCGGCCGGCTAGGTAACTGTCCGCAAATAAATTGCGGAATCAATCGGTGGCCGTGTTTCTCTTGTATCCGGTTTTGCTGGTCGGGGTAGCCCGCGCGGTTCTGTTTGCGTTCTGATTGGGTGGGTAGTTTTTTCGGGACAGTTCGGGAGATTACAAATCGCTTTTCCGCGTTCCCACCAGCCAGTCGGATGCGATGAAGTCTGAATTCAAATTTTTGCCGAGTTTCGAACCCAGTCGGTTGACATCGTGGATTTGCCCATCAAATTTTCAACTGCGACAATTCGCCGGTTGTATTATTGACCGGAAACAGCTACAATTTCCCATATTGAGACTGATTCTCATTACCGACGGGATCGCTGAAATGCTTCAACTCGCTGCTTTTTCCAAAGAAATAGATTCCCAGGCGAACTTTAAGACTCCGCTGCCTGATGATATGCAATTTGCGCCCACTCCCGTTCCGTTACGAACTTTGCGTTGTGGCCAACGGGCTACTGTAGTCAGTTTGAATGGCAGTGCCCACGAAGTGGCGCGGTTGTCCGAAATGGGGCTTCGACGAGGAGTCGAGGTGACTGTCCTGCGCAACGGCATCACTTGTATCCTTCAATTGGAAGGCCATCGGTTGTGCATCCGACTTTCGAAGGAACTGATCATCCTGGTCATTCCGGTTTAGCGCATCGGGTTGACTCGTTGTGAGTCATTGCGGCAATCATGAGCCACGCGAATTCGGACTCGAAGGACATTCTGGTAGCCGTATTAGGCAACCCCAATACCGGTAAATCAACGCTGTTTAATGCGCTTACTGGCATTCGTCAACAGACTGGCAATTACCCAGGCGTGACGGTCGAGAATCATACCGGGCGCTTACAAATCGGCGATGCGGCTTTCGAGTTGGTGGACCTTCCCGGCACGTACAGCCTCGCCCCACGTTCGCCGGACGAAGTCGTAACGGTCAATGTTCTGTTGGGGAAACAACCGGCCCACAAGGCGCCCGATTTGATACTCTGTGTCGTCGACGCCAGTAACTTGCAGCGGAATTTGTTTCTCGTCAGCCAAGTGCTCGATCTGCACCGACCAACGGTGATCGCGATCAACATGCTGGACGTCGCAAAACGCAATGGAATTCGGATTGAGCTCGATCAATTATCAAAACTGCTGGGAGTGCCCGTCGTCGGCGTGCAAGCGAACAAACGAATCGGTATGGCCGAACTAAAATCCGCGATGGTGGGAGCCGTGCATCATGCTCCGACCGTGTTGCACGATCCGTTCACGAATGAACTAAACGAACGAATCAAACGTCTGCAGGCGGTCTGCCCGGACGATTGTCAATTGAAACGATTTGCAGTGACGCGGATGTTGTTCGACACCGACGGTTTCATGACGACCCAGTTGAAAACCGAGTTGGGTGCGGAACTGGCAGCAAGTGTACGGGTCGAACAGGCCGCCTTGGAATCAACCGGCGAGACGATTGCAGAGTCCGAGTCGCATGCTCGTTACAATTGGATCAAACAGCATCTCAATTCGTTTATCACTCAAACTCAACCCCCTCGATTGTCAACCATTACGGATCGACTGGATCACTGGTTGACGCATCCGGTGTGGGGATTGTTGACGGCGGCGATTGTGTTGGTCGCTTTGTTTCAATTGGTGTTTTGGGCGGCTGAGCCGGCGTCACTCGTGATCGACAACTTCAATGCCGCGATGTCCAGCGTCGTTGATTCTGTCGTGCCAACGGGTGCGCTCAATTCCCTGCTGACCGATGGATTGATCAATGGTGTCGGCAGCGTGCTGGTGTTCCTGCCACAAATTTTATTGTTGTTTTTCATCTTGGCGGTCTTGGAAGACACCGGCTACTTGGCCCGCGCTGCATTTCTATTGGACAAGTACCTATCGCGCCTGGGCTTGAGCGGAATCACGCTGTTCCCGTTGTTGTCTTCATTTGCCTGCGCCATTCCCGGCATCATGGCAACGCGGGTAATCAAGAACCAACAAGAACGGATGATCACCATTTTGATCGCGCCGTTAATGAGCTGCAGCGCGCGACTGCCGATCTATGTGTTGCTGATTGCCGCCTTCGTACCGAACCAAAAATTTCTCGGCGGCTTGGTTGGGCTGCGCGGACTGACGATGTTGGCAATGTATTTGATCGGGATCGTCGTGGCGATTGGCATGGCGTGGTTGTTGAAGAAAACTCTATTGAAAACGGGGGTTTCGTCATTCGTCATGGAACTACCGTCCTATAAAGTGCCCAGTCTACGGAACATTGGTCAACGGATGTTTGATGGTGGCTGGGCGTTTGTTCGCGACGCGGGAACCTTGATCGTCGCGATGACGATTCTGGTGTGGGCGGCAGGTTACTTTCCCCGGGTCGGCAATAATCTGCCAGCCCAGTTAGTCGCCGAGCAACAGTCGCTCGAACAAAAAATTGAAAGCCTGGATGCTAACACCGACGACAACCAGCGCGCCTCGCTGAACGAGCAACTGGCCATCGTCGCAGGCAAGCTGGACGGCTATCAGCTACGTCAAAGTTATCTCGGCAGGGCAGGGCGGCTAATTGAACCGATTGTCAAACCACTGGGTTGGGATTGGCGCATCGGCAGTGCCGCGATTGCGTCGTTTCCGGCGCGCGAAGTGGTCGTCTCGACGATGGGGGTGATTTTCGGTTTGGGGGCGGATACCGACGAACAATCGCAAACGTTGCGCGAAGCACTGCAAACCACGACTTGGGAAGGCTCCGATCGGAAGTTGTTTACTTTGCCGGTCGCGTTATCATTAATGGTGTTCTTTGCGTTGTGCGCCCAATGTGTTTCCACGTTGGCCGTGATTCGGCGCGAGACAAATTCCTGGTGGTGGCCGACGTTTACTTTCGTCTACATGACGATACTGGCTTATATTGCGGCGTTGATTACGTTTCAAGTATTCAGTTTGTTTTCCTGAATTGGCGTGGAATCAATAAATGTTCTCCCCTGAAAATTTCGACTGGCAATTGGTCGTTGCCTTGGGCCTGATCGCATTGGCCGCGATGATGGTTGTGCGACATGCCTGGCTTACGCTGCAACGGACTGGAAAATCCACGGGCTGCGGCTCGTGCAGCAAGTGTCCTACCAACATGTCCAGCGGCGAAGGCAACTCAACAATTTCGGGTCCGCTGGTTCAATTGAACCAACCGCGTAAAGCGAAATGATGTTGTCAAAATTCCATTCAATCCCCAAACACGTCTCAATCGCAGCCCTCTCTTCCCTTCCTGCCTTGTTTACAGTGATGAATCGTTTGTGCCGCGATGGGCTTGGATTGCTGATCCTCTCAATTTTGGCCGGCGTTACAAGTCCCGATTTCCTCCAGGCTCAATCTACCCATTTCAAGTTGAAGTATGCGACCGCACCGACCGACAATCCGCTGAAAGGGCTAGTTCCTTACGACGGCGAATCAGGATTCCCCTGCAGTCTTGAGTTTTCGTATTTTCCAATTCGTGATTTGATGCTTAGCCCCACCGAGTTTGAATGGTCGTTGCTGGAGAAGAAACTGACCGACGCTCAATCCCGTGGTCGCCAACTGGTCTTGAGGTTGTATTTGGAATACCCCGGCAAGAACACGGCTGTTCCCCAATTCCTGATCGATCAAGGATTAGAACTTAACAAGTACCGAGTGGGCGACCAGAACAACTTCACTCCCGATTATTCCGATCCCTGTTTGCTCATGGCAATGGAATCATTGATTGTAGCTTTTGGCAAACAATACGATGGTGACCCGCGCATCGGTTTCATCACGATGGGAATCCTGGGACAATGGGGCGAGTGGCATACGTACCCGAAAGAAAAACTGTTTGCCAACAAGTTGGTCCAATCGAAAATCATGGACGCGTTTGAAAACTCATTCGGCAAAACCAAGGTCTTGATGCGTTATCCGGCTGGAGACGATCAGGCAACTTACGCTTCCAATAAGTTACGTCCTTTCGGCTATCACGATGACTCTTTTGCGTGGGCCACGTTGGCCACAGGCAAGGCCGAAGATGAGTGGTTTTTCGAATCGATTCTGAAAGCGGCCAGTCCAGCCGCAATCGACAAATGGAAAACACAACCGATCGGTGGGGAGATCCGACCGGAAGTCTGGGGAACCGTCTTCGATGTGCCCGGCAGCGCCCCTCTCGGTCAGGAGTTCGATCGTTGCGTCCAACGGACACATGTTTCATGGTTGTTGGACAGCGGGATGTTTGGACTCGACAGGAAATCTCCGCCCGCCCGTATCGCCAACGCGACTGTTCAAGTTCAGCGAATGGGTTACGAACTGCATGTGAGTGAGGCGACGATTGTAACCACCCCGATAATTGCCGAACCAAACCCCCCAACCAATTTGCAACTGAAACAAAATCCGAAACAAAGACTGAAATTAAAACTCAAAATTGAAAATCGGGGAGTCGCTCCGTTTTACTATGACTGGCCGATCGAGGTCGCCTTGCTGGACGATCGGAAACAGATTCTGCTTTCGCAAGTCACCGATTGGAAACTGACCGAAACACTCCCTGGCGCCCCGTTGGAATGGGAGACCACGATCACGGCGGACTCAGCATCGACTCAATCAGCCAACTTGGCGATTCGGATTTTGAATCCAATGCCCGCCGGTAAACCACTGCGCTTCGCCAACACGACGCAACAAGCCGACGGTTGGTTGTTGATATCGCCGCCTGAGTGAAGCGAATAGACAAACCGAACGCCATGGTGTTATTGTCTTCGTGGGCAGCCAACTCGAAATCAGATCATCGTAAAAAAGCACGACTGGTCTACCCGCGGCATTTCGATCTGAATACGATCTGATAACGTTGAAGCGAGACAGCAACCTGAAGTCCGGGAATTTGTAGTAATCCAAAATTGCCCGTGGCGGTTCGAAAACCAGGCCGACCGGTTGTTACCGCGTTCATCCAACGCTCAAAACGCTTCGTTTCGCCAAATTCCGACTAGTCACCGCACGATGGACTAGCGGCGGATTCCTCGCAACGGTTCGACAATCGGAACGAGCCAGCCAAGTCGCGCTTGAAGAACAGACAATTAAAATCGCTTGTTTTCAAACGGCCATAAAAAACACTTGACGGTGATTTATCCGTCAAGCGTCGCTGGCCGTTGATTACTTGCGATTCGAATCCGAAACTAGCTAAACCGTATTGAATTTGCGATGTCGTTAGATTGGAAATCGGCGACCCAGTCGTTTTCAAGCGTGTTAATGAAACCACCGACGTTCCGGTACCGCCGATAGGTGAAGGTGTCTTGTCCGGTACCACCGACCAAGTAGTCCACGCTGCCATCGTAGCCACCATCCAAATAGTCGTTGCCGTTACCACCAAACAGCCGATCAGCACCAAACGCACCATACAACGAATCGTTTCCATCCTCACCTTGCAACTCGTCGTTTCCTGATTCACCACCCAACACATCGTTGCCAGCGCCGCCCTTTAAGTGATCATTGCCCGAACCACCGAAGAGCGTATCGTTTCCGCCATAACCAACTAACGTATCGTTTCCCGAACCCCCAGAGGATATCCCGTTTGTTGTTGAAACTCGTTGTGAACTCACCATTATTGACACAAAGGGCAATGCGGCTAGCTGCTACAAACTTAAACCACAGGCCGCGGAGCCTTGGAACGCGTCAGGGAACAAACCAGGCACTCATCAAAAAAAAATGACCTCGTCCACTTAAGAACAAGGCCATTCCAAAAATCGGAAGGTTATTTCGTTAATAGGTTCAGACCATCTCGACTGCTTCACCACTCTTGATCTTGGCGATCCAGGGGTCCATGTCTTCAAAGATCCGACCAGGGTTGCCTTCCCAGACTCGGCCGACCAACAAGTCGGTAAGATTGCCTGCGTGATGTGGATAGGCTTTCATGAATCCCCCAAAGCTGAATTCAGGGCTGTAGAAAGCGCGGACCAATTTACGGATCCATTTGACCCCGGATTCGTATTCACGGGACCATTTGCCAAGTTGCTTCGCGGAAAGATCGTTGTTGTTGAGTCCTTCGGCGACTGCTTCACCAGCCATTAGGCCCGACTTGAGCGCCAAAAACACACCCGATGAATAGATCGGATCGATGAATCCTGCGGCATCGCCAACCAACACCCAACCGTCGCCGGATTGTTGCGTGGTCGTGTAAGAGAATTCTTTCGCGACATTGAATCTTCCGATCTGCGATGCGTCCATTAACCGACGTTTGACCCCCGGACAATTTTTCATTTCGGCTTCAAACGTTTGTTGAGGCGAGCCACCTCGTTTGAGCAAGAAATCATTATCAGCCACCAGACCAACACTCACGGTTCCGTCAGCAAGCGGAATGTACCAAAACCAAGCCTCTTTATTCTCTGTGTGCAGAATCGCTGTGACTTCCGGATTGACCCCTCCGGCGCGAACGGCGTTTTCGAAGTAACCCCAGATCGCTGCCTTCTTCAGATCTTTGTAATATTCTTTCAGTCCAAGTTTGCCGGCGATCATCGCGGATTGACCGGAGGCATCGACAATTACTTTGGCAGTAATTTCATGCTCTTTGCCTTCGCTGGTTTGAATCGTGATCTTGTGCTGGCCTTTTTTGCGAATGTCAATATCGAGCACGCGCGTCTCATCGGAGCAGGTCACTCCGCGATTGTAAGCGGTATCGTAAAGCATTTGATCGAATTGATTCCGGTTCACATGCCATGTCGTGCTGCATGGTCGATCGTCAAACTCGGAAAAAATAAACGGCTCGGATTCCTTGCCGTGGCTATTGACGAACTGCACCCCATTTTTTCGCGTGAAGCCAATTCGGTCCATTTCCGACAGGACACCCAAGCGTTCGAAAACCCAATAGCATTCCGGCATCAACGATTCGCCGACATGAAAACGCGGCATTTTGTCGCGTTCAATCAACAACGTAGAATGGCCTTGTTCCGCCACCAACGCTGCAGCGGTCGACCCACCGGGCCCCGCACCAATCACGATGCAATCGAAACTTCGGTTGGTAATCATGCGAATTCTCTCGAAAAAACTAAAAAAACGGTCGCCCCGAATTTGGAATTCACGACGATCGTTGGCGGATTCTTGACCGTCGGGATGGAACAATCCCGACATCATTTTAGCCGATTTTTTCTGTTTGTCCCCGGCAATAATAGACAAACTGCGATTTCTGAAGGAAGTTAACCGATTCCGGTTAGCTTTGGCGGTTGAGATTCTTCACGGTGGTATCTACATTGAACGCACAACTGCAGCAATCATTAAACCAGGCAATCGAACATGGCTCGTACTTCCCAACCCAGTTTTTTTTCGGCATTTTTGCTGACTTTCGTGATCTTCTCCGCCCCGACTTTAGCGGGTCAAGATGGTACGGCTGGCCCGTCGATTGAATCGCATTTTTTCAGCAATGTTCGCCAGTTAACTTTCGAAGGCCGGCGAGCGGGGGAGGGCTATTTCAGTCCCGATGGTTCGATGATGGTGTTTCAGTCCGAGCGCCGCGACGACAATCCGTTTTTTCAGATTTATTTGTTGGATTTCGAAACGGGCGATATCGAACCCGTCTCACCTGGATCGGGCAAAACGACTTGCGCTTGGGTGCATCGGGACAACCAGCAAATTCTATTTTCCTCAACTCACAATGACCCTGAATCGCGCGCCAAACAAAAACAGGAAATTGAGTTTCGTGAATCGGGTGAAGCGCGGCGTTATTCCTGGGACTACGACGCGAATTACGAAATCTACGCCTTTGATCGTGCGAAAAAGACCTATACGCAACTGACTCGCAATGAAGGATACGACGCAGAATCTTCGTATTCGCCCGACGGAAAACTGATCGCCTTCGCTTCGAATCGAAATGCTTACGCAACCGAACTGAGTGCCGACAACCGGAAAAAGTTCGAGATCGATCCGGCTCATGCAATGGAGATCTTCATCATGAATGCCGATGGTTCAGACGTACGGCAGTTGACCGATGTTCCTGGTTACGATGGTGGACCGTTTTTTTCTCCCGATGGTCAACGAATTTGCTGGCGCCGGTTTTCTGAAAACGGCGTGACCGCTGAAATCATGACGATGAACATCGACGGTTCGGATCAACGTCAACTGACGAAACTCGGAGCGATGAGCTGGGCTCCATTTTATCATCCGTCCGGTAAATATCTTATTTTTACGACGAACCTGCATGGGTTCGCGAATTTTGAATTGTATGTGGTGGCTGCGGATGGAAAATCGGAACCGATCCGCGTAACTGATACCGATGGTTTTGATGGCTTGGCCAGCTTTTCTCCGGACGCGAAAAAATTGACTTGGACTTCGAATCGAAACGCCAAAAAAGAATCGCAGATCTACTTGGCCGATTGGAATCATGATGCGGCCATAAACGCGTTATCCAAATCCACAGCGGTGTCCCAACCCGTGGCCCCTCCGGCAGCAGCTCAAAAACCTGTCCCAATTGATGAACCCGAGTCCGCCAACACGGGAGTGGAATCGGCGAAACAAGCTGCCGCAGATTTTGATCCGCAAGACATTATGCGGCACGTCGATTTTCTCTGTCGCAAGGAGTTGGCCGGACGCATGACTGGCTCTGCCGGTGAACGCAAAGCCACCGCGTATGTGGCGGCCTATATGGATTATTTGGGACTGCAACCGGCCGGTGACAACGGCTCCTGGTTTCAGTCCTTTGAATTCCCTGATGGATCGGAATTGGGTCCCAACAATCAATTGATGGTCTCATTAAAATCAGAAACTTCAAACAAGCTGGTATTGGAAACCGACTGGCGGCCATTGTCTTTCTCGGCCAATGTTTCGGTTGCGAAAGCGCCGGTGGTTTTCGCCGGCTATGGAATTGTCGCTCCGGAACAGGGATCGCAACTAGCGTATGATTCCTATGCCAATTTGGACGTTAACGGAAAATGGGTACTGGTTTTTCGCTTCGTGCCCGAAGAGGTTACTCCGGAGACGCGTCAACATTTGCAATTCTATGCAGGACTACGAAAGAAAGCGTTTTATGCGCGCGACCGGGGTGCCAAGGGGCTGATTGTAGTAAGCGGTCCAAGTTCCCAAGTCCGCCAACAATTGGTGCCAATGGAGAATGACTTTTCACCGAGCGGTTCTAGTTTGGCGGCCGTTTCCATTTCGGACGAAGTCGGCGCTACCTGGTTTAAGAGCATGCACCAAGACCTATCAACGATCCAAGCGGAACTGGATAACGGCACGGTGACTCCCGGTTTCGAAATCCCTGAGTTAAACGTCGCGACGGAATTGGATATTAAAAAAATCACCGGCCACGGGCGCAACGTTGTCGGTCGATTGGCAGCGGGAGCAGAACCCTCGTCGACAGCGATTGTTGTGGGCGCTCACATTGATCACCTCGGACTGGGGAAAACGGGAAGCAGTTTGGCGAAGGAAGCGGAGCGGGGAGAAGTGCATTTTGGCGCCGATGACAATGCTTCGGGCGTCGCTGGCATGTTGGAGATTGCCGAGTATCTGGCCGCGCAACAGCGGGCGGGAAAATTGCAACTGAAACGGGATGTTGTTTTCGCCGGTTGGTCTGGCGAAGAATTGGGTTTACATGGATCGAAACACTATGCCGATTCACTGGTCGCGAGCCATGGTAACACCGCCTCAGTCACGGGGGATTCTGAAAAAAAAGCACCAGCTTCGTTCCATGACTTTGTGTTGAGTATCGACGCTAGCGGCAAAATCATGCTCAACGGCGAACCGACGGATGAAAAGGAACTCGCTGGCTCGTTAGAGTTCATTGGCAAGAGCGTGCCAGATTTCGTGGTCGAGATTCAATCGAGCGACTCGACTCCCGCGGATAAATTGCAACAGCTTACCGAGTTGGTAAAGAAACACGGCGTCCAACAAATCAAGTCGTCAAAATTTGTTGAGCCGAGCCAGCGTTACATTGCCGCCGCTCTCAATATGGACATGATTGGACGAATGGAAGACATGTTGATTTTGCAAGGAATTAGTAGCAGCGACTATTGGCCCAGTATTATCGAGTCAAAAAATGCGGTCGTCGGATTGCCCGTAACACTGTCGGGGGATACGGATTTACCCACGGATGCAAGTTCGTTTTACCAAGCCGGAGTACCTATCTTGTCTGCTTTTACCGGGTCGCACACCGATTACCATACGCCGCGTGATACACCGGAAAAGTTGAATTATGCGGAAGCTGCACGGATCGCCAGATTGATGGGTTTGATTACGCGTTCGTTGGCCACTGACGAAGAGATCCCCACGTACCTGCGTCAGGAATCCGCACCCAAAGTGGCATCGCGCGGAGGTTCGCGAGCCTATCTGGGCAGCGTTCCGTCGTATGGTGACGATGTCGTCGGTGTGAAATTGTCGGATGTCACGCCCGGTGCACCGGCGGCTAAAGCGGGCGTTTTGGCAGGAGACATCATCGTCGGTATGGCCGGAAAAAAAATTGAGAACATCTATGACTACACTGCTGTAATCGATGCTTTAAAAGTTGGCCAAGAGACGGAAATCGTCGTCGAACGAGGCGCCGAAAAGCTCACCCTCAAAATTACTCCCGGTTCGCGTCAATAGACTGTTCCCCGCATCAACGGCTATCCGACAGGACAATAAATCCAATGGCTAGTTGGGGTTGGAGTAAATCGCCGATATAATCCGGGTAACGATTCCGTTGCATGGTGCGTTGGCAGAACTAGCATGAACAAAAAAAACAAAGCCCCGAATGCCAATGAGAAAACTCCACCTCTTCCATCAACCCTCTCCACCCAACGAAAGCTGACCGGGGAATCGAGCGCCAGCAATGCTCGTCGGCCTCAGAGTCAAATGGCCAATTATGTCTCGTTCGGGTTGTTGTTGGCCGTAATTGCGCTTGTCGGCTTCTTTTTTTACGAGGTGATGATCAGTTTCATGGTGCCGCTGTTTTTGGCGGCGATCCTGGTCGTTGTGTTTCGTCCACTGCACCGTTGGATCTTGGTAAATTTCAGTGGCCGACAACGTACCAGCGCGATTCTGACAACCACTGCCGTGTTGTTGACCGTACTGGTTCCTATCTCAGTGTTGTTGGTCATGGCGATGGTGGAAGGTCGCGAAGTAGTCCGGCAATTCAATGCGGCTCAAGTGGAAGATGGATTTCGCAAAATTCGTTCCAATTTGCGTTTGGATTTGCCGGCCGCGCGTCAGATTCGGGACATCGGGTCCCGTTTGAACGACCTGCAACAATCCGAATCTTTGGATATGGACAATGAAGAAATTGACGACCACCGTAGCAGTCTGTTCGAAATTCAAGAATCGGCCAAAGTTTTAGGCCAGGAAGTTGGGCGAGAATGGCCCGCCGATACTACGTCCTCGCAGACCCCAACAGCAATCCAGTCCCAGTTGAGCGAACCGACGACGACGAAAGAATCCGTGGTTAATCCGTCGGCTGACGACTCCGAAATTGAAGCTGATCCAAACGATCACTGGTTGCATTTTTGCCAGACACTGCAACAGGCGAGGAAACTGCATTTCGAATCAACATTGACTCGACCAATCAAAGAAACCGAAGAAGCCAGTAAATACCGCGTAGAACAGATTCGCCAATATCGAAATTTGATCAACCAAACCGCGTTCCAGTTCTCCGAGTATAAATCTAAATTGCTCGGGGGAAAGACTCGCGCCTGGCTGACGGAAATGGCCAACCCCACGGACCAGGAATTCGACACCTATTCGGCGACGGCAATTCGCTACCTGCGGGACAAGTTGTTCGCGATCGGTGGTGGTGCCGCCAGCTTTTTGGGCAATACTCTATTGGGATTCGCGATCATGATCATCGGCTTGTATTTCTTCTTTCTGGATGGCCCCGGAATGATTCAGACGTTTCATAAATTGTCTCCGATGGACGACGAACATGAACACGAGCTGGTAGCCGAGTTCGCCAACATCAGCCGTGCTGTCGTGGTTGCCACGTTATTGTCGGCCTTTGTGCAGGGTGTGCTCGCGGGGATCGGATTCTATTTCGCAGGAATGAATTCGATTTTTCTGTTGACCGTTTTGTCTGCCGTATTGGCCATGGTGCCATTCGTCGGGGCCGCTGCGGTCTGGGTACCGTGTTGCATTTACTTATACTTTTTTGAAAACAATTTGACGGCTGCGATTGGTTTGGCGGTTTACGGTACGCTGGTCATCTCGTTGGCAGACAACATTATCAAACCCTACGTCTTGCATGGCCAATCGAATCTGCATCCGCTATTGGCGTTGCTCAGCGTGCTCGGCGGCGTGGCAACCTTGGGACCCATTGGGATTCTCGTTGGTCCCATGATCGTAGTATTCCTGCAAACGCTGCTGCGATTGTTGCAACGTGAAATCGCCGAGATTGATTTGGCGGATACCGCCGAGCCGAATGAAGTCAAGCCGTCCACAACAACGGTTCAACCATTGGTTTCGGGAGTCGATTCCCATTGCTGAATCACATTCGAACGCCTGACCAGATAGGGGATTAATGGATCGAAGGCTAGCCCTTGTCGAGTCACACCGTCGCAAATTTCACTGGAAGTAACCCAGAAATTCTGTGGATCCGCGTGCAATTGTTTGAGCACGGCATCGCGAAAAATCTCGACATTATAAAACGACACCAGTGTTCGAGACTGGCTGAATCGGCCCGGCAGATGATCCACAAAATCCAGATTCATTTGGGCCATATTGGATACCAGGAAATCACGGTGCCGATCCAAGTCCAATTGCCAAGCCACTTCTCGCATGGCGGATTCGCGAAACGTTTCCCGACCAAGCCGATCCGCCACGACAAATTTCAGATGATGTTCGCGGTGAGCCAGGCGAGCCAACCATCGGGTACCGTCGGCATCGTTTCGACGAATCAAGGCTACTGATAGTTCTAGTGTCTGCATTGGATTCCCGCCGCCAATTGTAAACGGTTCTTCATAAACGCGTTTACAAATTGTAATTGTTAAGAACACGTTTTGTAAACAGTAAACTGGGCGAGCAGACCCGACTTCGAACCTTTCTTCGCGACTGGAGTAAGATTGGGTAACTTATGCGGCTAAAGATCCAACGAAAATGATCACAAAAAAAAATGATCGCCAATCGCGTCACCGAACTTGAAATTCGCCACTGGCTAAACGCAAGTGGCTTCGCCGGCAGCGCGGCGCGATTCATTGAGCTAGAACTGCATGCCATTGAGCGACCTGGTTGGTTGCAAATATATCGTTTTGAAATTCAAGTTCGATCCAATATTGAAACGGATTCCGGGGACACCCAGAAATTGCAAACATGGTTGGGGGTTGTGCGAGACGATGAGCGTGGCTGTTCCAGATCAGACCGGTTGCAAATTTTCATTTACTCCGATCGCGAGGCTCAGGCTTCGAAATTAGCCGAATTGTCCGTGGGTTTGCTTACATGTCGTACCGGCCAAAGCGGAAGTTTGCTCTGGGGACTGGCGATAATGGCAGGTATACTGGCCATCGTTGTCCTATTCGGTCAATTAACTTAACCCCTCGACCCGTTGTTGGTCGAATCTCGAATTTGCGGCTTGGAGAAAATCGAACACTCAACTTCTAGGTCGAACTCAACGAGCGAACTTCGACGCGACTTGAATTCAGTCTGATAAAGCGTTGGACGGTTGTCGAACGATTTGTCGGAATCAACTTGATCGCTTTCCACAATACCTTTGCCACCTCAAATGAAACCTTTAATTGACGAGACAGCACCGGATTTGCCGCGTAAAATTCGTCGCGCTGGGGGATATTCCTCGCGGCGAATTGCGGCCCGATTGTTGATCCTGCTGGCCGTCAGTTGCCTAGGACTCGGGGGATTGAGTATGACCGCCCAACGACCCACCAATCTCGGCGTTCGCGGAGGTCGACTGGCGGAGTGTCCAGCGACGCCAAATTCGGTTTCAACCCAATCCAGCTCACCCGATCATCGTATGCCACCGATTCCTTTTGTGGGCTCGGTCACAGAAGAGATCGAAAAAATTAAACAAACAGTCGCTAAATTGTTCCCGCGGGCCCGGTTGATTACTGAACGGGATGGTTATCTTTATTACGAATTCGCCAGTTTACTTTTTCGCTTCATTGACGATGTGGAATTCCTGGTCGATGATATTACACGAGAAATTCATTTCCGTTCCGCATCGCGAGTCGGACATTCTGATCTGGGAACCAACCGACGCAGGATGATGCAATTGACAGAGGAGTTAAAACGATGAGCCATTTTTTTTTCAGGTGTCTGTTTCTTGTTGGCATCTCACTAGTTGCCGTCTATGGCTACAGCTGGGGGGCGCAAGATCCCGTGGATGACCTTGGTCGTCAGTCCAACGGCGCGAAACAGGAACAAGACCCTCGTTCAGAAGAACCAGCAAAACCGAGTCAAGGATCCGCCATGTCGACCCAGGAAAAACCTGCCGCGCCCGTGCAATATAACCGACTCTCCCCCGGCGAGGCCGAGGTGATTTTGTACAAAGGGACAGAAGCAAGATGGGCCGGCAAATACACGAAACATAAAGCAGCTGGTACTTACATTTGTCGCCGCTGCAATGCACCGCTTTACGAATCGACATCCAAGTTTGAATCGGATTGCGGCTGGCCCAGTTTTGATGATCAAATCGAGGGAGCCGTTCGCCGAAATGTCGACGCCGACGGGTATCGAATTGAGATTCTTTGCGAAAATTGTGGCGGACATCTCGGTCATGTGTTCGAGGGCGAAGGCTTCACTGCAAAAAATTCCCGTCATTGTGTCAACTCAATTTCCATGAAGTTCATTCCGGCAAAGGGTGAGATTCCACCGACGATCAAACCGGGTATTGCACCAACACCAACCGCTAATTCGGCGGACCCCAAAACCCCAGCTGGAACGGAAAACACCTCGAACGACGGGGCCGAAAATAAACTCGACGGCGGGAATAACAGCGAAACAGGTGAGGCCACCGAAAACGATAAACAGGGGCAACCCAAGATCAAATAGATGAAGGGGGTTTGGGGCCTGCATCCGCTGCTATCAGCGTGTTAATCGGAACCGCGAACAACGGTCTTGCCGAAAGATCGGGAGTCCAGCAAGATATCGGCTTCCCGCAGTGGCTTTAAACTTCATCAATAGATCATTCGCTTGAACTGTAGTCAGTATTTTCGATGCTTGTCTGTCACTGTGATAGCATCGTTATTCTTGCTGGATGCTAGCTTGGCCGACGAAGGACTCTTTCGACGACCAGGAGCCTTCAATAACCAGCCCATTCTCGATGCTCCCCTATCTGAATTGTCTTCAGCGTCGGGTGTTCAATTTCCAGCGAATTTGGTCGATCAGGAAGCCGGCAACGACGCCGCTATCGGGCGATTGCAGCAAACTGCGGTGAGTGAAAATGAGTTTTCAACACCGGATCTAAAGTCGCTCATGCGTCCTTCTTTTACATTCAGTTCGGAATGGATTACGGACAGTGATTTTGACTTGTCCAATTATGATTTGCGAGTCACAGTTCCGACCTATCCTTTTTTTGGTCCACCTCCGCCGATGGTTAGCTTCGGGATTTCGTACACCAATCTCGCTGGCGCAGAAGCCTTTGAGTTGCCCGCCGATTTGTTTGCGTATTCCGTCGGTCTTTCCTGGATGCGTACCCTAAACGAACGCTGGAAATTGCGATCGATGTTGGGGGTTGCCTTGGCCACGGATAATCAGAATACAAGCTCCAACGCGTGGCAGTTTCGCGGCGGGCTATTCGCGATTTATGAACCGAACGAGCGCTGGCAATGGGTTTTCGGTGCGATTGCACTGGGGCGCAGCGATCTCCCGGTTGTGCCCGCCATTGGCGCGATTTGGCAGCCGTCTGCTGCGATGAAATACGATCTCACATTTCCGAAACCCAAAATCTCGCGATTGATCAGCGATAACGATTTACGCCAGCGATGGGGCTATTTGGGTTTGGAACTCAGCGGGGCCACGTGGGGTTATCGAGGAAACAACCAGACCAACGAACAACTTACCTATGGAGATTGGCGCGCGGTAGTCGGATGGGAATCAGTGCCGACACCGATTCCGGGCGCCCCGTTTACACCGGGACGTAAGCTCGGATTGGAAATTGGTTATGTGTTTGCCCGTGAGCTGACTCAATCGCAAAATTTGCCGGAGATAGGTCTTTCCAACGCAATCGTTTTCGGGATTGATACCCGGTTCTAACGCTACATGTTCCGTTTATTATGCGACGGATTGACCTGTATTATCCTTCGAAATCGGCAAAAATATCTGTGGATTGCGGGTCGCTGGTAGCAGCGGAAAACAAATTAAGTGTACAGTGAACAAATCAGTGGTACCAAATTTCCAAGGTGTTCCTTGGTAGCTCCGATTTCATTTTCATGGTTCGATTATTTTTGTGACACTTTACCTTTAAGGCAGCGGGCGCATTATGAAGTTTATTTTTATCTCCGTGGTAATGACTGGCCTATTCAGTTTACAAAGCATTCAAAATCTCGCAGCGCAGGATTGGCCACAGTTTCGCGGCCCGCAGGGCGGCGGAGTATTGGAAAAACTGGAACATCCGCTGGAATGGGCGAATGACAAAAATGTCGCCTGGAGTGTTGAACTGCCAGGTAGTGGATTGTCATCGCCAATTGTGCAAGGTGATCGGATCTTTTTGACCACGGCGATCGGAGCCAACACTCCAGTCAGTTTTGGCGAGGGTGTGCGTGACATGCGGCCGAAGAAACCGGAATCGGCGGTCAAGTTCGCTGTGATTTGCCTAAAACTCTCGGACGGTTCGCAGCTTTGGGAGAAGACGTTGCTGGAGAAACAGCCGGAATTTCCGATCCATGGCTCGAACTCATACGCGACCGAATCACCTGCCACGGATGGAAAACATCTCTTTGTTTACTATGCAGCGGTTGGCTTGATCGTCGCGTTAGATTTTGATGGAAATGAAATCTGGAAACAAGAAATTGGTGCTTATCCGACCGGCAATGGTTTTGGCACCGGCAGCTCGGTTGCCGCGGGAGACGGTCATGTTTTCATTCAATGTGATAACGACAAGAGTTCTTTTGTCGTGGCCTTCGATGCGACAACAGGCAACGAAGTCTGGCGGAAAGCACGAACCGGCAAGACGTCTTGGGCCACGCCCTTGTTCTGGAAAAATGAAAAACGCGCCGAATTGGTAACTTGTGGGGCCGGTTTTGTGACCTCGTACGACCCACAGACGGGCGACGAATTATGGACATTGAAAGGGATCGGCATGTCCTTCAGTGCTTCGCCCGCAGTCGATAGTCAACGCATCTACTTTGGCAATAGCGGACCGATGAGTAGCGGCCCCTTGGTCGCCGTCAACGCCGGCATGTCCGGGACACATGAGTTCAAGTCCGAAGCGCCGGTGGAAAATCTAGCCTGGTCCAAGATGCAGGCCGGCCCCGGCATGTCGTCCCCGGTTTCTGTCAACGGCTACCTCTACATTCCTGGGCGAGGAATTATGACTTGTTATTCGGCCCAAGATGGAACTGTGGCGTTCAAAGAACGTTTGGAACTCGGTTCCATGGCAGCTTCACTGTGGGCCGCCGGCGATCGCGTGTTTCTGATGGATGAAAGTGGCAAAACGCTGGTGTTGCAGACTGGACCAGAGATGAAAGTGGTCGCAACGAATCAAATCGCCGACGATCTATTTTGGTCCACACCCGCGGTATCTGGCAAATCGCTGTTGCTGCGCGGCGTGAAGAAACTGTATTGCATCCGCGAATAATTTGGCGGTAGCGGCAAGGGCATAACACCCTCGGCGAATCATTGGCAACACCACTCGGTCCACATCCTTTGGAACTCCTGTTCCAAGTCACGTGTGAAGCGTTCCACGTTGCAGATGGTGCGTTCTAACGTGGGGCGCAATTCGACTCGTAGTAACTCCAAACGAGGAACATTCTGCGCTAATTGGGTAGCTAAAGAGACATATTGGGTTTCCGTATAGGCGATCAAGTCAGATAGATTAACTTGGCTCATAATCGCCGCCGTGCTGCGCGCACTGCGGCGCTGCCCGTACAGAGCCACCACGGGAACTCCCATCCAGAGAGCTTCCATAGTCGTTGTACCGCCAGCCCAAGGGGCGACATCTAACCCGATATCGATTTCGTCATAAACAGTCAGGTAGGATTCCCCGCAATTTTGATTGCGGATCTCAATTCGATCTGAATCAATTCCCAAACGTACTAAATCGTCTCGAATCAGCGCCGCCGATTGATCGGTAAATCGTGTATTGAAAAGAATCAATCGCGATTCAGCATTCGCTTTCAAGACGTTGGCCCACAATTTTCGCACATCCGCCGAGATTTTTGACGGGCGATGCAACGAACCAAATGTAACATGACCCTGACGCCGAATCGGCGGTGGGCCGAGAGAGGGTGCAAGCGACGGAGCTGAGAAACAGAATGATCCGTTTGGCATACGAATCAGTTGTTCCGTGTGATAGGTCGGTTCGTCAACCGGATTCTGCACCGCGCAAGTCAATCGGTAATCGATTGCCGACAACCCGGTCGTATTGGGATACCCAATCCAGGTGACTTGAATCGGTGCCGGGCGATATGCTAATACTCGCAATCGATTTCCGGCGGTGTGTCCTGCGAGATCGACGAGGATATCAATCTCGTCTGCAATCACCTGTCCGGCAACTTGTCCGTCCGAGAGACCTACCGTCGAGCGCCAATGATCTGCCAACTGTTGGAATGACGCGGTAACTTCATCGGGTGCAACGACTTCGGCATAACAATAGGTCTCGACACGCAGCGGGTCATGCTGCTCCAACACGGGTCGAAAAAATCCTGCCACGGCATGTCGCCTGAAATCCGGCGAGACATAACCGATTCGCAGTCGTCGCTGGGGGTCGCGCGAGTTTCGAAACGAACCAAGAGGCGAAACGGCGCCATGTTGGATTCCCCAGCGTTGATGCTCCTCGAACAACGTAGACTGATCTAAATCGGGGTTGCCGCTCATCAGAAACAGCAAACAACTGTGAGCCGTAACTTGCTCCGGATCGATGGCTAGAGCCCTACGAAAACAGCACTCGGCTTCCGCAGTTTCTCCCATCTCCAAATACACAAAACCCAACGAGCAAATCGCGAACTCATCCTGCGGAGAGAGCTGCAGAGCTTGTTTGATGTTGCTGGCTGCGGCTGGCAAATCGCCTTGCTCGAACAAGAGTTTTCCCAAGTAATGAAACGATTTGCCGCGACTGGGATCTTGTTTGATCAGCCGCGCAAATATTTGTTGAGACTCCGGCACTCGGCTTAAATTTGACAGTGTCCGACCGAGGTTGAGCTGACTTTCAAACGAGTTCGAATCGAGTTCAATTGCCCGCGCGAACGCGTCTGCCGCAGCCTGCCAAAGGCCTTGATTTCGCAGTGACTCGCCCAGATTGTGGTGAACCAACGCCGAGTTCGGATGACGAGCAATGACTCGCCGATACAACGACTCGGCGTCTTGAAAACGTTGTTGTGATTGTCGCAGGTTGCCCAGGTTCATCGCTGCCTGTTCATGGTCGGCATCCATCGACAATACAAATTCAAACTGTTTGGCAGCAGCGTCGATGTTCTTTTGCTCCAGCATAACGGTCCCGAGATTCGTGCGAATATCCAACGATTTCGGGGCCAGCGCCGCCGCCCGTTGCAAGTCCTCAACGGCTCCTACCAAATCTCCACTGGCACGACGGACCAATCCCAGATTGGCGAGAATGAAGCAGTTTTGTGGAGAAAAACGATCGGCCTTTGCGAGGCAATCCAGAGCCGTCCCGAGTTGCTGTTGAGCAAAAAAAGTCATTCCAAGCAAATGCCAAGCGTCTGCGTTTTCGGGTTCCTGTTCCAGAATTTTATTGTATCGAATTTGCGCTTCGTCAATCTTGCCTGCGCGATGCAATTCCAAAGCGGTCGACAGTTCCAAATCCATCGCCGAGCGCCGGGCTGGATTGGCAGAGTGGATGACGCGCCGACGCTTTGGTTTTTTGCCCAGTTGATTCGCGCGGCTGCGGTCGGATGGTTTCGCCATGCTTTTCTTGCCACAGATGAAATGAGTAAAAATCCGGTGCTTCCGATAGGGTCGCTAACGGGCGTTTTATATTCCGAGCAACACTCCACAAATTTCTGCAATTTCACTCTGGCCGATGGAATTCCCGGTTGGTAGGCAAAGTACGCGTTGGCATAATTGCTCCGTATTGGGCAAGACCAACTTTCGATCGCCCCGCATCGATTTGTACGGTTCCATTTGATGGCATCCAGGATAGAAATACCGGCGGGCTCGAATGCGATTCTGGTGCAACCGATCGAACACATCATCGCGAGACTTGCCAAATACTTTCTCGTCGATTTCCAACACGATGTACTGCCAGTTGGTCCGTTCGAGATGATCAAAAGAATACAGTCGAATTCCTGGAATATCGTCCAGCAAATTTCGGTACAACAGGTAGTTGCTTCGATTGTGCGCCAATATTTCTTCGAGGCACGCAAACATGGAAATTCCCATGGCAGCACAAATCTCTGTCATTTTCGCATTGGTCCCCAGATGAACCACCTGGTCCATGCCGGCAAAACCAAAGTTTTTCATCAAGCGGATCTTGGCGGCGAGTTCATCGTCGTTGGTTGCGATGGCTCCTCCTTCGAAGGTATTGAAGAATTTGGTCGCGTGGAAACTGAAGACTTCACACCGTCCAAAATTACCAACCATCTTTCCAGCTTGCCCACAGGCGAAGGCATGCGCCGCATCGTAAAACAATTGCAATTCATGTGTCGCTGCAATTTTTTCCAGTCGAATGTTATCGCAGGGATTGCCCCAAACATGGACACCTACAATGGCGGATGTCCGTTCCGTAATCAACGACATTACGCTGTTGGGACAAACCGTATGCGTATCCAAGTCGATATCAGCGAATACGGGTGTTAAGCCTTCCCATTGGATTGCATGAGGCGTGGCCACAAAGGTAAAAGCCGGAACAATAACTTCGCCCGTAAGTTCAAGTGCTTGGCAAACCAGTTGGAGGCCCACCGTCGCGTTGCAGACAGGAATGCAGTGCTTTACTTGCAAATACGCGCAGAGCATGGATTCGAATTCTTGTACGACGACTCCTCCATTGGTAAACCACTGCCGCTCAAAAATTTGATTGACCAACTGGTCGAACACCGCTCGGTTTCCCAAGTTCGGAGCGCCGACATGAAGCACCCGTTCAGCACGTGGAGGCGCGATGGAAACGGTCTGTAGTTTCATCTGAAGTCTTCCGTGTTCGTGTAGGTCAGCCAGAAAAGAGAGCGGCCAACCACGTTGAAAAGTCCTGCAGAATTAACATCGAAACGATGAGGCTGACGAAATGAGAACTTTCGTCGATTCTGCTTGATTTCAGCACGTAAGAGAATGTCGCGTTTTCTAACCGCCACGAAATCGTTGGGCTAATGATGTTCATCCGCTAGCGAATTGATGATTGTGGCGATTTGTCGTGCTAGCGATTCACTAACCTTGCGCCCGAAAGGCAATTCCAAGATCCGCCAATTCAACTCGCGACTTACCGGGAAAGAGACTGTCGAAGGAACATCTCCCGCGGTCAATTGCTCCCAACCGCCGAATCGCCGCGGCGGCCGCCATTCGACAACAAGATTGGGACAGTCGTCCTTTAACATCCGGCGTAACCGCTCCCCAAGTTGATTTCGTGTGAGGGGAAAAAGATCCGTAACAATAATCGGATAGTGTTGCCCGGCTGGAAAGTCGTTGAAGGGAAATGAAAAAATCTGGATACCAGGGCACGTCGTTAAAAGCTCGGAATAAATTTGTGATAACTGTTGGAGGTAATCTCGCAGCGGTTGGACCAATGCTAGACTCTTGATACCAACGCCGGCTTGAAATTCAGAGAACCGACCGTTGCAAGTTGCGCGGACTCGCATCGGCTCGCGAACACCGTAACTACTGCGAATGTTGCGAAACTTCTCCGCCAGCCGACCATCCGAAACAGCAATCGCTCCCCCTTGCCAAGTTGACAGGATTTTTTCCGGGCCAAAAGAAAACACCGTGACCACATCAGGGTGGTCCGCAACCAATCGCTGCTGGGCGGATATTCCAAACGAATCAAAGGCCACGACAATCAGCTTCAACCCTCGTTCGCACACAAATTTGACTGTGTCAGGATCACAACGGTTTCCCCAAGTCTCTACCAAAATGACAGCGGAAGTTTGACGGGTGAGCGCAGCCTGGAGGTTACCGATTGACGGTTGCTGAGAGCGGATTTCAACATCAACTAAGATCGTCCTCAATCCTAACCAAGCACCGATCTCAAGCGGAGTTTCAGAGCACCAAGCCGGTAAAATCACTTCTCCATCGATCTCGAGTCCGGCCAACGCGATCAGCAGCGCCAGAGCATCATTGCCGACCGACACGACATGCTCAATATTCAAATAGGATTCTAGTAGACTTTCAAAGTGCTGGGCCAACGGACCATGATTGGTGAAATATCCATGACGATAAATTTGACTAAATACATCTTCATAGTTTTGTTGAGTTAACTGACGATGGCCAAGTTGCGTGGCTGGTTTTTCAGGATTGGGTGTCTCAACCTGAGGAAGCTGAAACGAAGTTGCCGGAGTTGTAAGATCCCTTAAAAACCGACAGGTGGTCACGACGTCAAGTGACGAAACCCGTTGTCCGCATGGTAAATTGACCAGTCGATTGGCGGCCCAGTCAGTCACCGGCAGGGCATCTTTGTGCACCCGGTACTCGTAGGTTTTGCGATGGAGAGCCGGACTGTAGTGGGCCCGCGCCAGAATGCCAACCGAATTCAATCGTGTCACTAACTCGTCGCGATTGAGCGGGTACTCAGCAGTAACTTCGGCGACGATGTTTTTGAATGCCGTATTTTCGCATTCATCGAATCGTTTCAGGTTAATTCCCGCGACCGAAGAGATCTCGCGCAAATAGGTCTGATAAATTTCCCGGTTATGTTCAATGTTCCGGGAAATTTCCTGCAATCCAACCAGCGCGAAGGCCGCATGACCATCGTTCAAGACACTGTTCAGGCCAAGCAGTGAATCGGTTCGCGTTCGACTTTGCCCGCCCGGGTTCCTAAAGTTCAACAGTCGATTCCTGAATCCCTCATCGTTGGTGCATACATATCCCCCTTCAAGTCCATTGATTAACTTGCTCGCGTGAAATGAAAACACTTCGCCGACACCAAATGAACCGATACGGCGCGAATGCAATGTTTCGTGGACCGACTCAACTGCGTCGAACACGATGGGAACATCGGCTCGTTGCGAAATATCCAATAGCCGTGGCACGTCGCAACAGCCGACAATCGGATGGACAGCCAATATCAAGGCGGTCTCGGGTGACAAAGCGCGCTCTACCGCAGCCGGACAGATCGCCAGTGTATTGGGTTCAACATCTACAAATCGCGGTATTTTACCTGCCCAATACACCACATCCGCGAGTCGACGATAGGTCAACGAAGGAATGATAACTTCCGTTTGGGCGGGGAGTGATTTCAAACGGACGGCGGCCACCAGCGCCCAAAAACCGGTTGAGAATGCCACGCAGTATTGGGCCGCATGATAATCGCACAGCCGCTGTTCGAGTTGTTCGACCAATCGTCCGGTAATCAGCTCTCCGCCGCGATCAAACGCCAGACCGAACACTCGACACAGTTCGTTGAAGTCTGGCGCATACAAATTCGATGTCGAAATCGGTGTTTCAAATAGGCGAGCCATCAATGGAATCCTCGGTGCGCGCGACTACGGATGGCCCGTTTTCAACAACAGATCAAATCGATACTGGCCGCCATAAAAGTTTGCGGGCATAAACAGTACTTCGGATTGGAATCCCAACGACTCGCCAATTCGCTGGAGTTCATCAGGTTCCCACCACAAACCGATTGGCGACTGGGCTTGGTCCAGATCAAAATCAACCAATCCTCGGGCGGCAAAGAATTGGGGGGCGCATTTGCGGTTGGGAATGTTGCCAATAAAAATGCGTTCCAATTTGGCAAACTTGGATTTCAAACCGCGCAACAATTCCACCACCGCCGATCTGTCCAGATAGGCGATACAGCCGTAGATTAGTATTTTGTCGATGGCGTGCGCGTCAGCAGCATAGTTCTCGATCGCGCGCATGTCGGATTCAATGTAGTTGATATTTTCATTGGGTCGAAAATATTCGGACGCCACCCCTAACAGATAAGTCGAAAAATCGACGCCAGTATATTTGTCGATGCGTACAAACAAGCGACTGGCCAAGGCGGCATTGCCACAGCCCAGGTCGAGCAAATGGTTATGCGATTGGAGATCCAGGTGCGACTCAATCTGTTTGATGATCAGCTCAATGTCAAATTCGGTAACCTGTTGTCCATTTACGGTGCGCTTGATCTGTTGCCAAAACTCATGACGCGGAAACCGTTTGGGGTATTCTTGATGCAGATAGTCGTTGCTTTGGGAATCACCGCTCATAGGAAAATCCTGGGAATGTCGATCATTGTCTCGTCAGGCTGCGCAGATGGTAAAACTATCAATTTGCCGGCGCGTCTCGGCGACAGAATTGAACATTAGCACATCGAGGATGGACAATCCCGCGACGAACTGGCGGTTTTTTTGGGGATACTCGGCTAACGAATTTTCCAAAAACTGCAACTCGATGCCGCGGTCAGTGAATTGTTGCGGCTGAAAGATATCTCGCCCACCTATCGGATTAATGTAGACGCTTGCGCCCAATGCCGCCGAAATGTGGACCGCCCATTCTCCTGCTTGCAGGACGGGCTGAATCGTCTGCGGCAGTTCATCAAAGCGTGTCGGTTTGAATTCCAGATCCAGCGCTCGGCAAACCGTGACGAGACAATGAACGTTAAGCGCAACCAAACTCTCGGTTTCCAATTCTAGACATTCTTGCAAGATCGACCGGGCCTGTTCAAAGTAGGGAGCACGACGTTTGTAGTGCTGAATCTGTCGCATGATTCTCGCTTTGCAATCGCTCCGACCGGAGATTTTAATATCGCGAATCAGCGTTTGACGCGCGTGCTTGACAAGCGGGATTTGGATGTATTGCGGCTGCTCGAAATCAGGCTTGAGCACTCGATTGCGATTAATCCAGCCGTGGCGAATGTACTGGACTGGGTCAAAAATAACAAACCGATCGGTAGCGGCAATCAAACTAAAATAGCCGAGATAAGGCAAGAAATAAGGCTGCATGATACCCAATCGCATGTCCGTTCTCGGTTGATTGAAAGCGTTCCAACGAGCATTCGCAACTGTCGCAGCTACAGCGTCTCCAAGTCAAGCTCAGAACGTAGGTTGGCACGTACTTTGGTCGAAAAGAATGTTCCGCAGGTACTCGCCATAGCCACTCTTGCCATACCTATTGGCCAGCGCCAGCAATTGTTTTCCGTCAATAAACTTGCGGTAAAAAGCCATCTCTTCAATGCAACCAATTTTTCGACCTTGCCGCTCCTCGATCACGCGGACAAAAGTTGAAGCGTCATTGAGCGAAGCAAACGTGCCAGTATCCAGCCACGCTACACCTCGATCGAGAACCGCGACCTTTAACTTGCCTTGTCTCAGGTACTCACAATTTACGCTGGTGATCTCGTATTCATTCCGCAGCGACGGAGCGATTTTTTTCGCAATCTCCACAACCTGGTTGTCATAAAAGTATAAACCTGGCACCGCAAAACTCGATTTCGGATGGGTGGGTTTCTCCTCCAGAGAGACCACTTGAAAATCGGAGTTGAATTCCACTACGCCGTATCGTTCCGGATCATGAACTCGGGCTGCAAAAATTACACTGCCGGCGGGATGATGGTGTTGACGAATCAAGTTACCAAAACCCGAACCATAAAAAATATTGTCTCCGAGGATTAATGCGACACTATCGCGCCCAATAAAATCCTCGCCAATCACAAAGGCCTGTGCCAATCCCGACGGAACCGCTTGCGTCGCATAGGTAAAGTGACAACCCAGCTCGGTCCCGTCGCCGAGTAACTGCTGAAAACTGGCCTGAAACTCAGGAGTCGTAATGATCAGTATTTCGCGAATGTCGGCTAACATCAAAACCGACAGGGGATAGTAAATCATCGGTTTGTCAAATACAGGCAACAACTGTTTCGACGTTACAACCGTCAACGGATGTAGCCGCGTTCCCGTGCCGCCGGCCAAAATAATCCCCTTCATGTTGTTCCTTTCGATTTGCGAGCTGGCTGAGTCGCTGGGAAAAAAGGTACCGGTTTAAAGCCAGGCGAGCAAGAGGAAGATTGTTTTCGCTGGTTAAACGAAAAAAAGCTGCTTGATTTCAAGCAGCTTTTTCGATTTCAGAGACACCTGAAAACGCGGCTGTAAAAATCCCGCGTCGACAAGTGATTTCCAATCCCCCGATGGCCCGACTGTTCTGGGCATCAGGATTCAGTTCCACTAATTTCCGGCCGGTTGACCAAACATGAATATGCCCCCGGCACCGCCCATGGAACCAGTCGTATTCACGACATATTGCGAATCAATAAACTTGGTCACGCGTTCCAATGAGTCTTTCAAGTGAGCCATCGAATACGGATCGAGTTTGTCATCGGCGGCTGCTTTCGTCAATTGTTCCTTCAGCGACTTGAGCGACATGGACGCCAAATTCGAAATCGGCTTCATCGCGGCAGCGCCTTCACGCTCGGACGCCAAATCAAACAGTCGTTGCAAATGTTCTGACTGCAAATTACGACGCAGACTCGAAATGGCAGGCTGTCGATCAGTGAACTTGCCTGTGGCAGGTTCAGCCAATTCCTTCCAGACGGAATTGTTGATCTTGGTCATTACCTCGTTCAACGTCAGCGCGTCTTCATCGGACGGAATTCGCAACTCATTATCAAATACTCGACGAAGCGTCGTTGGATTCATGAGCTGAGTCAACGTGGATGCTTGCAAACCCATGATCCGATCATGTACTGGCCAAGCCGCTTCCTCAGTCATTGAGCTTGCAAAATCGCCGAAGTGATCGGACGACAAGTGATTTAGCAAATCCGGAGTCAAGCCGAAAGCCTCATCAAAGAACATCGATGCGATGACGAAATCCAGCGCCTTTCTTTGACTCTCAGCCGGCACAACCACGATGGGCAAGCGCCCATTGGGATCACCTTTTTTGTCTCGATTGACAAAAGTACCACCCAGCCAATTGGCCATCATCGAAGTTGATTTGGCTTGCATTCCCAACGTCATCAAATAGCCTTGACGGGCTTTTTCCCAAGCATCACCATCTTTGACAAAATTCGCAACAATCTTGCTTCGATGGTCTTGTGCCAGCGCGACTTGATCTTTGGCAAAGTCCAGTGGATCTTTACT
Organism: Mariniblastus sp.; assembly: GCA_031409295.1. Taxonomy (GTDB): domain Bacteria; phylum Planctomycetota; class Planctomycetia; order Pirellulales; family Pirellulaceae; genus Mariniblastus. The sequence continues at coordinate 108,269 of JANNWZ010000188.1, forward strand.
GAAGTCATAACGACGAGCCAGCGGATCGGGGCCGACGGTATCTTCGTCGCTACAAAATGCGAGTTGCGGTTCGGCCACGCGAGCCAGAATTTTTGGCAAGGCCTTCTCGTCCGATGTATAACCGTATTCGATCGCCCACAAGTCGTAGGGACCAATGCCGATCATCGTGTAGTCGCCCTGGAGTTCACCTTCTTTAAACATGAAATTGGTGGGCAGGTAATCCATCACGCTACCCGCCAGCGGCAATTTGCCCTTCAGTTTTTCACTGTTCATTTCTTTTAGCGAATACACACTCGAGGCTTTGAAATTATGTCGCAAGCCCAGCGTATGTCCGACTTCATGCGAGACCAGATCAGCCAACAGGGGACCGATAAACGACTCGGGCATGCCGTCAAGTAATTGTTCCTTGTTCTTGTCTTCCTCGGTTTCCTCTTTATCTTTTTCGTCTTTGTCGTCGTCTTTTTTTGGTTCATCGTCGTCACTGACCGCAAAATTTTCGCGCATCATTTCAACGGACATTCGCATCAACGCGACATCGAAACCACGCCCTTCAGCGGCCATGCAGGCACCATTGACTTGACTTAAGCGTCCGACAATTCCATCACCTGGTTCATCACCCATCAATTGAGTCTTGAGTTCATGTTGTTGTTCATTCTGGGACGCACGGTGGGCTTGATACGCCAACTGTTGTTGAATGAAATCACGTTCCGACGGATCAGCCAAGCGAACGCGTGGATCCCAATTCGGATGTTTCACAAACCAAGCCAGCGTTTCCGGAGTCATGCCGTCCATCGCAATTTTCGGCATCATGTTTGAGAATTGGCTCTCAAACGCCCGGATCCAGCCATCGGTCAACACGATATCAGCGTCCAGAATTTGGCCGGTCAATGGATTGACACGACTGGGGCCAATCGCCGTACTAATATTGTTGTTTAACCACCGGACAAAATTGAAACGCACGTCTTCCGGATCGATGTCCATGAACTGATTGGTCGGTTTGTCCTGCTGGCGAACTTCAATCGCGCCGACGATACCAATGTTCTCGTAGGCTTTATTCCAGCTCAAAATTCCCTGGCGTACCCAACGTCGATAACGAACCGGAGTTGTGTGTTCGATGTAGAACACGATCGGTGCTTTCGGCGGGCTCATTTTCAGTTTCGGATCGCGTTTTTCCAGATTCCAACGATTGATGTAATGCACATCGGTACCATTGCGATCGTATTTACCATAGTCCGCATACGAAGTTGTGAAATACCCAATCCGTTGATCGGCTGCTCGCGGCTTGTAGTCCGGACTGCCTTCGATCTTGCTGATCGAATAATGCAGAGTCTTTAGCGCCCCATCGGCCATCGGAACTTCAAACGCAACCTCGATGTTACCAGGAAACACTTTGGCTTCCTTGACATCAATCAAACCGTTTTGGGCGCGGTAGCCTCCACCGAGAAAGACATTGGCGTTGGCGACCAACAAGTTATCCAAATCGATAACGGGGCCTTTTCCTTTGTCCATTCCGACAATCGGTACGCTTACCAGAACTTCGTCAGTAAAGATTCGCTTAACCGACGATTTGGATTCGTCGTCGGAACCCTTGATGCTCAAATTTTCCGCGACCAAGGCAACCTTGTCGCCGTACTGTTTCCAGTACACATAGAAGTCGTCGGATTGAAGTCCAGCAAATTGCTCACCGCCGGATACCGTGGGCGCAATGAAGTGCCGCACTCCAGCGGTCGCGAAATCCTTGGGCAGTTCAGCCAACAAGTTGCCGTCTTTATCGCTTTTCCAAAGGCGGAAAAACGGAGTAGCACCATCCTCACCCTTAACTTCGGTGTAGCCTTCGGTTACTTTCGAAACTGCGGCAAAATCGGATTTCTTTTCAGCGGCCGCTTCATCCTGAGCTGTGGCGGGGTTGGCAATTGCAATCGCAATTAGCAGACTGCTGCTAACGGACAAATGCCTAAGACTAAATCGGTGCATTCGTGCTCCTTAAAGTGGGGACTATGGGTCAATATTTCGGTTTAAGAGTCTCGCGGCGTTTTTAAACGCCGGCTATTATTGTAGTAAGAAAACCATAGCTCAGGACCGGGCGACTCTGCTTGGTGACAACGATTTGGGGCTAGAATTGACAACTCAACCAAAAATCGCGCGGTTCAATGTTAGAATCCCTACAGACGAATCTATTAGGCAAATTCAGAAATCCCAATCCGTCGAAACAATGATTGCGATCAAATCCCAAAGGCACTGATCGCATGGCGAGAGAATTGTGGAAAAATGGCTTGCGACGCCCCCACGATCGGGACCAAAACCAAAAAAAAGTGGCATAGACCTCAAGCCCGTCGATTCCGTCAAAACCGGCAGTAAGTCCATCCCACTTATTATCCGCTCGTTAATTAGTTTCGCGTCGCAGTATGGATCGGCTGTTCCTCGTTTGCCAAAACTTCGGCAATCGCAGAAAGTTTCGCATAATCGTGATAGCCAGTCGCCACGTAGCGTACGGTACCAGTGCGATCGACAAACAGAGTCGCCGGCAGTTTCATTTCACCCGGCACTCGTTTTTTCAAATCACTGGTTCCCAATCCGCACGGATAGTTTACTTGATTTTCGGCCCAAAACTTCTTGACTACCTCAACACAGCTAAGCGGTTCCTCGGGTGAATCCATCGAGATTCCCAAAACCTGTACGCCTTGCCCCTGAAACTCGTTTTGCAGGCGGACAAAGTGTGGAATTCCTTGGCGGCAAGGCGGACACCAAGTCGCCCAAAAATCAACCACCAGAATTTTGTCCGTGAAATCCTGGGATGCCAAACTCCCGCCCGCCACATTGTCAATGTTGAACTGTAAACGGAACGAGTCGAATTCCTCGATTTGTTGCCGTCCCCATTGCTTTACTTTTAACAAATAGGCTTGTTCCAAAGATTCTAAATGTGCCTGAAGGGCAGGTTGGTCATTCAGTCGACCCAGTAGCGGGTCGGTTGCCAGTTCCTCAAAATCGCAGAAACCCAATTCGCACGCTTCTGAAATCGCCTGCAGTGCGGCGACTTGATCGCCGCTTATGGCATGCGAGGTCGCCAGCCCAACGAGCGGTTCTGCCAAACTCTCTTTCCCATTGGCTGGAAACTGAGGATGGCGGCTCAAGTTTCGAGCGATTGCACCCTGGCAACTTCGGAGCCCAACATAGGTTGGCTCGCTCAATGGCAACGTAATCAGGGCAAGTTGACCGACCGAAGTCATAAAGTGGTAGGCGGTTTCTGGATTTCCGTGGCCATCGAACAGCTGGTTTGATTTCATCAATCCAACCGTCGCCACGGCCTCATTTACGATCTCACCACGCTTCAGTTCATCCGCAAACTCAATCAAGACCAACAAGGTTTTCAGATAATCAATTGAAAACGCGAGGTTGTGCGATTCCAATTGTTTGGCATCTTTAGCCATCGCAAAAGCCTGGTCGACTTTGCCGGCTTTCGCCATCTCGACTGATTTATTCAATCGGGCAGCTGGTGTCAGGGATGGATTGCCCCCACCATTGTGGGCATCGACAAAACTCAGTGGTCCTCCTTGAGAGTTAGCCAAATTGGCTGCATGGGAGGTAACCGAATCCAGTGTATACAAAACAAGACTCGCAATAATACTCACCAACAAAATTCGCAAACGCATTTTTGCTTCCTTTTTTTCTGATCGTTGGCGGGAGGCCAAAAATCGAATTCCTGGTTCTGGCTGTTCTTCCCGAGGTCACGCGACCACCGGTTGGGCAACACAAACTTTGGAACGAGAGTGGGCTAAATGTGGGCAGCTAAATTTCTAGTTTGAACCATCCGATTGGCTCATTGAATTGAGCGGATAGGCTAACACGTCCGATTTGGGGAACCAAAGGGGTTTGCCTTTTGAAATGAGAATTTTTGCCAAAAAAAACTTGGAATGCGGTAAAAAACACCACTAACCTAATTTAATGGCGACGTCCGTCGATATTTTATTGCTAGTCCGGTGCTGCAAATAGCCGGAATCGACCAGATCGGTGACTGATCAGGGGCCCGGTCAGCGACTGACTAAAGCTGACCACAGAATTTTTTGCCAGTCCGCGACAAGCTAAACTTCGTTTTCCAAATTCCATCCGTCGGGCAAAATCGAATTCTTCACGACGATCGAAATTCCTTCGCGGATCGAACAGATCGGATGATTTAAAGAAGTATTCTGGCGTCCCGACTCGTTGATGATTGTCACGTTGCGGCCCACCGAAACATTCTTGTCAATGATCGCGCCCTGGATCACCGCTCCCTCGCCGATTTCCATGGGAACAACACGCCTTTCCCGGCTTTCGCTGTCCGCTTCGTAGAAATCATTTCCCATGATTATCGAGTCGCGAATCGTTACATTGGGACCGATGATGGTTCGCAGACCGATCACACTGTTTTCGATATTCACATTGTCTCCGATCCGACAGCCGTGGCTAATCAGGCTGCGCGTTACTCGACCGCCGGAAATTCGGGTCGGCGCGAGGAAGCGAGCGCGGGAATAGATCGGCGCATCTGCTTTGGCGAGTTCAAACACTGGTTCATCCGCAGTCATCGCCAGATTTGCGTGATAGAACGAGCGGATGGTTCCGATGTCTTCCCAGTACCCGTCAAACAAATGCATTTGAACCCGGTGTGATTTGATCGTCTCGGGGAAAATTTCCTTCCCAAAATCCGCATAATCCGAGTCCAACAAGACCTCCCGAAGAAGATCTCGGTTGAACACGTAGATCCCCATGCTAGCCAGACAATCCCGATTATTACTTGGAATCCCTCGCGATTCGATCCAGGCGGGGTCGGTGCTGACCGCGTCCAGCTCAGCTGGGGTTTGGGGCTTTTCAACAAAGTCGGTAACACGTCCCTGGTTATCAACTTTCATGATGCCGAACCCTTTGGCTTCCTGGCGGGAAACCGGAATGCAGGAAATCGTGACATCCGCATTCGTTTTTTTGTGGGTCTCGATCAACTGGCCATAGTCCATCCGATACAGCTGGTCACCAGACAGAATTACGACATATTCGATTCCCGGTTGGTCAAAATAGATCAAATTCTTGCGAACCGCATCGGCCGTTCCTTGATACCAATGAGAGCCCGCGTTGGGGGTTTCCTGGGCTGCTAGCAGTTCGACAAACCCACCGCTGAAATTGTCAAACGAATACGAGCGGCGAATATGGCCATGCAAACTGACTGACATGAACTGAGTCAGCACATAAATTCGATTGATCCCGCTATTAATACAGTTGGAGATCGGAACGTCAATCAAGCGATACATTCCGCCCAGCGGAACTGCGGGTTTACTTCGAATCGATGTGAGGGGAGCCAGCCGCGTACCACGGCCGCCGCCAAGAATCAAAGCAACGGATTTTCGAACTGACATGGATGCACTGGGAAACCGGGGGAGTTTTAAAGTTCAACAAACATCTTAGTTAGAATGACATTTCCACCACTATTTACAAGTAGCATTGCCTTGGGGAAGTCGCCGGATTTTCCAACATTGCCTCGTTTCCAAGCGTCGAAAACAGAGAGCCTCGAATGGGAGCACCCCAACCCCCATTCCTATGGCAATAATAGAGAAATCACGGTTATTGGGCGACGGGCTGAACATCGTCAGCCAATTCCCAAAGCATCTGGTTGAGACAGTTGCGGATGGCATCATTGCTGCTGTAGCGATCAATCGAATGACCTTTGCCAGTCGCTTCCGCCATGTCTGTGATTTGAACATTGTTGAGCGGCAAATTTCCGCGCGCGGCCAGTTCGCCGATCGAAATATCTCCGTTGGGGGACTGTTTGCGCCCCACAATTTTGGCTACCCGTAGAGCTCGGTCTTCACGATTATCAAAAATCTCGGCACGGTCCACGACCAAGGGACTGGGATATTGGTGAATTTGGCTCGCAACGTAACATCCATCGAGTGCTGGAGCGATCAATACGACACGATATCCTTCCGGCTGAAACTCGCCCTGATTCGCTTGAATTCGCGAATCCCCCAGCGCGGACAAAAGCGACTGCGCTCCCAAACTGAACCCCACAAGCAGCAGATTGCGATCTGGAAATTCCAACAATAGATTGACCAGTGCCGGACCAACAACGACGGAACGATCGGATTTTTCCGCAAAATCCCTGGCCGGTCGGCATCCTTCCTGCTCGGCACGCCAGGACCAGATAACCAGCCGTACGGGAGGTCGACAATCGCCAGTGTTGCCAAAAGCATTCTGATAGAATTGAAGTCCCCGCGCAATCGCCCATTCTTCATCCGTTCGATTTCCGTGAGCATAGATCAGGGTCTTTTTTGCTCTGTCGGTCGAGTGTTGCAAGACCAGATTCGCCAATTGATCATCCACCCATTGTTGACCGACCAGCCGTCGCACCCCGATCAAAGACAAATTATTGGGGTCGCAATGGGCGTCGCGACCATCCAGTAACCAAACTTCATCCTGAGGCAAAACGGCGATGGTCATCTCCGAGAATCGGCCATCTTTGACCACAAGGGACGACAATCCATCCGTCAATTGGCCTTCTCGCAATTGTCCCGTTGTTAGCGTCGAAGCAATCGCTCCCCGTTGACTGAACAACCGCCCTCGAATTTGGGACCGGGCATCGACAGACATGAATAGTGTCATCCAGAAAGCTGCACAAACCGCCATCAGACGGCGGTTTCGAAATTCCAATTTCACATCACGCTCCCGTTCTCGTTTTTCCGCCGATAAAATCCATTCCATCCGGTTATTCGTTCGCGCCGAAGTCCGGGCGCGGAACTGAACTCTCCAGTATAGAACATGATTTGCGTTGTTTCAAAAATGTTTTTTCGATGTTGTAAAAAATACACGTGTTTCACTTGCACATCATGAATCGCGTTGTAACCTTCAGCAACCAATTGCCAGCGCACTATTTCGCGCCACAATACTCTCGCCTTGGAAGGCTCAGTGATGAACAAACTATTTTACTCGGCTACCTGCCTCGGATTGGTCTTACTAACGGGCGGTTGCTCCGGCACTTGTCGATCTTGGTCTCCTCGTCAGTGGTTTGCCAATCGCCCCACACCCGTGCGTGACTTTTTTCTCAAAGGAAAAGCTTGCAGCACCTGCCAGCCTCCCGTGGGGCAATTGGAGTCCTACAACGAAAATTTCACGCCTGGTTGCGAAGATGGAAGCTGCGGAATCAATGGCGCGATGTCCAATGCTCAGCCAGTCTACTCCGGTTCTGCGGACAATGCCGCTCCGTTTTATCCGTCCGATGGCGGCAACGGCGTCGTAGGCAATGCGACCTCGGAAAATAGAATCCGCACAAATTATCCACCGGCCGTTTCAGACCAAGAATTGGGTTCCGGATTGCAACCCGGAAATTCCGCCGGGCGGACGAATATCGAACTTGAAACACCTCCGATGTACGGGTCGCCAAAAGGTTTCGAATAAGAACTGGCCTGAACCGCTAACAATATTCCCTCCCAAACCGGACGGCGAAGTGGATCTCCACTTCGCCGTTTCGTTTTTCCCCCGCCGTGACGTACAATGGATGGGACAGGCTCTCCAGGCTGTCTGGACAAAATTGACAGGCTGAAAGTCGATCCCGCGATTCGACTAAGTCAGTTTTTGACCGCACGATGCTAACAACGGCCAAACCATTTTTTTCCCTGCCGGGTTATTTGTGACTACGAAGAAAAGTACATCCTTGACCATCCCCTCAATTGACGGACCGTCCCAACGATATTTCTTCCCACAGTTTTTTGGGCGTGGGTTGTGGATGGTCGCAATCATAACGATCCTGTTTTCATCGGCGACGGTCCAGAGTCAGCAAACATCGCCAGCAAAAGACACAGCGCCCGACGTTGGCGACCAAGTCGAGTCAGCGCCGGAAAAAAAGCAAACACCGGCTGAACAAGTCGACACACCCATAGTCGGCATCAGTTTCGAAAATCCCGTCAACTCCAAATGGAAGGTTGGCGTGCGAGTCACTGGCGGATCGTCGCCCGCCCTGAACGTCTTTGTTTCCATTCCCGTGCCCAACGACTGGCCCGAGCAACGAGTCACCATGGCCGACGAAGCGCTGCCTCCGACGGTCGGCGATGTCAAATTTCGCGATCTCGACAGTGGCGTGCGCCAGTTGATAATCACTATTCCCAGACTAAACGCCAATGAAGAAGTCGAATTGACCACGACCTTCCTCGTGGCGACCAGTCAAATCAATGCACCCCCTGATCCGACCATTTTTGTTCGCCCCAAAACCGCTCATCGCGCCGGCAAACTGTATTTAGGGGAAAGCCCAGATATTCACTTTCACGATTCCAAAATTCGCAAACAAGTCAAAGAGCTAACGACTGACAAAGCAAATATCTGGCTGGAAATCGAGTCGCTCTACGATTGGGTACGCGACAATATCGAACAACGAGACAGCAAACCAGCTGATTCCGTCGCGGTGTTTCGCGATAAAGTTGGCAGCGAAGAAGACAAGGTCGGTTTGTTTATTGCTATGTGCCGGGCGCATAAAATCCCGGCACGAATGGTCTGGGTGGAAGGCTCATTTCACGCGGAATTCATGTTGGTCGACAGAAACGCCGATCCACATTGGTTTCCTTGCAACGTCATTGGCATTCGCGAATTCGGCTCGATTGCGGAACCGCGCGTCATCGTTCAAAAAGGAGATAATATCCGGGTCCCGGAAAAAGAAGTCCGACAAAAGTTCGTTCGCGAATTCATGAGCTGCCAAGGTCAGTCAAAACCAGGCGTTGAGTTTATCCGCGAATTGCTCCCGGCCGACGATTAGTCGTTTCCGCTGTAGAGTGGCTCAAGATTGGTGGTCGACGTTGTTTGGTAGATAATTTGTTGTCGACGGACGTGGAGCTTACCAATTCAGGGCTCACCGTTCCTTCGGCTAAATCCCCTTGTCCATTTAGATCCACCGATTTGAGTCTCCGCTTTGACCATGTCCTTTACGAATTCCCATCCGTACTTATTTGCCGTCATCGTTGTCGCGGAATTGTTCGCGCCCAATCGCATGGTCGCCGCACAAGATTCTTCGACGACTGACCATGCATTAACGTTTAATGCTCCCGCGGAAACGACGTGGGAGTTCGGTTTGAAGATCAACTCGACCGGCCTGGCGCAAGGCATCACCGCCACCGTGCCGATTCCAATGGAGTGGCCCGAACAATCCATCAATTCAGCCGTCGAAATCAAATCGGATAACGTTAGCAGTCTAAAGATCAATAACCCCACACCCGAATCAAGACAGTTGGTGTTCACCGTCAATCAGCTCGCCGCAGGCGAGACGGCCGAAGCCATGATTCGTTTTCAAATCACAAAACGAATGATTGCCGGGCCCAACGATTTCGAAAATCTGACCGTCCCAACGAAGGTTACGCCAGCCCTCAAGGCCTTTCTCAAACCAAGTCCTCAGATTGAAAGCAATCACAAACGGATTCTCGAGATCGCCACGAAGTTGCGCGACGAGTCATTGAATGACTGGCAACAGGTCGAATTGATTCTGAAATGGGTGCGCGAAAATATCGAGTACAAATTCGACACGGAGATCCACAGCTGCCTGGAAGCCCTCGATTCCCAACATGGCGACTGTGAAGAACTGTCGTCGTTGTTTATTGCCATCTGCCGGGCCATGAAAATTCCCGCGCGCGCCGTGTGGATCCCGCATCACACGTATCCTGAGTTTTTTCTGGAGGACCAAACAGGGCAGGGGTATTGGTTTCCGTGCCAGGCGGCGGGACAATATGAATTCGGATCCATGACCGAACTCAAACCCGTCTTGCAAAAAGGGGATCGCTTTCGACTGGCCGGCAAAAGCGGCTATGTTCGATATCTGCAACCTTCTTTATTGGCTAAAGACGCGCAAGGCGAACTGAGCATCGAATGGATTTCCCGCGAAGTCACCGCAGCACCTAATAAATAATAATCCAGACCAACAATTCAGACCCATGTCGAAACCTAAAGCTCCGATTGCCAAAAAACGTTTGACGGTTCCTCGCTTCATAGAAATGAAACGCGCCGGTCAGAAAATCACCATGTTGACAGCTTATGACTACACCATGGCCAGCCTGCTCGATGCAGCCGGCGTCGACACGCTGCTCGTTGGCGACAGTATGGCGATGGTGGTTCAAGGGCACGAAAATACTTTGCCTGTCACGCTGGACGAAATGATCTATCACGCCGAAATGGTGGGCCGCGCCGCCCAGCGCGCGCTGGTGATCGTCGACTTGCCGTTTCCCATCAATCACCAAGGCATCCATCAGACAATTGTGGCGGCGGGCCGCATCCTGAAAGAGACGCGTTGCCAAGCCGTAAAGCTGGAAGGGGGCGCCGATCAGGCCGATGTGATCCGGGCCCTCGTCATGGCCGGCATCCCCGTGATGGCACATGTCGGTTTGCGTCCGCAAGCTGTCCACACCATGGGAGGCTACAAAGTTCAACGCGACCACGAGCAACTGATTATCGATTCCACGGCTGCCCAGAACGCCGGCGCTTTCGGCGTGGTGCTCGAATGCATCCCCGCTGAAATCGCCAAAGATATAACGGCTCGTTTGCAAATTCCGACGATCGGAATCGGCGCCGGTCCGGATTGTGATGGACAAGTCCTGGTGGTCAACGATATGCTCGGACTAACTGACGGCTATGTGCCAAGTTTTGTGAAGGCCTACGCCAACTTGAAACAGACCATCGGTTCCGCCGTGAACCAATGGTGCGACGATGTCCGAAACAAGAATTTCCCGAACCAGGACCATTCGTTTTGACCGTCGCTCTAAGACTGTGAACTGTCAACCTTGCCGGCTTCGGCGCAATCGTGGATCGCCTCGCAAAATTTCACTGGAATTGATTGCATTAAATCAACTTCACATCAGCTCTCCGATGCGGATCCGTCGAAAGGTTACTTATCGTTTGTTGCGCCGGTTGAAATCTCGTCTTGGGCTTCTGGATTTGACACCGCGCCCGGCGTCGGCTCTTTCGCGGTCGCATCGGCGCCGACGGGAAATTTTGCTTTGCCGGGTTGGGAATTGACGAAAAAATTTAGATCCTGCAAAAACCTGTCAACCTCGCTGATTCCCTGGCGATCTTGTTTGACAATCAAGATTCCATTGACAATCCGCGCATCAGCAACTCCTCCGTTTTGCTTCCATTTATCCGGGTAAACCATGGATTGCAAAACCTCGATCAATAGGTCTTCTTGGGTTGCGATGCCAGCAGATTCATCAAAAAGACCGAGGACACCGCCCATGCCAAGAACATCCATGCCACCACCTTCCAGTCCTTGTTCAGTACCCGGCACCGTTCCACCAGATTGAACATTGAACATTCCACCAGCTGGACCTGGCGATGTGCCCTGGGGGGTCCTCTGGGGAACCTTTGACGACTGTTCTAAGACCAATTTTGCCAGCAATTCGCGACAATCGTACATTTTCATTTGCAAGTAATTGGAATCGGCGGCGTTATCCAACGAAATGACCACCATCACGCCGTGGTCGACAATAAACGTCGCATTCTTTTGCTTCAACATCATGATCAGTCCATGTTCGAGCGGAACATCCCTCAAATTAACGGTGATTGGCTCATCGGCGGTCAAAGAGTCATCGATGGCCGATTGATCCAGGACAATGTTGATACCAAACTGTTCTTCCAGTTCGGCTTCGATTTCACGCCACGGAATTTGGTCGTAGATCAACGTCACCGGCCGATTAAATTTTTGTTCCATTTGTTCGTCCAATTGTGAGGCCGCTGAGGGGCCCTCACCAATTTCTTGTGGGCCGACGCCCGACGTTACGCCGAGTTGCGCCAGCGCCGTGTCTGGCGTACCAAACCGAGCTTTCGTCGGCCACATCGCCATCGTCAATACTGCCACCATAAACAATCCTGCCATCGACAGCGTTGTAAATCGCATCATCCACCTCCGTCGTTTCAATTGAGACACAAATTGGAAATTTTTCGCCATTATCGCCGCATCACCAAACTCTTCGATCGCTCGACTAACCGCTTCCTGTTGACCGACCCCATCATCGACCAGTTCCGCCACTCGCGATTCCAAATGATCCCGCAATTCAACCGAGATCGACGCTTGCTGGCCGCGAGTAAGTTGCAGTAGCTTGCCAATCAGCTTTAGATAGTTTTCAAATTCATGGTTCGACATTGGATTAACTCGCTGGTAGGTAATTGCCAATTAACGATTGCATACAATCCGCATACTGCTGCCATTGCGCTGCCTGGGCAGTCAAACGTTTTTTTCCTTTGGCGGTCAACGCATACCATTTCCGCTGTCGACCGGTGGACGAATCCAGCCAACTGCGAATCAACAGGTCCGCTTCCAGCCGATGCAGCAGCGGATACAACGTTCCGGCTGGCAAACGGACTTTTTCGCGCGAGGCTTCCTGCAACCGTTTCTGAATCGAGTAACCATATTGCGGATCGCTGGCCAAAACGGATAGCACCATCAAATCCAGGCTTCCCCGCAACAAATCACTCTCAAATTTTTCCGTCATCGCTCCCTCCTGTTATCGTTTACCTATGTATAGCCGAACGATACAATAGCTGTCAAGAAAAAAATAATCGCATTTTCAAACTTTGTAAAAGTCGATTCAGTCAGAGAATTCCGTCGCGAACACCTCGCTGGCCGCCGCGATCGTCGCGTCAATATCGGCCACCGAATGGACCGCCGAAACAAACAGGGCCTCGAATTGACTGCACGGCATATAGATACCACGTTCGATCAAGCCCCAGAAATACCGGGCGAATTTCGCGGTATCACAGCTGGCGGCCGAGTTCCAATCCGAGACCGGACCCGGATGAAAGAACAAGGTCAACATGCTCCCCACCCGATTCACGCAATGGTCAATGCCGTTTGCTCGGGCCGCCCCCGACAAACCGTCGGCCAAGCGTTGGCAGTTAATTTCCAGATGTTCATACGGTGGGTTGTCGCGAAGCGATTTCAAAGTGGCGATACCTGCCGCGGTGGCGATCGGGTTGCCGGACAACGTGCCGGCTTGAAAAACCTTCCCGGCTGGCAAGACCTGTTGCATGATGTCCCGGCGACCACCAAACGCGCCCAGCGGCAGACCACCCCCGACGATTTTCCCCAGCGTCGTCAAATCCGGTGTCACACCATAGATCGATTGGGCGCCACCATAAGCCACGCGAAATCCGCACATCACTTCATCAAAAATCAAGACAATTCCGCAGCGCTCGGTTTCCTGACGCAGCACTTGCAAAAACTCGGCAGTGGGAATCACACACCCCATGTTGCCGCAAACCGGTTCCAGAATCATGGCGGCGATTTGATCACCTTGGCTGGCCAACAGTTGCTTTAAACCCACGACGTCATTGTATTCCAGCACCAGTGTGTCGCGCGTCGTTCCCGCCGTGACCCCTGGCGAATTGGGGACGGATAGAGTCGCTGCTGCACTTCCGGCGGACACCAGCAGACTATCGACATGCCCATGATAATTGCCGGCAAATTTTACAATCTGATCGCGACCCGTAAATCCGCGCGCTACGCGAATCGCACTCATCGTGGCTTCCGTACCGGAACTCGTCAAGCGAACCATTTCAACCGATGGGACCGCGGCAACGATTAATTCAGCCAATTCGTTTTCGGCAACGGTCGGCGCGCCAAAGCTGGTTCCTCGATCGACCGCGGCGTGAACCGCAGCTTTGACTAGCGGTGCCTGATGCCCCAAAATCATTGGGCCCCATGATCCGATGTAATCGATGTATCGATTGCCATCGATATCAAACAGATAGGCCCCATCGCCACGTTCGAAAACGATCGGCTCGCCGCCGACTGCTCCAAAAGCGCGGGCAGCGCTATTGACGCCGCCGGGCATGAGTTCTTTGGCGCGAGTATAGGCCACATGACTTCGTTGACGGGACCGCATTTTTTTCTTTCGAGACGATGTAAATAACTGTTGGACTATTTCCCGGCGGACCATTGGGAAGAATTCACGTGTTCCAGTTTTGCGACCAAACGACAGCCGATCATTAACCGCAAATAACTCCCATTCAGTTCGCCAAATCCAGGTATGTTTGCCGATTTTTTGTTTGGCAATTCGCGGATCACAGGCTAAAACCATAGCAGCCGGTTCAGCTCTCCACAATTCGTGATGCCATGAGGGTAACATGTTTCAGCGCACATCGGATCGAATTGCCAAACGAAATTCTGCGGCTTTTACGCTGGTCGAACTGTTGGTGGTTGTTGCCATCATCGGCATCCTCGTCGGAATTTTGTTGCCCGCTGTGCAACAGGTTCGTGAATCCGCCCGGCGGACAACTTGTTTGAACAATCTTAAGGAGTTGGCGACGGCTTGTCACAATTTCGAATCATCCAACCAACGCTTTCCACCGGGAGCCGTGATGGGCCAAGGTGCTGGTTGGTCCGCGTTCGTGTTGGAGTTCCTGGAACAAAATGCCGTCGGCAACATGGTTAGCCTTGCGGATCAACAAGCCAACCATCCAACGGGTGACGGCCCAGGCACGGCCAGCCATTGGACGTCGTCGACGCCGGGTAATAATCAGGCGTGTCGGACGTTTATCATTTCGTTTCGCTGTGCAAGCGACCAAGTCTCCGATCATATCGATTCGGGAAGTGGCCCGGCAATCGCTGGCCGCGTTCCTTCCAGTTATATTGGCTGCGCCACCGGTACCACAACCAACACTCGAAACATGGTCGCTGGCGGCAGCGTGACTGTTGCCGCAGCGCGCGCCGCACGGAATGGAATGTTGCCTCCCAATCAAAGCGCCCAATACTACGGGCCGAATCGTTTGAAAACGGCGATCAGTTTTCGAGACGTTTTGGATGGGACGTCTTCGACAATTTTGCTGGGCGAAACCGTGTTTGATACGTCGCCGTTCACCGCCGCCAGTGGCAGCCCGGGATCGTGGTCAACGACCAATCGCGGTATCGACCATTGGTATATTGGCTCAGACCAAATTGATCAAAAACAGGGGACCGACTTGTCCGAATTCATGGGATCCACAATGGTTCCCTTGAATCTGTATCATCGGTATTCCGAAGATCGCTTGAAAACCTTGGGCAGCAACCCCAATCTTCTGTTCGCACAAATGGAATTCGGATTCGCGAGTTGGCATGCTGGCGATGGTGTGAGTTTTGCGTTCGTAGACGGGTCAGCGAAATACATAAACTCCAGCGTCGATGCGACGGTGTTGTCAAATCTCGGCAATCGACAAGATCGAAAAACCGTGAGTGGTCTGTTTTGATCGAGAGCATCCGCGCGGACAAGCCACATCGTGAAAGGAAAAGGTCCCAATGCGCAAATTTTATTTCCTATATCCAGCGATCGCGATTTTCTTGTTCGCCGGTTGTCCAGACTACTCCCATTTGCGCCCGGTACCGGACTACTCGAAAATGACGGACTCGGGAGTAGAGTCCCGCGAACCTGAAAAAAGTCCAACCGAGACCAAAGCCTCTCAATAGGAAACCATGGCAAACGATTCAGTCGGCGGTCAAACCAGTTCATCGCCAATGTCTCGAAATCAAAACAAGTATCCCAAAATGAGACACCTTCCTAAGTCAAGCGATTACAATTTGATTTGAAAACCGGAGTTTCCTGGGCAAACTGAGTTTGGCACGGTGCTTGCTTTGTTGTCGTTTAAGTGAGCGGGCTTAAGGCCCACAAAAAATCTTTTCTTGCGCCGTCTCAGGGCTGCCCGCTCATCCCGCCAATATTTCACACGGTGGTTGCCTCGCAACCACCGTGTTTTTTTTGATCTTGATCTTCGAGTCTACGCCGGAATTAAGAAAAATAAACGTCGCTCAACGACATTTGACGGACAGATTATCGCAAATTGCCAGTCGCTGAAAACGCATCACTGATCGCGTTTAACGGATTCCCCGCGGGTCACCCCTTGGCAAACTAAATTCAACAATCCCGTCTGAACCACACCGCGCTGAATGCCTTGTTCATTGAAGGTCAAGTGATAACCGACCACATTTCCCGTCGATTCATCAGCGATGTAAACCACGGACTGGCTCGGTGTCAAGTTTCCAGTCTTACCGCCGTTCCAGAAAAAATTGCCGGTGGTCATGACATAATCCGCCTCGCCCACTTTGGTGGAGGCCAGATCTTGCAGCACGTTCGTACGGTAGATCCCGCCAACGGCACCGGTCCGGGAATTCAAAATCCAGCATTGCAAATTACCACTGGCATGGTCCAGGAGGTACAGCCCTTCGACAGCACCGTCGATTAAGCCAGTTGCCATCGACAGAGTTTTTCCTTTGGCGGCAGTTCCAGCATGCAATGGCAGTGGCAGTCGCTGTTGAACTGATTGAAAGTTGGCGATCCGAGTTCCGACCAACACTCCGATGCAAGTCGAAGTTGTCACAATCAAACCCAATGTCAAAATAGCCCCCAACAGAAACCACAGCTTTCTACTCTTAACAACGGCCATTGCAAACTCCAGCATTGAATTGGGGTGCGGAAACGACTTCGAATTCCGATATCGCGAATGCGATACGAGTCTGAATCCAAAATATCGACTAGGCAAATTCTATCTCAATGCGCCGCCGTCGGCTATCGAAAAACTCTGCGTTGTTTTCGCATTTTCGTTCTTCGAATCGTTGATCTTCACGAATTGGCTGACCGAGACGAAACCTACTAGCCCCCGGTTCCGGCTCGCGGAACGATTTAACCATCGAAATCAGGTCTTTTTTTCCAGCGATTGAAACTCTCGGAAAATTGTCGAGTAGTATTAGCGGCGACAATGTATCAACGGGTGGAAATGCTTTAGCAATTTCCCCTGCATTCAGGAATTAGTTTCAGTGGCACGAAATTGTGCCCCACCTTTAAGTGGTTTCCAGAAGGCCCCACCATGTTCCAGTTCCAAAATCGGCACGGATTTGACTCGGTAATTTTTGGTTGTGGACTGGTACTGTCCATCGCACTGACATCTTCTTGCCCCTTCGTTGCGGCGAAACAAGCCGAGCTTCCCAGTGCGTCGCCGGAAGCGTTTGCTGCAGAATTTTTTCCGGCCACCACGTCCGTCTACCTTTGCGTGGGCCAAGCTACTCAATTGATCGAAAAGATTGAACAGCATCCGCTGGTCGCGGCAATCGGCGAGCTTCCTCAATTCAAAAAATTAATCACTTCTCCACAATTCGTCATGGCAACGCTGGCCACCGCGTTAGTTGAAGCCCAAACGAATGAATCAATATTGAATTCCCTCAAATCCAGTTTGGCGTTGGGACTCGCGATCGGTATTGATCCCGAGACCGAGGGCTTGGCCATCATCTTGCGCTCCAACGACGAAGCGAAACTGAAACGTTTGGTTGGGACAATTCTCAAGGTTGTAGCTAGTGGCGCCGAACAGGAAGGCCGCCCCGTTCCATTCAAAAAAGGAACTTACCGAGAACTCGTGACTGCCGAATTTGGTGATACAGTAATTGCACGTTACCAAAACTGGTTTATTGTCTCCAACAAGCGCGCTTTGGCGAAAAAAATTGGCGACAATTTAATCGATGGCTCCAAGAATTCACTGGCCACTCAAACTTGGTTCAAGGCGGTTGTTCAAGCGCAATCCACAGCCGATGTCTGGGTGGCGGTGGACTTGGCGTCCGTTCGCGAGAAAGGGTTGGCGCCGGATCTGTTTCGAGGCCGCACGAATAATCCTGGCGCTGAACTGGTGTTGGGTGGATTGCTTGACGCTTTTAAGCATGCCCCTTGGTTGAGCGGACAGCTGAACTTCGATCGGCAGTTGGACCTGGCGTTGGAGTTGCCCTTCAACCCGCAATGGGCGGATTCTGCACGGCAGTTCTTTTATGGTGCAAACCTGCAGGGCACGGCGCCACAGCCTTTGCTGCCCCAACGCTTGGTGGCTAATCTGGTTTCCTATCGCGACGTCGCCGACTGGTGGTTGTCCAAAGAAGACTTGTTTGAAGAAAACGTCATCGCTCAATTGGCGCAGGCAGACAGCCAGTTGTCGACCATTTTTTCGGGAATGGATTTTGGTGAAGATGTATTGGGTGCCTTGCAACCGGGAATTCAAATTGTGGTTACGGAAAAGGCCTTTGCCGACAAATATGTTCCGGACATTCGATTGCCCGCATTCGCCTTGGTTGGAAAGCTGAAGGAATCCGATCAGATCCGGCGCAAAATGAAAATTGCCTTTCAGTCCTTGATCGGATTTGCCAACATTACATTGGGCATGGAAGGCCAGCCACAACTCGATCTGGAAACAGAGAATATCGGCGACGCGAAAATTTCGGCAGCGCAATACGTGTATGACGACAAAACGGAAGCCGGTTTGCTGTTGTTCAATTTCTCGCCCACGATGGCGTTCCAGGGTCCGTATATGATACTTTCCAGCGATCGGGAGTTAGCCATTGAATTGGCTAAATTGGTGGGAGAATTGCGCCCGGGAGATGTTGTAAAGCCGACGACAGCCGATCGGCCGTCCGAGCCAGCGGCGGTGAATACGCATCTCGATTTTGATTCGTTGGTGCTATCTCGGATTTTGAAATACAATCGCGATGGAATGGTGTCGCAAAACATGCTCGAGAAGGGCCATGGACGCAAGGAGGCGGAAGCCGAAGTTGATCTGATATTTGGCATCGTGGATCTGATCCAGAATGGGCAACTCGATTTTCAGGTCAATCCAACGGATATGAAATTGGCTGTTCAGTTGCGATTTGTGAACCATCCACTAAAATCTTCGCGCTAGTTGTTTCAGACTGATCGACCGATAACGGAATCCCATCATGATCACGAAACTGAAATTTGACCCAGTAGATGCCTGGCAACCCTATCTGCCGAATGCTACTCAGCCTTGGACGATTCGTCTGGCCGCCCACCTGCTGCGAAGAGCTGGATTCGGTGGTACTCAAGCACAGCTTATTCAAGCCGAACAAACGGGATTCGCAGCGACGATTGAGCGATTGTTCGACGTCAATTCCGCGCAAGCTTACAATCAGGAAATGGAAATTTCCGGGCGGCTGGTAACTACATCGGCTGATGCCAATAGCTTGGCGGCCTGGTGGCTGCTACGAATGGCGAAGACGCCGTGCCCACTTCAAGAGAAAATGACCTTGTTCTGGCACGGTCATTTTGCGACGGGCGCGGAAAAGGTCAATGATTCGCGCGCGATGTTGCGCCAGAACGCTTTGCTACGCGAACATTGCCTTTCCCCATTTCAACCCATGGTCACCGCACTTTCCCGCGATGTTGCCATGTTGATCTACCTGGATTCGACCGAAAATCGCAAAACCCGCCCTAACGAAAACTATGCGCGCGAACTGATGGAGTTGTTTTGTTTGGGACCCGGTAATTATTCCGAGACGGATATCAAGGAAATCGCCCGCTGTTTCACGGGTTGGGAAGTCCGCCGAAACCAATTTGTCTTCAATAGGCATCAACACGATCCAGGGCAAAAATCTTTTCTCGGGGTCCACGGAAATTTTGATGGAGATCAGGCGATCGATGCGATCTTGCAACAGCCGGCTGCCGCCCGCTTCATTGCGAAAAAACTGATTCGTTTTTTTGTCTTTGATGACGAACCGATTTCGGACGAATTGGCCGAACCGATTGCCGTCGAATTGCGCGAATCAGCGTTTGACATCGCGTTGGCAATGAAGCGAGTCTTGAGCAGCAAGATTTTCTTTTCAGATTTGTCGGTTGGCAAAAAGATCAAGAGCCCAGTCGAACTGGCTATTGGTGCCCTGCGTTTCTTTGATGTTTCCGTAAATCTGCAACAGTTGGGTGATCGCCTGCAACGTTTAGGTCAATTGCCGTTGTACCCACCGAATGTCAAAGGCTGGGACGGCGGCCGCAGCTGGATTAATGCGTCCACCATTTTAGCGCGAGCAAATCTGTTCCACGAAATTTTTAATAACAGCTCTAATACTTATGCGGCGGGTAGCTTGGCCGATTGGGTGGCGTCGCAACCCGTGGATCCCCAATACGCCGCCAACTGGATTAACGATTTCCTGCTGGCCGAGCCCCTTTCAACGGCTGCCGCTACGGAGTTGCAACAACAGTTTCGGCGCAGCCCGGCGTTAGCGATTTCGTGCCTCGCTGCCGTACCACAATTTCAACTTAACTAGCAGTGATTTCCATAGACGAGAGTATTGTTGTATTCATGCCCGCATTCGCTAATCGAGTCTGTTCCAGTAATTTCTCCGAAAGAGATTGAGGTTCATTATGAACACGCGACGCAATTTCATCAAACAGACGTTGGCTGGTTCGGCCTTGATCAGTCTCTCCGGAGCGGTCCCGCAATATTGGTTGGGTGCTTCTCGCGCGGCACTTCTCCATTCGGATGAGAAGATTCTCGTGGTCGTACAATTGTCTGGAGGCAACGACGGACTTAACACGATCATTCCTCATGGGTTTGACGAATACTATCAAAACCGATTCACGTTAGCAGTCAACCAACAAAACGTTTTAAAAATAAATGACCAAATCGGTTTCCATCCGGCGCTTGACGATTTCAAACGACTGCAGGACGACGGCCAATTGACCATTGTTCAAGGGGTCGGATATGCGAATCCGAATCGCTCCCATTTCGAGTCAATGGATTTATGGCACACCGCACATCGGACGCAAGGGGTGCGACAATTGGGCTGGCTCGGGCGAACGGTTGAGCAAGCCTGGAACGACTCGGACCTGCCAGCGCTGCACTTGGGTGAGGGCTTGCAACCGTTGGCGCTGCGCACTGACCAAAAACCAATCCCTTCCGTCCGGTCGCTGCAAGAATTTAAGTTGCATGTGCTGGCTAACGACAAAGCATCAACCCTGCTCGAGCCGTTACTGAAATCACCCCCCAATCCCAAAAATCAATTGCTAAGTTACTTGCATGACAGTTCGCAAATTGCGCGAGCCACAAGCCATCGACTGGACGGCATCGCTCCCGTCGCGGATGGTCGATTTGGATATCCTGATTCCAATCTCGGCCGTAATTTGAATGTCATTGCGAAATTGATTGAAAGCGGGTTGTCGACGAGAATTTATTATGTGACCCTCGATGGATTTGATACGCATTCGAACCAGGGACCTGCGCATCAGGGATTGTTGTCCGATCTGGGTTCGTCGCTGGGAGCGTTTATGAAACAATTGAGCGACCAAAATAACCATCAACGGGTTGCAGTTTTGGCTTTTTCCGAATTTGGTCGTCGGGTCCGCGAAAATGCCAGCGCCGGAACGGATCACGGTGCCGCAGCGCCCGTATTTTTATTGTCCGGAACAGTCTCGCAGCAAATTGTGGGCGACCACCCAGACTTGCAAGATCTCGATGAGGGGGATCTGAAATTCAAGATTGACTATCGACAAGTCTACGCGGATGTTTTGCAGAATTGGCTACAGGTCGACTCGACCGCCGTGCTCGGCAACCGATTTGAACCCCTCGGGCTTTTCGCATAAGGCATAGGATACTACCAGCTGCAATCCGGTGGCTGAACTCGAGTCAACTTGTGGATCCCGAAATTCCGCAAGCCTGCGGTTGGAATTCCTCTTCCAGCGGCACGTTGATTCCAACAAATTCCACTACCTTTTGAATCACCTCCAACGAAACTTTACGATCCGAAACGTTCAGCCATTCGACAGGAATTTCCAACAGGTTGGTCGGCGCCAGCCAAGCCCGCATTACGTCAGACTCGACCTTTTGCCAATTAGACTGCTGGAGCCTTGCTGCAGGACGTGGGTCATTTGTTGATCCCTGACTGGACGCAGCGCCTTGTTCCTGTGGAGTAGGTTCGGAATTCGAGTTCGTTTTGTGCCAGCCTGGTTCACAAAACTTGTGTTTGACCAAATGAACTACGGCACATTTTTGTTCCAACAGCCAGGACAACAACAGCGGGCGCGAGCCGGGCGCGTACCAAGCTTCGTTTATCGCGTGCACGAAATCGTAGGGGACATCAATCAACGTAAACGGATTGTCATGGTCGAGCCGGTGATCGAGGAACGATTCAAAAATTTCCAATTGGTTTTTGAGGTTGGGCAAACTCAATTCGGGACGGACCGCGACCCGTTGTGCGCGATAGGACCAGTATGAATTTTTTGCGGGCAAAAAGATCTGACCTAAATCACGAGATGCAATGCGGTCGGCAAAGGTCTGTCGAAACAATTCCGAGCCACCCGCTCGTGGCGAAATCACAAACACCGGTCGACTTGTAGCGCGCTTTCGGCTGATCCGCGCAGCATGTTTGAAGATGGGTTGCGGTCGAATCCGGATGGCAGATCGGTCTGAACTCGGCGAAACGGTCGTTGCTGAGAATCTATTCGAACGCGTCTCAGGCTCGAAGTCGACCATTGCACCCATCCCTTGATTGATCAACGCGGGTAGAATTTCGTGGTCGTAATTTTCAACTACATCGCGCATGGGTTGCCCGGTCTTCTGTGTGGTGACCTGGATGTCCGATGAATTCGTCAGTCCAACAAATTGACAAATCTGATTAAAACAGAATTTCGAAAATTCGCCCGTGGGATCAATCAGCGATTCGTAACTTACTTCCAGGCAATTGGCTGGCCGTAGAAATTGGCGGAACTGTTTGATTTGGCGTTGTCGTTTGGCGACTTGAAAAATCGTTTCGGCAACGTCCAACTTCAGGCGGATCGGAGCGGGTTGGGGGGCGGCAACATCCACCACCCAATTGTTGGTATGGAGACCGACCAGCATACTGACATAGGACTCAAGGGAATTCTCGCGAACCAGGTGAATGACAGGATATTGCTTTTGAATCAACCACTTTACGAACAGTGGAGTGTCAATCGGTGAACGGCTGAACTCATTCAGCACATGGCTGGAATTGTATTTGACATCGAGGATGGAAAACGGAAACTCGGGCGGTAGGCAGACGCGCAGGAATGATTCAAACCATTCGATCTGATGATTCGCGGTCGGCGGAAACACGGCGGTTGCGGGTTGCAAGTGCTGTTCGCGAAATAGCCAATAGATGCCACCTTGAGGATGAAATATTTCATTCAGGTCACACAATTGTTCGGTGGATGCCAGTGAAAGCCGCAAAAGGTTTGTGCCGCTGCGTTGATCGGCGATGATGAAAAGTGGAGTTGACATTTTTCCAGCCAGCGAAATAGGCTTATTGCCGAGGGATATTAGGGTAAGCAACTGCCGGACGAATCTGGCGTGGGGGTGTAAGGCAAGCGAATTTCAGGCTGCTTTGAGCAGCGCACCGATGCGCGGACAATCCAGTGGAACCACAATCCGTTTACGTTTCGCGGTAATATCTTGAAACATCGTTTCCAAGACTGCGTGGTACTTTTCGCCCATTTTCGGCGATGTCAAATGGCAATCGTCAAGCGTCTGATAGGCTTGATTCGCCAACTGCCTCATGAACACGCGATCGCGATGAAGAATCGCCAGGTTGTTCGCCATCTCGGCCATCGCACCGACCGGTGAAAGCATGGAGTTATCGCGATGTGTCAAGATCTCGTTGATTCCGCTCGGAATATCCGTAACCACCGGTACGCAGTGATGCGACATGGCTTCGAGTAGCGAAAGGGGGAGCCCCTCATATTCCGAAGTCAACACAAAGACCTCATGGTTTTTCAACTCCTGGGCTACGACGGTTGGCGTGCAACGGCCGAGAAAGCGAACGATGTTCGGTTTGAACAGGTGTTGGAATCTCTGAATCAGGGATCCCGTTTCGTCGCCGGTGCCGATAAATGTCATTTCAAACGGAACTCGCTTGGCCGTGAGTTGATCCGCGAGTTCGAGAAAATCAAAGATTCGTTTTTGTTTTTGAATGATTCGACCGGTGTAGATGATTCGAATTCGATCTGGTGGCATCGTCTTGTCATAGTCCGCTGGCATCGCTGGAACGCCGTAGCGAATTGTTTGCGTGCGACCGGCAAACGCGGGATTGAGTTGCAATAGTTTGTTCTTGATGGTGTCACTGACCGTTACAATGGCGTGCCAATAGTGGCCCAGCTGATAGCCATGCAAGTAGTGTTCATCGTCATCGCTATGCAAGACCCCGAGAATGCCGATATTGTCGGGTAGCTTGGGCGCCACGCTGGAAGAAATGTAGTCATAGTTTGGAACAAAAATGCAAGGAGCATTCAATGTCAGGTACTCGATTACTCGTTCCCGATGTTTTTCCGGCGTGAGCGCGGTTGAGGTCAAAAAGCGATACGGTACTCGTGGCATGAACTGTGAGGGAACCTTGGATGCCGTCGGAGTGGTAAACAGGATGAATGCATCGTAGCCTTGGTTGCGCAACTCGATTATCAAATTCTCAACAAACGTATTAACACCATTAATGTGCCAGTCTGGCAAGGCGAAAATCACTCTTCGCTGATCCGAATGGGCATAGACTTGTGCACACAACGACTGATAGGTGTCGTCTTGCGAGATCTCGTATCGCGAATCGCTCATGGACGCGACCAAGCCGTGCACAAGGCTTTCCACGTAGGTATCGAAGTTCATATTTTCCGCAACGTAACCTCGATTTCGCTGTCCAATTTGTTTGCGCAAACCCGGATACTTCGCCAATTCCAGGATTGCTTCCGCGGCCAGGGCCACGTTCCCATAGGGCACTACAGCCCCCCCATCGTTTTTGATCAGTTCAACACAGCCATTACCGTTGTCGAACAGTACGACTGGTTTGGCGACAGCCATTGCCTCATTTACAACA
The DNA here is from genome assembly GCA_031409295.1 of Mariniblastus sp. GTDB lineage: Bacteria > Planctomycetota > Planctomycetia > Pirellulales > Pirellulaceae > Mariniblastus. The sequence goes on from JANNWZ010000188.1 coordinate 132,864, forward strand.
CACGGAAAAGGGTCAATGCGCGACGGCAGAAAGAACAAATCGCAAGCTTGGAAAAATGGAGCGACTTGCTCGGTCTCGCCAAAAAACTTAACGTACTCCGAGATGCCAGCCAGTTCTAAATCTTTTAACGCCCAAAAAGAATTCGGCATTCGATCATTTTTTTCCGCTGCACCCAGCCAACCGAAATACAGTGAGCCTCGCGGAACCTTGCTCAAGGCGATCACCGCCGTCGAGATAAATAGATCCAAGCCCTTGCGCGCGTTCGGCGTGCCGCAGGCCAGCACCAAGGTCGCGTTGAGTGGGATGTTCCATTTCTGCCGTACGCGTGACTTGGGATCGTTGGGTTCCAATTCCAGCAGTTGTGAGTCGAGTAATCCCTGAGACAAAATTTGTACGCCGCAATTGGAGAAATCGGTATTATTGAATGCCGCCTGCTGAACTTGCGCCGATGGAAAGATCACTTTGTCGCTGTGCTCGGCCAACTGTCGAAACTCGCCCGATGTGTAACAGCGGGCATCTTCGTGAACCAGCGAATGTATGGGAGCGTTGAGTTTCTTCAGCTCTGGCAACAAGTGCCGCGATTGGGCTGAATTGAGCAGTACTCCAACCACATTGGCCCTGTTTGCCAGGTCGCAAAACAAATCCATCGCCCCGGCATATTCGGCCGGAGAATGGGTTGGCGAGCAACCCCCAAGAACCATCGTTGGTCCCAGTTGCTCGAACTGCTCCATTAATTCTCCACCGCGACAAACCAGATTGATTACGTCCAGACCATATTTCGCTCGGAGCTGTTCGGCAATCTTCAAAATGATGGACGGAGCGCCTGTCTGGGAAGCTTCATGAGATACACAAACAATCGTCTGCTGGAGTGAGGAATTCGCCATGGCACAGATGAACTTCTGATGCGGAATTTCCAAAAACGAAAGGCGGTCCATGTCAGCCGCTGATCGGAACCGGAATAATTTCAAGTGCTCAATATCGAGAAACGACTGGCGCCGACCCTGCTTGCCATAAACAAGAAAGTGGACCAAGGGATTGGCGTTGCACGCGGCAATGTCGCGATGCTTTTCCAAATACCGACGACTGGAAAACAGCGGAGAGGGTGAGGCCAGATTTTCTCGATTGTGTTTGAGAAAATGCTGTAGCGGAGTCAGTTTTTCTGCCAACAGGGACTCGATCGTTTGCCCAACCTGTGACAGGTAAAACGAAGAATCGAATAACGGATGCGTATCCAACAACTGTTCCCGCTGTTGAACATAATGCGCCAAGGGATTAACGTCCGGAGCAGCAGCCAGGTATTTTTGGCGATAGAACTTAGTGTGGAATGCAGGATGTGGGTTGCGATCTTCCCGAAAACCAATTTGGCAAAAATGCACCCAAGGCTCAATTTTTGAAACCAGCACGTCGGGATACGTCGTCGAATAATATTGCTCGTCAAATAGCGCAGATTTGACATAGCATAGCATTTGAAAATCCGTTTGAATCGAATTGCTCTCTGTTATCGCGAGCGACTCTCCTTCAGAAAAATTCGCAGCTGTGTCGACTGTCAGATGCTGATCCCGCGGCTTTGCCGACGACAACCTCGGGCACGAAGCCGGATTTTCTACCAGTCCAAACCGACTTTGAACTTCGGAGTTTTGATTCAAATTCATTGGATTACCCTACCGAATGGGACCGGTGGGATGAGGAAATGCAGTGTTAATTGTGTTCCGGATCTTTCCCAGTGGTATGCGGCGTTTCCGCCGTTGGGATCAATCGTCGAGGAGGGACCATCATTTGAGTTTATCGGTTAGGACGGCAGTGCTCATTAGGCAAAAGATTACGGTTCAGCCGCTTTTCTCAGCGCGAGACTGCTTTGCAATCAGAACACCCAATGCGAATCAGTTTCCAACGACTTGGCCATGAATCGCCGTGCGACTACGTTCTTATAGCGCGCACGATGCTAGCGACGTCGGCAAGGGAATTTTGGATGATTTTGTGATCAAAGGCGGTGAAGCCAAAGACAAGACCGGGAGCAGACTTAAATCTGCTAGCTCCAGTTTTTTTGAGGCAATAGTGAGACATTGATGGGATGTCCAAGCCGCGTGCCGCCAGTGCTTGCGAGACTGCTTGGAGGTCCGTGCGCGGATCGGTAAAAAAACCAGTCTGATTCATGCCACCATCCGCAAAGGGGAATTCCAGCGGCAACCGATGGTCTGCCGCGGCTTTCAAAAACGTCTCCAGCTTTCCCGCATAGGACTTTCGGCAGCGGCGAATATGTGTGTAAAACCCACCCGAGGAAATGAACTCCGCCAGCGTGGCTTGGTCGATCAGTGGACCGTGATCATCCACGATCAATCGCAGCGACTCAAAAGGCTGCACGAGTTCTTCAGGCAACACCACGTAACCGATTCGAAGCGAGGGAAATAACACCTTGCTCATCGAACCGAGATAGATCACGCAACCCGCCTGGTCGAGACTATGCAGACTGGGCAACGGTGGTCGAGTGTAACGAAACTCGGAATCATAATCATCTTCCAGTAACCAAGCCCGTGACCGCCGCGCAAACTCCAACATGGCCAGTCTTCGAGCGACCGGCAGACTCGCGCCGGTGGGAAACTGACGTGAAGGAGTAGTGTAAATCAATCGCGCCAACTCCGGCCGATCGGGCGGAACTACGCCTTGATCGTCGACTGCCATCCGCCGAATTTTTGCGCCCGCGCGTTCAAACGCGAATCGCGCTCCCGGATAGCCGGGGTCTTCCAACAAAACCGAACTCCCCGGTTTTAAGAGCAGTTGGCCGAGCAGATACAGCGCCTGTTGCGAGCCGCTCGTCACTGCGATCTGGTTCCAGGTACAACGAACTCCGCGACTAGCATTCAAATACTCGGCCAGCGATTGTCGCAGAGCCGGCAAACCAAGGGCGCACTTCGACTGATAGTGCAATAAACCAGCTCCTAGTTTTCGAATTGCGCGGTTGCGCAATCGGTTCCATAACTCCAGAGGAAACAAATTCACATCCGGCTGGCACGGCCGGAACGGCGTCGGCGCAGCAAGCACCACCTTTGAAAACGAAGCGTTCGATTTCCGATGCGCCGTGAGCCGTCGAGTCCGAGTGCTGGTCGGCAGGTGTCCAGTCCGGTCTCGAGTGACGGGCAGACCCTGACTAACAAAAATTCCAGACCGCGGTCGCGTCTCGAGGTAGCCTTCTCCAAGTAAACGATCATACGCGGCGATAACAGTATTGCGCGACACACCGAGATCGCGTGCCAACTCGCGACTGGACGGCAGTGGTTGACCGCTTTCTATCGCGCCCGCTTGCAGTTGCTGTTTGAGGCCCTGACTAAGTTGCTCCTGCAGCGATATTGTTCGCCCGCGGTCCAATGCAATCGAAGATAGTAATTTACGGGTCATGGAAAATTCAACCAGAACATGAATGGAAGTCGACTGGACCCATATTAATTCAATAATCTGGAACTTTACAAGAACCAGAGGACTTTTAGAATTGGGGCATTCAATCCCATTTTCATAAAGGATTATCCAGATGAACGACAGCGAAAAAATAAATGAGTTTCCTCGCCGAACCATGCTTGTGGCGGCGGCAGGTTTGGCTTTTGCGGGACTGGGATTGGACGCTATCGCCTCTGAGGTTCAAGACGTTAGGCAGGCTGGTCAGGGCAAACCAGGTGAATTTGATTTCCTGGCAGGCGAGTGGAAAATCAGCCATCGTCAACGGAAAGCGACTGGCAAAGACGAATGGGACGAATTCACCGGCGAAGCGACTTTGCTGGACAATTCTTGGAGGCATTGGTAGTGTGGAAGAGCTTCGCATTCCGGTCAAACATTTCTCGGGCATGGGGCTTCGTTTGCTGGATGTCGAAAATCGAGTTTGGATTGATTTTTGGGTGAATGCCAAGAGCGGCGTACTTACAACACCCGGACAGACGGGCGCATTTGAAAACGGTGTCGGGACTTTTACGGCCGATGATATGGACGGCGATCGACCGATCAAGGTCAAGGGGGTTTGGGATCGAATTACCGCCGACTCATGCCGCTGGTATCAGGCGGTTTCCACCGACGGCGGCACGACCTGGGAAGAAAATTGGTGGATGGACTGGGTTCGTACAACAGTGCCGTAGAGCCCGCCCAAAACACCGATTGATTTTTTTGGTTAACTATTTTTTTGACCTTCAACTTCGAAGTAAATTATGGACACAAAGGCTGATTCGCTGTCGATCATTCGCGGTGCCTGTGGTCACGATTGCCCAGATACATGTTCATGGCTGGTCGACGTTCGTGAAGGAAAGGCCGACCGGCTGTATGGAGACCCGGACCATCCGTTCACGCGTGGTACGTTATGCGCAAAAGTGAATCACTATCTCGAACGGGTCTATCATCCGGATCGCGTATTGCATCCGTTGAAACGAATCGGCGCGAAGGGCGCAGGACAGTTTGCCAGGACGACTTGGGATGAGGCTCTCGGCGACATCGCCTCGCGTTGGCAAACGATCATTTCGGAATCGGGAGCGGAAGCAATCTTGCCGTACAGTTCCGCCGGAAATCAAGGGCTGATCCAGATGGCCTCGCTTGATCGACGGCTGTTTGGATTGATGGGTTGTTCGAAACTGGACCGCAATATCTGTGGTGAAGTCGCCGCAGCTGGTTTGGCGGCAACTCAAGGTTGCGGTTTCGGCGTTGATCCCGAAGAACTCGTGCATAGCCGCTTCATCGTGCTCTGGGGTACTAATACGATCGTCACAAATCTGCATCTGTGGCCGGTAATCCTCGAAGCCCGCGCCCGCGGAGCGCGATTTGTAGTGGTGGATCCGATTCGTACACGGACCGCCGAACAAGCGGATTGGCATCTTCCCCTGCGCCCGGCCAGCGACGCTGCATTGGCGCTGGCGATGATGCACGTAATCATACGCGACGATCTGGTTGATCATGACTATGTGGCACGATACGCCGAAGGATACGATCAACTGGTCGAGCGAGTGAGAGCTTATGCACCGACAGCGGTTGCGACAACGACTGGTCTGGCCGCGGCTGAGATCGAACGATTCGCGCACGAATACGCGACCGCGCAGCCGTCCCTGCTGCGGCCCTTGATCGGGGTCGAACATCATCGCAACGGCGCAATGATGTTTCGCACGATGGCCTGTTTGCCAGTGTTGACTGGAGCTTGGCGACATCGTGGCGGTGGCCTGTCACGCTCGACTCATGGGTTGCAATTTTCTACGCTGAACCACCAGGGCGTGTTGTTCCCGGAACACGACCAACCCGGTGTGCGTGTGTTGAACATGCGTGACTTGGGCCTGGATCTTTGTAACCAGCAGCTGAAGCCGCCGATTCGGAGTCTCTGCATCTATAATTGCAACCCAGTGGTCACGATGCCAAATCAACATCGAGTCATCGAAGGATTGCAGCGCGAAGATCTTTTCACTGTCGTACATGATTTGTTTGTCACCGAGACGGCTCGATTTGCAGATTATATTTTGCCGGCCACGAGCCAGATCGAATGCCTCGATTTAGTTCCCGCCTGGGGGCACCATTATCTGTCGCTGAATCGACCGGCGATTCAGCCGCTGGGTGAATCGGTCTCCAACACCGAATTTTTTCGCCGCTTGGCACGAGCCTTGGGGCGTGATGAGCCCTGGTTGTTCGAGAGCGACGAGACCTTGTTGCGAACCGCACTTAACAGCGGGCATCCGTGGCTGGCAGAAGTGAGTTTCGAAAGACTGTGGGCCGAGGGTTACGTTCGTCTGAACAAAGATCGCGACTGGCGCCCGTTTGCGAACGGCGGTTTCCCTACGCGGTCCGGCAAAGCCGAGTTGTTTTCGGAATCCTTGTTGGAGCTGGGTCATGACCCACTCCCATGGAGCGGAGAAATTCGTCTGCCCACCGGCAACCAATTGCAGTTGATCACCGGCAAAACACTCCACTTTATGAATTCAAGCTATTCTCATATCGATCGTCATCGCCGACGCGAAGGACGATTGTTTATCGAATTGCATGCCGATGATGCAGCTAGCCGCAGTTTGTCGCAGGGAGACATTGTTCAAGTTGTGAATCAACAGGGAGCGGTGACGGCCGAATGTCGGGTTTCACCGCGAGTTCGTCCGGGAGTCGCCTGGATGCCGTTTGGTGGCTTTGGCGATGCAGAAGGCAATCCCTGTTCGGTAAACGTGTTGACGCCGGAAGAACCAACCGATTGGGGTGGCGGAAGTGGATTCTATGATACGTTCGTTGATGTCATCAAGCTGCATGCCTGATACGGAGTCGGCCAGATTTACCCTGCGGCACGCCACACGTGAGTGGCCGAAAATTTGGCTTTGGGAATGTCGCGGGCCGCGATTGAGAAACTTTTTTGAAAACTTTTTTAATTCAACCAGGAGAAAATATGTCAACTAAAACCGATGCAGCTCGTCCGCCAGCCACCGATGAATACTTCAACTATTACAAAACCTATATTCAGCTGGTGCCCGACGGTGACTTGCTGAAGTTGGCCGAACAACAGATCGGTGAACTTAGTTCGTTTTTCCAAAACGTCTCGGAATCGGACTCGATGACAATCCACGCTCCTTATCTTTGGTCCATCAAGCAAGTTGTCGGACATCTGATCGATGCGGAACGGATTTTTGCCAATCGACTTCATCGGTTTGCCTCGGGTGATTTGCAAGCTTTGCCCGGCATGAATCAGGACCCCTATATCACTAACAATGACTATGAAACGCCCAGTCTAAAATCACTAGTCGATGAATTGCTGTTTTGCCGGCAGGCGAATCTGTTACTGTTGCGCCGGATCAAGCCGCAGTCGTGGGACAATGTAGGAGTCGCTTCGGACCATCCGATTACGGTGCGGGCATTGGCCTATATCATGGTCGGGCACATCATCCACCACATGCAGATCGTCCGGCGACGTCTGGCTATCTAAACGCCTCAATCGCCTCAATTAGTATCAACGAAATTTAGAACTAATAATCAGAATCCAAATTTTGTCAGCTAGTTCCTTCTGCTCTTATCTTATATCGGCGTAAAACCAAGAACCTTTCCCAATACAAGTACGAAGCGCCAGCAAGTGAACCCTATTTCTCGGAAAAATTTCACATGCTGGCGCTTCGCGCTTGTATGAGTGCAACATCAAAACTCGCGCGTCGGGTTTGTATTGGTGCAACTTCAAAACTTGAGCTACGGGCTTGTATTTCGTATTCTGGCATAGGTTTTAATTAACTTTTTCCAAAATCGCTCGATTTCGTGGGATCGGTTTGCTTTGGCGGGGACTTCCTAATAAAAAGGCCATAATACGTTTTGTCGGGCTACTTTTTTCGGAACGACTCCAGCCATTGTAATCCATTCTGCAACTGCCTGATCCGTGACTCAGATAACTCACCAAGAAATTGAACGCTTGATTGGCGAGCAGGGAGCTGCCTTGGTGCTTTACGCGCGACAATGGTGTAGCGATCCCGATGACGCGGTTCAAGAAGCATTTGTGGAACTGGTTCGTTTGGCGTCCGCACCCGTCGATCCGGTCGCTTGGCTGTTTACGGCTACGAAACGTCGAGCGATGAATCAGAGTCGCGGAGAGAGCCGCCGAAGAAATCGAAACAAGCTGGTCAGTGGTTCGAAAAGTGAAACGGCATCGTGCTGGTTTTCAAGTCAACTTGAAAGCGTGGAAGAGGCCCAGCAGTTGCAATTGCAGCTGGAACGACTGGAACCGCTGGAGCGAGAGATTGTGGTGGCGCATGTTTGGGGCGAACTGACATTTGCTCAAATCGCCACGTTGGTCGAAATTTCCTCCAGCACCGCCCACCGGCATTTCCAGCACGCATTGGCCAAACTGAAACGGGCTTTTGAAAAAAAAGAACCTAAAACGATCACGGAGTCGGCACCGCCAACTCAAATTCCAACTCGAATCCCTGCTAAATTCTTGAGGGCTCCATTATGAGTCAGTTTAACGAACCCAATGACAACCCACTTGAATCGAAGGATGGCTTTGCACAGTACTTGCGAACTTTCCGCCCGCGTCCGGCTCAAGTCAGTCTCGATGAAGTTTACGCCGAGCAGTTGTCTGAACAAGCAATCACGCCGGTTCTGTTTCCAACTCAGCCGATGTCTAGTGAGGCCGCCAGCACTCGGAGTTCCTGGTTGCGAGTTGGTATCGCTTGGTCATGTGGCATGATGATGGGGGCAGCGATCACGGCCTTGTTGCTTAATCGGGGGCAAGCCTTGGTCGCTCAAACGAATGAGTCGGTGAACAAAGTGCAGGTGTCGACTGTCGAGCCAGCCACTGGTAACGAAAATGCATCGGATGCAACCGAAACTCCGTCAGCGGAAGTGCAGCTGACAAACAACTCGTCAAACAATCAACTGGATCGTTGGGATCTTCGTCACTCAATTGAATTGCCTGAGCCAAACTGGCTTGAAGACAGACCCCTGGTCGTGTCACATCGCTGGTTGAGGCCGGATTCCGAGTCCGGTGCTGTCCGCTCGTTGAGTCCACGATCGATCCCCGAAGCGAAGTCAAGCGATCAGAGCGATCCTCTCCCGAAATCTACTTTCGAAATCAATTTTGAGCCAAGTCAACCAAAATCGCAGAGGCACTTGTTGATGCGAGAATTGTTGGAAGAGTCGATTTAGGATCGAGGATCGAGCGCCAAAGACAACCTTCCGTTTCCGTCATTATTGACAAATCCAATTTCTAATTAACTTCAATCCAATTGATTTCTATGAACAACATTTTGTCGAACCCTCGGGCGGCTGTAACTAATTCTGGTCGCGTGGCGACTTGGGTCGCTTTGGTAAAGGAGGTCTGGGGATTGGATACGTTATGCAAGTTGTTGATGCTGGGGCTGGCATGCCAGACGTTCCTCAACGCTACCAGTCCGGCATTGGCCCAACAACACAAGAATCGAGGTTGGATCGAAGTCAAGGATGAAGCGTCTCCAGGCAAGATGGTTCGCGAAAGGACTCTGACCCTGTATCCTTCGCGCGAATCACGACCTGCTTTGAAGTATCGTTTGATTCCCAGTGAGTTTGATCGTACCGACGGCAACGCAGCGGTGAACTACCTTCGTGCC